>NZ_MZMV01000009.1 GCF_002210435.1 Micromonospora wenchangensis
CGGTGGCGGCGGCGAGCACGACGCCGGCACCGGCGGCGAGGCAGCACGCCGCGCCGGCCGCGACCAGGACGGTGGCCGGCGCGGGCCGGGCGCGGTGCCGGCGGATCGTGAAGCCGGGCCGGGTCACCAGACCGGTCGCCGCCGACGCCGCACCAGCACTGTCGTGCCCACCACCACGGCCCCCGCGAGCACCCCGCCGGCCATCACCGGGTACGCCCCGAGCCCGCCCGTGGCCAGCCCGCCGGCCCCGGCCGGCACCCCGCCCGCCGGTGCGGTCCCGCCACCCCGGGCGTCCTCGCGCAGCTCGACGGTCAACCCGCCCCGCTTGCCGTCGAGCACCAGCAGCGAGTAGACCCGTCCTCCGGTGAGGGTCACCTCGGCGTCGGTGCCCGGCCCGCCGCCGCCACCGAGGCGCAGCCGCCAGCGTCCCGGCTCGACCTGCCGGTAGTCGGTGGTGGTGGCGAACCGGACGGCGTCGGCGATGGTCGGTCCGTCCTCGGCGGCCACGTCGACCACCGGGGCCCGTACGGACGCCTGGACGACCCGTACCTTCGCCCGGCCGGCCGCCGGGGCGCTGAGGTCGTCGGCGAGCACCCGCAGGCCGAGGTCGGCGTAACGGCCCACCCCGGCCACCGTGTACGCCTCACCCGCGCGCAGGGCCACCTCGGTGGTGAGCACCGGTGGCTCGCTGGCCGGGGCGCCGGCCTGCCGCATCGCCACCGCGTACCGGCCGACGGGCAGCGGCAGGTAACGGGAGACGACGCCGTACCCGACGGCGGGGAAGACCTGCGGTGCCGCCGCGCCCGGGGCGGAGAGGTAGACGTCCACGGCCGGGGTGTCGGGGGAGAGGTGGGCGAGCCGGACGTAGCCGACGTCGCCGGCCGCCGCCCCGGCCGGCGGGCCGCCGACGGTGGCCAGTGCGGTGCCGAGCAGGAGGGTGCCGGCGGCGGCGAGCAGCCGGCGCGGCGCGGGACGGAGCTGGGGCATCTCGCCTCCGGAGGTGGTGTCGGTGCCGACCCCCAGCGTCCCGTGGGCGGGACCCGATCGCAAGTTGGTCGATCGCCGTGTCCCCGTCGTTTGCGATCAGCGTGGTGCGGTCCGGCGGCCCGTCCCCGCGATCCGGTACGGTCCGTTCGTGATCAACGTTCGACGGGCCGTGGTCGCCGACGCCGGTGAGATCGTTCGCCTGCGTGGGGTGATGCTGGCCGACATCGACCAGATGGCCCCCGCGCCGGGGCCCTGGCAGCAGGCGGCCCGGGAGGTGCTGCACCGGCGGCTGGCCGAGCCGGCCGACCTGATGGCGGTCTTCGTCGTCGACGACCCCGACCGGCCGGGCGTCCTGGCGGCCTGCGCGACCGGGACCATCGAGCAGCGCCTCGGCGGCCCCGGCAACCCCGACGGCCTGACCGGCTACGTGTTCAACGTGGTCACCGAGCCGGTGCACCGTCGGCGCGGCTACTCCCGGGCCTGCCTGGAGGCGCTGCTCGACTGGTACCGGCAGCGCGGGGTCGGCAAGATCGACCTGCGGGCCTCGCCCCAGGGGGAACCGCTCTACCGGTCGCTGGGGTTCGTGCCCACCGTCGGGCCGACGCTGCGGCTGAGCCTGGCCGTCGCGCACCGGAGGAACTGAGCGATGTTCGCGCTGCCGTTGACCGAGGACGCCGAGCTGCGTCCGCTCTCACCGTGGCAGGCCGAGGAGTTCCTGGCCCACCTGGACCGGGCCCGGGAACACATCGCCCCGTGGGTGGGGGCGTCCTTCGTGGCCACCGACCTGGAGTCGGCCCGCCGGGTGCTGCGTCGTTCCGCTGACAAGTGGGCCGACGACGCCGGGGGCATCTGGGGGATCTGGCTCGACGGCGTCCTCGTCGGCGGGGTGCTGTTCGTGTCGTTCAGCACCGCGACCGGGGTGGCCGAGGCCGGCTGCTGGCTGGAACCGGCAGCCGAGGGCCGGGGGCTGGTCACCCGGGCGGCGACCCGGATCGTGGACTGGGCGATCCGGGAACGCGGCATCCACCGGGTCGAGTGGCGGACCAGCGTCGGCAACGTCCGCAGCATCGCGGTGGCCCGGCGGCTCGGCATGCGGCACGAGGGCACCCTGCGTCAGGTCGCCCCGGGGCCGGCGGGCCGGGTCGACATGGAGGTGTGGGCGGTGCTGGCCGACGAGTGGCGGGCCGCCCGCTGACCACGGCGGGCCGCCCGCCGGGCGGGACGGGCCTCGCGGCTGCCGTCCCGCCGGCGCGATGGGTCGTCGGTCAGGCGTCGGCGTAGCGGCGGGCGGCGGCCAGGGCGTCCCGCAGCCGCTGCGCGTCGGTCGGCAGGCCCGGCTGCTCGTAGCCCGCCGCCGGGTCGGCCGTGTAGAAGACGCCGTACGCGGCGGTGTCCCGCTGGAACCGCCAGCCCTCGGCGAGCGGCCCCACGTCGACCGTGTCGTACCCGACGGAGTCGATGAACGCGGTGACCTCGGCCTTTGCCGCGGCGTCGTCCCCGGCGACGGGCAGCGAGGTGCGGTCGGCGGCCCCCGCCGGACGGGCCAGGGCGAGCAGGTGCTTGAAGTAGATGTTGTTGAAGGCCTTGACCACCCGCGACTCCGGCAGGTGCCGCTGGAGCAGCTCGCTGGTGGTGGTCGACTCGTCGTCCAGCTCCGGGATGCTGCCGTCGCGCTCCGGGTAGTAGTTGTTGGTGTCGATGACGGTCTTGCCGGCGAGCGGCGCGGCCGGCACGTCCCGGTAGGCCCGTAGCGGGATGGTGACCACCACCAGGTCACCCGCTGCCGCCGCCTCGTCCGGGGTGGCCGCCCGGGCCCGTATGCCCAGCTCGTCGACCAGGTCCTTGAGCGTCTCCGGACCGCGCGAGTTACTGAGCACCACGTCGTGGCCGGCGGTGACCGCCAGCCGGGCCAGGGTGCTGCCGATGTTGCCGCTGCCGATGAGTCCCACAGTTGTCATGCCGGTGACCAACCGGCCCGGTCGGGTGCGTATTCCCGACCTGATCGACGGGTTATGCGGTGGATGTCGACCGTCCAGGTCGGCCGGACGGGTCGGCCGCGCGTCGGGGACGTCGCGTGCCGGTGAACCCCTAGTCACCCCTGTTGCCCATCGATAATCTTCCCTAAACATATGATCGAGTGATATCTATCTCCCACCACCACTTCCCCACCCCCAGGAGTGCGACGTGCGGAGATCCCGACTCGTGACCCTCGCCGTGAGTCTCGCGGCGTCCATCGGCGTGACCCTCGGCGCGGCGGTGCCCGTCCAGGCCGCCCCCACCGACCGGTACGTGGCCCTCGGCGACTCGTACGCCTCCGGTGTCGGCGCCGGCAGCTACACCTCCGAGAGCGGCTCCTGTCAGCGCAGCACCAACGCGTACCCGGCGCTGTACAACACCAACATCAAGCCCGCCTCGTACAAGTCGGTGGCCTGCTCCGGCGCGACCACCTCCGACGTGGTCAACAACCAGCTCTCCGCACTGACCTCGACCACCACCCTGGTCAGCGTCACCATCGGCGGCAACGACGTCGGGTTCACCACGATCATGTCGACCTGCGTGCTCCAGGGGGAGACCCAGTGTGTCGCGGCCGTGCAGGCCGCCGAGGACAAGGCCCGCGCGGAACTGCCCGCCAAGCTCGCCACCGTCTACAACGGGATCAAGTCCCGCGCCCCGTCGGCCCGGGTGGTGGTCGTCGGCTACCCGGTCTTCTACCAGCTCGGCACGGTCTGCGTGGGGCTCAGCGCGAACTCCCGCGCGAAGATCAACGAAGGCATCAACCTGATCGACGACATCACCCGCACCGCCGCCACCTCGGCCGGCTTCACGTTCGCCGACGTACGGTCCATCTTCGTCGGTCACCAGCTGTGCAGCTACGGCGAGAAGTGGCTGCACGCGTTGAACTTCACCAACCTCGGCGTCTCGTACCACCCGACGGCAGCCGGCCAGTCCGGCGGCTACTACCCGGTCTTCCGCACCGCCGCCGGCTGACCCGAACCGCGTCCCGCCGGCTCCACCGTGACCGCGTCGCCCCGCCCGGGTCGGCGCGGTCACGGTCGTCGGCTCGGGTCTGCGGCGGCCGGTCCGGCCGGGTCGGGACGGCGGGCGCCGGCGCGGGCCGGATCTCGGTCTGGCCGGGTCGGGACGGCGGGCACCGGCGCGGGCCGGATCTCGGTCTGGCCGGGCACCGGTCGGTCCGCAGGTGTCCCTGCCCCGGCCGGCTTCCGGGCACGGGTCGGCCGGCTCTCGGGCGTGGTTGGCCGGCTTCCGGGGATCACGTGGCGTGTCGTCACCGGGGCCCAGCGGCGCTGCTCGGCGTGGGTCGGGGTCCGCGGTCGGCTCGGCCCGGTTTCCTGCCCGGGGGAGTGGGGTGTCGTCCTGTCCGGGCGGGGTGACCCGTTGGTGTCGTCAGATCGAAAGGGCGCGAGGAGACCCTTGTGGGGGCGGAGCGGTCCGCGTCGTGGACGGCACCCGGCCGGCGGGGGGCGAGCCGGCGACGGGGGCTCGGCCGGCGGTCGGCCCGAACCGTCCGGGTCGGACCGGCGGGCGGCCCCGGAACGGGACCGACCCGGACGGTGCGACCCGGAAGGAGGGACGGGCCTTCAGGCGGGGAGGACCTTCTCGACGGCGGCGCGCAGCTCGGCCGAGTCCGGCGTGACCGTCGGCGCGAACCGGGCGGCGACCGTGCCGTCCGGGGCGATTAGGAACTTCTCGAAGTTCCACCGGACGTCCCCGGTGTGCCCCTCGGTGTCGGGAGTGTCGACCAGCGCCGCGTAGAGCGGGTGGCGGGCCGGACCGTTGACGTCGACCTTCTCGGTCAGCGGAAAGGTGACGCCGTAGTTGACCTGGCAGAACTCGCCGATCTCGGCGGCCGTGCCGGGTTCCTGCCCGGCGAACTGGTTGCACGGTACGCCGAGCACCACCAGGCCCCGGTCGGCGTACTCGGTGGCCAGCGCCTGGAGGTCGGCGTACTGCGGGGTGAGGCCGCAGCGGGAGGCCACGTTCACCACCAGCAGCGCCCGGCCCCGGTGGCCGGCCAGGTCGGCCGGGCCGCCGGCCAGGGCGTCGATCTCGATGTCGAAGACGGTCATGCCGCGAGGTTAGCGCCCGGCCCCGCCGTCCGGCCGGCTGGCCGCCCCGCCGCCCGGTGCTGCTGATGAATCGACGGATGCGCATCTTGACGAAGTGATGACGGTGTGAGTAGCGTCTCCCCATCGATCGATTTGGAAAGTTTCCTAACTGTTTGAGGAGGCGCCTCATGAAGAGATCGCTCCGCCGCGCCCTCTGGGCCGGCGCCGTCGTGGCGCTGACCGTGGCGGCGGTACCGGTGACCTCGGCGTTCGGCGCCGGAAGCGTCACCGCGACATTCGCCTCGGCCCAGGACTGGGGGACCGGCCACGAAGGGCGGGTCACCGTCGCCAACGGCTCCAGCGCCAGCGTCAGCACCTGGCGTATCGAGTTCGACCTGCCGTCCGGCACCACCATCAGCAGCTTCTGGGACGCCGACGTCACCAGCAGCGGCAACCACTACGTGGCGGTGAAGAAGAGCTGGGCCGGGCCGCTCGCCCCGGGGGCCAGCTTCAGCTGGGGCTACAACGGCACCGGGCCGTACAAGGCGCCGCTGAACTGCACGATCAACGGCGCGGCGTGCGGCGGTGGCACCCCGCCCACCACCACGAAGCCGCCGACGACCGCGCCGCCGACCACCGCCCCGCCCACCACCGCGCCGCCGACGACCCCGCCCCCGACGACCCCACCGCCCACCACCCCGCCGCCCAGCGGGGACAAGAAGGTCGTCGGCTACTTCGCCGAGTGGGGCGTCTACGGGCGCAACTACCACGTCAAGAACATCGCCACCAGCGGCTCGGCCGCCAAGCTCACCCACATCCTGTACGCCTTCGGCAACACCACAGGCGGCCGGTGCACGATCGGGGACAGCTACGCCGACTACGACAAGGCGTACACCGCCGCCGACAGCGTCGACGGCGTCGCCGACACCTGGGACCAGCCGCTGCGCGGCAGCTTCAACCAGCTCCGCAAGCTCAAGAAGATGTACCCGCACCTCAAGGTGATCTGGTCCTTCGGCGGCTGGACCTGGTCGGGTGGCTTCACCCAGGCCGCGCAGAACCCGGCCGCGTTCGCCGAGAGCTGCTACAACCTGGTCGAGGACCCGCGCTGGGCGGACGTCTTCGACGGTATCGACGTCGACTGGGAGTACCCCAACGCCTGCGGTCTGAGCTGTGACAGCAGCGGCCCGAACGCGTTCAAGAACGTGATCTCCGCGCTGCGGGCCAAGTTCGGCTCGTCGGCCCTGGTCACCGCCGCGATCACCGCCGACGGCAGCAACGGCGGCAAGATCGACGCCACCGACTACGCCGGTGCGGTGGGCAACCTCAACTGGCTGATGCCGATGA
Organism: Micromonospora wenchangensis; assembly: GCF_002210435.1. Classification (GTDB taxonomy): domain Bacteria; phylum Actinomycetota; class Actinomycetes; order Mycobacteriales; family Micromonosporaceae; genus Micromonospora; species Micromonospora wenchangensis. The sequence continues at coordinate 6,399 of NZ_MZMV01000009.1, forward strand.
CGTACGACTACTTCGGCGCGTTCAACGCCCAGGGCCCCACCGCCCCGCACTCGCCGCTCACCTCGTACACCGGGATTCCGCAGCAGGGCTTCAACTCCGACGCGGCGATCCAGAAGCTCAAGTCCAAGGGCGTGCCGGCCAACAAGCTGCTGCTCGGCATCGGCTTCTACGGTCGCGGCTGGACCGGGGTGACCCAGACGGCCCCGGGTGGCACCGCCACCGGCGCGGCCCCCGGCACCTACGAGGCGGGCATCGAGGACTACAAGGTGCTGAAGAACACCTGCCCGGCCACCGGCACGATCGCCGGCACGGCGTACGCCAAGTGCGGCAGCAACTGGTGGAGCTACGACACGCCGGCCACCATCGGCGGCAAGATGACCTACGCCAAGAACCAGGGGCTCGGCGGCGCGTTCTTCTGGGAACTCTCCGGCGACACCGGCAACGGTGAGCTGATCGGCGCCATCAAGGGCGGTCTCGGCTGAGCCGAGCGCCCGACGCACCACCCGCGGGGAGGGACCGGCCACCGGTCCCTCCCCGTCCGGCTGTCCGGCCCGGTCGGCGGCGGTCCCGCCTGGCGAAACGCCGACCGGCCGGGCCGGCGCGGCCGTGACGGGTTGCCACCGGACGGGTGCGGTGTGGCAGACTCGCCGCTCGACATCCGCACCGTCGACATCCGTACCCGGGGAGGACGCATGGGCCGCAGGCTCCGCACCGCCGGCGTCGTACCGCTGGCCCTGCTGCCGTTCGCCCTGCTCGGCTGCGGCCAGAGCGGCGACGGCGAGGCCGACGGCGGGCCCACCCGGGTGCCCGCCCAGGAGGCGGCGGCCAAGGCCCGGGAGCGGGTCCAGGCGTACCTCGACGCGATGGCCGCCAAGGACCCGGCCGCCGGTCGCAACCAGCTCTGCGCGACGATGCAGGAGGGTTTCGACGCCGCCGCGACCGGGCCGAACGGTGATTTCGCCGACCATTTCCAGGTGCCCGGGGCGACCATCACCGACATCCGCACCGGTGCCCGGGGGCAGGAGGTCAGCACCTCGGTGACCGTTTCGGTGGGGTCGAAGAAGGTCACCCGACCGCTGCTGTTCACCGTCACCCGCGACGGTGCGGACTGGTGCATCGCGGGCGAGGAACCCGGCGGGCACAGCCCCGCGCCGTCGCCGACCCCCTGACTCCCATCCTCCGGAACCCCGCCCCTCGGGGACGCGGCGTCCCGACCGTCGCCGTACGCTTTCTCCCATGCGCCATGAGTGGCATCAGCTGAGCTACCCCGCCGTGAGCAGCCCCGGGCTGCAGACCAGCCGCCCCACCGTCGACTCGGCCGAGGACGCCGCCCTCGGCCTCGACCTCTGGCGTGACCTGCCCCGCCAGCAGATCCCGCCGTGGTCCGACCCGGCCCAGGTCGCCGAGGTGTGCAAGGTGCTCGACACCGTGCCGTCGGTGGTCGCCCCCTACGAGGTCGACCAGCTCCGACGCAAGCTGGCGCTGGTCTGCGAGGGCAAGGCGTTCCTGCTCCAGGGCGGCGACTGCGCCGAGACCTTCGCCGACAACACCGAGAGCCACCTGCTGGCCAACGCCCGCACCCTGCTCCAGATGGCGATCGTGCTCACCTACGGCGCGTCCCTGCCGGTGGTGAAGGTGGCCCGGGTCGCCGGCCAGTACACCAAGCCCCGGTCGCTGCCGACCGACGCCCGGGGGCTGCCCGCCTACCGCGGCGACATGATCAACTCGCTGGAGGCCGACCCGGCCGCCCGGGTCGCCGACCCGCAGCGCATGATCCGGGCGTACGCGAACTCGGCCGCCGCGATGAACATGCTGCGCGCCTACCTGGCGGGCGGCCTGGCCGACCTGCACGCGGTGCACGACTGGAACAAGGGCTTCGTCAAGAACTCCCCGGCGGGGGAGCGCTACGAGGCGATCGCCCGGGAGATCGACCGGGCCATCGCGTTCATCCGGGCCTGCGGGATGACCGAGGACGAGGCGCTGCGCACCGTCACCCTCTACTGCTCCCACGAGGCGCTGGCCCTGGAGTACGACCGGGCGCTCACCCGGGTCTCCGACCGCCGGGCGTACGGGCTGTCCGGGCACTTCCTCTGGGTCGGCGAGCGGACCCGGCAGCTCGACGGCGCGCACATCGACTTCATCTCCCGCATCGCCAACCCGATCGGGGTGAAGCTCGGCCCGACCACCCGGCCGGACGAGGCGATCGAGCTGTGCGAGAAGCTCAACCCGGACAACATCCCCGGCCGGCTGACCCTGATCAGCCGGATGGGCAACCACAAGGTCCGCGACGCGTTGCCGCCGATCGTGGCCAAGGTCACCGCCGCCGGGGCGAAGGTGGTGTGGCAGTGCGACCCGATGCACGGCAACACCCACGAGTCTTCCAACGGCTACAAGACCCGGCACTTCGACCGGATCGTCGACGAGGTCCTCGGCTACTTCGAGGTGCACCGGGGGCTGGACACCCACCCGGGCGGCATCCACGTCGAGCTGACCGGCGAGGACGTCACCGAGTGCCTCGGCGGTGCCCAGGGCATCGAGGACCTCGACCTGCCCGGCCGGTACGAGACCGCCTGCGACCCCCGGCTGAACACCCAGCAGTCGCTGGAGCTGGCCTTCCTGGTGGCGGAGATGCTCCGTGGCTGACCCCACGGCGGGGGGCGGCCCGGTGGCCGACCTGCGCTCCGACACGGTGACCCGACCGACCGCCGGGATGCGGGAGGCGATGGCCGCCGCCGAGGTCGGCGACGACGTCTACGCCGAGGACCCGACTGTCAACGCGTTGGAGGCCGAGGTCGCCGCGCTGTTCGGGCACGAGGCGGCGCTGTTCGCCCCGACCGGGACGATGGCCAACCAGATCGCCCTGCAACTGGTCGTCCCGCCCGGTGACGAGCTGCTCTGCGACGCCGACGCGCACGTGGTGACGTACGAGGTCGGCGCGGCGGCGGCGTACGGTGCGATCTCCACGCGGACCTGGCCGACCCTCGGCGCGGGCCTGGACCCGGCCGTGGTGGCGGCGATGATCCGGCCGGACGGCTACTTCGCGGTGCCGACCCGGGCTATCGCCGTGGAGCAGACCCACAACCGGGGCGGTGGCGGGGTGATCCCGCTGGCGACCCTGCGGGAGTTGCGCCGGGTCGCCGACACCGCCGGCCTCGCCCTGCACTGCGACGGCGCCCGGATCTGGCACGCGCACGTCGCCGACGGGGTGCCGCTGCACGAGTACGGCGGGCTCTTCGACACCCTGTCGGTCTGCCTCTCCAAGGGGCTCGGCGCGCCGGTCGGCTCGCTGGTCGTGGGCAGTGCCGCGCGGATCGACCGGGCCCGGTTCCTGCGCAAGCGGATGGGGGGCGGGATGCGGCAGGTCGGGGTGCTCGCCGCCGCCGGCCGGTACGCCCTGGCCCACCACCTGGACCGGCTCGCCGACGACCACGCCCGGGCCGCCCGGCTCGCCGAGGCGCTCGCCCCGTGCGGGGTGCTCGCCGGCCCGGTACGCACCAACATCGTGCCGCTGGACCTGACCGGGCACCGGCTCGACGCGCGGGCCCTGGCCACCGCCGCCCGCGCCGAGGGGGTGCTGCTGTCGGTGCTCGGCCCCCGTACCGCCCGTCTGGTCACCCACCTCGACGTCGACGACGCCGCCATCGACCACGCCGCCAAGATCCTCCCCGACCTGCTCACCCCCTGACCCCCTGACCCCGCCGGCGCCGCCCGCGCCTTCCACGCGCACGCGCTCGCGCCGCCCGCGCCTTCCGCGCCTTCCGGTGTTGATCAAGAGGTTTGCGTCAGCCTGAAGATCAAACTTGACGCAAACCTCTTGATCACCGGGGGCGTCGAGCTGCGGGCGTCGAGCCGTCAGAGTGGAGCCGGGGCATCGAGTGGGGGAGGGGGCGGGGGAGTCAGGGGTGCAGGCGGGTGAGGGTGGCTATGTCGGTGGCGTGGCCCTCGTGCTTTTCCGTGGGGGTTTCCACGACGACGGGGATGCCGGCGGTCGCCGGGTGGGCCATCAACTCGGCGAAGGCCGGCTCACCGATGTTGCCCTTGCCGATGTTCTCGTGCCGGTCCCGGGTCGAGCCGCACAGGTCCTTGGAGTCGTTGGCGTGGATCAGCTTGAGCCGGTCCGCCCCGACCGTGGCGACCAGGGTGTCCAGGGTGGCCGTCATGCCGCCCGCTGCGGCCAGGTCGTGCCCGGCCGCCCAGGCGTGGCAGGTGTCGAAACAGACGCCCAGCCCCGGATGCCTGTCGACCGCGTCCAGGTAGGGGCCGAGGTGCTCCACCCGGGAGGCCAGTGACCGCCCGCCACCGGCGCTCGGCTCCACCAGCAGCAGCGGACCGCCGGCGGCCGTGGTCTCGTCGAGCAGCGGCAGCAGCGACTCGCGTACCTGCCGCAGGGCGGTCTCGGCATAGCCGGCGTCGACCGCGCTGCCGGCGTGGAACACCACGCCCCGCGCCCCGATCGCCCGCCCCCGGCGCAGCGCGTGCGCCAGCGTCTGCGCCGACTTCTCCACCGTCGCGGCAGTTGGCGAACCGAGGTTGACCAGCAGCGACGCGTGGATGTAGACCGGTACGCCCCGGGCGGCGCAGCCCTCGGCGAACAGCGCGTCCTGGGCCGGGTCGCCGGGCGGCAGCGCCCAGCCCCGCGAGTTGGAGACGTAGACCTGCACCACCCGCGAGCCGGTCGCGTCCACGTACGGCAGGGCCGCCCTGGCCAGCCCACCCGAGGTCGGGGTGTGCGAGCCGACCGGCCGGTGGGCGCTCACAGGCAGCCCAGGGTGACCGGGGTGCCCGGGGGCACCTGCGAGTTCTCGCCCGGGTTCTGGAACCGGACGATGCCGTTGGGGTTGAACTGGACGTTCACCGTGAACCCCGCCCCCTCCAACTGCTGCTTGGCCTGCTGGCAGGGCAGGTCGACCACCCGGGGGACGGTCACCTGCGGCGGGCCCTTGCTGACGTCCAGCTTGACCTTGGTGCCCTTCTCCACGCCCGCGCCGTCGGCCGGGCTCTGCCCGAGGACCTCGTCGCGCGGCTTGTCGGATTCCTTGTACGTCTCGACCGGCTCCAGGCCGAGCCGGGACAGGGCGGCGCGGGCGTCGTTGAGGCTCTTGCCGACCAGGTCGGGAACCGTGATCGGGGCGCGGCCCCGGCTGAGGATGACGGTCACCTTGGTGCCCGGCTTCACCTCGGTGCCCACCTTCGGGTTGGTGTCCACCACCACCCCGGCGGGCAGGTTGTCGTCGTAGCGGGGGGTGCCCTTGGCGACCACCAGTTTCGCGCTGGTCAGGTCGGCCTCGGCCAGGTCGAACTCCTTGCCGACGACGTCCGGCAGCGGGAACCGCTCCGGGCCCAGGGAGAGGGTCAGCGTGATGGTGCCGCCCTTGAGGATCTTGGCAGCCGAGCCCGGATCCTGGGCGACCACCCCGTCGCGGGGCACCTTCTCGTCGTAGCGCGGCGTGGCGAAGGCGACCTGGAACCCCGCCCGGTCCGCCTGCGCCTGCGCGTCTGCCCGGCTCAGGTTCACCAGCTGCGGCGCGACCGTGTACCGGCCCACCCCCACCCACCAGCCGCCCATCGCGGCGAGCAGGCCGACCACCACCACGGCCGCCGCGACCGACAGCCGCCCGCGCGGGGTGCCCATCACCCGGGTACGCAGCTCCGCCAGCCGGGACCCCAGGCCGGTGTCCTCGGTGGCCCGCCGCCGGTGCGGGCGCTGCGGGGCGGCCGGCTCGGGCAACCGGGCCCAGGTCGGCCGGGCCACCGGGCTGACCGCCGCGACCACCATCGTCGGCTCGGCCACCGCGGGCAGCTCCCCGGCCACCCGGCCCAGCACGGCGGTGTGCGCGTTCGGGTTGCCCAGGTCGTCCCGGGCCACCTGCACCTCGGCCAGCAGGGCACCCGCGTCGGCCGGCCGGGCGCCCGGGTCCCGTCGGGTCGCCCGCGCGACCAGCTCGTCGAGCACCCGGGGCAGGCCGGGCACCAGGACCGACGGTGCCGGTACGTCCTTGTCGACGTGCTGCCAGGCCACGTCGACCGGGCGGTCCCCGTCGTACGGCACCCGGCCGGTGAGCATCTCGAACAGCACGATGCCCGCCGAGTAGACGTCGGTACGCGGGTCGGCGCGTCCGTCGGTGACCAGCTCCGGCGCCACGTACGCGACGGTCGCCATCAGCTGGTTGCCGTCGCCCTCCTCGGCGCTGGCCTCCACCGCGCGGGCCAGGCCGAAGTCGGCGACCTTGACCACACTGTCGACCAGGTTGGCCACCCCGCCGGTGGGTGCCTCGGCCACCAGCACGTTCTCCGGCTTGACGTCGCGGTGGACCAGCCCCGCCCGGTGCGCGGCGGCGATCGCGGCGAGCATCTGCTCCATGATCGCCAGCGCCTCGTCGGGGTTGAGCCGGCGGCGTTCGGCCAGCACCTCACGCAGGGTGCGGCCCCGGATGTACTCCATCACCAGGTACGGCAGCCCCTGGTGGGTGCCCTGGTCGTAGACGGCGACCACGTTGGGGTGGGTCAGCCGGGCGATGGCCTTGGCCTCGTCGGTGAACCGGTCCGGGAAGCCGGCCATCCGGGACCGCGCCTGCGCGGCCTGGGACGGGTGGATGATCTTCACCGCGACGGTACGCTCCAGGCGCTCGTCGGTGGCGGTGTACACGGTCGCCATGCCACCACGGGCCACGCGACCGCGAATGCGGTAGCGCCCGTCGAGCAGCGAGCCCAGCAACGTGTCGGCGACCTGTATGTCCATCGGCAGGGAGTCTATGTGTCCTGAGGGTGAAGGTTGAACAGGATGCTACAGCCGGGGTCGGCACCGGTCGGTCCCGCCGCGCTCGCCCCCGGCCGGACGGGGTGCCGTTGCACGGGCAGCCGGGCGACGTGGCAGGGTGGTCCGGTGACCGAACCCGTACCCGCCGACCAGTCCGCCGGCAGCGACCTCGGCGGCCCCAGCGACCCGGCCGCGTGGCTCACCCTCCCGGACGTCGCCGAGCGGCTCGACCTGTCGATCAGCAAGGTCCACCAGATGATCCGGGACCGCGAGCTGCTCGCCGTCCGCCGCGACGGGGTGCGCCGGATCCCCGCCGACCTGGTCGCCAACAAGACGGTGCTCAAGCACCTGCCCGGCGTGCTCACCCTGCTCGCCGACGCCGGCTACGACGACGAGGCCGCCCTGCGCTGGCTGTACGAGCCCGACGACACCCTCTCCGGCGGCACGGGCGCGGCCACCCTCGGCGGCGACCACGCCCGCGAGGTCAAACGCCGCGCCCAGGCCCTGGGCTTCTAGCCCGCACCGCCTGAGGGCGTCAGTCGGCGCGGCGGGTGGCGGCGATGGCGAGGTCCACCAGCGCCTGCCGGGCCTCGGTGTCGAGGTCGACGCCGGCCAGGGCGGCCAGCGCGGTGTCGGTCAGGGTGACGATGCGCTGTTCGGTACGGGCCAGCGCGCCGGTGCCGGTGATCAGCCCACGGAGCCGGGTCACCCCGTCCTCGTCCAGCTCCGGATCGCCGAGCCGACCGAGCAGCAGCTCCCGGCCGGCCTCGTCGGCTGCCTGGACCGCCGCCGCGACCAGGTAGGTGCGCTTGCCCTCGCGCAGGTCGTCCCCGGCCGGCTTGCCGGTCTGCGCCGGGTCGCCGAACACCCCGAGCACGTCGTCGCGGAGCTGGAACGCCTCACCGAGCGGCAACCCGTACGCCGAGTAGGCGGTGCGCACGTCGGCGGACGCGTCGGCGAGCGCGGCACCGAGCAGCAACGGCCGCTCGACGGTGTACTTGGCCGACTTGTACCGGGCCACCTTGCCCGCCCGGTCCAGCGAGACCTCCCCGGTGGCCTGGGTCAGCACGTCCAGGTACTGCCCGACGGTGACCTCGCCGCGCATCTCGTCGAAGACCGGCCGGGCCCGCGCCACCGTGTGCGGGTCCAGCCCGGCGGAGTGCAGCAGCTCGTCGGACCAGACCAGGCAGAGGTCACCGAGCAGGATCGCCGCCGCGTCGCCGAAGGCGTCCGGGTCGCCGCTCCACCCGTGGGCGCGGTGCCGGGTGGCGAACCGCCGGTGCACGGCGGGCTCGCCGCGCCGGGTGTCGGAGCGGTCCATCAGGTCGTCGTGGATCAGGGCGCTGGCCTGGAAGAACTCCAGCGCCGCCAGGGCGGTCACCACCTGGTCGGCGTCCACCCCGCCGGCCCCCCGGAACCCCCAGTACGCGAACGCCGGCCGCAGCCGCTTGCCGCCACCGAGCACGAACCCCTCGATGGTCTCGGCGACCGGCGTCAGGGCGTCGTCGATGCCGGCCATCCAGTTACGCCTACCGGCCAGGAACTCGGTCAGCGCCTTGTCGACCCGCTGCCGTAGGCCGGCACGGTCGACGGGGGAGACGGGAGCAGCGTGGGTCACGCCACGACGCTAGCCGGTCCCCACCGCCGCCGCCTCACCAGCGCCTCGGCGCGTCACCCCGGTCTGCGCCCCGGCCAGGGCCGACCGGACGGTCGGGGCGGCCGGCCGGACGGGACGCCGGCGGTGCCCGACACCGCGCCGGCCCACCGTCGCTCCGGTGGCGGACCGGCCCCTGCGGACGCCGTCCGGCTCGTCCGCGGGCCGCTCGGCCCGTCGGCCCCGGTGCGGCTTTCCCGGCCCGGCGCGCCGGACGCGGGGCGGCCCGGCGGGCCGGCGGCCCGATCGGGGCGTCGAGCACGACGGCGAGCTGCCGCCGCCAGCGGTCGCCGGGGACACGGACCGAGCGTTCCCAGCGGGACACCTCGTGCCGGGTCAGGGTGGCCGTGCCGGCGGCGGCGCAGAGTTCGTCGGCGAGCCGTCGCTGGCTCCAGCCCCGGGCCAGCCGGAGCTGCGTGATCAGCGGCCCGAGCGGGCGGGGGTCGGACGGGGTCATCGGTCCTCCGGCGGATGTCGGCGCGGCCCACCCGCCCCGCAGGGCGGCCGACGTGCCGCGGTCGCGTGCTGCCGACCCCCGCGCGTGACCCCGGGCGTCGGCCCCCCACCGACGCCACCCGCGCCCCCTCGTTCTACCCCCGGGGTACGACGCCACCCGCCACGGCGGCCGACGCCGGCTTCGGTGGGTGTCGATGCTCCGGTGGGAAGTGCGTGGGGCCGGGCGGTGACGCCCGCTAGAGTCGTCACGTGGCGCTCGGTCTTCCCTCCGTCCTTCCCAATCCCCAGCCGGCGATCGGGGAGCTGATCCGCGACCGCCAGCCGACGTTCTCCTTCGAGTTCTTCCCGCCCAAGACGGCGCAGGGGGAGCGGCTGCTCTGGCAGGCCATCCGGGAGCTGGAGCCGCTGCGCCCGTCGTTCGTGTCGATCACCTACGGGGCCGGCGGCTCGACCCGGGACACCACGGTCGCGGTGACCGAACGGATCGCCACCGAGACCACGCTGCTGCCGATGGCCCACCTCACCGCCGTCAACCACTCCGTCGCCGAGCTGCGCAACGTGATCGGGCGGCTGGCCGGCGTGGGGGTGCGCAACGTGCTCGCCGTCCGGGGCGACCCGCCCGGCGACCCGGGGGGCGAATGGGTCCGCCACCCCGAGGGCGTCGACTACGCCGAGGACCTGGTCCGGCTGGTCCGTGAGGCCGGCGACTTCAGCGTCGGGGTGGCCGCCTTCCCCTACAAGCACCCCCGCTCGGCCGACGTGGCCAGCGACACCGCGCACTTCGTCCGCAAGTGCCGGGCGGGCGCGGAGTTCGCCATCACCCAGATGTTCTTCGACGCCGACGACTACCTGCGGCTGCGCGACCGGGTGGCGGCGGCCGGCTGCGACACCCCGATCCTGGCCGGGGTGATGCCGGTGACCCAGATCGGCACCATCGAACGCTCGGTGCAGCTGTCCGGCGCGCCGTTCCCGCCCGCGCTGGCCGCGCGGTTCGAGCGGGTCGCCGACGACCCGGAGGCGGTCCGCCGGCTCGGCATCGAACAGGCCAGCGAGATGTGCGCCCGGCTGCTCGACGAGGGGGTGCCCGGCATCCACTTCATCACCCTCAACCGTTCGCCCGCGACCCGGGAGGTGTGGCGCAGCCTGCGGGCCGACGCCCGGGTGTGAACGCGCCGGCCCCGACACCTCGACCGCGCCGCGACGGTTGACCGATGGTGGGCACACAGCTGAAGTGGGACGAGTACGCGACCGCGTGGGCGCGGTTGCACGGCGGCTTCGACCCCCGGGTCGCCGCGCCGGTGGTCCGTGCCTGGCTGCGCTTCGCGTACCACGTCGGTTACGTGCTGGGTCGGCTGCGGGTGACCCCGACCGCGGTGACCGTCGGTGGGGTGCTGCTCTGCCTGTGCGTGCCGCTGTTCAGCGCCCGGTCGGGGCAGGGGCCGATCGTCGGCGCGTTGTTCGTGCTGCTCGCCTCGGTCGCCGACAGCGTCGACGGGGCGGTCGCGGTCGCCACCGGCCGGACCACCCGGCTCGGCTACGTCTACGACTCGGTCGCCGACCGGCTCGGTGAGATCGCCTGGCTGGCGGCGTTCTGGCTGGTCGGAGCGCCGGGGGCGCTGGTGGTCGCGGCCGGCGCGCTGTCCTGGCTGCACGAGTACGTACGGGCCCGCGCGGTCGCCGCGGGGATGCGGGAGATCGGCGCGGTCACCGTCGGGGAGCGGCCCACCCGGGTCTGCGTCGCCCTGGTCGGGCTGCTGCTGGCCGGGCTGACCGGGCTGATCGACCTCGACCTGGCCGCCGGCACCATCACCATGGCCACCGCCGTCTGGGTGCTGCTGGCCGGCTTCGGCCTGGGGCAGTTGCTGTCCACCGTCCGCCGCGCGCTGATCGACGCCGGCTGACCCGCCCGCTCCCGGGGTCGGCCGGCGATGATCGACTCAACGGCGTCGAGGTAGCGGTAACCCGAGCGCCGGATACCGCTCTTTCGCCCCACCGGCCCCCGGCGGGCGGCCCGGGCGCGGACTACCAGGCGGGGCCGATCTCGTCGGCGACGATCTGCGCCGACAGGGTGACCATGGGGAGGCCGCCGCCGGGGTGGGTGGAGCCGCCGACCAGCCACAGCCCGTGCGCCGGGCCCCGGTTGGCCGGGCGGAGCAGCCCACCGGCCGTGCCGTAGATCGACCCGCCGGGCGCGGCCGTCGCGGCGTCCAGGTCGGCGGGGGTACGGGTCTCGCGGAACACCAGCCGGTCGCGTACGTCGACCCCGCGCGCGGCGAGCACGTCGAGGATCCGGTCGGCGTACGCGTCGGCGAGCCCCGGCCGACGCCAGTCCACGGCGTCCGGGGCGGTGCCGTGGCGGGCGGCGTTGACCAGCACGAACCACGCCTCGTGCCCGGTCGGGCGGACCATCGGGTCGTCGGCCACGGTGACGAAGACCGTCGGGTCGGTCGCCGGTCGGGCCCGCACCCCCCGCCCGGGAGCGCCGAAGACGGCGTCGAACTCGGCGTCGTAGTCGGCGGGGAAGAACACGTTGTGGTGGGCCAGCCCGGAGTCCCCGCGTACCCCGAGCAGCAGCACGAAACCGGCCAGGCTGCGGTCGGTGAGCGCGGCCAGCCGGCCCGGGTGCGGCAGCAGGTCCCGGTAGACGGTGAGCGCGTCGGCGTTGGCGACGACCACGTCGGCGGGGACGGGCGCGTGGACCCCGGCGAGGCGTACCCCGTGCACCCGGCCCCCGGCGGCGTCGATCCGGGTGACGGTCTCCCCGGTGCGGACCGTCACGCCCAGGTCCAGGCAGCGGGAGAGCAGCGCGTCGGCCAGGGTGCCCAGCCCGCCGCGCAGGTACCAGCCGCCGAAGGTCAGCTCGGCGTACGGGACGGCGACCAGCGCGGCCGGGGCGCGGCGCGGGTCAGCGCCGGTGTAGGTGGCGTACCGGTCGAGCAGCATCCGCAGCCGGGGGTCGGACAGGTGGCTGCGGCCCAGTCCGCGCAGGGTGCGACCGGGCCCGATCGCGGCCAGGTCACCCAGCCGCCAGGCCAGCGCCGCCAGGTCGCGCGGCGAGTCGACGGCACGCCGCAGGATGTCCCGGTGCGACGCGGTCCACACCCGGGCGGCCCGCCGCCACAGCCGCCGCCAGTCGGCGGCGGCCCGGTCGCCGAGGGCGACGCCGATGCGGGCGGCGAACTCGTCCGGGTCGGCGCACGAGTCGAGGGCCGGCCCGCCGCCGGGGAAGACGTGCCGCACGATCGGGTCCAGCGGGGTCAGGTCGAGGTACTCGTCGAGCTTCGCGCCGGTGGCCTCGAACAGGTCGTGGAAGACCTGCGGCAGGGTGAGCAGGCTCGGCCCGGTGTCGAAGTGGAAGCTGCCGGCCGGGGTGTCGTGGACGTACCGGCCGAGCTTGCCGCCGACGGTGTCGGACCGTTCGAAGACGGTCACCTCGTGCCCGCTGACGGCCAGCCGGGCGGCGGTGGCCAGCCCGCCCACGCCGGCGCCGATGACCACGATCCGCGCCATGCCGCGCCTCCTAGCTGACCGGGCGGCCACGCCAGGACAGGCGACGCCGCTTCCGCAGATGGTACGACCGCAGGGTCAGCCAGCCGAGCACCACGACCGAGCCGGGGTGGGCCAGCGCGTCGGGCCAGGCCCGGCCGCCGGTGGCGCGGGCGCTGACCACCCGCCCGGCGACTCCCGCCGCGTACCCGGTCAGGGCCAGCCCGGCGGCCGGCGGTGAACCCGCCACCAGCGCCGCCACCGCCAGCAGCGGCGGCGCGGTGTAGAGCAGGAGCAGCGCGGTGACCACGGCCGCGGCGGCCACCGGGTGACCGAAGGTGGCCCAGAGCGACTTGGTGTAGCCGTCGCGCAGCTGCGGCCAGGTCTCGTACATCCGGCAGGCGGCCAGCCGGGAGGCGTCGGCCAGCGCGATCCGCCCGCCTGCGCGTTTCACCGCCCGCGCCAGCTCGATGTCCTCCAGCACCCGGTCGGCGACCGCGGCGTGCCCGCCGGCCCGGTCGTAGCCGGCCCGGTCCACCAGCAGGAACTGCCCACCGGCGGCGGCCAGCGACGGCCGCGGCGAGCGTTCCATCGCGCGCAGCGGCAGGAAGGTCAGCCACAACCACTGCAACAGCGGCTGCAACAGCCGGTCACCCACCGTCCGCACCAGGATCCCCGGGTACGCCGACAGCAGCGTCGCCCGCGCCGCGCGCAGCTCGGTCACCGCCGCCGCGACCGCGTACGGGGTGAGCACCACGTCCGCGTCGACGAAGGCGTACACGGTGGCGGCCGGCCCGGCGTGCCCGGCGAGCTGGTGGCAGGCGTACGGCTTGCCCAGCCAGCCCGGCGGCGGGGTGACCCCGGTGCGCAGGGTGACCCGGGGGTCGTCGCCGGCGACCGCGCGGACCACCTCGGCGGTGCCGTCGGTCGAGCCGTCGTCGAGCACCACGATCCGTAGGTCGGGCACCCCCTGCTGGGCGAGCAGCGCGCGCAGGCACGGGGTGACCCGGTCGGCCTCGTCGCGCAGCGGCAGCAGCACCGCCACCGTCTCGTCGACCCCGACCGGCCCGTCGACGGGCCGGCGCAGCCAGTACCGGGCGTTGACCCAGGTGTGCGCGGTCAGCGCGGTCACCGCGACGGCCAGCACGAACGCGATGACGGTCACCGCCACGCCCCCACCGGCCCGTGCCGGCTCATGCCGGGGTGTCGACGCCGGTGCGGGCCGGCGCCGGCCGGTCGGCGGGGCGGCGGCGGGCGCGCAGCAGGGTCACCGCCAGCGGCACCGCCACCACCGCCATGCCGGCCGCACCCCAGAGCGCGGAGGCGGGCAGCCGCAGGAAGACGGCGTGCGCCAGCACGCTGGAGAAGTACGTCCACAGGTAGAGGGCGAACATCGGGGCGTCGCGGGAGCCGGTGACCGCGACGGCCGGCCCGGCCAGCGGGCGCAGCGCGCTCATCAGCAGCACCGCGAACAGCAGCCAGCCCAGGTAGTTGCTGACCGGGATGCCGGGCAGTCCGGGCAGCGCCGGGGTGGCGTCGCGCCACACCCAGTAGCCCTCGGCCACCATCTGCGGGTCGAGGAAGAGGTCCCAACCGGCCAGCCCGACGGTGGCCAACGCCACCCGCCCGACGTGCCCCGCCGGCGTGCGGACGGCGGGCGTGCGGACGGCGGGCGTGCGGGCGGCGGGCGTGCGGGCGGCGGGCGTGGTCAGCCGGACGGCGGCCAGCCAGGCGGGCCAGGCCATCCAGGTCCAGGCCAGCGGGATGATCAACGGCACCCCGGCCAGCTTCGGCCCCAACTCGCCCGAGTAGTCGTAGCTGCCGAACGGGAAGCCCGTCGCCACCCCCAGCGCCTCGATCGCGAACCCGCCGCCGGTGGCCACCGCGACCAGCGCCGCCGCCGTGCGGGGACCCCGGGTGAGCAGCGCGTGCCCCACCGCGAGCAGGTAGCCCAGCACGACCGTGGCGACGGTGAGCCGGGCCCGGGTGACCCCGGTGCTGAGCGGGTAGCAGATCTGGATCAGCACCAGCAGGGCCAGCAGCAGCCAGGGGACGTGCCGGCGGGTCACGACGCGGCCGGCCCGGACGTGTCGGGACGGGGCAGCGGCAGGTCCCGGCCGAGCACCCCGAACGGCCGCTCGTCGCCGGGGAAACGGAAGTGCCGCAGCACGTCGACGAAGCCGAACCGCCGGTACAGCCGCCAGGCCCGCGACGTCCGCTCGTCGGCCTCCGGGGTGGACAGCAGGGTGGTGCCGCCCTCGGCGAGGCTGAGCAGGGCGGTGAGCTGCCGGGCGCCCAGGCCGTGCCCCTGCGCGGGCGGTCGGACGTGCAGCTCGACCACCTCGAAGCAGCGGGTCAGCCAGCGCTGCCGGGCGTCCGGGGGAAGCGCCCGGTAGACCTGGTCGTGCCACCACTGGCCACCCGCACCGAGGTAGCCGTACCCGAAGCCGGCCAGGTGACCCTCGCTGGTGAGGCTGGCGACGGCGCGGAACCCGGGCCGGCGGGCGTGGGTGGCGATGTAGCCGCGTCGGGCCTCCAGCAGGTCGCTGCGGTAGCCCATCGCCTCCCCGTACACCGCGACCACGTCGTCGAGCCGCCGGACGAGATCCTCCGGCGTCCACCGCACCAACCTCATGCGCGTCCTCTCACGGTTGCGGACCACCGTCGGCGACCCATCCCAGCACCGACCGGTCACCGACCACTGCGCGCACCTCGAAGCGCGCGAACAACTCCTCCGCGTACCACCCCTCGGTGGGGGTGCGGGTGATCGCCGCGCGGTGCTCCGGGTGACGGTACGCGAAGGCCACGAGGTCCGTCGGGTCGCGCCACACGCTGACCGTGCCCTGCCAACCCAGCGGCGCCTCACCGACACCGAACCGGGCGAGCAGTCCCGGCGCGGCGTGCAGCGCGGCGGCGACCGGCGGGACCGCCTGCCAGAAGGTGAGCGCGCGGCGGGGGCGCAGCCGGGCCCGGGTCAGCGCCAGCACCGGCCCGTCGACCCGGCCGCCCGCCGGCTCGCCGAACGGCCGCCGGCCCGACCACTCGCCCCGGCTGGTCAGCGGGCGCAGCTCCAGCCGGGCCGACGCGTGGGCGATCCGGGCCCAGGAGCGGCCGACCGGGGAGGCGTCGAAGCCGGCCGCCGCGGCGGGGGAGTCCCACACCACCAGCGCCGCCCACCGGGTCAGGTCGGTGTCCCCCGGGCCGAAGCCGGTGCCGGTCCCGGTGCCGAGCAGCTTGCCGAACCGTACGCCGGGGGTGCGCCGCAGCCGCCACGGATGTCGGGCCATCCGGGCGAACGCCCGCCCCACGGCGGCCCGGGGCACCCGCCACACGTGCAGGGTGACCAGCTCCGGGGTGGTGTTCACGCCACCTCGGCGGGGGTGCCGCCGGTGATCCGCAGCAGCTCCGGGTAGGTGGTGGGGAAGACCGCCTGCGGTACGCCCCCGGCGGCCCACACCTGCGGGTGCCCGGCCAGGGCGGTGTCGACCAGGGTGCGCAGCGGCCCGGGGTGGCCGACCGGGGCGACCCCGCCGATCACCTGCCCGGTGTGCGTGCGGACGAAGTCGGGGGTGGCCCGGCGCAGGTGGGTCACCCCGAGCGAGGCGGCCAGGCCGGCGGTGTCCACCCGGTGCGCGCCGGAGGTGAGCACCAGCAGCGGCGTGCCGTCGGCGTCGAAGACCAGCGAGTTGGCGATGGCGCCGACGGCGACGCCCAACGCGTCGGCCGCCGCGACGGCGGTGTGCACCGCCTCGGGCAGCAGGCGGACCCGGCTGGCCACGCCGGAGGCGTCCCGCGCGCCCGCGTCGTCGAGCGCCCGCTGCACCGCCTGCACGTTCGGGTGTGACTGCATGCGGCCCATTCTCCCCGGTACGCCCCGACGCCCCGCACCCGGCGTCCGTCGGAGCGGGTCAGCGGGCGGGCGGCGACCCGGGACGGGTGCCGGGCCAGTGCGGGGTGGCCCGGATCCGGCCGCCGGCGGTCACCAGCAGCGCCTCGTGGTCGGCCAGGCCGGTCAGCCAGGTCAGCGCGTCGTCGGCGTCGCGGGTCATCGCCGCGGTGGCGTACACGTCGGCCCAGAGCAGCTCCGGCCCGACCACGGTGACCGACCGCAGCGCGGTCGCCGGTCGGCCGGTACGCGGGTCCACGATGTGCGCGCCGCGCCGGGCGGTGCCCGAGGTGGCGACCGCGCCGTCGCGCCGGTCCAGCACGTCCAGCAGGTGGCCGGGGCGGTCCGGGTCCTCGATGCCGACCCGCCAGGCCGGCCGGTCCGCCCCGGCGCGCAGCAACACGTCCCCACCGGCGTTGAGACAGAGGTCGTGCCCGGCCAGATCGGCCAGCCAGCCGGCCGCGCGCTGCACCGCCCACCCCTTGACCAGCCCGGACGGGTCGTAGCCGGCACCGCCGGTGGGCAGCGGCAGCCGCCGGGCGTCGAACCGGCCGCCGGTGCGCGTCCGGGCCAGCTCGCACAGCTGCGCCACCTCCCGCACCAGCGGGCTCGCGGTGGCCGGATCGGGTTCCCGCCCGGCCAGCCGTCCGATCTCGCTCTCCGGCCGGTAGGTGCTGAACGTCGCGTCGACCGCGCCCAGCCAGGCGAAGAACCGCTCCACCCGGGCGGCGACCGCGTCGTCGCGCACGTCCCGGCCGCGCAGGTGCACGCTCACCGGCAGCCCCATCACCTGCACCACCCAGGCCCGCCGGTCCGGCTCCGCCATCAGGCCCGTCGGCGTGCTCATCTCAGGTGCGCCGCGTCGATGGCGGCCTGGAGGGACTCGCGGTAACCGTCGCTGGTGACGGTCGCCCCGGACACGGTGTCGATCCGGGCGCTCTGCGCGGTGAGCGCCGCCTGCCGCAGGATCGGTACCGCGTGGTCGTTGATCTGCTGGTCCCGGAAGTTGCCGTCGGGCACCTGGAGCGCCGTGACGTCGGTGATCCGCCCGCCCGCCACGGTGATCCGGACCTGCACCGGCCCCCACCGGGTCTGTGCCACCGACCCGTCGTACCTTCCGTCGCCGCTGTCGCCGCTGTCGCCGCTGTCGCCGCTGTCGCCGCTGTCGCCGCTGTTGCCGCTGTTGCCGCTGTCGCCGGTGCTCCCGTTGTCGCCGGCACTGCCGCTGCCGCCGGTGGGCGGTTCGGCGGACGTGTCCCCGGCGTCGGGGGTGGCGCCGCCGTGGTCGCCGGCGACGGCGCTGGTCCCCCCGCCGACGCCCATGGTGCTGGTCCGGTAGCTGAACAGCAGCACCAGGGCGGTCACCGTGGAGAGCAGCCAGATGGTGATCCGTCGCACGGGTCCCCCTTCCCGCCCGTCACCAGGCGAAGCGTTCGTGATGGACGTGCCGCTCGGGCACCCCGGCGGCCCGGGTCGCGGCCTGCGCCGCGGCGACCCAGCCGTCCGGGCCGCACAGGTAGACGTCGTGGTCGGCGATGTCGGGGGAGAGCCGACGCAGCGCCTCGGCGTCCGGCAGCCCGGCCGCGTAGCCGGGCAGCCAGGCGGGCTGCCGGCCGCGCGGACCGACCAGGTAGTGGACCGACACCCCGCGGTCGACCGCGAGCCGCTCCAGCTCCGCCCGGAAGGCCAGCTCCTGCGGGGTACGCACGCGGTAGAGCAGCACCGCCTGGCCGGGTGCGTACGGCAGTTCCCAGAGCAGGGCCAGCAGCGGGGTGACGCCGATCCCGCAGGCGAACAGGGTGATCCCGCCGCCGCGCCAGTGCTGTCCGGTCAGTCGCCCGTACGGGCCCTCCAGCAGCACCCGGGTGCCCGGTCGCAGGGCGGCCACCCGGGAGCTGTCGTCGCCGAGGTCCTTGACGGTGATCCGGATCAGGTCGCCCGTCGGCGGGGCGGACAGCGAGTACGGGTGCGCCCGGGACCAGCCGGGGCCGGTCAGGAAGCGCCAGCCGAAGAACTGCCCGGCCCGGACCGGCAGCCGGTCCAGGTCCCGCCCGCGCAACCAGACCGAGGTGACGCCGGGCGCCTCGGGGACCACCGCGGCCACCTCGACCCGGTGCCGCAGCGAGCGGTACGCCGGCAACCCGAGCCGGAACACCAGCACACTGCCCAGCGCCCCCAGGTACGCCGTCCACCAGTACGCCCGTGCGGCGGCCGAGGAGACGAAGTCCGCGCCGGTCCACAACTGGTGCGGCAGCGCCAACCCGATCCCCAGGTACGCGTACAGGTGCAGCAGGTGCCAGGACTCGTAGCGCAGCCGACGGCGGGCCGCCCGGACCGAGGTGACCACCACCAGCACCAGCAGTGCCAGCGCGGCGGTGGCCAGCAGCATCCCCGGGTATCCGGTGACCAGCAGCCAGAGCTGTGTCACCGGGTTCTCCCGGGCCGTGCCGGCGTACCCCACGGTGGTCAGCAGCACGTGGGCCAGCAGCAGGTGGAACGAGGCGAAGCCGGCCAGCCGGTGCCAGCGGGCGATCCGGTCCTGGCCGAAGCGCCGTTCGACGAGCGGCACCCGGGCCATCAGCACCACCTGGACGAGCATCAGGTCGGCGCTGAGCAGGCCGGTGAGCCGGCCGGCGGAGGTGAGGCCGGTGGCCACCCCGGAGAGCAGTTCCTGCACCCCCCGGTCGGCGGTCCAGAGCGCGACGACGACCAGCAGGCTGAGCGCCGCCGCGCTGCCGGCCAGGTCGGCCCACCAGTCGGGGGCGGTGGGCAACGGCCGGCGCGGGGTACCCCGGTCCAGGACGGTGGTGCTCATCCGTGGGCCGTTCCGGCGGGTCCTCTTCTCATGCGTTCCACTCTGTGGAGGCGACCTCGGGCCGGGCTTTGCCGTCGCTGTGCACGGGCTGGGAATCGTCGCTGGCACGCCGTACGCCACACGTTGCGTTTTCGTCGGGGGCAGGGTGTACTGTCAGAGCAGTTAGAACGAGTGTTCGATTCACTCGCACACCCGTTCCAACGCCCCCGGGGCGGTGTTTCGCGGCGTCGGCCCGGGCAGGTGCGGTTTCGCGGACCGCACCGGGTTCCGGGCAGTCGCGAGCCCGGTCCCGTCAAGGCAGGTCGTCGCCCGCCGCCCACGACCCCCGGGCGGCGGGCGACGAACCCGCCGGTTCGCCGGCCGGGTGTGGTGTGGGGAAGCTCCGCACCCGGCCGGCCCCCAGCGGTGCGTCTTCCTCCGCACCACCCGCCCCGGGCGTCGCGCCGGTGGACCTCCTCCACCGGGCGTCCCGCCCGAACCGGTCACGCGGAGGAGACAGTCATGCCGACCAACCCGGCGCAGGCGCCGACGGTGCCCGCGCACGTGCTGCCGCACCGCACCCCGACCCAACTCCTCACGGTGGCCCGACACGGGCTGGCCGAGGCCGCCCGGACCCGCCCCGACGGGCTGCGCTACGCCGCCGCCCACCTGGCCGCGCTCCGCGCCGCCGCCGCCCTGCTGGCCGCCCGGGCCCGGCCCGCGCCCGCCCGCCGCCGCCGGATCACCAGCGTCTGGGTGCTGCTCGCCGGGGTCGCCCCCGAACTGGACGAGTGGTCCCGCTACTTCGCCGCCGCCGCCGGCAAGCGGGCCGCCGCCGAGGCCGGCATACCCCGGGTGGTGAGCGCCCGGGAGGCCGACGACCTGCTCCGGGCCGCCGAACAGTTCGTGACGGTGGTGGAGCAGGCGCTCGGAGTGACCCACCAGCCCGCCCTCGACGGTCTCGCCGCCTGACCCGGCCGTGCCCGGGTCCCCGCCGGGCACCTGATCCGGCCGGCACCGGCCCCGCCGCAGCACCCCGACGCAGCGTCCCACCGCGTCCGGGGCGAGTACGCAGCGCACCTGATCCACGCAACGACACGACGGGGGGTTGGTCCGATGGCGGGCCGCATGGTGGTCGGTTCCGCCGCACTGGCCGATCTGGTCCGCCCGGCGAGCGCCCCGGACCCGGCGGGCAGCCACCGGGTGCTCCCGGTGACACCCGAGTTGACCGGCCTGCTGCCGCACCGGGGGCTGCGCCGGGGCAGCACGGTCGCCGTCACCGTCGGCCAACCCCGGCGCAGCGGCGGCACCTCCCTGGTGCTGGCGTTGCTCGCCGAGGCGTCCCGGGCCGGGTCGTGGTGCGCGGTGGTCGGGGTGCCCACCTTCGGGGCCGGCGCCGCCGCCGAGGTCGGCATCGCCCTGGACCGGCTGGCCCTCGTCCCGCATCCCGGTCCGGAGTGGCCGACCGTGGTCGCCGCCCTGATCGACGGGGTCGACGTGGTGGTGACCGCCGTCCCGCACACCGTCTCCGCCCCGGTGGCCGACCGGCTGGCCGCCCGGGCCCGGCAACGCGGCTGCGTGCTCGTCCCGTACGGCCGGTGGACCGGTGCGGACGTCACGCTCCAGGTGGTCCGGGGGGTCTGGGAGGGGCTCGGGCCGGGGCGGGGCCGGCTGCGTCGACGCGAGGTCACCGTGTCGGCACGCGGTCGCGGCGCGGCGGCCCGTCCGAAGGAGATCACGATGTGGCTGCCCGGCGACGGGCTCACCCGGGTCGTGCCCCGCGCCGCGCCGGCCGTCCCCGCCGCATCCGCCGGGCCCCGGCCGGGCGGATTCACCGTGGTTGGGTCCGGGTGACCGGCGCGCCCGTCCGCACCCTGCTGCTCTGGTGCCCGGACTGGCCGGTGCTCGCCGCCGAGATCGTCGACGGGGTGCCCGCCGCCGGCCCGGTGGCGGTGCTGCACGCCAACCGGGTGGTGGCCTGCTCGGCGTCGGCCCGCGCCGCCGGGGTACGCCGGGGCCTGCGCCGCCGGGAGGCACAGGGGCGCTGCCCCGCGCTGACCGTCGTCGACCACGACCCCGGCCGGGACGCCCGCGCCTTCGAACCGGTCGTCGCCGCCGTGGAGGAGGTCGCCGCCGGGGTCGAGGTGGTCCGCCCCGGTGTCTGCGCGCTCGCCGCCCGGGGGCCCGCCCGCTACCTCGGCGGTGAGGAGGCCGCCGCCGAGCGGATCATCGAACAGGTCGCCGAGTCCTGCGCGGTGGAGAGTCAGGTCGGGATCGCCGACGGGGTCTTCGCCGCCGGTCTCGCCGCGCGTACCGGTCAGGTGGTGCCGCCGGGCGGGACACCGGGGTTCCTGGCCGGGCTGCCCGTCGAGGCGATCGGCCGGCCGGCCCTGGCCGACCTGCTGCGCCGGCTCGGCGTACGCACGCTCGGCGAGTTCGCGGCGCTGCCCGCCGGTGACGTGCTGGCCAGGTTCGGCTTCGACGGCGCACTCGCCCACCGGCTCGCCGCCGGGCACGACCACCGGCCGCTCGCCGTCCGGCAGCCCCCGGTCGACCTGACCGTCACCGCCCACCACGACGAGCCCCTCGACCGGGTCGACGCGGCGGCCTTCGCCGCCCGGATGCTCGCCGAACGGCTGCACGACCGGTTGGCCGGGTACGGGCTGGCCTGCACCCGGCTCGGCATCGAGGCGGTCACCGCGCACGGCCAGGAACTGCACCGGGTGTGGCGGCACGACGGGCTGCTCACCGCCGCCGCCATCGCCGACCGGGTGCGCTGGCAGCTCGACGGCTGGCTCTCCGGCAGCACCGGTCGGGCCGGTGCCCGCCCGCCCCGACCGACCGCCGGGATCGTCCGGCTGCGGCTGGTGCCCGACGGGCTGCTGGCCCGAGGCGGGCTGCAACCCGGCCTGTGGGGGGAGGCCGGTGAGGAACGGGACCGGGCGCACCGGGCGTTGAGCCGCGTGCAGGGCATCCTCGGCCCGGAGGCGGTGGTCACCGCCGTGCTGGGCGGCGGTCGGTCCCCGGCCGACCAGACCCGGCTGGTCCCGTGGGGGGACGAACGCCTCCCCGCCCGCCCCGGCCCGCCACCACTGCCGGACGTCGGCGAGGCACAGCCGGGCGGTGCCGGGCAGGTGGGTGCGCGGCTGGACGGTGCCGGGCGGCCGGGTGGTGCCGGGCGGAGCGGGGTGCGGCGGGGGAGTCCCGTACCGCCCTGGCCGGGGCGGCTGCCACCACCCGCGCCGGCCGTGGTGCTGCCCGTCCCGCTCACCGCGACCGTGCACGACGCAGCCGGGGAGCCGGTGCTGGTCAGCGCCCGGTTGGCGGTCAGCGCCGCGCCCGCCCGGCTGGCCGTCGGCGGCACCACGCCGACGGAGATCGTCGGCTGGACCGGTCCGTGGCCGGTGGACGAGCGGTGGTGGGCTCCCGCCGAGGCCCGTCGCCGGGCCCGGTTCCAGGTCTGCCTGGCCGACGGTGCCGCCCTGCTGCTGGCCGTCGAGGCGGGCCGGTGGCTGGTGGAGGCGATCTATGACTGACCGGTGGTCGGTGCTGGTCCGGTCGGTGTGGCGTTCCGTCCGGGGCCATCCCGCGTCCCGACGATGTTTCCGGGTGAGCGGTATGCCTGACGGTCATAAATATGACTCAGCGGCATACCGCTCACCGAGCGATCCGTTCCCGTCCGCGACGCCCCTGCCCCACCGCGCAGCCGGCCACAGGAAGAGATCCGGATGAGTTTCCACAATCCGAAGCTGCCCTGGTCGGAGCTGGAGCGGGTGCTGTCCGGACGGTCCACCACCGACGGCGGTGCGGGCCCCGGCGGGCCCCGGGGTGACGGGGGGCACGGCGACGGGCGGCGGCGCGGGGAGCGGCACCTGCACGTGGTGGACCCGCTCGCCGAGGCCGACGGCGGCGACTCACCGGCCTGGACCCGGCACCGCGAGCGGTACGCGCCGCCGGAGCTGACCCGTCCGGACGACCCGGTGCCGTACGCCGAGCTGCACGCGCACACCAACTTCAGTTTCCTCGACGGGGCGAGCCACCCGGAGGAACTGGCCGAGGAGGCCGCCCGGCTGGGGTTGACCGCGCTCGCGGTGACCGACCACGACGGGTTCTACGGGGTGGTCCGGTTCGCCGAGGCGGCCCGTACGCTGCACCTGCCCACGGTCTTCGGGGCGGAGCTGTCGTTGGGGCTGCCCGGCCCGCAGCAGGGCGAACCCGACCCGCTGGGCCGGCACCTGCTGGTGCTCGCCCACGGCCACGAGGGGTACGCCCGGCTCGCGTCGGTCATCTCCCGGGCCCAGCTGCGCGGCGGTGAGAAGGGCCGGCCGGTCTACGGCGAGCTGGAGGAGGTCGCCGCCGAGCTGCGCGACCACGTGCTGGTGCTGACCGGCTGCCGCAAGGGGCACGTGTCGGCGGCGCTGCTCACCGAGGGGGTCGACGCGGCGGCCCGGGAGCTGGACCGGCTCACCGCGCTGTTCGGCGCGGAGACGGTGGCGGTGGAGCTGACCGACCACGGGCATCCCGTCGACGCCGACCGCAACGACGCGCTCGCCGAACTGGCCGCCACCGCCGGGCTGCCCACCGTGGCCAGCAACAACGTGCACTACGCCAGCCCGGGGCGACGGCGGTTGGCGACCACCCTGGCCGCCGTACGGGCCCGCCGCAGCCTGGACGAGATCGACGGCTGGCTGCCCGCCGCCGCCACCGCCCACCTGCGCAGCGGCGCGGAGATGGCGGCCCGGTTCGCCGCGTACCCGGGCGCGGTGTCCCGGGCCGCCCGGTTCGGCGCGGAACTCGCCTTCGACCTGCACCTGGTCGCGCCCCGGCTGCCGGCGTACCCGGTGCCGGCGGGGCACACCGAGATGAGCTGGCTGCGCCACCTGACGATGGCCGGGGCGCACGAGCGCTACGGCCCGCCCGGGGCGCACCCGGAGGCGTACGCGCAGCTGGAACACGAGCTGCGGATGATCGACGAGCTGGGCTTCCCCGGCTACTTCCTGGTGGTCTACGACATCGTGGCGTTCTGCCGCGCGCAGGACATCTACTGCCAGGGCCGGGGTTCGGCGGCGAACTCGGCGGTCTGCTACGCGCTGCGGATCACCAACGTGGACGCCGTCCGGCACCGGCTGCTGTTCGAACGGTTCCTCGCCCCGGAACGCGACGGGCCACCCGACATCGACGTGGACATCGAGTCCGACCGGCGGGAGGAGGTGATCCAGCACGTCTATGCCCGCTACGGCCGGGAACACACCGCCCAGGTCGCCAACGTCATCTCGTACCGGCCCCGGTCGGCGGTGCGGGACGTGGCGAGGGCGTTCGGCTACTCGCCAGGCCAGCAGGACGCCTGGAGCAAGCAGATCGACCGCTGGGGTTCCGTCGCGGCGGTCGACGTCGAGGGCATCCCCGAGCAGGTGGTGGCGTACGCCGACGAGTTGCAGACGTTCCCCCGGCACCTGGGCATCCACTCCGGGGGGATGGTGATCTGCGACCGGCCGGTGATCGAGGTGTGCCCGGTGGAGTGGGGGCGGATGCCCGGCCGCAGCGTGCTCCAGTGGGACAAGGACGACTGCGCGGCCGTCGGGCTGGTCAAGTTCGACCTGCTCGGCCTGGGCATGCTCTCCGCCCTGCACTACGGCTACGACCTGATCGGGTCCAGGCTGGACCTGGGCGACATGACGTTGGACGACCCCGAGGTCTACGACATGCTCTGCCGGGCCGACTCGGTGGGCGTGTTCCAGGTGGAGAGCCGCGCCCAGATGGCCACCCTGCCCCGGCTGAAACCCCGCGAGTTCTACGACCTGGTGGTGGAGGTGGCGCTGATCCGGCCCGGCCCGATCCAGGGCGGCTCGGTGCACCCGTACATCAGGCGCAAGAACGGCCAGGAGCCGGTGACGTACCCGCACCCGCTGATGCGCAACGCGCTGGAGAAGACCCTCGGCGTGCCGCTGTTCCAGGAGCAGCTCATGCAGCTCGCCATCGACCTGGCCGGCTTCGACGCCGCCGGGGCCGACCATTTGCGCCGGGCGATGGGGGCGAAACGCTCGGTGCAGCGGATGGCGCAGCTCGCCGACCGGCTCTACGCCGGGATGGCCGAGCGGGGCATCACCGGCGAACTGGCCGACGACGTCTACCGCAAGCTCACCGCGTTCGCCAGCTACGGCTTCCCGGAGAGCCACGCGATGAGTTTCGCCTACCTGGTGTACGCCAGCTCCTGGCTCAAGCGGCACCACCCGGCGGCGTTCCTGGCGGCCCTGCTCAACGCCCAACCGATGGGCTTCTACGCGCCGCAGACCCTGGTCGACGACGCCCGGCGGCACGGGGTCGAGGTCCGCCGGCCGGACGTCAACGCCAGCGGGGCCGGTGCGGTGCTGGAGTCCACCCCGCACACCCGCTGGGGGAGCGTGCCGGGGGAACCGCCGCACGCCTGGGGGCTGGGCGGTCCGGCGGTCCGGCTCGGGCTGGGCGGTGTCCGTACCCTCGGCGACGACCTGGCGAGGCGGATCGTGGCGGAGCGGACGGCGCACGGGGCGTACCGGGACATGCCGGATCTGGCCCGGCGGGTCGGTCTCACCGCGGGCCAGCTGGAGGCGCTGGCCACCGCGGACGCCTTCGCCTGTTTCGGGCTGACCCGGCGGCAGGCGCTCTGGGCGGCCGGCGCGGCGGCCCAGGACCGGCCGGGTCGGCTGCCCGGCACGGTGACCGGCGCGGCGGCCCCCACCCTGCCCGGGATGGAGGCGGTGGACCGGCTCGTCGCCGACGTCTGGGCCACCGGGCTGTCCCCGGAAACCCACCCGGCCCGGTTCGTCCGGGACCGGCTCGACGCGCTGGGTGCGGTGCCGATCGCCAGGCTGGGACGGGTGGAGCCGGGTCGGCGGGTCCGGGTCGGCGGGATCGTCACCCACCGGCAACGGCCGGCGACGGCCGGCGGGGTCACCTTCCTCAACCTGGAGGACGAGACCGGAATGCTGAATGTCACGTGTTCGCCGGGGCTGTGGCAGCGCTATCGTCGAATCGCCCGCACCAGCAGCGCCCTCGTGGTCCGTGGTCGGTTGCAGCGGCACGAGGGGGTCACCAACCTCACCGCCGACCGGCTGGACCCGATCACGCCGCCGGTGGAACCCGCCTCCCGCGACTTCCGGTGAAGTGATCCACATTACGGTTTTCCGGGCCGGGAGACAGGAGAATTCCGGCACGCGCGGGCAGAGCGGCCCGCGCGCGGCAAGGGGGATGACCAGTGACGATGGACAGTACGTACACCGGTGGACTGGCGAACGCCCGGCGCACCCGGCTGGGTGCCGGTTGGACGCCCGCCCAGGACGCCGAGCCGCGCGAGTACCAGGTGACCGAGGGTCCGGTGGCGAACATCCGCCGGTCCCGTGCCGAGGAGGACCCGGCCGGCGGCGGGGAGATCTGAGCCGGCGACCGGACCGCCGACGGGGGGTCGGGTGGCGTGGGTGACTAGGCTCGACCGGGTGGAACAGAGCACCCGCAGCCGGTTCGCCGAGCCGCCGTTGACCCCCCGTACCGCCGTCATCTGGTCGGTGCTCGCCGCCGAGCTGCGGCGGCGGGCCGACGACACGCTGACCGTGCTCGACGTGGGCGGCGGCACCGGCGGGTTCGCCGTGCCGCTCGCCCAGGCCGGCCACCTGGTGACCGTGGTCGACGCCAGCCCCGACGCGCTCGCCGCGCTCACCCGCCGGGCCGCCGAGGCCGGGGTCGCCGACCGGGTGCGCGCCGTGCAGGGCGACGGCGACGCGCTGACCGGGCTGGTCGAACCGGCCACCGCCGACCTGGTGCTGTGCCACGCGGTGCTGGAGGTGGTCGACGACCCGACCCCCGTGGTGACCGCGCTGGCCGCCGCGCTGCGCCCCGGTGGCGCGGCGAGTGTGCTGGTCGCCGGCCGGGCCGCCGCCGTGCTGGGGCGGGCCGTGAACGGCCACCTGGACGTCGCCGCCGCGCTGGCCGCCGCCCCCGACGGGGCCGCCGGCCCCCGGGACACCCTGCGCCGCCGGTTCGACGCCGAGGAGGCCGCCACCCTGTTGCGCGCCGCCGGCCTCACCGTCGAGGAGATCCACGGGGTACGCGTGCTGGCCGACCTGCTGCCCGCCACCGTCGCCGACGGCCAGCCGGGTGCCCTGGTCGAGCTGGAGAGGGCGCTGGCCGGGCGTCCGCCCTACCGGGACCTCGCCGCCCAACTGCACCTGTTCGCCCGCCGCCCGGCATGACCGCCGTGCCGGTGCCCCCGCCCGGTGCGACCCGGGCGGCCGGGCCGACGCCGCCGGCGGACCCGCTCGCGGTGGTGCCGCCGCGCTACGGCGGGGGCAGCCTGGCCGACGTGCTGCCCAGCGCGCTGGCCGTGCTCGGCGTGCCGGGCGCGGTCGACCTGCTCGGGCTCGCCCCCGGCCTGGCCGGGGTACGCCGGGTCGCGGTGCTGCTCGTCGACGGCCTCGGCTGGTACCAGCTGCCCACCGCCGCCCGGTACGCCCCGACCCTGACCGGGCTGGCCGCGACGGTGGGCCGTCCGTTGACCTCCGGTTTCCCGTCGACCACCCCGACCAGCCTGGTGACCCTGGGGGCGGGTGCGGCCCCCGGCGCGCACGGCGTGCTCGGCTTCACCGTCCGGGTGCCCGGCACCGACCGGGTGCTCAACCACATCGACTGGCACGGCGACCCGGACCCGCTGCACTGGCAGCCGGTGCGCACCCAGTGGCAGCGGGCCCGCGCCGCCGGGGTCGCGGTGAGCGTGGTGAGCCGCCCCGAGTACGCCGGCAGCGGGCTCACCCTGGCGGCCAACCGGGGCGGTGACTACCGGGGCGCCGGCGGGGTGGACGCGCTGGCCCGGACGATGCTGGCGGCGTTGTCCGCCGGGGCCGGACCCACCCTGGTCTCCGGTTACCACCCCGACCTGGACCGGCACGGTCACCTCAGCGGGGTCGACTCGGCCCCGTGGCGGATCGCCGCCGCCGAGGTCGACGCCCTGCTCGCCCGGCTCGTCGACGGGTTGCCGGCCGACGCCGCGCTGCTGGTCACCGCCGACCACGGCCAGCTCGACGTGCCGGCGGGGCACCGGTTCGACCTGGACACCGACGCACGGCTGCGGGCCGGCATCCGGGTGGTCGCCGGCGAGCCCCGGGTGCGGTACCTGCACGTCGACCCGGGGGCGGTGGACGACGTGGTGGCCGCCTGGTCGGCGGTGCTCGGGCCGGCCGCCCGGGTGTGCACGCGGGAGGAGATGGTGGCCGAGGGGTGGTTCGGCCCGGTCGCCGAGGAGCACCTGTCCCGGGTCGGTGACGTGGTGGTGACCTGCCGCGACACGTACGCGGTGCTGGCCACCCGGTCGGAGCCGCCGGCGGTGTCCCGGCTGGTGGCGTACCACGGGGCGGACACCGCGGCGGAGATGACCGTGCCGCTGCTGGTGGTCCGGGGCTGACCGGGGCCCTCGCCCGTGGGGCGGGCGGACCGGTTGTCGTACCTGGCGGTTAGCCTGCCGCAATGGGTCGGAGTCAGTCGTTGTCGCGCGGTGGTGACCCGCGTTTCGGGCCCGACGCCGACGACTCGGCCAGCCCGATCCTGCACGTCGACATGGACGCCTTCTACGCCTCCGTCGAGGTGCGCCACCGGCCCGAGCTGCGCGGCCTTCCGGTGGTGGTCGGCGGGGTCGGGCCGCGCGGCGTGGTCAGCTCCGCCAGTTACGAGGCCCGCCGCTTCGGCGTACGCAGCGCGATGCCCACCGCGCGGGCCCGCGCGCTCTGCCCCGGCGCGGTCTACCTTCCCCCCGACTTCGCCCGCTACCGGGCGGCCTCCGACGCGGTGATGCGGATCTTCCGGGACGTCACCCCGCTGGTCGAGCCGCTCTCCCTCGACGAGGCGTTCCTCGACGTGGCGGGTGCCCGCCGGCTGTTCGGCCCGCCCGCCGCCATCGCCCGGCAGATCCGGGAGCGGGTCACGGCCGAGCAGGGGCTGACCTGTTCGGTCGGGGTGGGTCCGAGCAAGTTCGTGGCCAAGCTCGGCTCCACCCGGGCCAAGCCGGACGGCCTGCTCGTGGTGCCGGCCGACCGGGTGCTGGAGTTCCTCCACCCGCTGCCGGTCGACGCGTTGTGGGGGGTGGGGGAGCGGTCCGCCGAGACGCTGCGCCGGCTCGGCCTGCGGACCATCGGTGACCTGGCCGAGGCGCCGGTGGGGATGCTGCGCAAGGCGCTCGGTGCGGCGTCCGCGGCCCACCTGCACGAGCTGGCCCGGGGGCGGGACGCGCGCCCGGTCAGCCCGGAGCACGTGGAGAAGTCGATCGGGGCCGAGGTGACCTTCGACGTCGACGTCGTCGACCCGCAGCAGATCCGGCGGGCGCTGCTGGCCCTCAGCGAGAAGGTGGGCAGCCGGCTGCGCGGGGCCGGTCAGGTGGGCCGGACGGTCTCGCTGAAGGTGCGGCTGTCCGATTTCCGCACCGTCAACCGGTCCCGGACGCTAGGCGTGGCCACCGACGTGGCCCGGGAGATCTTCGACACCTCCTGGGGCCTGTGGACCGCTCTCGACCCGGGTGAGCCGGTCCGGCTGGTGGGCGTACGGGTGGAGGGTCTGGCCGGTGCGGTCGACACGCCGCGGCAGCTCGCCCTCGGCGCACCCGAGCGGGGTTGGCGGGAGGCGGAAACCGCCGCCGACGCCGCGGCTGCCCGTTTCGGGCGGTCCGTCATAGGTCCGGCCAGTCTGCTCGGCAGGCGCGATGCCCGCCCCGGCGAAAATAGCAGTCGGCCATAGGTCGTCCCGCTTTCCGACGCGCGACCCCCCTCGTAGACTTGGCGGCAAGCAGCCGGTTGGCTGCCACGGTCTGTCGGCCCGACCGGGCCGACCAACGTGACCGGGGAGGAGTGCCGTGCCGCTCTCGGAGCACGAGCAGCGGCTGTTCGAGCAGATCGAGCGGTCGCTTGCCGAGGACCCCAAATTCGCCTCGGCCGTGCGCGCCAGCGACCCGCGTTTCCACACGCGGCGTCGCCTGCTCGTCGCTGCCGGCGTGGTGGTCGTCGGCCTGGCCCTGTTGGTCTACGGCGCGGTGATCAAGACGCCGCCACTGGCAGTGGCGGGCTTCGTCGTCATGCTGGCCGCGCTGGGCTATGCGGTGCAGTCGCACCGGCGGGGGCAGTCACCTGACCTGCACGTGGTGGGCGGCACGACGAGTCGTCGTCGCCCGCGTGGCCGCGGCGGCCGGCGGCCGTCGCTGCTGGACCGCATGGAGGACCGGTGGCGTCAGCGCCCGGAGGGACATCGTTGAACCCCGTCCACCCCTGAGGTGAGCGGGCGACACCGACGACGGTAGGTGCCGGACATGGTCCGGCCACCTCCGTCGCATTTGCCTGTCCGGCGACAGCTCGCGCAGGTGGGCGAGGTAGCTACGCATGTGGGGCGAGGTAGCGGTATCAGTCGTTTCGGATACCGCTACCTCGCCCCATGAGCGATCCGCCGCGCCTGACCTGCCGGCCGAGGCTGGCGGGTCAGGCGCGGCGGGTGGCCAGCAGGCGACGCGGGTTCCAGCGCAGCAGCAGGCGGCGCAGCCGCCCCGAGGCCGTCACCAGCCGCGCCGAGCTGTCGCCCAGCGAGGTACGCCAGCGCAGCAGCACCGACGGCGGCAGCACGGCGGCGAGCAGCCGGGTACGCCGGTCGGCCCGCGCGGCGAGAGTGCCACGTACCGTCCGCAGCGCCGGATGCAGGGGCTCGCCGGTGAGCGGGTCCCGGGCGTACCTGGCGCGTTCCTCGGCCCGGCCGAGCAGCCGTACCGCAGTGGCGGAGCCGGCGTCCTCGCCGACCGCCTCCCGGGCCAGGCGCTCGGCGGTCGCCCGGGGCGTCTCCGTCGGGTCGACCCGGACCCGGTAGTCGACCAGGGTGTCCAGCAGCTCGTCCCAGGCGGCGTGGGCGTCGGCGCGGGCCCGTTCGGCGTCCGCGCCCAGCACCGTCATCGGGATGCTCGCGCCCGCCGCGTCGTCGGGGGCCACGTCGGCCGCCACCGGGGCGGGCCGACGGTGCCGCTGCCGGCGCAACGCGCGCCGTCGCAGCGCCGGCAGCGCCAGCAGCGCCGCCAACGCCAACACCGCCCCCACCGTCCACCAGGGCCAGGTCGGGGCCCGCTCGACGGGGGCGCCGGTGGTCGGGTCGAACCCGGCGTCGGTGTCCTTGTCGGCGGCCTCGTCGCGCTGCGGCCCGGCCGTGGCGCCCGGGTCCTCCGGCGCGGTGGGCGCGGCCGTGTCCGACGGCTCCGGGTCCGGGGCGTCGGAGTCCGGCGCCCACGCCGACCGGGTCGACCCCTGGACGCCGTACGCCGGGGTGGCGTCGAACGGCACCCAGCCGAACCGGTCGAAGTAGACCTCCGTCCAGGCGTGCAGGTTGCGGTTGGTCAGGACGGCGGTGTCGCCGTCGACGCTGCTGCCGTTGGTGAAGCCGAACGCCACCCGGGCCGGGATGCCGGCCTCCCGCACCAGCCAGGCCAGCGCCGCCGCGTACTGCTGGCAGTAGCCGACCTTGTTGGTGAGGAAGTCGACGATCTCCTGGCCGCTGGTGCCGCCCTTGGTGCTCAGCGAGTAGCTGAACCCGTTCTCCCGGGAGAAGTAGTCGTAGAGCGCCCGGACCCGGTCGTAGTCGGTGGACTTCCCCTCCACCAGCCGGTTCACCAGCAGGCTGACCTCGCGTACCTCGGGGGTGCGGGTCTGTTGCAGCCGGATCGGGTGCTCGGCCGGCAGCGGACGGGCCCGGCGCAGCGCCGCCGGGCTGTACGTCGAGCGCACGTACTCGAAGGAGTAGCGCTTGCCCCGGGAGTTGTCCCGGTTGGAGAAGACCACCCCGAGGTTCTGGTCGTACGACCAGTTGCCGTTGAGCCCGTCGAAGCTGACCGGGTCGGTGTAGACCGGCACGAAGGGCATGTTCAGCGACCGGTTCACCTCCACGGTCGCCCGGTAGGTCTGCTGCTCCACCCCCGCCTGGGCCCGGTCGGCCGGGTCGGGCAGGTCCCGGTTCACCGGCCGGCCGTTGGGCGGGCGCACCCGGAAGCCGTCCGGACGCAGCTCGTCGGCGACACCGAAGCGCAGGTAGAACGGGTTCTGCTCGGTGGTGGTGACGGTGACCATGTCGGCCACCTCGGACTGGTTGAGCTGCCCGCTGAGGGCGGCGAAGAGGTCGATCCGGCCGGGGCCGCCGCCCTGCCCGAGGCGTCCGTTGCCGGTGCCGTTGCCGGCGGTGTTGAACTGGTCCAGCAGCCCGCCGGACATCCCGGGCACGGCCAGCGGCAGCACCACGGCCAGCACCACCCCGACCACCGCCAGCCGGCGACCGGCGGCGGCCAGCGGGGACGACTCCCAGACGTCCACGTCGCGGCCCTCGCCGGTGAACCGGCGACCGAACCGGCGGACCCGGTCGACGTTGTCGGTCACCAGCAACCAGAGGTAGCCGGCGGCGCCGACCACGAACGGCAGCGCGGGGACGCTGTCGACGTAGACCGCCACCGGCACCGAGTAGATGGCCAGCATCGGCAGCCCGGCCAGGGCCGGCCGGCGCAGCCCGACGGCGAGCACGTCGACCACGATCGCCACCGAGCCCACCCCGAGCACGCTGATGAACAGCAGCGGGGTGGTGTCCGGCACCTTCACCCCGTAGGAGCGCATGTCCTGCAACGAGCCCTGCGCCAGCTCACCGAAGTGGGCAAGCGTCGCCGGGGTGGGCAGGAAGGCGACCAGTTCGCCGCCGCCAGGGAAGAGCCAGGTCAGGGCGAGCAGCAGACCGGCGAGCATGCCCAGCACCTGCCCCCACAGCGGGGCCCGGACCAGCCGGGTGAGCGCCGCCGCGCCGGCCACCACGGCGACCGCGATGGCCGACTGGATCAGCCAGGTCCACTGCTGGAAGATCGACGACAGCGGGGCCGCGGCGAGCAGGGTCGCCGCGGCGGCCACGAAGCCGATGTTCCGGGACGCGATCACGACGTCACCCTCTCTGTCGTCGGGCGTCGGTGGCGGGGCCCACCGCACGGCGGCCGGCGACGGCGGCACGCCCGCCGGTGGCGCGGCGGACCGGCCGGTGGTGCCGGTGCGGGGCCGGTCGACGGCTCACCGGACGGCCCCGGCGACCGTCTCGGCGAGCGCCGCGCGCAGCGCGAAGCCCTGCGAACCGCGCCCGGCCTGCGGCCAGAGCGCCGGCAGCCGGCCGTCGTGGTCGACCCCGATGACCCGCCAGCCGCCCTGCAACAGGGACAGCGCGGCGGCGGCGTGGGCCTGTTCGGACTCGAACCGGGCCCGCTCGGGCAGGCTGAGCCAGGTGGAGCTGTGCAGCACGAAACCGACGCAGGTCGCCCCGTTGCCGCGCAACCCGCCGAGCAGCTCCGCCTCGCTGGTGGTCAGCGACCCGAACAACGCGATGATCAGGCCCCCGTCGGCGCGCTGGCGGACCCGCTGCACCAGCGTCGCCACGTCGCCGCGCTGGTCGAGCCGCACGTCGGCGAGGTGGTCGAGGAGCAGGCCGTCCCCGGTGGCCTCGCTGGCGTCGATGTCGACCCCGTCCCCGGTGACCAGGCGCAGCTTGTACCCGGCCTGGCGCAGGTGCACGGCGATGCTGGCGGCGGCGGAGACCGCCCACTCGAAACTGGCCGTCGGGCCGTCGCCCCGGTGCCCGTGCGCCCGGGTGTCCAGCACCACCGTGGCCCGGCTCTCCCAGGGCTGCTCCTCCCGGCGCACCATCAGCTCACCGGTGCGCGCGGTCGACTTCCAGTGCACCCGGCGCAGGTCGTCGCCCATCCGGTACTCGCGGGTGGCGGCGTCGTCCTCGCCGTGCACCGCCACCGACCGGGCCCGGCTGTCGCCGCTGCCGGCGTACTCGCCGGGCAGCCGTACCGAGGGCAGCGGGGTGACCTGCGGGATCACGGTGAGCTGTTCGGTGCTGGGGAAGGCCCGGCTCAGCTCGCACAACCCGAACGGGTCGGTCATCCGGATCACCAGCGGACCCACCTCGTACCGGCCGCGCACGTCGGCGCGCACGGTGTACGCCACCGAGCTGGCCTGGTGCGCGCCGAGCCGTTCCAGCACCACCCGGGGCCGGCTGCCCAGCGCGTACGGCAGCCGGTCCTCCAGCAGCAGGGTGCCGGTGGGCAGCCGGGACATGTTCTGCAACCGCAGCACCACCCGGGAGCTGGCCCCGACCGGCACCCGGTGCGGGTCCAGCGAGCGGTTGCAGGCCAGCTTGTACCGGGTCCGGCCGACGTAGAGCGCGGCGAGCAGCGGCAGGACGGCGAGCAGCACCGCCACCCGGAGCAGGTCCCGTTCGCCGAGGATGCCGGCCGAGATCGTGGCGGCGATGGCCGCCGCCAGGAACGAACGGCCCCGGGTGGTCAGGCCACGCAGCCCGTCCCGCACGTCACGGCCTCCGCGGCTCGAACGGCGGGCGGCCGTTGCCGGCGGCGGGGCGGGGCGTGTCGTAGCCGGTGGGGCGCTTGCGGTCCGGCGGCAGGGCCAGCCGGTGCACCAGCTCGGCGACGATCGCGTCGGTGGTGCGGCGGGCCAGCTGGGCGTCGGCCGTGGGGATGATCCGGTGGGCCAGCACCGGCACCGCGAGCGCCTGGAGGTCGTCGGGCAGCACGTAGTCGCGGCCCTCCAGGGCGGCCACCGCGCGGGCGGTGCGCAGCAGCTGGAGGGTGGCCCGGGGGGACGCGCCCAACCGCAGGTCAGGGGCCTCCCGGGTGGCGGTGACCAGGTCGACGGCGTACTGCTTGACGGCGTCGGCGACGTGCACGTTGCGGACGGTGGCGATCAGGCGGCGTACCGTGTCGGCGTCGGAGACCGGGCGCAGCTCCTGCAGCGGGTCGGCGGCGCCGTGCCCGTCCAGCATGGCCAGTTCGGCGTCCGGGCCGGGGTAGCCCATCGCGATCCGGGCGGTGAACCGGTCGCGCTGCGCCTCCGGCAGGGGGTACGTCCCCTCCATCTCGATCGGGTTCTGGGTGGCGATCACCATGAACGGGGTCTGCAACTGGTAGGTGACGCCGTCGACGGTGACCTGGCGTTCCTCCATGCACTCCAGCAGCGCGGACTGGGTCTTCGGCGAGGCCCGGTTGATCTCGTCGCCGACCACCAGGTTGGCGAAGACCGCACCGGGGCGGAACTCGAAGTCGTGCGTCTCCTGGTTGTAGACGCTGACCCCGGTGACGTCGCTGGGCAGCAGGTCGGGGGTGAACTGGATGCGCCGCACCGAACAGTCGATGGACCGGGCGAGCGCCTTGGCCAGCTTGGTCTTGCCGACGCCCGGGACGTCCTCGATCAGCAGGTGCCCCTCGGCCAGCAGGACGGCCAGGGCGAGCCGTACGGTCGCTGTCTTGCCCTCGATGACCTGCTCGATGTTGGCCACGATGGCCTCGCTGGCGGCGCGGAACTCGTCGTGCGGCAGCACACCGCCCACCTCGTCCCAGGTCTGTTGTGTCACGGGCCTTCTCCTCGTCGCGACGGCAGCTCGGTAAAGAGCACCTGGACCCGTCGTTCGGTTCGCAACGGGAAGCCTCGTCTGCCGCAGGAATCGCACTGGTCTCTCAGGCTAACCATGTTTACGGTGAACGCCGAACCCTGCCGGAAGTCGGCCGGTCACGCAGCGGATATTCGTCAGGTCGGGGGACCGGACGCGGCCGGGCGACCACGGAAGGTGACGGCCGTGCGGTGGATGTGCCGGGCGGTCGACCGACGCCACGGGGTACACTCCCGGACATGGCCGGAGTCTTCCTGCTTCTTACCGGGCCGTGCTGATGCGCTGACGCGCGACAGCACGGCGGCCCCTCCTGTGCGAGGGGCTTTTTCGTGCCCGCGGCAGGGTCTGCGCGGGCCCGATGCTCCCCCCGACCCGCCCGACCGCGCCGGTCCCGCCCGAGGGCACCGGTCCCCGACGACCGCGTGAGCGCGACACGACCGCGACGACCGCCAAGGAGAAGGCATGAGTGAGGCAGCCGCACCGGCGGGCGACATCCCCCCGTACCGGTACACCGCGGCCATGGCCGACGAGATCGAGCGTCGGTGGCAGGACACCTGGGAGCGGGAGGGCACCTTCCACGCGCCGAACCCGACCGGTCCGCTGGCCGACCCGGGCCACCCCCGGGCGGGCGCGGAGAAGCTGTACGTGCTGGACATGTTCCCGTACCCGTCCGGGGCGGGGCTGCACGTCGGGCACCCGCTGGGCTACATCGGCACCGACTGCTTCGCCCGCTACCAGCGGATGGCCGGGCGCAACGTGCTGCACGCGATGGGCTTCGACGCGTTCGGCCTGCCCGCCGAGCAGTACGCGGTGCAGACCGGCACCCACCCCCGCACGACCACGGTGGCCAACATCGAGCGGTACCGGGCGCAGCTGCGCCGGCTGGGGCTGGCCCACGACGAGCGGCGCTCGGTGGCCACCATCGACACCGACTTCTACCGGTGGACCCAGTGGATCTTCCTGCAGGTCTACAACTCCTGGTACGACCCGCAGGCGCGGCGGGCCCGCCCGGTCGCCGAGCTGACCGCCGAGTTCGCCGCCGGTGACCGGCCCACCCCCGACGGTCGGGCCTGGGCCGAGCTGAGCCCGGCCGAGCAGCGGCGGATCGTCGACGACCACCGGCTGGCGTACGTCTCGGAGGCGCCGGTGAACTGGTGCCCGGGGCTGGGCACCGTGCTGGCCAACGAGGAGGTCACCCCGGACGGCCGCTCCGACCGGGGCAACTTCCCGGTGTTCAAGCGCAACCTGAAGCAGTGGATGATGCGGATCACCGCGTACGGTGACCGGCTGCTGGACGACCTGGACACGCTGGACTGGCCCGAGTCGATCAAGCTGCAACAGCGCAACTGGATCGGCCGCTCCACCGGCGCGCACATCGACTTCGCGACCGGGACCACTGGTTCCGGTGGCGCGGGCGAAGCCCGCATCAGGGTCTTCACCACCCGGCCGGACACCGTCTTCGGGGCCACCTACCTGGTGCTGGCCCCCGAGCACGAGCTGGTCGACGCGCTGACCCCGGCCGCCTGGCCGGCCGGGACGCGGGACGCCTGGACCGGTGGGCACGCCGGCCCCCGGGAGGCCGTCGAGGCGTACCGGAAGGCGGCGGCGGCCAAGACCGACGTGGAGCGGCAGGCCGACACGAAGGAGAAGACCGGCGTCTTCGTCGGCGCGTACGCCACCCACCCGGTCACCGGCGCGCAGATCCCGATCTTCATCGCCGACTACGTGCTGGCCGGGTACGGCACCGGCGCGATCATGGCGGTGCCCGCCCAGGACGAGCGGGACTGGGCCTTCGCCGAGGTGTTCGACCTGCCGATCGTGCGGACCGTGCAGCCGGCCGACGGGTTCGACGGGAAGGCGTACACCGGGGACGGGCCGGCGATCAACAGCGCCGCGCCCGAGCGCGGCCTGGACCTGAACGGGCTGGGGGTGGCCGACGCCAAGGCGGCGATCATCGCCTGGCTGGAGGCCAACGGCCACGGCGTCGGCGCGGTCACCTGGCGGCTGCGGGACTGGCTGTTCTCCCGGCAGCGCTACTGGGGCGAGCCGTTCCCGATCGTCTACGACGCCACCGGCGCGGCGGTCGCGCTGCCCGAGGAGATGCTGCCTGTCGAACTGCCCGAGGTGGACGACTTCTCCCCGAAGACGTTCGACCCGGACGACGCCGCGAGCAACCCGGAGACCCCGCTGTCGCGGCGGCGCGACTGGGTCGAGGTGGAGCTGGACCTGGGCGACGGGCCGCAGCGGTACACCCGGGAGACCAACGTAATGCCGCAGTGGGCCGGCTCCTGCTGGTACGAGCTGCGCTACCTGGACCCGACCAACTCCGGGCGGTTCGTCGACCCGGAGAACGAGGCGTACTGGATGGGTCCGCGCGCCGAGGGCGACTGCGGGGGCACCGACCTGTACGTCGGCGGCGCCGAGCACGCCGTGCTGCACCTGCTGTACGCCCGGTTCTGGCACAAGGTGCTGTACGACCTGGGCCACGTGTCGTCGTTCGAGCCGTTCCGCAAGCTGTTCAACCAGGGCATGATCCAGGCGTACGCGTTCCGCGACTCCCGGGGCACGCCGGTGCCGGCCGAGGAGGTCGTCGAGGTCGACGGCCGCTGGTTCCACGGCGAGCACGAGGTGACCCGCGAGTACGGCAAGATGGGCAAGTCGCTGCGCAACGTGGTCACCCCCGACGACATGTGCGCGGCCTACGGCGCGGACACCTTCCGGGTGTACGAGATGTCGATGGGCCCGCTGGAGGTGTCCCGCCCCTGGGAGACCCGGGCGGTGGTCGGGTCGTACCGGTTCCTGCAACGGGTGTGGCGGGCCGTGGTCGACGAGCAGACCGGCGCGCTGCGGGTCACCGACGCGCCGGCCGACGAGGCCACCCGACGGCTGCTGCACCGGGTGGTCGACGGGGTCCGGACCGACATGGACGGCATCCGGTTCAACACCGCGATCGCCAAGCTGATCGAGCTGACCAACGCGGTGACCCGGCTGGAGCAGACCCCGCGCGAGGTGGCCGAGCCGCTGGTGCTGATGCTGGCCCCGTTCGCCCCGCACGTGGCCGAGGAGCTGTGGCGGATGCTGGGCCACGACACCTCGCTGGCGTACGCCGACTTCCCGGCCGCCGACCCGGCCCTGCTGGTCGCCGACACGGTCACCTACCCGGTGCAGGTCAACGGCAAGGTCCGGGGCCGGATCGAGGTGCCCGCCGACGCCGCGCAGGAGGCCGTCCGGGCGGCGGCCCTGGAGGCGGTCGCGTCCGCGCTGGCCGGCAAGGAACCCCGCAAGGTGATCGTGGTGCCGGGCCGGCTGGTCTCGGTGGTCGCCTGACGCTGCCGTCCGCCGGTGGCGGGAGACTCGCGTGGCCAGCCCGGCCGGTCGGCTTGTGGGGCCGCGGTAACGTGCGGTGACGGCGGGCCGGGGCAACTGTCGACGTGGAGCGGTATGCCCGAGAGTCATAAATATGACGCTCAGGCATACCGCTCACCCGACCCGACCATCCGCAGGGACCGTCCCGGGCTGCCGCCCGCCGCCTGGCTGTCGCCTGGGGCGCCGCCCACCTTCAGGCCGGTTCCGCCCGGTCAGGGGCGCGGGTCGGCGACCACGGACCGGCGGGCGCGCTCCGCCCGCCACCACTGGTACGCCAGCACCGCGCTGGCGATCAGCCCGAGGCTGGCCGGGGCGGCGGCGTACCAGTTGATGCTGCCGGGGGAACTGGCCGCCGCGCCGATGGCGGCGTAGCCGAAGGCGGTCGGGGCGGAGGCCAGCACGCTGCCGACCAGGAACGGCAGCACCCGCGCCCCGGTGGTGCCGTAGCCGTAGCTGACCAGCCCGAACCCGGCGATCGGCAGCATCCGTACGGTGACCACCCCGAGCACGCTCTGCCTGGCGAACCAGCCGTCGAGCCGGGCCAGCCGGCCGCGTACCCGCTCGGCGACGAACTCCCGGCCCAGCACCCGGCCGACGGCGAAGCCGAGCGCGGCGGCCAGCAGCGCCGCGCCGAGCGCGTACGCCGCGCCCTCCACCGCGCCGAACACCGCCCCCGCCGCCAGCGTGACGAAGGTCCGGGGGACCAGCGCCACCAGCAGCAGCGCCCCGACCACCACGCCCACCACGGGGGCGTACCCGCCGAGCGGGTCGGCCAGCCGGGGCAGCTCGGCGACGTCCGGGTGGGGCGTCACCAGCAGCAGCACCACGAACCCCGCCAGCATGACCAGCAGCAGGGCGAACCGACGTGCCGACGGCTGGCGAAGCAGCCGCCGGACGGCGGAGGTCACGGGCGGGCGGCGGACATCACGGGCGGGCGGCGGCGGCCACGGCGGCGCGGCGTTCGGTGCGCAGCCGCTCGGCCCAGGTGTCGTCCAGCGGCGGGAGCTGGTGCGCGCCGGTGGCCCAGCGCAGCAGCAGGTCGGCCAGGGCGGGGTTGCGGGCCAGCGCCGGCCCGTGCGAATACGTGCCCAGCAGTTTGCCCCGCCAGGCGCCCTCGGTGACGCCGTCGTTGCCGATCCCGGCACTGACCCGGGCCAGCGGCGACACGCCGGGGCCGAGGTGGGTGCGACCGCCGTGGTTCTCGAACCCGGATAGCGGCGGCACGCCCAGCCGGGGGTCGATCTCGCCGGCCAGCTCGCCGACCGCCCGGGTGGGACCCCGGTCGGAGGAGAGGTCGAGCAGCTCCAGCCCGGCGCACCGGGTGCCCTTGGCGAAGAAGGAGGTGCCGAGGAGCTGGTAGCCGGCGCAGACGCCGAACACCACCGAGCCCTGGGCGACCGCCCGGTGCAGGCCGCCGTCGGCGAGCAGCCGCTGCGCGCCGAGCGCCTGCGGGCCGTCCTCGCCGCCGCCGAGCAGGTAGATGTCGGCGGTGGCGGGCAGCCGCTGGTCGGAGCGGACCTCCAGCACCTCGACCGGCATCCCGCGCTGCTGCGCCCGGCGGGCCAGGATCAGCAGGTTGCCCCGGTCGCCGTAGGTGGAGAGCAGGTCGGGGTAGATCCAGACGATACGCAGGCTCTCAGTTGACACGGTCCAACTCCGCTCGGATGTCCTGGAAGGCGGTGTAGTTCGCGATGACCTCCAGCCGGCCCGGCGGGACCGCCCGGACCGCCTCGCCGAACGCCCGGACGTGCTGGAACGGCACCCCGTTGACGTCGAGCCGGACCGCCAGGTCGTACGCGCGGTCGCCGGTGATCAGCACCTGCCGGCCGCGCAGCGGGGCGAAGTCGACGTCGAACAGCCAGGAGGTGTCCAGCCCGTCGGGGTCACGGGCGTTGATGGACAGCAGGGTGGGCGCCTCGTCGGCCATGTCGAACGCCTCCAGCCAGCTGGCCGGGTTCTTGGCCAGCAGCAGCCGGATGTTGCGCCCGTCCCGGTCGACCTGGGCGTACCGGCCGGCGACCGAGGTGACCGTGTGCAGCCGGGAGACGGCGTCGACGGGGCGTACCCCGAACTCGGCGGCGACGGCCAGCGCGGTGGCGGCGTTGCCGAGGTTGACCTTGCCGGGGAGCTGGAGGGTCACCTTGTGCCAGGCCCCGGTGGGGTCGAGCACGCCGTCGTCCTCCACCGTCCACTGGGCGTCCGGGCGGCGCAGCGGGCAGCCGGTGCACCACCACTGCTCACCGGAACGCTGGATGGTGGAGCCGCACTCCGGGCAGACCCAGGAGTCGTCGTGCCAGCGCTGGCCGGCGCTGAACCAGGTGACGTGCGGCGGGCGGACGCCCTGCGCCGGGTCGGCCGGCGGGGTGGCCGCCCAGACCACCATCGGGTCGTCGGCGTTGGCCACCACCCGCACGTCGGTGTGCCGGACCAGCGCCGCGCGCCAGAGCTGCGCCATCATGGCGACCTCCTTGGCCCGGTCGAGCTGGTCGCGGGAGAGGTTGAGCAGGGCCACCACGTGCGGCTCGGTGGCCTCCAGCACCTGCGCGAGGTAGTGCTCGTCGACCTCCAGCACCGCGTACGGGGTGCTGCCGGCCTTGGCCAGCGCCGAGGTGTGCCCGGTGGGCATGTTGGCGCCGAACGAGTTGGTCGCGACCCGGCCGAGCACGCCGACGGCGGCGGCGCTGAGCCGGGTGGTGGTGGTCTTGCCGTTGGTGCCGGAGACCAGCGCGATGGCACGCCCGGCCGAGAGGTGGGCCAGCAGGTCCGGGTCGATCTTCAGCCCGATCCATCCGCCGATCACCGAGCCGTCGCCCCGGCCGGCGGCGCGCGACAGCGCCGCGGCGG
This sequence comes from Micromonospora wenchangensis, assembly GCF_002210435.1. Classification (GTDB taxonomy): domain Bacteria; phylum Actinomycetota; class Actinomycetes; order Mycobacteriales; family Micromonosporaceae; genus Micromonospora; species Micromonospora wenchangensis. Next base: position 48,115 of record NZ_MZMV01000009.1, read on the forward strand.
TCCTCGACACGGAGCTGGCCACCTTCGCCCGCAGGGGCATCTTCGCGTCCGTCACGCGAGCGAGGTTACCGGACCCCCGCGCCCGCCAGATCGCCGCCGACGGCGAACCGTTCGGTCGGGGCGGGCCGGGCATCCGGTCGGCGGACGTTCCACCGGATGGAGTCGATCTATGTCGGGTAGCGGACGCGGCTGCGGCCCGGCGCGCCCCTCCACTCCGCTCCACCGGCTCTGACGTGCGGTTTTAGCCGCGACGGCGACGCGCCGGGGCGGCGATTCTGGTTGCAGGTGGAGGGAAGTGGAGTAGAGTGGGGCGCAATGGTGAGGCCGGGAGGGCCCACCGGCCCAGGGGGTCAGCGGCGCCGCGAACGCCGCTCAGGGCAAGGGGGTTGGGCCGATGTTTCTCGGCACCCACACTCCGCGCCTGGACGAAAAGGGCCGTTTGATCCTTCCGGCCAAGTTCCGGGACGAGCTGGCGGGGGGTGTCGTGATCACCAAAGGGCAGGATCGCTGCCTCTACGTCTTCCCCACGCCCGAGTTCCAACGGATCGCCGACCAGTTGCGCGCGCAACCGATGACGAACAAGGCGGCCCGGGCCTACAGCCGGGTCTTCTTCGCCAGCGCGCACGACGAGGTCCCCGACAAGCAGGGCCGGGTCACCATCCCGTCCCACCTGCGGTCCTACGCCGCGCTCGACCGGGACCTGGTGGTGATCGGGGCGTCCACCCGGGTGGAGATCTGGGACCGGACGGCCTGGGAGAGCTACCTCGCCGACAGCGAAGACGACTTCGCCGACATCGAGGAGGGGGTGCTGCCCGGCGGTCTGTAGGGCGTGGCGACGCCCGACGTACTGCGAGATCTCCAGCCGCTTTCGAGTTCCTGGCGCCCCTTCCCCGGTGCCAGGGGCACGATCTCCGTTCCGGGCGACGGCCCGGGGCCGGGGCGGGAGCGGATGGGGATCTGGCGGTACGACGGCACGGCGTCGTCCGACGAGCAGAGCGCGACACGACGAGACGTATTCCACAGTGGGGGTCGACATGGGGGAGCTTCGCGGCACGCACGTGCCGGTGCTGCTTGAGCGGTGTCTCGAGCTGCTGGCCCCCGCGCTGGACCGGGGCGGCCGTACGGTCCACGTCGATGCCACGCTGGGGTTGGCCGGTCACGCCGAGGCGGTGCTGCAACGGCATCCGCACACGGTGCTGATCGGCCTGGACCGGGACACCGAGGCTTTGGCGCACGCCCGGGTCCGGCTGGCCCGGTTCGCCGACCGGATCCACCTGGAGCACGCCGTCTACGACGAGTTGCCCGAGGTGGTGGAACGGCTGGGCTACCCGGGCGTCGACTCGGCGCTGTTCGACCTGGGCGTCTCGTCGTTGCAACTCGACGCGCCCGACCGCGGGTTCGCCTACGCCCAGGACGCGCCGCTGGACATGCGGATGGACCAGACCCGGGGGGTGACCGCCGAAGAGGTGGTCAACAGCTACTCCCATCCGGACCTGGCCCGGGTGCTGCGGGTCTACGGCGAGGAGAAGTTCGCCGGCCGGATCGCCTCGGCGATCCTGCGGGAGCGGGAGCGGGGTCGGATCACCTCCTCGGCCCGGCTGGCGGAGCTGGTCAGGGAGAGCATTCCGGCACCAGCGCGACGAACCGGGGGACACCCGGCCAAGAGAACGTTTCAGGCTTTACGGATCGAGGTAAACAGGGAACTGGCGGTGCTGGAGACGGCGCTGCCGGCTGCCCTCGACAAGCTCAACGTGGGCGGTCGCCTGGTGGTCCTGTCCTACCACTCGCTGGAGGACCGGCTCACCAAGCAGGCGCTCGCCGACCGGGTCCGCAGTAAGGGCCCGGTCGACCTTCCGGTGGAACTCCCCGGGTCGGGTCCGACGTTCCGGCTGCTCAGCCGGGGCGCAGAACTCGCCGGGGAGGCCGAGGTCGCCGCGAACCCGCGGGCCGCATCCGTGCGGCTGCGGGCGGCGGAGCGACTCGACCCGGCCACCGGGCAGCAGGGGCGGACCGACCGCGAACGGTCCGGCCGACGGGTCAGGGCGATGCACCAACCGGGCACGGGGTCGACGCGGGGTTCCACAGTGGACCTGGAGTCGACCCCGGGGGACGGCAGGACTGACGAACAGGGGGAGGGGACATGAACGTCAACAAGCGTGACGGCCGCGACGCGGTCGTCGGGCAGCGCGCACCGCGGTCGGGGGGCCGGACCACGGCGCAGCGTACGACCCGTACCACGACGCCGGCGGACCTCACCGGTCGAGCGGGGCAGGCGCGCCGGGGGGCGCGCGAGTTCCCCACCCAGGGCAGCGCCGCGTTGCGGCCGGCGGAGCAGCCGGCCACCCGTACCGCCACCACCGCCGCCGGTTCACCCCGGCTGCGGGTGGCGCCGCCGCCGCCGGTCCGGGTGCCCCGGGCGCCGTTCGCGGCACTGATCGTGGTGCTGGTGGTCGGCGGGGTGCTGGGCATCCTCGCGGTCAACACCAAGATCAACGAGAACGCGTTCAAGCTCCAGCAGCTCCAGCAGCAGCAGGCCCGCCTCGACGTCGACCAGCAGCAGCTGGAGAAGGAGATCGAGGAGGCCAAGGAGCCGGGCAACCTGACCGCCGAGGCCCGCAAGCTGGGCCTGGTCGAGGCGGGCGAGCCGGCGTACATCCGGCTGCCGGACGGTCGGCTGATCGGCGTGCCGCAGCCGGCCGACGGGCAGCCGGCGATCACCAGCCAGCAGGGCAACGGGGGGTAACGCCCGTGCCACCGAGATCCGACGATCCGCGCCGGGACCCCACGGGCTCCCGGCGCGGATCGGTTCGTGGCGGGGCCGCCCGGGGCGGCGGGCCCCGGACGCCGGAACCGCGCACCCCCGAACCGCGCACCCCGGAGCAGCGCGGCGGGGAACCCCCGGCCGCCGGGCCCCGCGCCGGTGAGCCCCGGGGACAGGGCCGCGCCGGTGAACCCCGCACCGGGCAGCCCCGGACCGGGGACGTCGGGGGGATCTCCGACGCGCGGGCGTACACCCCCCGGGGCCGGACCATCCGGGAGAGCAGCGAGGACCGGGGCGGACAGCGGCGTACCCCCCGGGCCGGCCGCTCCGGCGACCCGTTCCGCCCCGCGCTGCAGGTGCTCGACGGCGGTCGGGCCGCCGCCAACCGGGCCGGCCGGCGGGAGGCCTCCCCGACCGGGCGCACCGGCGTCATCCGTACCGTGCCGCCGCGCGCCGTCCCCGACGACGACGAGTTCGCCGAACCGACCACGCCCCGCCGCCGTCCCGGCCGCCGCACCGACACCCCTGGCCGGGGCGCCCCGCGCCGGACCGAGGCACCCCGGCGCACCGACCGGCCCGCCGGGCGACGGCCGGTGCGCAAGCCGCGCCGCCCGCCGAAGCTCGCCGAGCCGCGTCGCCGGCTGCGCCTGGGCACCATGCTGGTGCTCGCGGTCTTCGCCGTGATCGGCATCCGGCTGGTCGTCCTGCAGGCCGTGGACACCCCGGCGTACGCCGGTGGCGGCGTCGACAACCGGCTCACCCGGATCGACCTGCCCGCCCCGCGCGGCTCGATCCAGGACCGCACCGGCGCCCCGCTGGCCCGCAGCGTCGAGGCCCGGTACGTGTTCGTCGACCCCACCCTGGTCAAGGACCGCACGGAGACCGCGAAGCTGCTCTCCCCGCTGCTCGGCGTCCCCGTCTCCGAACTGGCCGAGAAGATGAAGCGGAAGGGCGGCCTGCAGTTCCGCTACCTGGCCCGGGGCGTCGACATCGCGCGGGCCAAGCAGATCGAGGCGCTCGACCTGGCCGGCATCGGCACCCACCGCGACGAACGCCGCGAGGTGCCCGGCGGCGACCTGGCCGCCAACCTGGTCGGCTTCACCAGCCAGGACATGGACGGACTGGAGGGCCTGGAGGGCCGCTACGACGACGTGCTGCGCGGGCAGGACGGCCGCCGGGTGTACGAGGCCGGCCTCGGCGACCTCAACGCGCCCATCCCCGGCGGCTACAGCCAGACCACCGACCCCAAACCGGGCAGCTCGCTGGTGCTCACCATCGACCGGGACCTCCAGTTCCAGGTGCAGCAGATCCTCAGCCGGCAGATGGCGCAGACCCGGGGTGCGATCGGCGCGGCGGTGGTGCTCGACGTCAAGACCGGTGACGTGCTGGCCCAGGCCAGCAACCCGACCTACAACGCGGCCACGCCGGAGCAGAGCCGGCCCACCGACCGGGAGGACGCGGCCACCAGCTTCGTGGTCGACCCGGGCTCGGTGCACAAGGCGATCACCTACGGCGCGGCCCTGCAGGAGGGCATCATCACCCCGGACAGCGCCTGGCCGGTCGCCAACACCATCACCCGGGGCGACGTCACCTTCCGCGACACCCACCCGGCCGACGGCAAGAAGCTGAGCGTGGCCGGGATGCTGGCCTACTCGTCCAACGTCGGCACCATCGAGGTCGGCGACCGGCTCGGCCCCGACCGGCTGATCGACTACCAGAAGCGGTTCGGGCTGGGGCAGCCCACCGGCGAGGGGATGCCCGGCGAGGCGTCCGGGCGGCTGCTCCCGGCCGACCAGTGGAGCGGCTCGTCGTACGGGTCGGTGCCGATCGGGCACAGCGTCGACGCCACCCCGTTGCAGATGGCCGCCGCGTACGCCACCATCGCCAACGACGGGACCTACGTCCAGCCCCACCTGATCAAGGAGGTGGTCGGGGCGGACGGGACACGCACCCCGTCCGCCGCCCCGGTCACCCGCTCGGTGCTCAGCCCGCAGAACGCGGCCGCCCTGCGCACCCTGCTGGAGGCGGTGACCACCGTCGACGGCGCGACCGGCCTGGCCGCCGCGGTGCCCGGCTACCGGATCGCCGGCAAGACCGGCACCGGGCTGCGGTACGTCGACGGCAAGCAGCAGCCCGGCGAGGTGGGGTCGTTCATCGGGATGGCCCCCGCCGAGGCGCCCCGGTACGTGGTGGCGGTCTTCGTGTGGAACCCCGAGGGCGGTGGCGGCGCGGTCGTCGCCCCGGCGTTCCGCGAGATGATGGGCTTCACGCTGCGTCACTACCGGGTCCCGCCGTCGAGCGGGAAATCCCCCAACTTCGAGGTCTTTCCGCGCTGACCGGGAACGGCGGGACATCATCGGTGAGTGCCGACGAACCACCGGGGCGGCTGTGCGGCCGGAACCGGACGACCGGGTAGGGTCTGACGCCGTGCCCGGCAATCCACGCCCCCGTACCGTGCCCGGAGTCCGGCTCGGCGACCTCGCCGACCGGCTCGCCGTGACGCCGCCGGCCGACGCCGCCGCGCTGGTCGTGACCGGGGTGACCCACGCCAGCCAGGAGGTCCGCCCCGGCGACCTGTACGCCGCGCTGCCCGGCGCCCGCCGGCACGGCGCCCAGTTCGCCGCCGCCGCCGCCACGGCCGGCGCGGTGGCCGTGCTGACCGACCCGGCCGGTGCCGTGGCGGCCGGCGCGACCGGGCTGCCCGTCCTGGTGACGCCCGACCCCCGGGCGGTGCTGGGCGAGCTGGCCGCCGCCGTCTACGGCGACCCGACCGACGGGCTGACCGTGATCGGGGTGACCGGCACCGCCGGCAAGACCTCGACGGCCTACCTGATCGAGTCCGGGTTGCGCGCCGCCGGCCACGTCACCGGCCTGATCGGCACCGTGGAGACCCGGCTGGGCGACCTGGTGACCGACAGCGTGCGGACCACCCCGGAGGCCACCGACCTGCACGCCCTGCTCGCCGCCGCGCGGGAACGCGGGGTGACCGCGGTGGTCATGGAGGTGTCCAGCCACGCCCTGGCGATGGGACGTGTCGGCGGGGTCCGGTTCACCGTCGGCGGCTACACCAACTTCGGCTCCGACCACCTCGACTTCCACGCCGACTCGGCCGACTACTTCGCGGCGAAGGCGAAGCTGTTCGACGGGCGCTGCCGGGTCGAGGTGCTCAACCACGACGACCCGGCGTTGCGCCCGCTGTACCGGCCGGCCACGGTCAGCTACTCGGCGGCCGGCGACCCGACCGCTACCTGGTGGGCCGACCGGGTCGACGGCGAGGGCTACGCCCAGCGGTTCACCGCCCACGGCCCGGACGACCTGGTCCTGCCCGCCGGGGTGGCGCTGCCCGGCCGGCACAACGTGGCCAACGCGCTGCTCGCGATCGCCTGCCTGGTCGCCGCCGGGGTCGACCCGACGACCGCCGCCGCCGGGGTGGCCGCCTGCGGCGGGGTGCCCGGCCGGCTGGAACTGGTCAGCGGGGACGCCCCGGTGCGTGGCGTGGTCGACTACGCGCACAAGACCGACGCCGTGGTGGCCGCCCTGGCCGCGCTGCGTGACTCGGGCACCGGCCGGCTGATCTGCGTCATCGGCGCCGGGGGCGACCGGGACCGGGGCAAGCGTCCGGCGATGGGCGCCGCCGCCGCCCGGGGCGCGGACGTGGTGCTGGTGACCGACGACAACCCGCGCACCGAGGACCCGGCGACGATCCGGGCCGAGGTGCTGGCCGGGGCGTACGGGGCCGAGGCGGCCGCCCGGATCGTCGAGGTGCCGGGCCGGCGGGAGGCGATCGCCGAGGCGGTGCGGCTGGCCGGGCCGGGTGACGTGGTGGCGCTGCTCGGCAAGGGGCACGAACGCGGTCAGGAGATCGCCGGCGAGGTGTACCCGTTCGACGACCGGACCGAGCTGGCGGAGGCGTTGCGCGTCCGCTTCGGCGACCTGGCGGGTCGACGGTGATCCCGCTGAGCCTGGCCGAGGTGGCCGCGGCGGTCGACGGCCGGCTGCACGCCGCCGACCCGGACACCCGGGTCACCGGCCCGGTCGAGTTCGACTCCCGCAAGGTCGTCGCCGGGGCGTTGTTCGTGGCGTTCCCCGGCGAACGGGTCGACGGGCACGACTACGCCGCCGGTGCCGTCGCCGCCGGCGCGGTGGCGGTGCTCGGCACCCGGGAGCTGCCCGGGGTGCCGATGGTGCTGGTGGACGACGCGCTGGCCGCGCTGGGCCGGCTGGCCCGGGCCGTGGTGGACCGGCTGCCGGGGCTCACCGTGATCGGGTTGACCGGGTCGTCGGGCAAGACCACCACCAAGGACCTGGTCGCGCAGCTCGCCGTCCGGCTCGGCCCGACGGTCGCCCCGCCCGGATCGTTCAACAACGAGCTGGGCCACCCGTACACCGCGTTGCAGGCCACCGACCAGACCCGGTACCTGGTGATGGAGAAGGGGGCGCGCGGCGTCGGGCACGTCCGCTACCTCTGCGACGTGGTGCCGCCGCGGATCTCGGTGGTGCTCAACGTCGGGGTGGCGCACCTGGGCGAGTTCGGCTCGGTGGAGAACATCGCCCTGGCCAAGGGGGAGCTGGTGGAGGCGCTGCCGGCCGACGGGCTGGCGGTGCTCAACGCCGACGACCCGCTGGTCGCCGCGATGGCGTCGCGCACCGCCGCCCGGGTGGTCCGCTACGGCGAGTCGGCCGACGCCGACGTGCGCGCGGTGGACGTCACCCTGGACGGGCACGGCCGGCCGGCGTACACCCTGGTCACCCCGGAGGGGACGGCCCCGGTGCGGCTCGGCCTGACCGGCCGGCACCAGGTCTCCAACTCGCTCGCCGCGGCGGCGGTGGCCCGGGAGCTGGGCATGCCGCTGGCCGAGCTGGCGGCGGCCCTGGGTGACCTGGGGCTGGTCTCCACCCGCCGGATGGACGTCTTCACCCGTCCCGACGGGGTGACCGTGATCGACGACTCGTACAACGCCAACCCGGCCTCGACGGCGGTGGCGCTGCGCGCGCTGGCCGGGATGCACCGGGGCGGGCGGACGTTCGCCGCGCTGGGCTACATGGCCGAGCTGGGCGCGTACGAGGACGAGGGGCACCGGGAGGTCGGCCGGCTCGCGGCCGAGCTCGGTGTCGACCGGCTGCTCGTGGTGGGTGAGCCGGCCGCGCCGATCCACGAGGGCGCGACAGCGGTAAGTGACTGGGGAGGAGAGTCGGTGCTGCTCACCGATCAGGCGGCGGCCGTCGAGGTGCTGCGCAGCGAGCTACGACCGGGCGACGTCGTCCTGGTGAAGGGCTCCCGGTACCGGACCTGGGAGGTGGCCGACGCGCTGCGGGCCGACGTCCCGGGTGACGGGGCCGGCGCGGGGGGTGCCGCGTGAGGGCGGTCATCGTCGCCATCGGCGTGGCGTTCCTGGTGTCGTTGCTGGCAACCCCGCTGGCGATCAGGGTGTTCGCCCGGCTCAAGGCCGGCCAGCCGATCCGGTCGAACCTCGGGCTGGCCAGCAACGAGGGCAAGAAGGGCACGCCGACGATGGGCGGCGTGGTGTTCATCCTGGCCACGGTGATCGCGTACGTCGCCGGCCACCTCGCCCTGACCACCCTGCCGGACGCGCAGATCGCCCAGGTCGAGCCGACCATCACCGCCCTGGTGCTGCTGGGGCTGATGGTCTTCTCCGGCGCGGTCGGCTTCATCGACGACTTCCTCAAGGTGCGCAAGCGGCACAGCGGCGGGCTCAACAAGCGCGGCAAGCTGTTCGGGCAGATCCTGGTGGGTGCGGTCTTCGGGGTGGTCGCGCTGTACTTCCCGAGCAGCATGACCGACGCCAGCGGCGCGACGACCAACACCGAGACCGTGGGCAGCACCACGCTGAGCTTCATCCGGGACATCCCGGCGCTGGAGATCGGCAAGGTCGCCTCGGTCATCGTGATCATCATGGTGGTGATGGCGGCGACCAACGGGGTCAACCTGACCGACGGCCTGGACGGGCTGGCCACCGGCGCGTCGGTGATGGTGCTGGCCGCGTACGCGCTGATCGCGTTCTGGCAGTACCGGCACTGGTGCGCCGACCCGACGTACACCGCCAACCCGAACAACTACTGCTACGCCGTCCGGGACCCGCTGGAGATCGCGCTGATCGCGGGGGCGGCGGCCGGGGCCTGCGTGGGCTTCCTGTGGTGGAACACCTCCCCGGCCCGGATCTTCATGGGCGACACCGGCGCGCTGGGCCTCGGCGGGCTGATCGCCGGGATGGCGATGTCCACCCGTACGGTGCTGCTGCTGCCGATCCTCGGCGGGCTCTTCGTGATCATCACGATGTCCGTGGTGATCCAGATCATCTCGTTCCGCACCACCGGCAAGCGGGTGTTCCGGATGTCCCCGCTGCAGCACCACTTCGAGTTGGCCGGCTGGAGCGAGGTCAACATCGTGGTCAGGTTCTGGATCATCGCGGGCATCGGGGTGGCGATCGCGCTGGGCCTGTTCTACAGCGACTTCCTGGCCAGCATGGGCTGACCGGCCGGCGTACCGGACGGGGGTTCCTCTACCGGAGGGGCCCCCGTTTCGTATTTCGACACGCCGACCGGGGGGAACGGCCGGAACGGGCCGCCCGCAGCGGCGATGATGGGCGGGTGGGGGAGGACCGAGGCACGAGCACCGGGACGACGACGGAGACCCAGCCGCGGCGGGCCGCGGGGACGGGACGTACCGCCGACCCGCCCGGCGGGCTGTCCGGGCTGGGCCCGGCCGGCGGCCTGGCGGCGCTGCGCGGCCTGCTGGCCCGCCCGCTGACCTCCTACTACCTGCTGCTGTCCAGCGCCGGCCTGCTGCTGCTGATCGGCCTGACCATGGTCTTCTCGGCCACCAGCGTGCGCGACTACGCCGAGGCCGGCGACGCCGCCGCCTCGGTGACCAAGCAGGCCATCTTCGCGGTGATCGGCATCGTCGCGTTCTGGGCCTGCCAGCGGCTGCCGGCCACCACCTTCCGTTCGCTGGGCCGGCCGCTGCTCGGGGCGGCGGTGGTGCTGCTGCTGGTGCTCAACCTGCTGGTGGCCCTGGACGCGCTGTTCGGCCTGACCTCGCTGGGGCCGCTGCGGGCCCACCTGCTCTGGCTCTACCTGGGGCCGATCCAGGTGCAGCCCGCCGAGCTGACCAAGTTGGCGCTGGTGCTGTGGGGCGCGCACGTGATCGCCCGCAAGGGCGCCGCGCTGGGCTGGTGGCGGGAACTGGCCACCCCGCTGTTCCCGGTGGTCGGCCTGCTGTTCGTGCTGGTCGGCTACAACGACCTGGGCAGCATGCTCTGCCTGCTGGCCATCGTCGTCGGGCTGCTCTGGGCGGCCGGGGTGCGGCTGCGGGTCTTCGCCGCCCTGTCCGCGGTCGGCCTGGTCGGGGTCGGCCTGCTGATCGCGGTGGCCTCGCTCGGCGCCGGCTCCGGGGCGCGCGGCCAGGAGAACTACCGGTTGGCCCGGCTCACCTCGTTCCTCGACACGCCCGACCCCAAGGTCTGCGTCGAGCAGGCGCTGGAGGGCTGCTGGCAGATGGTCCAGGCCCGCAACGCCATCGAGCACGGCGGCTGGTTCGGCGTCGGGCTGGGCAAGAGCAGCGTCAAGTTCGGCTGGCTGCCGGAGGCCCACAACGACTTCATCTTCGCCGTCATCGCCGAGGAACTGGGCGTGGTCGGCTGCACCGTCATCCTGGTGCTGTTCGCCGTGCTGGCCTACACCGGGCTGCGGATCGCCCGCCGGGTCGCCGACCCGTTCCGCCGGCTCGCCGCCACCGCCGTCACCGCCTGGCTGGTCGGCCAGGCCGTGATCAACATCGGTGGGGTGACCAAGCTGCTGCCGCTGACCGGCGTACCGCTGCCGTTCATCTCCGACGGCGGCAGCGCCCTGGTCGTCACCCTGGCCGCGGTGGGCATGCTCGCCTCCTTCGCCCGCGCCGAACCCGACGCGGCCCGAGCCCTGCACGCCCGTCCGCCCGCCCGATGGGTCCGACTAGTCTGGGCCCCGTTGCCGCCGCTTCCCGGTGCGCGGAGCCGACCGGCGTCGCCACCGGCTGCCCCGGGGTCCGTACCCCGGGCGCGCGGGCGGCGACCCGACGATCAGGCCGTACCGCGCGGCGTCCGGCAGGACCGGACCCGGGGCGGGCCGGCGAGCGAGAGGAGACGCTGATGGGTCCGCTGCGTTCGGTGGTGCTCTGTGGAGGGGGCACCGGTGGGCACATCTACCCGCTGCTCGCCTTCGCCGACTGCCTGCGCCGACACGACCCGGGCGTCCGGATCACCTGCCTCGGCACCCCCAAGGGCCTGGAGAACGAGCTGATCCCGCCGGCCGGCTACGACCTGCGGCAGATCCCCGCCTACCAGCTGCCCCGCTCGGTCAACATGGGCCTGGTCCGCACCCCGGACCGGATGTGGAAGGCGGCCCGCGCCGCCGGCAAGGTGATCGACGAGGTCGCCGCCGACGTGGTCGTCGGCTTCGGCGGGTACGTCTCCGTCCCCGGCTACCTGGCCGCCTGGCGGCGCGAGATGCCGATCGTCATCCACGAGGTGAACGTCCCGCCGGGGGTGGCCAACCGGCTCGGGATGAAGTTCACCAAGAACATCGCGGTCGGTTTCCCGCACCAGCCGGCCCAGGCCGAGGCGCTGCGCGACGCCCGGGTGGTCGGGGTGCCGCTGCGCCGGGGCATCGCCGGGCTGGACCGCAACGCCGTGCGGGCCGCCGCCCGCGCCCACTTCGGACTCCGCCCCGACCTGCCGGTGCTCTTCGTCGCCGGTGGCTCGCAGGGCGCCCGGTCGATCAACCTGGCGGTCTCCGGCGCGGCCAAGGAACTGGCCCGCAACGGCGTGCAGGTGCTGCACGTGATGGGCGCCCGCAACGAGCCGGTGCCGATCCCCACCGACCTGCCGGTGCCGTACGTGGCGCTGCCCTACCTGTCCGAGATGGAGCTGGGCTACGCCGCCGCCGACCTGATGCTGGCCCGGGGCGGGGCGATGACCTGCGCCGAGGTGGCCGCCATCGGGCTGCCCACCATCTACGTGCCGTACCCGCACTCCAACCAGGAGCAGAAGCGCAACGCGCTGCCCGTGGTGGAGGCCGGCGGCGGGCTGCTCGTCGACGACGCCGAGCTGACCCCGGCCTGGTTGGAGCGCACCGTGCTGCCCCTGCTGCGCGACCCGCAGCGGCTGTACGCGATGGGCGCCGCCGCCGCCGCGTACGGGCGACGCGACGGCGACGTGGCCCTGCTCAACTTCGTCTACGAGGCGGTGGCCCGGTGAGCCGGTCCAGCGCGACGGGAAGGTACCTGGCATGAACACCGCGCAGTTCACCCCGGCCGGCACGCTCACCGCGGAGGACCTGGGCCGGATCCACCTGATCGGGGTGGGCGGGGTCGGCATGAGCGGCCTGGCCCGGCTCTTCCTCACCCGGGGCCTGCCGGTCTCCGGCAGCGAGCTGCGCGAGTGGCCGTCGCTGGCCGGGATGCGGGCGCTGGGCGGCACCATCCACATGAGCCACGAGGCGGCCAACCTCGACGGGGTGGACACCGTGGTCTACTCCTCGGCCATCGGGCAGGACCACCTGGAGATGGTGGAGGCGCGGCGGCGCGGGCTGCGGGTGCTGCACCGCTCCGAGGCGCTGGCGGCGGCGATGACCGGCCGGCGGACGGTGGCGGTGGCCGGCACCCACGGCAAGACCACCACCACCTCGATGGTGACCATGGTGCTCCAGCAGGCCGGGGTCGACCCGTCCTTCGTCATCGGCGGGGAGATCTCCGAGGTGGGCTCCGGGGCGCACCACGGCACCGGCGAGCACTTCGTGGTCGAGGCGGACGAGAGCGACAGGTCGTTCCTGATCTACCGCCCGTTCGTCTCGATCATCACCAACATCGAGGCCGACCACCTGAACACCTACGGCGACCTGGCCACCCTGGAGGCGACCTTCGCCGAGTTCGCCCGGCTCACCGACCCGGCCGGGTACGTCATCACCTGCGCCGACGACCCGGGCGGGCGGCGGCTGGCCGAGACGCTGCGCGCCGAGGGGCGGCGGGTCTGGACGTACGGCGAGGCGGCCGACGCCGACCTGCGGCTGTCCGAGATGGCCTCGTCGGCGCAGGGGGTGCGGTACCTGGCGGCGCTGGACGGCCGGTCGCTGGGCGAGATCCGGCTGCCGGTGCCGGGGCGGCACATGGGGCTCAACAGCGCCTCGGCGGTGCTCGCCGCCCACCTGCTCGGCCTGCCGGTGGCGGCGGCGGAGGCGGCGCTGGCCGCGTTCCCCGGGGTGCGCCGCCGCTTCGAGCGCAAGGGCGTCGCCGACGGGGTGCTGGTCTACGACGAGTACGCCTACCACCCGACCTCGATGACGCTGGCCCTGCAGACGCTGCGGGAGGTGGCCGGCGACGGCCGGCTGATCGTGGTGTTCCAGCCGTACCGGCTCTACCGCACCCGCGATCTCCAGGCGGAGATCGCCGCCGCCCTGGGCATCGCCGACGAACTGGTGCTGCTGGAGGTCTTCGGCCCCGGTGAGCTGCGCCAGCCGGGCGAGGGGTCGGCCGCGTTGCTGGCGGCGGTGCCGCTGGACGCGGCGCACAAGGTATTCGTGGACTCGTTCGACGACGCGCCGGTGGAGGTGGTCCGCCGGGCCCGCCCCGGCGACGTGGTGGTGACCATGGGCGCTCCGCCGATCTCGCTGCTGGGCGACCAGCTGCTCGACGCGTTGACCGCCCGGGTGACCGGGCCGGCGACCGCGTCGGGCCGGGACGGCACGGCCTTCACCGCCGGATGAGCCCGGGCCCGGCCCGGGGCCGGACCGGCCGTGCCACGGGCGCGGACGGCGGCCCCCGACGTGGCCCGGCGCGGCGCTGGCAGCTCGTGCGGGCCGGCAGCGACGCCGTCCCGGCGTCCACCCGGCGGTTCATGGCGCGGGCCCGGCAGCGGCGGATGCGGGCCGCCCTGCCCTGGGCGGTGCTGGCCGGGGTGCTGGTCCTCGCCGCCCTGGTGGCCTGGACGGTGCTCGGCTCCGGCCTGTTCGGGGTGCGTGAGGTCCGGGTGGAGGGGGCCCGGCTGGTCACCCCGGTCGAGGTGCGCGACGCGGCGGCGGTGCCGGACGGGGTGCCGCTGGCCCGGGTGGACCTGGCGGCGACGGCCCGGCGGATCGGCGGGCTGCCCCCGGTGGAGCGGGCCACGGTCCGCCGCGACTGGCCGGGCACCCTGGTGGTGACGGTGGTGGAGCGCACCGGGGTGGCGGCGGTGCCGCGCGACGACCGGTTCGTGGTGCTCGACGCCAGCGGGGTGGTGTTCCGCGAGCTGCCCCGCGCCCCGCAGGGACTGCCGCTGGTGCGGCTGGCCACGCCGGGGCCGGACGACCCGGGCACCCGCGCGGCGTTGCAGGTGCTGGCCGTGCTCACCCCGCAGTTGCGGGCGGTGCTGGTCGAGGTGGGCGTCGAGGGGCTGGCCCGGATCGGGTTGAGGCTGCGCGACGGGCGGACGGTGGTGTGGGGCGACGCCACCCGGGGCGAGGACAAGGCGCGGGTGGCGACGGCGTTGCTCGGTCGGAAGGCCGACACGATCGACGTCAGCGCGCCGGACGTGGTCACGTTCCGGTGAGGTCCGCAGCGAACGTGAGTCGTTACGCTCCCGGCGGCGACACGCCGGTGGGGTCCTTGGCTCTCGGCGTGGGGGCGCTTACGTTGCCCCGAAGAGGATCAGTGGTTGACATAACTGTAAGCCTCTAGTAGAGGGTTAGGGTTCACCGCTGATCCTCGCTGGTGACAGCTCGTCGACCACCGGTCTGGGCCACGCCGTACCGGGGCGCTGCGAGCCAATCTCGAAGGGAAAGGACCGGAGATGACACCTCCGCACAACTACCTGGCGGTCATCAAGGTCGTCGGCATCGGCGGCGGCGGCGTCAACGCCGTCAACCGCATGATCGAGGTTGGGCTCAAGGGCGTCGAGTTCATCGCGATCAACACCGACGCGCAGGCGTTGTTGATGAGTGACGCCGACGTCAAGCTCGACGTCGGCCGGGAGCTGACCCGGGGGCTCGGCGCGGGCGCCAACCCCGACGTCGGCAAGAACGCCGCCGAGGACCACCGCGACGAGATCGAGGAGGTGCTCAAGGGCGCCGACATGGTCTTCGTCACCTGCGGCGAGGGCGGCGGCACGGGCACCGGCGGCGCTCCGGTGGTGGCCAACATCGCCCGCAAGCTCGGCGCGCTGACCATCGGCGTGGTGACCCGGCCGTTCTCCTTCGAGGGCAAGCGCCGCCAGGTGCAGGCCGAGGCGGGGATAGACGAACTGCGCAACCAGTGCGACACGCTGATCGTCATCCCGAACGACCGGCTGCTCGCGCTGGGCGACCGCGGGATCAGCATGATGGACGCCTTCCGCACCGCCGACCAGGTGCTGCTCTCCGGTGTCCAGGGCATCACCGACCTGATCACCACGCCCGGTCTGATCAACCTGGACTTCGCCGACGTCAAGAGCGTGATGAGCGGGGCGGGCAGCGCGCTGATGGGCATCGGCAGCGCCCGCGGCGAGAACCGGGCGGTCGAGGCGGCCGAGGCGGCCATCTCCAGCCCGCTGCTGGAGCAGAGCATGGACGGCGCGCGGGGGGTGCTGCTGTCCATCGCCGGCGGCTCCGACCTGGGTCTGTTCGAGATCAACGACGCCGCGCAGCTGGTCACCGACGCGGCCCACCCGGACGCCAACATCATCTTCGGCGCGGTCATCGACGACGCGCTCGGCGACGAGGTGCGGGTCACCGTGATCGCCGCCGGCTTCGACGGGGGCACGCCCGCGTACAAGGCGTCCGAGTCGCCGCGCAAGAGCAACCAGAACCAGCCCACGCCGCAGGCCCCGGCGGTCACCGCGCCGGCCGTCATGCCGCCGCCGCAGCAGTCGCCGCGCCGGGTGCTCTTCGACGACGTCGACGTGCCCGACTTCCTCAAGAACGGTTCCTGATCCCGCCGATGACGGACAACCACGCCGGCGGCCACGCCACCCCGCCCCCGTCGGGCGGGTCCCCGGTGGGTCGTGCCACCGCGTCGCCGACCGGACGGCCCGGCCGATGACCGCCGCGCCCGATCCGGTGGGTGCCGACCGGCGCGCCGCGCTCGCGGCCGGGCTGGCCGCGGTGCGGGCCCGGATCGCCGACGCCTGCGCCGCCGCCGGCCGGGACCCGTCCGGGGTGACGATGATCGCGGTGACCAAGACGTACCCGGCCGGCGACGCGGTCGCGCTGGCCGGGCTCGGGGTCACCGACCTGGGGGAGAACCGGGACCAGGAGGCCGCACCGAAGGCGGCCGAGGTGGCGGCGGCCGGCGCGGCCGTCCGCTGGCACTTCATCGGCCAGTTGCAACGCAACAAGGCCCGCTCGGTGGTGCGCTACGCCGACGTGGTGCACTCGGTGGACAGTGTCCGGTTGGCCCGTGCGCTGGGCACCGCCGCCGAGTCCGGACGGGACCGTCCGTTGACGACGCTGGTGCAGGTCAGCCTGGACGGTGACCCGGCGCGTGGCGGTGCCCTGCCGGGCGCGGCCGACCCCGAGCGGGGGCTCGGCCCGGTGGCCGAGGCACTGGCCGGCGCGGAGGCGCTGCGGCTGGCCGGGCTGATGGCGGTGGCGCCGCTGGGCTGGGAGCCGGAGCGGGCGTTCGCGCGGCTGGCCGAGGTGGCGGCGGAGTTCCGGGTCGGGTATCCGACGGCCACCGTGCTCTCCGCCGGGATGAGCGGCGACCTGGAAGCGGCCATCGGGTACGGCGCGACACATGTCCGCGTCGGCAGCGCGTTGCTCGGAATGCGTTCCACGCTGCGGTAGCCTGACCGCGGTAGAAGCAAATTACATCAGTGTTGTTCAGGGGTGGCGCCCCCGGTCGGGGGCCACGACGGGCGAGCCGCGAATCGCACGTCGGGGATTGCCGCTCTGATCCGGTGGGCATGGATCCACTCGCGATCATGGCGACACGGCACGGGGGTGCGTGCCGCACGGCGGACGGAAGGGCGCGGGATGGGTGCACTGCGCAAGGCGGGGGTCTGGCTCGGTCTCGTCGAGGAGGACGACGAGCGGGGCTACGACGAGGGCTACGACAAGCCCGGCTACCGCGAGTCGCGGTACCGGTCGAGCCGGTACGCCGAGGAGTTCGCCGACGACGACGAGGACGACGCGGAGGAGCCGCCGGCGCCGCGTCCGCGCCTCGGTGACCGGGGCCGGCTGACCGAGCGGTCGGCCCGGCTGGCCGAGGCCGACCGGGCCGACGACGAGCGTCCGGAGCGCGCCGAGCGCCCGGAGCGTCCGGAGCGGGCCAGCGTCCGGTCGATCACCCGGTCCGGTGGCGCGGACACCTCGGGCGCGCTGAGCTACCACACCCGGGACAATCTCGCGCTGGCGCCGCAGGCGTCGCCCCGGGAGCGGCCGGTGGTGGCCGAGGAGGAGCAGCGCTACCAGATCACCACCCTGCACCCGACCACCTACCGCGAGGCGCGGACCATCGGCGAGCACTTCCGCGACGGCGTACCGGTGATCATCAACCTCACCGAGATGGACGAGGCCGACGCCCGCCGGCTGGTGGACTTCGCCGCCGGGCTGGCGTTCGGGCTGCGCGGTACGATCGAGCGCGTGACCAACCGGGTGTTCCTGCTCTCACCGGCCAACGTCCAGGTCACCGCGGAGGACAAAGCCAAGATCGCTGAGGGCGGCTTTTTCTCCCTGAGCTAAGTCCACCCGACCGAGGGACGTCGCTGCCGTGTTGTCGATCATGTTCCAACTGCTCTACCTGATCTTGTACGTCTTCCTTATCGTGCTGCTGGCCCGATTCGTTCTCGGTGCCGTCCTCCAGTACGGTCGTCGGTGGCAACCGGGGCGTGGCGCGTCCGCCGGACTCGAGTCCGTGTGGAGCGTCACTGATCCGCCTCTCAAGGCGTTGAGGCGGGTGATCCCCCCACTGCGAATTGGTACCGTGAGCATCGACCTGGCCTCCCTTGTGCTCCTGGTTATCCTGTTCGTGCTGATGAGGTTTGTGTTAGATCCGCTGATCAGGAACTTCTCCTGACCAGCGCGCGCTTTCGCGGCCGCAACTGACCCGAGGAGTTTCGATGCCGCTGACACCGGCCGACGTGCACAACGTCGCCTTCAAAAAGCCGCCGATCGGCAAGCGGGGGTACGACGAGGAGGAGGTCGACGCCTTCCTGGACGAGGTCGAGCGTGAGCTTGCCCGTCTGATCGAGGAGAACAACGAGCTGCGCGCCCAGGTGGAGCGCGGCGGTCGTGGCGGGGCCCCTGCCGGCCCCGGTGGCGATGCCCGGCTGGCGGCGGAGCTCAACGACGTCAAGGCCCAGCTCGACCGGGTGCAGCGCGACAAGGCCGCCGCCGAGCAGGCCGCCCGCGCCATGCAGGCCGAGCTGGAGCAGGTCCGCACCACCGGTGGCCCGGCCGTCGGCGGCGACGGCGAGCAGCAGGCGCTGCGGGTGCTGATGATGGCCCAGCGCACCGCCGACGACCACGTCTCCGACGCCCGTCGGGAGGCCGACCAGCTGCTCTCCGAGGCGCGCTCCAAGGCCGAGGAGGTCACCCGCGAGGCGCGGGCCAAGGCCGACGCGCTGGAGCGTGACGCCCGTCAGCGGCACCAGGAGGCCATGGGTGGCCTGGACGCCAAGCGGACCGCCCTGCAGAAGCACATCGAGGAGCTCAAGCAGTTCGAGCGCGAGTACCGCACCCGGCTCAAGGCGTACCTGGAGAGCCAGCTGCGGGACCTCGACGGTCGCGGCCAGGGCCTCGAGGCCGAGATGACCCGCGCCGAGGGCACCCGTGCCGTCGGTGGCAACGGCCTCGCCGCGGCCGGCCTCGCCGGCTCGTACGGCGGCGGTCGCTCCGGCGCCCTCGAAGCAGGTCGCTGATCCACGGTCGGCGGCCGTCCCCCGACGGTCGCCGACCCAGCCGACGACCCACGACGCGGCGGGGGTGAGCTGTGCTAGTCGCCAGTCTGCTGCTCATCCTCGTCGCGGTCGTCCTGCTGGCGTTCGGTCTCGTCGACGGCTCCAGCACGTTGTTGACCAGTTCCATCGCGGCCAGTCTGCTGGCCGCCGTCGCGTTGGTGGCCGGTGCCCGCCAGGCAGCCGTCACCCGGGCGAGGGCGGCGGAGAAGACGCGGGGTCGGGACGCGACGGAGTCCCGCCCGACCATGCCGCCGGCCGTGACCACGCCGTCGGACGAACCGACGACGTACCCCGCGAGTACGTTCGGCACCGGTGACGCCGGGTGGCGGCAACCACCCGGCGCGCCGGTGGCCGGCGACCCCGTCGACGTGTCCACCCGCCCCGACGCCGGTGCCTGGGAGCCCGACGCGGAGGCACCCTGGGAGCCCGTCCTCGTGTCCGCCGCGCCGGACCGGACGACCGCCGGCCGCGCCGACCCGGCGACCGACCGCACCCCCGACCCGGCCACCGATCCCGCCCGGCCCGACCCGGACGACCCCCGTTGGGACCCGGCCATCGACCCCGCCCGGCCCGACCCGGACGACCCGGCCTGGGCGGCCGGGGACGATCTCGCGCCGCCCTGGGAGCACTCGGACGACGCCGCGTCACCGTGGGACCCGCCCGCCCAGCGGGTGCCTCCCGCCGACGCCGCCCGGGTCGCCCAGCTCGACGCCGAGGTGCGGGTGGTCGACGGGCACCCCCGCTACCACCTGCTCTCCTGCGCCCACCTGATCGAACGGGACCACGAGCCGCTGCCGGTGCACGAGGCGGTCTCCCTCGGGTTCACCCCGTGCGGTCTGTGCAACCCGGACACCGCCCTGCTCGCCGACACCTACCCCCGCTGAGGCCGGTGTCGATGCCCACTGACGACACGGTGACCGTCGCGGTACGGGTCAAGCCCGGCGCGTCCCGCCCCCGGGTCGGCGGCTGCTTCGCCGGCCCGCACGGTCCCGCCCTGGTGATCGCCGTGACCGCGCCGGCCGTGGACGGCCGGGCCACCGAGGCGGCCCGCCGGGCGTTGGCCGGGGCGCTCGGGGTCCGCCCGGCGGCGGTGGCGCTGCGCACCGGCGCGGCCAGCCGGGACAAGCTCTTCCTGGTGGACGGGGCGACGCCGGAGGTCACCGGGCTGCTGCGGCGGCTGCGCGACGGATCGGCCGGGTGACGACGCCCCGGGTGGGGCGCCCGTGACGCCGGGACTGGATCTGGCCCTGCTCCTCGGGGCGGCCGTGCTGCTGGTGGCGATCGGCGCGGTGCGGTTCTCCACCCGGCTGGGTGTGCCGAGTCTGCTGGTCTATCTCGCGCTCGGGGTGGCGATCGGCGAGGCCGGGCTGGGCATCCGGTTCGACGACGCCGAGCTGACCCGGGTGCTGGGGTTCTGCGCGCTGATCGTGATCATCGCCGAGGGTGGGCTCACCGCCCGGTGGAGCACCCTGCGCCCGGTGCTCGGGCTGGCCGGCGCGCTGTCCACCGTCGGGGTGCTGGTCAGCATCGTCGTCGTCGGCCTGGTGGTGCACCTGCTGCTCGGGCTGGACTGGCGGTTGGCGCTGCTCTACGGCGCGGTGCTCTCCTCCACCGACGCGGCGGCGGTCTTCGCGACGCTGCGCCGGTTGCGGCTGCCGCCCCGGCTGGTGGCCGCCCTGGAGGCCGAGTCGGGCATGAACGACGCCCCGGTGGTGATCCTGGTGGTGTTGTTGTCGCGCACCGGGCCGGTGGAGCACCCGTGGTGGTTCGAGGTCTTCCTGGTCGGCTACGAGCTGGGGGTGGGTGCGGCGGTGGGGTTGGCCACCGGGCTGGCCGGCCGGTTCGCGCTGCGCCGGGCGGCGCTGCCCTCGTCCGGCCTGTACCCGATCGCCGCCGTCGGGTTCACCGTGCTGGCGTACGCCGCCGGTGCGGTGCTGCACGCCTCCGGGTTCCTCGCCGTCTACGTGGCCGGGGTGCTGCTCGGCAACGCCCGGCTGCCGCACCGGCAGGCCATCCTGGGGTTCGCCGACGGGTTGGCCTGGCTGGCCCAGATCGGGTTGTTCGTGCTGCTCGGGCTGTTGGCCACGCCGGAGCGGCTGCACATCGCGCTGGTGCCGGCGGTGGTCACCGGGCTGGCCCTGCTGCTGCTGGCCCGGCCGCTGTCGGTGCTGGTGTCGGCGTTGCCGTTCCGGGTGGGCCTGCGCGAACAGCTCTTCCTGTCCTGGGCGGGGCTGCGTGGCGCGGTGCCGATCGTGCTGGCCACCATCCCGTTGTCGGCCCGGGTGCCCGGGGCGGACCGGCTGTTCGACGCGGTCTTCGTCCTGGTGGTGATCTTCACGGTGCTCCAGGCGGGCACGCTCGCGCCGGCCGCCCGCCGGTTGCGGGTGACCGCCCCGGCCGAGCCGGCCGAGATCCGGGTGGAGACCGCCCCGCTGGAGCGGATGCGGGCGGACCTGCTCCAGTTGGAGGTGCCGGCGGGGTCCCGGCTGGCCGGGGTGCACGTGGACGAGTTGCGGTTGCCGGTGGGCGCGTCGGTGACCCTGGTGCTGCGCGACGGGGTGGGGTTCGTGCCGGGCGCGGACACCCGGCTCAAGACCGGGGACAGCATGTTGATCGTGGCGACCGCCGGGGTGCGGGACGAGGCGGAGCGGCGGCTGCGGGCGATCAGCCGACGGGGTCGCCTGGCCCGGTGGTTCGGCGAGTACGGCGAGGATCGGGACGGCTGATCTGCTAGTCTTCGTTTTGCCCCAATTAGCGGTTATTAGGGGCTGAATAGCGGTACGACAGTGCGGCACGTTGTCGGACGCCTGTACGTTCCGTATTCTTGCCAACCTCCGGAGTGCGCGGCCACCGTTGCCGTGCGCCCGTTTTGTTACCCGGGGACGCCACGTCGGCGGACCCTGTCCGGGCACCGCCGAGCGCCGCGTCCCGCGGCTGAGGGAGCTGACGATGGCGAAGCCAGCCGACACCAGGACCGCCGGTCGCAAACCGACGGCGAAGGCCACCCGCAGCACGGCGGAGACCGAGAAGATCCGGGCGGCCCTGGCGGCCCGACGCGACGAGCTGCGCGCCGAGTACGATCAGACGCTGAGCGAGATCACCGAGCTGCAGCGCGACCGGCTGACCGACTCGGCCGGGGACGACCAGGCCGACACCGGCACCAAGACGTTCGAACGCGAGCAGGAGATCTCCCTCGCCAACAGCATCCGGGAACGGATCACCCAGGTCGAGCGTGCCCTGGAGCGGCTCGACGAGGGCGGCTACGGATGGTGCGAGCGGTGCGGGAACCCGATCCCGGTGGAGCGGCTCGCGGCCTTCCCGTCGGCGACCCTCTGCGTGACCTGCAAGCAGCTGGAGGAACGGCGCTGACGTCCGCTCCCCGGTGACCTCGCGAGACGGCGGACCTGCGCCGTCGGGACAGTCGATGGGGAGTCGATGACCACAGCACCGACCGCCGGACCCGGCACCACCGAGCCGGCCGGCCGTACGCCCCGCCGCAGGGCGGTCGTGCTCCTCGTCGGCATCGCGTTGACCGCGCTGCTGACGGATCTGCTCACCAAGCACCTCGCCCTGCAACTGCTCGACGACCGTGCGCCGGTCCGCCTGCTGGGCGGGGCGGTCTACCTCACCCTGACCCGCAACAGCGGCGCGGCGTGGAGCATCG
The DNA here is from genome assembly GCF_002210435.1 of Micromonospora wenchangensis. Lineage (GTDB taxonomy): Bacteria > Actinomycetota > Actinomycetes > Mycobacteriales > Micromonosporaceae > Micromonospora > Micromonospora wenchangensis. The sequence goes on from NZ_MZMV01000009.1 coordinate 70,442, forward strand.
GTGCCGACCACACCTGGGTGTTCCCGCTGATCACCATCGGGGTGGTCGGCTGGATCACCTGGATGGCGCTGCGGCTGCGCTCGCTGCCCTGGGCGGTGTCCCTGGGGCTGGTGCTGGGCGGGGCGCTGGGCAACCTCACCGACCGGATCTTCCGCGCGCCCGGCCACTTCGTCGGGCACGTGGTGGACATGGTCAGCCTCTTCGACCCGTACGGCCAGGTCTGGCCGGTGTTCAACCTGGCCGACAGTTGCCTGGTCGCCGGGGTGCTGCTGGCCGTGCTGCTGGAACTGACCGGTCGGCAGCGCGACGGGCGGCGGATCGGGGGCAAGGGCGACCCCGCCCCGGCGGCGGCCGGGCCGTCCACCGGGCCGGTGCCCGCCGAGACCACGCCGACCGACGCCGAACCCCGGGAGCGGGCATGACCTCCACCGCCACCGGTGGCGACCACCGGTCCCTGCCCGTCCCGGACGGCCTCGACGGCATGCGGCTCGACCAGGCGGTGTCCCGGCTGTTCGGGCTCTCCCGCACCGCCGCCGCCGCGCTGGTCGACGCCGGGGACGCGCTGGTCGACGGCGCGGCCCGGCAGAACTCGCACAAGGTCAGGGCCGGCTCCTGGCTGGAGGTGACGCTGCCCGCCCCGGTCGCGCCGCCGACCGTGGTCCCGCAGGCGGTCCCCGGGCTGACCGTGGTCTACGCCGACGACGACATCGTCGTGGTGGACAAGCCGGTCGGGGTGGCCGCCCACCCCAGCCCCGGCTGGACCGGCCCGACCGTCATCGGCGGCCTGGCCGCGATCGGGCACCGGATCTCCACCAGCGGGGCCGCCGAGCGGCAGGGCGTGGTGCACCGCCTCGACGTGGGCACCACCGGGATCATGGCGGTGGCCAAGAGCGAGCAGGCGTACACCGCGCTCAAGCGGGCGTTCAAGTACCGCGAGGTGGAGAAGCGCTACCACGCGGTGGTCCAGGGGCACCCCGACCCGTCGCGCGGCACCATCGACGCCCCGATCGACAGGCACCCGCACCACGACTACCGCTGGGCGGTGGTCTCCGACGGCAAGCCGAGCGTCACCCACTACGACACGATCGAGGCGTTCCCGGCGGCCAGCCTGCTCGACGTCCGGCTGGAGACGGGGCGTACCCACCAGATCCGGGTGCACTTCTCGACCCTGCGGCACCCCTGCGTGGGCGACCTCACCTACGGCGCCGACCCGACCCTGTCGGCCCGGCTCGAACTGCGCCGGCAGTGGCTGCACGCCAGGTCGCTGACCTTCGCCCACCCGCGCACCGGCGACGACGTGACCTTCGTCAGCGAGTACCCGGACGACCTGGCCCGCGCGCTGACGATCCTGCGCGACTGACCGTGCGGCACGATCCGCCGGACGGTCCCGGGCCGGGCGGCGACGACGCCCCGGCCACCGGCGACCAGGCGACCGGCGACCGGGCGACCGGCGACCCGGCCGTCGGGGCGTCCCGGCCGGCCCGGTGGCTGGTCACCACGGCGGTGTTCGCCGTCGGCGCGGTGCTGCTCGCCGCCGGCTGGTCGGCCCGCCGGCCGGCACCCGTCGGTGACCGCACGGTCGGGCAGGTGACCCGGGTCGGGGTGCTGCCCGGGGACTCGCTGCCCGGCTACGCCACCGCCAGCCGGGCCGAACTCGCCGCGCTGACCGCCGGGGCGTACGCGCTGGTGAGTTTCGACAGGTACGTCGCGCCGGGCGAGCTTCCGGCGCTGCTGGCCGGCGTCGAGGTCACGGCGGTGGTGGTGCGGGTGCCGCTGCCCGACCGGCAGACCGAGGTGGTCCGGCTGCCGGCGCAGCGGCTGCCGCAGGACGTCACCGCCGGCATGGCCGGCCTCGCCGACCGCAAGGACCGGGAGGCCGCCGACCAGCGCACCCGGGCCGCCGCCGGCACCGACCCGGCGACCCGCCGGGGGTACGAGACCGGGGCGCAGGTCGCGGCGCGGGAGGCGGCCGGCTACCGGTCGGCGTGCGCCTGCGTCTACGCGGCGGTGGTCCGGGCCGAGCCGGCCGCCCTGCGAGCCACGGCCGGGCGGGACGGGGTCCGCGCGGTCGACCCGGCCCCGGAGGTGACCCGGCTGGACCGCACGGTGTTCCTGCCGCCGCTGCCGGAGCAGCGGGACGTGGCCCGGCCCCCCGCCGACACCGCCACCCCACCCGGCTGACCCGCTCCCGGCCGGGACGTCCCGCCGGAGCGGGTGGACGTCCCGTCGACCGGCCCGGACGTCCGGTGGCGGGTCCCGGCGGCGGGCGCGGGATGGGCGATTCGTCGGAAGGAGCACCCGGTGTGATCGCCCCGGCACCGTCGCCGACCGGGATCGGGTCCGGCCGGTCGGTGCCGACCCCCGCCCCCACCTCCCCGGACTCCCGTCGCGGTGCGTCGCCCCTCCGATCGCGGTAAGTATTGTCCCCGGGAGATGTGTGCAGACCGGTGTGGTCCGAATAGGGTTTCGTTCGTAGCCTGTCAGGCGGAGATCGACGGCGCGGGAGGGCGAGCCTTGGACGGCACCGAGACCGGCTGGGGCCGGTCGGCCGAACCGGCACCGCGATGGCGGACGCTCTTCGAGCGCGCCCGCCTCGGGGGACGCGCCGCCGAACCGGCGGAGCCGGACCGTCGTGGCGAGGACCCGCCCCGGGAGCCGCTGCCCGGCCGGCCACCCGGTGGTGGCTGGTCCGGCCGCGGATCGGCCGCCGTGCCGCCACCGCCCGAGCCGGGCTACGGACCCGATCCCGGCTACGGACCCGATCCGGGCTACCGCGCCGCTGCCGGCTACCGGGTGGACCCGGGCCTCCGGGCCGACCCGGGCTATCCGGTCGACCAGGGTTACCGGGCAGGCCAGGGCTATCCGGCCGATCCCGGCCACCGCGCCCCCGGCGGCTACCCGGCCGACCCCGGATACCTGCCGGAGCCGGCCCGGCCGCCGGAGCCGCCGGTCGTCCCGTCCCGCTACGCGCTGCTGGACAACGGCTACCGGGCCGAGCCGCCGCCCCCCGAGTCCCGGTACGCGCTGCTCGACAACGGCTACCGCACGCCCGGCTACGCGCCCCCGGAGCCGACGTACCAGCCGCCGCAACCCGCCTACCCCGAGCCGGCGGCGTACCCCGAGCCCGGCTACCCGGCGACGCCTACGTACCAGCCGGAGCCGGTCTACCAGCCCGAGCCGACGTACCAGGCGGAGCCGACCTACCAGCCCGAGCCGGCGTACCAGCCCGAGCCGGCGGCGTACCCGCCGGCGGTGACCGCCGACCGGGGCTACCCGGCCCGGATCGAGCCGGCCCGCATCGAGTGGCGTCAGCAGGGCCCCCAGGACGAGCAGGAACGGGCCGCCGGCATCCTCCGCCGCGACCTCGGCACCCCCCGGGTGCTCGCGTTCGCCAACCCCAAGGGCGGGGTGCACAAGACCACCGCCACGGTGCTCGCCGCCGCCACCGTCGGCAGCGTCCGCGGCCGGGGCGTGCTCGCCTGGGACGACAACGAGCTGCGCGGCACCCTCGGCCTGCGCGCCGGCAGCGCCCGGCACGCCCGGACGATCCGGCACCTGATCAGCGACCTGGCGCACATCGAGATCCGGGACGGCGCGGAGCTGCTGGAATCCCTCGACGACTACCTGCGGCACGCCTCCGACGGCTCGTACGACGTGCTGGCCGGGGAGGAGAGCCCTCGCTTCGCCCAGCGGCTCGACCAGTTCACCGTCAAGCGGGTGCTGGAGCTGCTGCGCCGCACCCACGACGTGGTCTGCGTGGACACCGGCAACAACGTGGAGAGCCCCAACTGGCGGACCGTCATGCACGCCGCCGACCAGCTCGTGGTGACCACCGTGCCCCGCGAGGACGCCGCGTTCAGCGCCGACTGGATGCTCGACCTGCTGCACGAGGAGGGCATGGGCGAGCTGGCCGACAACGCGGTCACCCTGATCTCCTGCCCGACCCCCGGCCGGTCGACGCTCCAGGACGACCTTGAGCGGCACTTCGCCACCCGGACCCGGGCCGTCGCCGTCGTGCCGTACGACCCGGTGCTGGAGACCGGCTCGTCGATCGAGTACCACCAGCTCCAGGCGGAGACCCGGGCCGCGTGGCTGCGGGCCGCCTCGGTGATGCTGGAACCGTTCGCCCGGTGAGGGGTGGTACGGGCTCCGCCGCCCCGCCGTACCGCCCCGCCTGAGAGGATCATCGGGTGAGCCCGGACACCCCCGATCCGCACCGCCCCGCCGACACCCCGGCGGGTGCCGCGCCCACCCCGCACGCCGTCCCGACCGGGACACCGGCCGACGGGCCACCTGCCGACGGGCCATCGGCCGGGCCCGGGTACGCCCCGCCCCCGCCCGGACACGCCCCGCCCCCGCCCGGACACGCCCCGACCGCGCCCGGCCACGCCGCGGCCGAACCCGAACCGGCCGGGCCCGGCCACGACCGGGGCGGGTCGTACCTGCCGTGGCCGCCGTCCGGCTGGCCGGCGCAGCCGGGGGAGCAGCGGCCCCGGCACACCCGGGCGGTGGCGGCCGGCCTCGTGCTGGGCCTGACCGCGCTGGGAGCGCCGCTGGGGCTGCTCTGGGCCGCGCTGGCTCCGGACACCCCGGTGCTCAAGACCGCCGAGGGCGCCGTCTACGCCCAACCCCAGCCGGAGCAGCCGATCGCCGCCGACGGCTGGTTCAGCCTGCTCGGGATCGGGTTCGGGGTGCTCGCCGCGATCGCGGTGTGGACGCTGCTGCGCCGCCGCCGGGGCCCGGTGAACCTGGTCGCGCTGACCGTCGGCGCGCTCGGCGCGGCCCTGGTCGCCTGGCAGGTGGGCCGCCGGATCGGGCTGGACGGCTACCAGCGGCTGCTCGACACCGCCCCGGCCGGCACGTCCTTCGGCAAGCCGGCCGACCTGCGGGCCGGGGGCATCGACCGGCTCTTCGGCGTGCTGCCCGTGCCGTACGGCAACCTGCTGCTGGCCGCGTTCGCCGCGGCCGTCACGTACACCCTGCTGGCCGGCTGGTCGCGGTGGCCGTCGCTGCGCCCGGAACCGGAGCCCGGCGGGCCCGGCTGGCCGGACGCGCTGGGTGCGCCCGGTGCGGTCGGTGCGCCGGACGCCGTCGGCCCGGCCGGCGGGGTCAGTTGGGGGCCGGCGGGGACGCCAGCTCCGACAGCGGCACCGGAACCGCCCGCACCTGGCGCAGCAGGGCCGACTCGCGGTTGAGCAGCCGCAGCTCGGCGCGGAGCCGGGCGGCGGTGTCGTCGATGGCGAGCAGCCGTTGCCGGTCGGCCAGGGTCAGCACGGCGGTGGCCGCCACCAGGTGCGACAGCACCGTCGGGTCCTCCGGTAGCTGCTCGGACAGCTCCTGCGGGTCGTCCCGGATCAGGCCCAGGTACTGCCGGAACACCGCGATCACCCGGGCCGCCAGCAGCTCGGCGGCCTCGTCCGGGCCGGCCGGCTCGGGCAGCCACTCGACGTCGGCGGTGAGGTAGGGGGCGGCCTCCCGGTCGACCCCGGCGACCCGGAACCGCCGCCGACCCACCGTGACGATGTCGAAGCCGCCGTCGTCCAGCTCGGTGACCTGACGCAGCTCGGCGGTGCAGCCCACCTCGTGCAGGGTCACCTCGCCGCCGCCCGGGGCGGCCCGGCCCGCGCCCGGGGCGACCTCCCAGCCGGAGCGGATGGCCACCACGCCGAACTCGCGGGGCACCCCCTCGGGCTGCCCGACCAGGTCCCGCACCAGGTGGCGGTACCGCTCCTCGAAGATGTGCAACGGCAGCACCAGACCCGGGAAGAGCACCGTTGCGAGGGGAAACACCGGCAGCCGTGCGGTCACGCGTCCGAGCGTAGCCCGATCCGGCGCGGTCGGCGTGTCCCGGCTCACCGTCCCGCGGTACGGGCGGCGCGGGTCGCCCCCCGGGCCGCCGCCTAGACTCGGGGGCGTGTTGAAACGGATCGACCTGCGCGGCGGGGTTTCCGACCCGCGTCGCCTGCTGCCCCGTGCCCAGCTCGACGTCTCCGTGGCGGTCGAGCGGATCCGCCCGCTCGTCGAGGCGGTCCGGGACCATGGGTACCCGGCGATCCGGGAGGCCAGCGAACGGTTCGACGGCGTCTGCCCGCCGGTGCTGCGGGTCCCGGCCGAGGCGATCGCCGCGGCCGAGGGGGTGCTCGACCCCGACGTGCGGGCCGCCCTGCTGGAGTCGATCGCCCGCGCCCGCCGGGTGCACGACGACCAGCGGCGCACCGACCACACCACCCAGGTCGTGCCGGGCGGCACGGTCACCGAGCGCTGGGTGCCGGTCGACCGGGTCGGCCTCTACGTCCCCGGCGGGCTGGCGATGTACCCGTCGACCGTGGTGATGAACGTGGTGCCGGCCCAGGCGGCCGGGGTCCGCTCGCTGGTGGTGGCCAGCCCGCCCCAGCAGGACAACGGCGGCCTGCCCGACGCCCGGGTCCTCGCCGCCTGCGCGCTGCTCGGCGTCGACGAGGTGTACGCCGTCGGCGGCGCCCAGGCGGTCGCCATGCTGGCGTACGGGTCGACCGTCGACGCCGAGGGCACCCGGCGCTGCGCGCCGGTCGACATGATCACCGGGCCGGGCAACATCTGGGTGACCGCCGCCAAGCGGCTGCTGCGCGGCGTGGTCGGCATCGACGCCGAGGCCGGCCCGACCGAGATCGCCGTGCTGGCCGACGACACCGCCGACCCGACGCACGTCGCCGCCGACCTGATCAGCCAGGCCGAGCACGACCCGCTGGCGGCCAGCGTGCTGGTCACCCCGTCGGTCGAGCTGGCCGACGCGGTCGACCGGGAGTTGGCCCGGCAGGTGCCGGCGACCAAGCACGCCGAGCGGGTCGGCACCGCGCTCGGCGGGGAGCAGAGCGGCGTCGTGCTGGTCGACGACCTGGCCGACGGGCTGCGGGTGGTCGACGCGTACGCCGCCGAGCACCTGGAGATCCAGACCCGCGACGCCCGCGACTGGGCGCTGCGGGTCCGCAACGCCGGCGCGATCTTCGTCGGGCCGTGGGCGCCGGTGTCGCTCGGCGACTACTGCGCCGGCTCCAACCACGTGCTGCCCACCGGGGGTTGCGCCAGGCACTCGTCGGGGCTGTCCGTGCAGTCCTTCCTGCGCGGGGTGCACCTGGTGGAGTACACCCGCGAGGCGCTGCGCGACGTCGCGCCGCACGTGGTGACCCTGGCCACCGTGGAGGACCTGCCGGCGCACGGGCAGGCGGTCGCGGTGCGGTTCGCCGGGGAGGCGTCGTGACCACCCTGGACGACCTGCCGATCCGCGACGACCTGCGGGGCCGCTCGCCGTACGGGGCGCCGCAGCTCGACGTGGCGGTCCGGTTGAACACCAACGAGAACTCCTACGCCGTGCCCGAGCCGGTGGTGGAGGCGATCGGCAAGGCGCTCGCCGCCGAGCTGCGCGACCTCAACCGCTACCCGGACCGGGAGGCGGTGGCGCTGCGCGCCGACCTGGCCGGCTACCTCGGGCACGGGATCACCGCCGAGCAGGTCTGGGCGGCCAACGGCTCCAACGAGATCCAGCAGCAGCTGCTCCAGGCGTTCGGCGGGCCGGGGCGCAGCGCGTTGGGCTTCGTGCCGGCGTACTCGATGCATCCGTTGCTGTCCCTGGGCACCGGCACCCGGTGGGTGCCGGTGCAGCGGGGGGTGGACTTCGGGCTGACCGCCGACGAGGCGGTCGCGCAGGTCCGGGCGCACCGCCCCGACGTGGTCTTCCTCTGTTCGCCGAACAACCCGACCGGCACCGCGCTCGACCCGGCGGTGGTCGCCGCCGTGCTCGACGTCGCCCCCGGCATGGTGGTCCTCGACGAGGCGTACGCCGAGTTCGCCCGGCCCGGCACGGCCAGCGCCCTGAGCCTGCTCTCCGGGCACCCGCGGCTGGTGGTGACCCGGACGATGAGCAAGGCGTTCGGGTTCGCCGGTGGCCGGCTGGGCTACCTGGTCGCCGACCCGGCGGTGGTGGCGGCGGTGCAGCTCGTCCGGCTGCCGTACCACCTCTCGGCGCTCACCCAGGCCGCCGCCCGCGCGGCGCTGGCCCACCGCGACGTCCTGCTGGGCACCGTCGACGCGATCAAGGAGCAGCGGGACCGGATCGTGACGACCCTGCGGGCCCGGGGGCACCGGGTGGCCGACAGCGACGCCAACTTCGTGCTGTTCGCCGTCGGCGACGACCAGTCGGCGGCCTGGCGGACCCTGCTCGACGCCGGGGTGCTGGTGCGCGACGTGGGTCTGCCCGGCTGGCTGCGGGTCACCGCCGGCACCCCCGCCGAGACCGACGCCTTCCTCACCGCGATGGAGAAACTGTCATGAGTCGCACCGCCCGGGTGGAGCGGATCACCAAGGAGACCAAGGTCCTCGTCGAGATCGACCTCGACGGCACCGGCCGGGCCGAGATCAGCACCGGGGTCGGCTTCTACGACCACATGCTCCACCAGATCGCCCGGCACGGCGGCTTCGACCTGACCGTGCGCACCGTCGGCGACCTGGAGATCGACGCCCACCACACGATGGAGGACACCGCGCTGGCCCTGGGCGCCGCGTTCGACCAGGCGCTGGGGGACAAGGCCGGCATCCGGCGGTACGGCTCGGCGACCGTCCCGATGGACGAGGTGCTCGTCCGGGCCGCCGTCGACCTGTCCGGCCGCCCGTACGTGGTGCACGACGAGCCGGCGCTGTCGCCGTACATCGGGCCGGTCTACCCGACCAGCATGACCCGGCACATCTGGGAGTCCTTCGGCCAGGCGGCCCGGGTCACCCTGCACGTGGACGTGCTGCGGGCGGCCCGGCCCGGTGGCCACCCGGACGCGCACCACGTGGTGGAGGCCCAGTTCAAGGCGGTCTCCCGGGCGCTGCGGGAGGCCACCGCGCTCGACCCGCGCACCGCCGGTGTGGTGCCCAGCACCAAGGGCGCGCTGTGAGCGGCCCGGTCGGGACCGGAGGGCGGCGCTGATGGGCCCGGTGCTGCCGACCCTGCTGCTGATCCTCGCCGGCATCCTGGTCGGTGGGGCCTGGTCGTTGTACCGGCAGGACGCGCCGCGCGGTGCGATCGTGGTCACCGGGCTGCTCGCCGTGCTGGCCACCGTCGGCGGGGTGCTCTGGCTGCTACCCGGGGAGGGCTGATGGGCGCGCACGGCACCGGCAAGCGGATCGTGGTGCTCGACTACGGCTCGGGCAACCTGCGTTCGGCGCAGCGGGCGCTGGCCCACGCCGGGGCGGACGTTACGGTCACCGCCGACCTGGCCGCCGCCGCCGGAGCCGACGGCCTGGTGGTACCGGGTGTCGGGGCGTACGCGGCCTGCATGGCCGGGATCGAGGCGTCGGGTGCCGGCCCGGTGATCGCCGAACGGGTAGCCGCCGGCCGTCCGGTGCTCGGCATCTGCGTCGGCATGCAGGTGCTCTTCGCCCACGGTGACGAGCACGGCGTGGTGACCAAGGGGCTGGGGCTGCTGCCGGGCGGGGTGACCCGGCTGCCCGCCGACCGGCTGCCGCACATGGGCTGGAACACGGTGACCCCGCCGGCCGGGTCGGTGCTGTTCGCCGGGCTGCCCGCCGACAGCCGGTTCTACTTCGTGCACTCCTACGGGGTGCTCGACCAGGTGTCGTTGCGCGAGGCGGGCGTCACGGTCACCACCGCCCACCACGGCACGGAGTTCGTCGCGGCGGTGGAGTGGGGTCCGCTGTCGGCGGCCCAGTTCCACCCGGAGAAGTCGGCCGAGACCGGTGCGGTGCTGCTGCGCAACTGGCTGGCCACGGTTGACTGAGCGCCGGGGCGGGGCCGGCCGGCGCGGGCCGGGTGCGCGGTGAGCAAGGAGCGGGCCCGGCGGCGGGCCGCCCGGGAGGTGCAGGCCGCCCGCGAGCGGGTGGTGCGGGAACGTCGGCTGGCCCGGCGTCGTCGCCGGCGCGCCCTGGTCCGCCGGGTCACCCCGCAGTGGCGGCGGGGCCGGACGGGCCGGCTGGCCCGGCGTACCCGGGGCGAGCGGGCCGCCATCATCGGGTTGACCGCGGCGGCGCTGGCGCTGATCTGGGTGTTCGTCGACGATCTCGCGCTGCGGGTGGTGCTGGTCGTGCTGTTGCTTCTGGTCCTGCCGGCGATCGTGGTGATCGCCCTGGACCGTCGGATCTGAACGAGGAGTAGGAAACGTGAGCCTGACCCTGTTGCCCGCCGTGGACGTCGCCGACGGCCAGGCCGTCCGGCTGGTGCAGGGCGCCGCCGGCAGCGAGACCGCCTACGGCGACCCGCTCGACGCGGCGTTGGCCTGGCAGAACGACGGCGCGGAGTGGATCCACCTGGTCGACCTGGACGCCGCGTTCGGCCGGGGCTCCAACGCCGCCCTGCTGGCCGAGGTGGTCGGCAAACTGGACGTGCGGGTGGAACTCTCCGGTGGCATCCGCGACGACGCGTCGCTGCGCGCCGCGCTGGGCACCGGGGCGGCTCGGGTGAACATCGGCACCGCCGCGTTGGAGGACCCGCAGTGGTGCGACCGGATCTGCGCCGAGTACGGCGACCGGGTGGCGATCGGCCTGGACGTGCGGGGTCGTACCCTCTCGGCGCGGGGCTGGACCCGCGACGGCGGTGACCTGTGGGAGGTGCTGGCCCGGCTGGACGCCGCCGGCGCGTCCCGGTACGTGGTGACCGACATCACCAAGGACGGCACGATGCGCGGGCCGAACCTGGACCTGCTGCGGGAGGTCTGTGCCCGTACCGACGCCCCGGTGATCGCCTCGGGTGGCGTGTCGACCCTGGAGGACCTGCGGGCCCTGGCGACCCTGGAGGAGGCCGGCGTGGAGGGTGTGATCGCCGGCAAGGCGCTGTACGCGGGCGCGTTCACGGTGGCCGAGGCGTTGGCGACGCTGCGGGCCGCGGGGTGACCGACGCGGCGGACCCGGACGACGGGACCGTCACCCGGCTCGGCTCGGGCGGCCCGTGGGAGGCCCGGTACGGCTACTCCCGGGTGGTCCGGGCCGGCCGCTCGGCCTGGACGTCGGGCTGCACGTCGACTGTCGACGGGGTGGTGACGCACGTCGGTGACGCGGCGGCGCAGACCGCCCAGGCGTTGCGGATCGGCCTGTCCGCGCTGGCCGAGGTGGGCGCGGGCCCGACCGACGTGGTGCGGACCCGGATGTACGTGACCGACCGGCTCTTCGTCGACGAGGTGGGCCGGGCGCACCAGGCGGTCTTCGGCGCGGTCCGGCCGGCCGCCACGATGGTCGTCGTGGCCGGTCTGCTCGATCCGGACCATCTGGTCGAGATCGAGTTGGAGGCGCACCTCCCGCCGTCCTGATCCGGCCCGGCCGGGCCGGCCCGATCCGGTCCGCCGGCCCGGTAGGTCGGTCGGGCCGGGAGACGGCTGTCACTCCCGGCCCGGATAAGTTGTGCGCAATTGAATTGCGGGCTACGTTTTCCGGGTGAGTGACCATCTGGTGTTGCGCGACCAGGTCTGCTTCGCGCTCTACGCGGCGTCCCGGGCGCTCACCGACGTGTACCGGCCCCTCCTCGACGAGTTCGGGCTCACCTACCCGCAGTACCTGGTGCTGCTGGTGCTCTGGGAGCGCGGCGACGACCCGCCCACGGTCTCCGAGCTGGGTGCCGCGCTCCGGCTCGACTCCGGCACCCTCTCCCCGCTGCTCAAGCGGCTGGCGGCGGCGGGCCTGGTGGTCCGCACCCGCTCCGCGCTCGACGAGCGGCGGGTGGAGGTGGGGCTGACCGCCGACGGCGCGGCCCTGCGCCAGCGGATGACCGACGTGCCGCTGCGGGTGGCCTGTTCCACCGGCCTCGACGAGACCGAACTGGTCGCGTTGCGCGACACCCTCACCCGGGTCACCGAGACGATCCACCGACAGAAGGAGCAGTGATCCCCATGCAGGTGCTCTACACCGCCTCCGCGACGGCCACCGGCGACGGCCGCAACGGCCACGTCCGCACCTCCGACGCCACCGTCGACCTGGACCTGGCCATCCCGAAGGAGATGGGCGGCGCGGGCGGCGCGGCCAACCCGGAGCAGCTCTTCGCCGCCGGCTACGCGGCCTGCTTCCACTCCGCGCTGCGCACGGTGGCCCGCCGCAGCAAGGCCGACGTCACCGGCTCGGTCGTCGAGGCCGAGGTCGGCATCGGCGCGAACGGCAGCGGCGGCTTCGGCCTGGCCGTCACCCTGGTGGTGGACCTGCCGGCCGTCGAGCGCACCGCCGCCCAGCAGCTCGTCGAGGCCGCCCACCAGGTCTGCCCCTACTCCAACGCCACCCGGGGCAACATCGAGGTGACCCTCACCGTGCGCGAGGCCGCCGCGGCCTGACCGCCGCGCCAGGGCCATCACCATCGGGTACGAGAGGACGACACCGTATGAGCAGCAACCGTGAGATCCACCTGGCCTCCCGCCCGCAGGGCTGGCCGACCGCCGACAACTTCCGCCTCGTCGAGACCGAGGTGCCCACCCCGGGGCCGGGGCAGATCGTGGTCCGCAACCGGTTCATCTCGGTCGACCCGTACATGCGCGGCCGGATGAACGACGTGAAGTCCTACGTGCCGCCGTTCGCCCTCGACGCGCCGCTCGACGGTGGCGCGGTCGGCGAGGTGGTGGCCGGCGGCGGTGCCGGGATCGACGTCGGCGACACCGTGCTGCACGGGCTCGGCTGGCGGGAGTACGCGCTGCTCGACGCCGGCTCCGCCCGCCGGGTCGACCCCGACCTCGCCCCGGTCACCGCCTACCTGAGCGTGCTCGGGATGACCGGGCTGACCGCGTACGCCGGGCTGCTCGACGTGGCGGCGATGCGACCGGGGGAGACGGTGTTCGTCTCCGGCGCGGCCGGCGCGGTGGGCAGCATGGTCGGCCAGATCGCCAAGCTGCGGGGCGCCGGCCGGGTGGTCGGCAGCGCCGGCTCGCCGGCCAAGGTGGCCCGGTTGACGGAGCTCGGCTTCGACGCCGCCTTCGACTACCACGACGGTCCGGTCCGCGACGCGCTGAAGGCCGCCGCCCCGGACGGGATCGACGTCTACTTCGACAACGTGGGCGGCGAGCACCTGGAGGCGGCGATCGGCGCGATGAACCTGCACGGCCGGGCCGCCATCTGCGGGATGATCGCGCAGTACAACGCGGCCGAGCCGCCGGCCGCGCCGCGCAACCTGGCGCTGGTCATCGGCAAGCGGCTCACCCTGCGCGGTTTCCTGGTCGGCGACCACGGCGGCCTGCGCGAGCAGTTCGTCACCGAGGTCGCCGGCTGGCTGCGCGAGGGGAAGCTCTCCTACGACGAGACGATCGTCGACGGCATCGAGAACGCCCCCGAGGCGTTCCTCGGCCTGCTGCGCGGCGAGAACCTCGGCAAAATGCTCGTCCGCCTCTGACCCCCCTCCTGCCCGCCCGCCCCACCCCGCCGCGCCCCTGCCCGCCCGTGGTGATCAAGAGGTTTGCGTCACCCTTTGAGATCGAACTGACGCAAACCTCTTGATCACCGGTGCGGTGGCGGGGTCGGCGGGGTGGGGTCGGTGGGGCGGGGTGGGGTGGCGGGGCGGGGGCGTTGGATAGGCTCGGGGCATGACGGTGGCGGTGCGGGTGATCCCGTGTCTGGACGTGGACGCCGGTCGGGTGGTCAAGGGGGTCAACTTCCTCGACCTGCGCGACGCCGGTGACCCGGTGGAGCTGGCGGCGGCGTACGACCGGGCCGGCGCGGACGAGTTGACCTTTCTGGACGTCACCGCCTCCTCCAGCGACCGGGGCACCATGCTCGACGTGGTACGCCGCACCGCCGAGTCGGTGTTCATCCCGCTCACCGTCGGCGGCGGCGTACGCCAGGTCGCCGACGTGGACACCCTGCTGCGCGCCGGGGCCGACAAGGTGGGGGTGAACACCGCCGCCATCGCCCGTCCCGAGCTGATCGCCGAGATCGCCGACCGGTTCGGCCGGCAGGTGCTGGTGCTGTCGCTGGACGTGAGGCGGGCACCCGCCGGCACCACCCCCAGCGGTTTCGAGGTGACCACCCACGGTGGTCGCCGGGGCACCGGGCTCGACGCGGTCGAGTGGGCGGCGCGCGGGGCCGAGCTGGGCGCGGGGGAGATCCTGCTCAACTCGATGGACGCCGACGGCACCAAGGCCGGTTTCGACCTGACCCTGATCGAGGCGGTCCGGGCGGTGGTCGACGTGCCGGTGATCGCCAGCGGCGGCGCGGGCCGGGTGGCGCACTTCCCGCCCGCGATCGGGGCGGGCGCCGACGCGGTGCTGGCCGCCAGCGTCTTCCACTTCGGCGAGCTGACCGTGGGCGAGGTCAAGGACGCCCTGCGCGACGCGGGCCACCCCGTGCGCTGACCCTAGCCCGCGCGACGGCCCACCCCGGGGGCGGGCCGACCGCGTCCGCTGGGCGGCTCAGCGCCCGCTCTGCCCCTCGGGCGAGCGGCGCGGGGCCGGGATCGACCGCACCACGTACTCCTGGACGGCGGCGGCGTGCTCCTCCTCGGCCAGTTGCCAGTCCGCGCTGCCCGGGGTGTGCCGCCGGACGAGCACCCCCTGCATGCTGTCGACCGTGCCACCCACCCCGGCGCGGGGCCGGGTACGCCAGAGCTGCTCACCGTCCGGGGTGATCCGGAACCAGCCGTCGGAGACGGTGACCAGCCCCGCGCCGACCAGCCTCCGGACCGCTGTCTCCACGTCCTGCCGTTCGGGTATCGCCTGGTTGAGGTGGTCGGCGGTGGACAGCACGTCGGTGAGCCGTACCCCTTCCGGGCGGCGGGAATCCGCCGCGCGCCGGTGCCGTCCGGCCCCGCTGGCGATCACCAGTGACACGAAGATCCAGGCGTCCGTCCAGCGCCACGCGTTCTCCCCCATGCACGAATGATGCCCTTAGGTGTCCGTTGAGGAAACACCTACTTTCCCCCTGTCCTGTCAGCGCAGCTCAGCGTGGCCACTCCCGGACGCAGCGCCGCACGGCGGGGTGGACACCGGTGCCGGGGAGCCGGTTCGCGGGGCGGTGGGGGCCGTCGCCGGCGGGTCGGGCAGGGCGAACCGGGGGATGAAGAACTGGGCCAGCGGGCCGATGCCGAGGGCGTACGCGACGGTGCCGACGCCGACCGTGCCGCCGAGCAGCCAGCCCAGGGCGAGCACGGTGACCTCGATCACGGTGCGGACGAGCCGGACCGAGCGGCCCGGCCGGCGGGCGACGTACCCGGTCATCAGACCGTCGCGGGGGCCGGGGCCGAGCCGCGCGCCGAGGTAGAGGCCGGTGGCGGCGCCGTTGGCGACGATGCCGCCGAGCAGCAGGGCGATCCGGGCGGGCAGCGGCCACCCGGCCGGCAGCAGGGCCACCGTGGCGTCGACCACCAGCCCGATCACCACCACGTTGCTCACCGTGCCGAGCCCGGGGCGTTGCCGCAGCGGAATCCAGAGCAGCAGCACCAGCGCGCCTACCGCGATGGTCACGGTGCCGAACGACAGGCCGGTCTGCCGGGAAAGCCCCTGGTGGAAGACGTCCCACGGGTCCAGTCCGAGCCCGGAACGGATCATCATGGCCATGCTGACCCCGTAGAGGACCAGCCCGGCGTAGAGCTGGGTGAGCCGGCGGCCGGGCCGGTGCCGGAGATTGCCAATCGGAGCCATGCATGCCACCCTAGGGTCCAATATCGCCCACTGAAGAGCCAATTCCGAAGGGGTGGCCGTGACCAGCCAGGTGCGAGGGGTCCAATTGGCGCGGTTGCTCGGGCAGTGGCACGCCCTGCCCGGCCGACGCCGCAGCCCCGACTACGCCGCGCTCGCCGCCGCCGTCCGGGGCCTGCTCGCCGACGGTCGGCTCCCCCTGGGGGTACGCCTGCCGGCCGAGCGGGAGCTGGCCGAGGCGCTGCGGATCAGCCGTACCACGGTCACCGCCGCGTACCGGCAGTTGCGGGAGACCGGCCACCTGGCCAGCCGGCGCGGCGCGGGAAGCTGGACCATGCTGCCCGGCACCCACCGGGTCGCCAGCACCGGCCTGTGGACCCCGCTGGACGACCGCGACATGATCGACCTCGGGGTGGCCGCGCTGGCCGCCCCGCCCGAACTGGTCCCGGCCGCCCGCGCCGCCGTGGAGGACCTGCCCCGGTACCTGTCCGGCGCGGGCTACCACCCGACCGGCATCATCGAGCTGCGCGAGGCGGTCGCGCGGGCGTACACCGAGCGGGGGCTGCCGACCAGCGCCGAGCAGATCATGGTGACCAGCGGCACCCAGCACGCGTTGGACCTGGTGCTGCGGCTGGCCCTGGTGCCCGGCGGGAACGTCCTGGTCGAGTCGCCCACCTATCCGAACGCGCTCGCCGCGCTGGCCGCCCGGCGGGCCCGGATCACCACCCACGGCCTCGCCGTCGACGGGATCGGATGGGACGCCGACCTGCTGCTGGGCAGCGTCCGGCAGACCCGGCCGAAACTGGCCTACCTGATCCCCGAGTTCCACAACCCGACCGGGCACCTGATGGCCGCCGAGCTGCGGGAGCGGCTGGTCGCCACCGCCCACGCCGCCGGCACCGACCTGGTCGTCGACGAGTCCTTCGTGGACCTGCCGCTGGACGGCACGCCGCTGCCCCCGCCGATGGCCGTGTTCGACAGGCACTCCCGGGTGATCTCCATCGGCGGGATGAGCAAGCCGTACTGGGGTGGCCTGCGGATCGGTTGGGTCCGCGCCTCCGCCCCGCAGGTGCAGCGGCTCGCCGCCGCCCGGGTCGGGGTGGACATGGCCAGCCCGGTGCTCGACCAACTGGTGGCGGTGCACCTGCTCGCCCAGGCCCCGGCCATCGTCGCGGCCCGCCGGGCACAACTGGTCACCCAGCGCGACGCGCTGCTCGCCGTGCTCGCCGAACGGCTGCCGGACTGGCGCTTCGACGTGCCCCGGGGCGGCGTCACCCTCTGGGTCGAGCTGGACGGCCCGATCTCCAGCGCGTTGGCCCGCGCGGCCGAGGAGGTCGGCGTACGGCTGGCGCCCGGTCCCCGGTTCGGCCTGGACGGCACCCTGGAACGGTTCCTGCGGCTGCCGTTCACGCTGCCCGTCGCCGACCTGGTGGAGGCGGTCGGCCGGCTGGCCGCGATCCGCTACGACCTCGACCGGGGCGCGGGTCGGCCGCGCTGGCGGGAACCGGCCGTCATCGCCTGAGCCGGACGCCCGCGACGGTCCCCGGCTGCAACGGTCCCGCCCGGGGGCAGCGACACCGGACGGGCGACCGTCGCCGTCGGTCGGCCGGGTCGCCGGTCGGGGCGAACCGGCCTGACCGGGCGGCCCCGGCTGGGACACTGCCGGTGTGGGTGGCCCGGGACGGTGGCACGGGATCCGGCCCGGTGCGCCCGGCTCCCGGACCACCCGGCTGGAACTCTTCTACGACCTGGTCTTCGTCTTCGCGTTCTTCACCGTCACCGCGCTGACCTCGCAGGAGCCCACCGGGGCCAACCTGCTGCGCTGCCTGCTGGTGCTGGGCCTGCTGTGGTGGTGCTGGACCGGTTTCGCGGGGCTGGGCAACGCGGTCCGCGCCGACCAGGGGCCGCTGCCGCTGCTCGGCTTCCTCACCGTCACCGCCACCTTCCTGCTGGCGCTGAGCATGCCGGGGGCGTTCGTCGACGAGCCTGGCGGGTTGAACGGACCGCTGGTCTTCGCCGGCTGCTACTTCCTCGTCCGGGCCTGCCAGCTCGGGGTCTTCGGCGTGCTGGCCCGGGGCGACCCGGCCCGGTGGCGGCAGTGGACCCGGCTCGCGCTGCTGCCGGTGGCCGCCACGGCGCTGCTGGTCGCCTCCGCGCTGCTGCCCCACCGGGTCGCCGTCGACGGCACCGCGACCGTCCTGCAACTCACCCTCTGGACGCTGGCCCTGCTGCTGGAGTACGTGGCCGGGATCCGCCTCGGCGGGACGTACTGGGCGGTGCTCTCCGCCGGGCACTGGGCCGAACGGCACGCCCTGATGGTGCTGATCGCGCTCGGCGAGTCGATCATCGCGCTCGGCGCCGGCCCGAAGTTCGTCACCGGCCTGCCGCTGACCTGGCCGGTGGTGATCGCCGCGGTGTTCGGCATCGCCGTCGCGTCGGTGCTGTGGTGGGCCTACTTCGACACCCTGGCGCTCGCTCTGGAGCAGGCGTTGCACCGCAGCCGCGATCCGGTGGGCAGGGCCCGGTTGGCCCGCGACGTCTACACCTACCTGCACCTGCCGATCATCGCCGGGGTGATCTTCTTCGCCCTCGGCCTCAAGGACCTGCTGGCCGAGGTGGCCGACCCGGACACCCCGACCTGGGGGGTGCCGCTGGGCGGCTTCTGGGTGCTGGTGCTCTGGGGCGGGGTGGGCCTCTACCTGCTCAGCCTCGTGGCCTGCGAGCTGCGGGCGAGCCGGGTGCTGCGCTGGCCGCCGGTGCTGGCGGTGCTGGCCCTGTCGGCGCTCGCCCCGGCCGGGGCCCGGGTGCCCGAGGTGGGCGCGTTGGCCCTGCTGGCGCTGGTCTGCGTGGTGCTTGCCGCGGTGCAGACCCGCAGCCAGGGCCGCCGTCGGCGGCGGGTGCGCCGGCTGGCCCTGGCACAGGAGGAAGCCGTCGAGGAGGCACAGAGCCGGTGGCGTCACGAGCACCTGTGACCGGCCGGCGGCCGTGTCCCGGGACGGGGGGACACGGACGCCGGCCGGTCGGCGGGGCTCAGATCTCGGCCAGGCTGCCCTCGTACATCCGGTCGATCTCGGCGGCGAAGCTGCTCTCCACGCCGCGCCGCTTGATCTTCAGCGAGGGGGTCATCTCGCCGTCCTCGATGGTCAGGTCGCGGGGCAGGACGGTCACCTTCTTGATCGTCTCCCAGCGGTTGAGCTTGGTGTTGAGCTGGGCGACGTGCTCCTCGACCATCGCGCGGGCCTCGGGCGAGGCGACGATCTCGGCGTAGTCGCGGCCCTCCAGCGGGCCGCCCGCCGCCCAGCCCCGGATCGCGTCCGGGTCCAGGCTGACCAGCATGGTGCAGTAGTTGCGGGCCTGGCCGATGACGATCGCCTGCGAGGTGTACGGGCAGATGGCCTTGAACATGCCCTCGATGTGCGACGGCGCGACGTACTTGCCGCCGGAGGTCTTGACCAGGTCCTTCTTGCGGTCGGTGATGCGCAGGTAGCCGTCGTCGTCGAGGCTGCCGATGTCACCGGTACGGAAGAAGCCGTCCTCGGTGAACGCGGCGGCCGTCTCCTCGGGCAGGTTGTGGTAGCCGCGCATCACCGGCCGGCCGCGGACCAGGATCTCCCCGTCGGTGTCGATCCGGCACTCCAGGTCGCCCATCGCCCGGCCGACCGTGCCGATCCGCAGCCCGTCGGGCGGGTTGACGAAGTTGCCGGCGCTGGTCTCGGTCAGGCCGTACCCCTCGGAGATCGGCAGGTTGGCCGCGGCGAAGAAGGTGGCGATCTCGGCGCTCAGCGGGGCCGCGCCCGAGACGAGCACCCGGATGCGGCCGCCGAGGCGGGCCTGGAGCTTGCTGAACACCAGCTTCTCGGCCACCGCGTACTTGGCCTTCAGCAGGCCCGGCACCGGCCGGCCGGCCTGCTCCAGGGCGACCTTCTGCTTGCCGACCTCGACCCCCCAGGCGAAGATCTTCGCCTTGGCGCCCCCGGCGTCCTGCGCGGTGGTGACCGCCTTGTTGTAGACCTTCTCGTAGACCCGGGGTGCCCCGCACATCAGCGTCGGCCGGATCACCCCGAGCAGGTCGACGAGCTTGTCCACCCGGCCGTCGACGTAGGTGGGCAGGCCGACGTGCGTCGAGCCGCACAGCAGCGTCTTACCGAACGAGTGCGACAGCGGCAACCACAGGTACTGCACGTCGTCGTCGCGCAGCAGGCCCGTCTCGGCCTGCACCACCCCCTCCCAGCACCAGCCACCGTGCAGCAGCTCGACCCCCTTCGGCCGGCCGGTGGTGCCCGAGGTGTAGATCAGCGTGGCCAGGTGCTCGGGGCCGACCGGGGCGATCAGCCGGTCCACCAGGCCCGGGTCGGCGGCGAGCGCCCGCGCGCCCTGCTCCTCCAGCTCGGCCAGGGTGAGCTGGGGCACGGCGGCGGTCGGGTCGGGGGTGCCGTCGAAGAGCACCACGTGGGTCAGCGCGGGCAACTGCGCGCCTGCCACCTTCGCCGCCTGGGCCGGGTTCTCGGCGAACAGCACCCGGGAGCCGGAGTCGGCGATGATGTACGTCGCGTCCTGCGGCTCGGTCGTGGGGTAGACGGTGGTGGTCGCGCCGCCCGCGCACATGATGCCGAAGTCGGCGATGATCCAGTCCAGCCGGGTGTTGGCCAGGATCGCCACCGGGTCCTCCAGCCCGACCCCGAGCCCGTGCAGGCCGGCGGCGACCGCGTCGGCCCGCCGGCCGACCTGCGCCCAGGTCAACCAGACCGGCCCCGAGTCGTCCGCCGCCGGGTGGGCGAAGGCGCGCTGGTCGGGGGTGGCGGCCACCCGCTTGCGGAACATATCGGGGATGGAACGGTATGGGACATCGAGAGCCATCGAGGTTGCCGCCTTCGGGGGTGGGTGACGTGACGGGGGTCACGTCGCTCTGCGGTTACCGAAGGGTATTGCCTGCACCCGGGCATCGGCTAGCCCTCCAACCTGTGAGGCGGCTGAGTCCCGCCGGGCTCACCGGCCGGCCCGGCGTACCGGTCCGCCCGCATCGACCAGTCGTAGGTGGCGCGCAGCCAGGCGCGGCGGGCCGCCAGATAGGGCGTCACCGTCGACCCGGCGTGTGCGACCAGCGCCGCCTCCCGCACCAGGTAGCCGGCCAGCCCGTCGTTGAACCACCCGGCGGCCACCTGGAACGCCGCCGCCTCGCCCCGGCCGTGCTGCGCGGCGAGGACGGTCACCAGGTTGTGCGGGTCGGCCACCGCGTCCCGCTCCTTGCGGTAGGAGAACAGGTCGTTGCACCAGCAGACCAGGTCGACGGCGAGGTCGTCCAGGGCGAGCAGCGCCGGATCGACCCGCCGCGCCGGGTCGGGCGGGCAGCCGTAGGCCAGGTCGGTGAGGGTGAGACTGGGGCGTACGCCGCCGGTGTGCCGGCGCATCTGGCGGTACTCGGCCACCCCGGGGACCCGGCGGCGCTCCCGGTTGGCGGCCTCCCACAGCAGTGCCAGCAGGTACTCCCGCAACTGGCTCACCAGGCGCAGCAGCAGTGTGGGCCGGCGCTCGTCGGCCACCCGCCGGCACAGGTCGGCCAGCGCGACGCCGAGTGCCCCGGCCGTGGTGTCCCGGTCGGCCGGGTGGACACCGTCGCCGACCGGTCGGCCCCACGCGGTGGGCGCCCCGGCTGGTCCGCCCGGGCCGGCCCACGCCCCGGTGTCGGTCGGCCCGCCGTGCCGGTCGAGCACGTCCAGCAGCGCGGCGACCATCGGTGCGAGGGTGGCCGGCGCGCTGCCCAGGCCGTCGTCGTCGCAGATGTCGTCCATGACGAACAGCCAGGAGAACAGGTCGGTGAGCAGTCGTAGCCGGGCCACCGGCGCCCGCGGGCAGGCGCGTCCGGCCAGTTCGGCCGCGCCGGCCCGGTGCAGCCGGGAGGCCGACGGTCCGACCCCGATCAGGCCCTGCCCGCGGGCCCACTCCAGGCTCTCTGTCGCCACCCGGTCGGTGGCGACGTGCCGGCGGCTGACGAACGGTGGTTCGTACAGCGCCGAGACGTCGAAGCTTCGCATGGCGTCCCCAGTCGGCCGCCCCCCACGAGCGGCGTCGCCGGAGAGTACGGCAAGGAGATCGACACCAGTCGTTGTCGGGGCGGCCGGGGTGACCGATTCCACCCCTGCCGCGAACAGCGACGTGCTTCACTGCGCCAGGTGATCAACCGGCCGCGCAGGGTGTCCGCCGCGGCGGCCCCGGGCGAGGTGACGCCGGCGGCCGGGCTCACAACCCCAGCGCGGCCGTCCGTAGCCGTTCGGTCAGCGCCGGTGGGCCGTCGAGCTGGACCCGGGCCACCCGCTGCCGGCCGGACAGGAACAGCACCAGCTCACCGGGGGGACCGACCAGCCGTACCCGGTCACCGCCCCGGCCGGCGGTCAGCTCGCCGTGGCCGGGGGCCTGCACCAGCAGGTGCGCCGGGAAACGTCGGGCCCGGGTACGGGTCAGCAGGGACACCGGTTTCCACAGCCGGGCGGCCAGCCCCGCCGGGACGTCCCGGGGGTGCCAACCCGGGCGGGCCCGCCGGACGTCCTCGTGGTGGATGAAGAACTCCATCGTGTTGGCCAGCTCGTCGGTCAGCGGATTGCTGACCGGGCTCCACACCGGGGGGCGGCGCACCTGGTCGACCAGTTCCGACCAGGGACGGGCGGCGACCCGCAGCCGCACCCGCTCGGCGTACCCGTGCAGGGGCGGCAGCAGGATGCCGCCGGCGGCGTCGGGCCGGCGCTCCCGCACCACCAGGTGGGCGGCGAGATCCCGGGCGGTCCACCCCTCGTTGATCGTGGGGGCGTCCGGGCCCACTTCCAGCATCAGGTCGGCGAGCGCCTCGCGCTCCGCTCGGGCGTACCGCGGCATGCAGCGATCGTAGGTCGGCGGGCCGCCGTCGGCGCGGCGGAGACCCGCCGCGACGGGCGCGGGCGGGACGTGACGGTGGACATACGCCGCCGGGCGGCGGCGGTGGCCGGGAGCGGTAAGGATAAGGGAGATAATTGCGGCTTACGGCGGGGGAGAGCGTGGCGAGCGGGACGAGTCGGGACGTGATCCGCCGGGGGTTGTGGGTCCTCGGCCGGGCGA
Organism: Micromonospora wenchangensis; assembly: GCF_002210435.1. Taxonomy (GTDB): domain Bacteria; phylum Actinomycetota; class Actinomycetes; order Mycobacteriales; family Micromonosporaceae; genus Micromonospora; species Micromonospora wenchangensis. Next base: position 93,100 of record NZ_MZMV01000009.1, read on the forward strand.
TCCGGGAACAACCGCGCATCTTCGCGGTCGCGGTCGCCGGCAGCGTGCTCTTCGGTGGCCTGGTGATCGCCAGCGCGTACGTGGTCGGCGCGGTCGTCGGCGACGTGGTGGTGCCGGCGGTCGAGGCCGGCGAGGTCGGCACCGGCACGGTGGCGCTGGCCGCCGTGGCGCTGTTCGGGATCAGCGTGCTGCGGGTGGTCGGCATCTTCGGCCGACGGCTCGGGGCCGGCTACATGCAGTTCCGCCTCCAGGCCGCCTACCGTCGCCGGGTCACCCGCCGCTACCTGGACCTGCCGCTGGCCTGGCACCACCGCAACGCCACCGGCACGTTGCTGTCCAACGCCAACTCCGACGTCGAGGCGGCCTGGTACCCGATCGCGCCGCTGCCGTTCGCGGTCGGCACGCTGGTGATGCTGGTCGGCGCGGTCGGCTCGCTGTTCGTCACCGACTGGGCGCTCGCCCTGGTCGGCCTGGCCGTGTTCCCCGCCCTGTTCGCGCTCAACGTGGTCTACTCCCGCCGGATGGCCCCCCGCCAGGCCCGCGCCCAACGGCTGCGGGCCGAGGTCAGCGGCATCGCCCACGAGAGCTTCGACGGCGCGCTGGTGGTCAAGACCATGGGCCGGGAGGCCCAGGAGACCGCCCGGTTCGCCGGCCGGGCCCGGGAGCTGCGGGACTCGCTGATCGCGGTCGGCCGGCTGCGCGGCGTCTTCGACCCGCTGCTGGAGACGCTGCCCAGCCTCGGCACCCTGGCCGTGCTGGTGGTCGGCACGGTCCGGCTGCGGCAGGGCGCGATCACCGTCACCGAACTGGTCAGCGTCGCCTTCCTGTTCACCGTGCTGGCCTTCCCGGTGCGGGCGATCGGCTGGGTGCTCGCCGAGCTGCCGCGCAGCGTGGCCGGGTGGGACCGGGTCAGCCGGGTGCTCGACGCCACCGGCGAGATGCCCTACGGCGAGGTCACCCTCGACGACGCCGCCGGCCCGGCGACCCTCGCCTTCGACGGCGTCCACTTCGGCTACGAGCCCGCCGAGGCGCACCTGCCCGGGACGTCTGTGCTCGGCGAGGTCGCCTTCACCGTGCCCGCCGGGCGGACGGTGGCGCTGGTCGGGCCGACCGGGGCCGGCAAGTCCACCATCGCCTCGCTGGCGGTCCGGCTGGTCGACCCGGAGGACGGCAGGGTCACCCTCGACGGGGTGGACGTGCGCCGGCTCACCGCCGCGTCGCTCGCCTCGACCGCCGCCCTGGTCGCCCAGGTGCCGTTCGTCTTCGACGACACCGTCCGGGCCAACATCAGCCTGGACCGGCCGGGCATCGACGACGAGGACGTCTGGGCGGCGCTGCGGCTGGCCGAGGCCGACGGTTTCGTCGCCGCCCTCCCCGACGGGCTGGACACCATGGTCGGTGAGCGGGGCACCTCGCTCTCCGGCGGCCAGCGGCAACGGCTCACCCTGGCCCGCGCCCTGGCCGGCCGGCCCCGGCTGCTGGTGCTCGACGACGCCACCAGCGCGGTCGACCCCCGGGTCGAGGCCGCCATCCTGGCCGGGCTGCGCGCCCCGGCCCCCGGGCAGCCGGCCGCCGCGTCGATCCTGGTGGTGGCGTACCGGCGGGCCACCATCGCGCTCGCCGACGAGGTGATCTACCTGGAGCAGGGCCGGGTGCTGGCCCGGGGCACCCACGCCGAGCTGCTGGCCACCGTGCCCGGCTACGTCGACCTGGTCACCGCCTACGAGCAGGCCGAACAGGAACGCGCGGAGAACCGGACGTACGACGAGGTCGCCCCGCTGCCGACGGGCCTGGAGATCGAGGTGGACCGGTGAGCGCGAGGAGTGCAGCGCAGCGGAGCCCCGCAGTCGCGAGCGAGAGGTCGGCACCGGTGGGCGAGGGTGGCGGGGACGAGCCGGTCGAGCGGACCGAGGGGACCTGGCAGACGTTGCGGCGGGGGCTGGCGCTCTCGCCGGAGCTGCGTACCGGCCTGGCCGGCACGTTGGCGTTGGCGCTGGTCTACATGGTCGGCCGGGTGGCCGTGCCGGTGGCGGTGCAGCGCGGTATCGACCAGGGGATCGCCGTACCCGACGGGCCGGATCTCGGGGTGATCGTCACGGTGGTCACCGCCACGGCGGCGGTGCTGGTGCTCACCACCGTCTGCGGTTACCTGATGATGCGGCGGCTGTTCACCGTCAGCGAGACCGCGCTGGCCAACGTCCGGACCAGGGCGTTCCGGCACGTGCACGACCTGTCGATGCTGCACCAGCAGTCGGAGCGGCGCGGGTCGCTGGTGTCCCGGGTGACCAGCGACGTCGACCAGATCACCCAGTTCCTCCAGTGGGGCGGGGTCATCCTCGTCGTCAACCTGGGTCAGCTCGCGGTCACCACGGCGGTGATGCTGGCGTACTCCTGGCAGTTGACGCTGGTGGTGCTGGTCGCCTTCGCGCCGGCGGTCATGATCATCCGGTTGTTGCAGCGTCGGCTGGCCGGGGCCTACGGGGTGGTCCGGCAGCGGACGGGCACGCTGCTCGGCACGATCGCCGAGAGCGTGGTGGGTGCGCCGGTGATCCGGGCGTACGGCGTCTCGGGGCGCACGGCCCGGCGGCTGGACGCGGCGATCGAGGGGCAGCGGTTGGCCCAGCAGCGGGCCATCCGGATCAGCATCATGGGCAGCTCGGTGGGGGAGTTGGCGGCCGGGGTGGCGCTGGCCGGGGTGGTGGTGGTCGGGGTGTCGCTGGGGGTGGACCGGACGCTGTCGGTCGGCCAGCTCACCGCGTTCCTGTTCCTGGTCACCCTGTTCATCCAGCCGGTGCAGATCGCCACCGAGGTGCTCAACGAGGCGCAGAACGCCATCGCCGGCTGGCGGCGGGTGCTCGACGTGCTCGACATCGCGCCGGACGTGGCCGATCCGGGGGAGCAGGGCCGGGACCTGCCGGCCGGTCCGTTGGACATCCGGTTCGCCGACGTGACGTTCGCCTATCCGGGTGGGCCGCCGGTGCTGCACGGCGTCACCCTGGACATCGCGGCGAAGAGCCGGGTGGCGGTGGTCGGTGAGACCGGCAGCGGCAAGACCACCTTCGCGAAGCTGCTCACCCGGCTGATGGACCCGACGCAGGGGCGGGTGCTGCTGTCCGGGGTGCCGCTGCACGAGGTGCGGTTCGACTCGCTGCGGTCCCGGGTGGTGATGGTGCCGCAGGACGGGTTCCTGTTCGACGCCACGGTCGGGGAGAACGTCCGCTTCGCCCGTCCCGAGCTGACCGATGCGGAGTTGACGGCCGCCTTCACCGAGCTGGGCCTGGCCGACTGGCTGGACGGCCTGCCGGCCGGGCTGGCCACCCCGGTGGGGGAGCGGGGGGAGGCGTTGAGCGTCGGGGAGCGGCAGTTGGTGGCGCTGGCCCGGGCGTACGTGGCCGATCCGGACCTGCTGGTGCTGGACGAGGCGACCAGCGCGGTCGACCCGGCCACGGAGGTGCGCCTGCAACGCACCCTGGACGCGGTGACCCGGGGGCGGACGACGCTGGCCATCGCGCACCGGTTGTCCACCGCGCAGGCGGCCGACGAGGTGGTGGTGGTGGACCGGGGCCGGATCGTCCAGCGGGGTCCGCACGAGGAGCTGCTGCGTGATCCGGATTCGGTGTACGCCCTGCTCTACGCGTCGTGGTTGGAGCAGACCCGCTGATCCACGGGCTGCCCACCGATGGGAATGGCGTCCGGTGGACGTGGTCGCCCCGGTGCTCTACTCTGCGGGTTAGGTAAGGCTAACCTTTTTCGGAGGTGCCCGTGGCTCCGACCCCTGCTGAGCTGATCCGTACCCTGGTGGCCGGTCGGTTACCCGGCCTGGTGCACCTCGCCCACCGCCCCGGCCCGTTCCACGTCCGGCACGCCACCGACGCGGAGGGGCGGGTGCTGCTGCTCGTCCCGGTCTTCAGCGACCTCGCCGCCGAGCTGGACCCGGTCGCCGCGCGGGACGTGGCAGTGGTGCTCGACGTGCTCGACCTGCCCCCGGCCGCCGGTGCGCCGTCGACCGGCCGGGCCTGGGTGTCCGGCTGGGCGGTGCCGCTGACCGGCGACCCGGCCCGCAAGGCGGCAGTCGAGTTCGCCGCCGTGGACCCGACCGGCGACCTGCTCGACGTCGGGAGCCGGTTCCGGCTGCACCGCTTCGAGGTGGCCGAGGCCCGGCTGGAGACCGCCGGCGTGGTGCACCGGGTCGATCCGGGCGACTACGCCGCCGCCGAACCGGACCCGCTGCACGCCGACGAGGCCGCCCTGCTGGCCGACCTCGCCGACCACCACCTGCCGCAGGTGACGGCCTACCTGCGCCGCCGGCTCGACCTGACCGGCGGTGAGCCCCGGGTGGTCCGACTCGACCGGTACGGACTGGTCGTGGCGCTCGGCGGCCCCGGCGACAGGCGTCGCGCCCGCCTGCCGTTCCCGCAACCGGTGAGTGACCTGTCGGAGCTGTCCCGGGTGCTGCACCCGTTGCTCTGCACCCGTTCCGCCGCCCACCCCCGCCCGCACCGTCACCCCGCCAACACCCGAACCGACCGCGACTAGCCCGCCGCAGCCCGTGGCCCCTCCAGCCACGGGCTGCTGCGCGTCCCACCCGGCCCGGTCCCGGCCCGGCCTGGTGATCAAGAGGTTCGCGTCAGGGCGGACGCCAGGCATGACGCGAACCTCTTGATCACCGGGGCAGAGCGGCGGGCGGCGGAGTGGCGGGCGGCGGGGCGGCGGGCGGCGGAGCGGCGGGAGAGAGGGGGGCGGTGAGGTAGCGGTGGATGGTGGGGCCGAGGGCGGCGGCCAGGGTGTCGGCGGTGGCGGAGGCGACCGGCTCCAGCCGGATGACGTAGCGCATCATGGCCAGTCCGATCATCTGGGTGGCGACCAGCCCACCGCGCAGCGGCAGCTCCGCCGGGTCCACGTCGAGCTGGTCGAGCACCCGGCGCAGCACCTGGGTGGTCAGGAACTCGCGCATCAGCCGGGCCGTCCACTCGCTGTTGGTCGCCGAACGCAGCAGCGCCACCGCCGCCCCACCGGCCGGCGAGTCCCACACCCCGAGGAACGTGCGGACGAGCCGTTCCCCGATCCCGTCCGGATCGCCGGCCAGCACGGCGGGCAGCAGCGCGCCCGGGTCGACCGGGATGTCGACGGTGGCCCGGAACAGCTCCTCCTTGCTGCCGAAGTAGTGGTGCACCAGGGCCGGGTCGACCCCGGCGGCGGTGGCGATCTGCCGGATCGAGGCCGCGTCGAAGCCGCGCTCGGCGAACGCCGACCGGGCAGCGGCGAGGATCGCCTCCCGGGTGTCCTGGTTGCCGGGGCGGCGGCCGGTGCGTCGGGCCACCGGGCTCACCCGCTGCGCCGGCGCAGGGTCGCCGCCGCCAGCACCAGGGCCAGCACCGCCGCGCCGGCCACGATCGACACGTCCCGCCACATCAGGCCGGTCGGTGCGGAGTGCGCGCCGACCTCCTGGAGCGCCTCCACCGCGTACGACAGGGGCAGCGCGTCGCTGACCGCCTGGAGCCAGCCGGCCATCTGGTCGCGCGGCACGAACAGCCCGCACAGCAGCAGTTGCGGGGCGACCACGACCGGCATGAACTGCACCGCCTGGAACTCGGTGCGGGCGAAGGCGCTGCAGAACAGCCCCAGCGCGACGGCGAGCACCGCGTTGACCGCGGCGATCAGCACGACCAGCCCGGCGGACCCGGCGGTGGTCAACCCGAGCAGCCGGTACGCCGCCGCGGCGGCGACGGTCGACTGCACCACCCCGGCCAGCCCGAACGCGATGCCGTAGCCGAACAGCAGGTCGAGCTTGCCCAGCGGGGTGGTGAGCAGCCGCTCCAGCGTCCCGCTGGTGCGTTCCCGCAGCATCGCGATGCTGGTCACCAGGAACATGATGATGAACGGGAAGAAGCCCAGCATCACCAGGGCCACCCGGTCGAAGGGGGACGGCGCACCGGGCGGGGCCGGCTGGTCGGCGTACATGAAGTAGACCAGGGTGAGCAGCACCGTCGGCACCACCACCAGCAGCGCCACCGTACGCCGGTCGTGCCGTAGCTGACGCAGGATGCGGCCGGTGGTGGCGGCCAGGATCGTCGGGTTCACGCCGCCTCCCCGGTGCCCGTCGGTTCCGCCCCGGCGGCCCGGATCAGCCGTAGGAACGCCTCCTCCAGGTCGTCCACCCCGGTGGCGGCGCGGACCGCGTCCGGGGTGTCGTCGGCGATCAGCCGGCCCTGGCGGATCAGCAGCAGCCGGTCGCAGCGGGCCGCCTCGTCCATCACGTGGCTGGACACCAGCAGGGTGGTGCCGGCGGCGGCCAGGGCGTGGAACCGGGCCCACAGGTCGGCCCGCAGCACCGGGTCCTGCCCGACGGTGGGCTCGTCGAGGACGACCAGTTCCGGCTCGCCGACCAGCGCACAGGCCAGTGAGGCCCGGCTGCGTTGCCCGCCGGAGAGGGTGCCGACCAGTTGGCCGGCGGCGGCGGCCAGGCCGACGTCGCCGACCGCCGCGTCGGCGTCGGCGGCGCTGCGCCCCTGGAGGGTGGCGAAGTAGCGGGCGTTCTCCCGGACGGTCAGGTCGGCGTAGACGCTGGGGGCCTGGGTCAGGTAGCCGACCCGGTGGCGCAGTTCGGCCGCGCCGGCCGGGTGGCCGAGCACGGTGACCGTGCCGGAGCTGATCGTCTGCACCCCGACGACGGCCCGCATCAGGGTGGTCTTGCCGCTGCCGCTCGGGCCGAGCAGCCCGGTGACCGTGCCGCGCGGCACCGTGCAGCCGATGCCGTCCAGCACCCGTCGTCGACCCCGGTCGACGACGAGGTCGCGGACGGCGATGGCGTCGTCCATCGCGCCTCCCTCGAAAACTCATCACCTGTTGAAATCAACGCTAGATGAATTACCCGCCGGCGCGCAACGGTTGACTTCGAGTGCGCTCGAACTGGAAGCCTGGACGGCGTGGACATCAGCACGCGGGAGCGGGGCCTGTCGGTCGGCGAGGCGGCGGCGCGGGTCGGCCTGACCACCTACACACTGCGCTGGTACGAACAGGAGGGGCTGGTCGCTCCGGTCGGCCGCGACTCGGCCGGCCGCCGCCGCTACACCGAGGCCGACCTGAACTGGCTGGTGCTGCTCACCCGGCTGCGCCGTACCGGGATGCCGGTGCGCGACATGCGCCGGTACGCCGAACTGGCCCGCCAGGGCGACCGGACGCGGGCCGCCCGCCGGGCGCTGTTCGAGGCCCACCGGGTCCGGGTACTGGCCCGGATGGCCGAACTGGAGGAGGACCTCAAGGTGCTCAACTACAAGATCGAAACCTATCGCTGCACGGAGGAGGGGCGATGATCCGTCGACGGATCGGGGCGGGCGGTCCGGAGGTCTCCGCCATCGGACTGGGCTGCATGGGCATGAGCTTCGCCTACGGCGGGCAGGACGACGCCGAGTCGACGCGTACCCTGCACCGCGCCCTCGACCTGGGCGTGAACCATCTCGACACCGCCGACATGTACGGCTTCGGCGCCAACGAGCGGCTGCTCGCCCCGGTGGTGCGGGCCCGCCGCGACGAGGTCTTCCTGGCCACCAAGTTCGGCAACCGGCCCCACGCCGACGGCTCCGGGGCGTACGTCGACAGCAGCGCCGCCTGGGCCCGCGAGGCCTGTGACGCCTCCCTCGGCCGGCTCGGCGTGGACACCATCGACCTGTACTACCTGCACCGCCGCGACCCGGGCACCCCGATCGAGGAGACCGTCACGGCGATGGCCGAGCTGGTCGCGGCGGGCAAGGTACGCCTGCTCGGCCTGTCCGAGGTCAGCCCGGCGACGCTGCGCACGGCCCACGCGGTGCACCCGGTCGCGGCCGTGCAGATGGAGTACTCCCTGTTCACCCGGGACGTCGAGGGGGAGATGCTGGACACCTGCCGGGAGTTGGGGGTGGCGCTGGTGGCGTACTCGCCGGTCGGGCGGGGGCTGCTCACCGGGGCGATCACCGGCCGGGACCAGCTCACCGAGGGTGACTGGCGGGCGGGGGCACCCCGCTTCGCGGCGGACAGCCTCGACGCCAACCTGCGGCTGGTGGCCGCCGTGCGGGCGGTGGCCGAGGAGATCGGCTGCACCCCGGCCCAGGCCGCCCTGGCCTGGCTGCTCGCCCAGGGCGAGGACGTGCTGCCGATCCCCGGCACCAAGCGGGTCCGCTACCTGGAGGAGAACGCCGCCGCCGCCGACCTGCGGCTCACCGCCGACCAGCAGGCCCGGCTACGGGAGGCGGTCCCCGTCGACGCGGTGGCCGGCGAGCGGTATCCGGCGGCCGGGATGCGGACGGTCGGGCACTAGCCCATCGATCGACATCTTCGGACACTTGGCTTCGGACCGGGCGTCAGCCTTCGGACCGGACAGGAAGTCCGCCTTCGGGCATTGCGCCCCGATCGGACCTACGGCACGATGGCGCGGTGGATCACGCTCCGTTGCCGGAGGCCGCCTTCCTGGCCGACTGGACCGACCGGCTGCGCGCGTCCGCCGAGCGCCCGGTGGTCGGGATCCTGCTGCGGGGCAGCCACGCCCGGCGGGCCGCCACCGCGTACAGCGACGTCGACCTCGACGTCCTGGTGAGCACGACCGGGCCCACCCCGGCGACGACGTCGGGCGGGCCCGGTCCGTGCCGCGCGTCGGCCCCGGCGGTCGCACCCGAGCAGGCCCGTGCGGCGGGCCGGTCCGCGCCGTTGGGGCCGCCGGGCCGGATGGGCGGCACGCGGCGCGGCGCGGCGACCGGACCGGCGGACCCACCGGGCGGGTCCGCCCGCGGTCGGTGGCCGACCGGGACGCCGTACGACGCCCGCCGGGCCTACCTCGCCGAGGTCGACGGGCGGATCGTGCACGTGTCGGTGGCCGCCCGGGACGTCCGGACCTGGGTCGACCGGCTCGGCGAACCGGCCGACTGGGCGTTCGGACTGCCGGTGACCACCCCCACCCGGCTGCTCTGGGCCGACCCGACCTGGCGTCGCCGGATCGACCTGCCGGTGCTCTGCCAGCCCGCCGACCAGCCCCGCCTGGAGGAGTTGGTGGCCACCCTCGGCAAGGTGGCCGGGGCGCTGGCCGCCGACGACCCGTGCGGCGTCCGGCTGGCCGCCGCCGACCTGGCCCGGCTCTGCCCGTCCGTGCTGCGCCCGGCCAACCCGGGGGTGCGGGTGGCGTCCCGCCGGGCCGCCTTCGCCGCCGCCCTGGACCTGCCGGTCGCGCCGCCCGGCTACCGCGACGACATGCTGCTCTGCCTGGGGGTACGCCCCGGCGGCACCGTCGAGGTCGGTGTCGCCGCCGCCCGCCTGGTCAGCGGGGTGCTCCCGCTGGTGCGCCCGTACGCCGACCGGGTCGCCGAGACCGCCGGCCCGGACCTCGCCCGCGCCCTGTGCGACGGCCGGCTGGAGCGGTACGTCGCCCAGCTGTCCCGGGCGGTCGGGGACGGCCCGCAGGTGCCCGCGCCGCGTGCGGGACAATCGGTAACTGTGCCCGTACCTGACTCTTCCCCCCGCGACGGCGGACCCGGTGGCGCGGTCCGCCCCTCCCGTCTCGACCCGGCCGTCGCCGCCCGGCTGCGCCGCACCCCCGACGGCCTGGTCGCCGCGGTCGTGCGCCAGCACGACACCGGCGAGGTGCTGATGGTCGCCTGGATGGACGACGAGGCGCTGCACCGCACCCTCACCACCGGCCGGGCCACCTACTGGTCGCGCAGCCGGCAGGAGTACTGGGTCAAGGGCGCCACCTCCGGCCACCACCAGTACGTCCGCTCGGTGGCGCTGGACTGCGACGGCGACGCGCTGCTGGTCGGCGTGGACCAGGTCGGCGCGGCCTGCCACACCGGCGAGCGCACCTGCTTCTTCACCGAACTCCCGGTGGTGCAGGGGGTCCGACCGTGACCGACGGTGCGCTCAGTCCCGACCTGGCGGGCTTCGTCGAGGCGGCGGCCCGGTGGCGGGTGGTGCCGGTGACCCGGCGGCTGCTGGCCGACGCGGAGACCCCGGTGGGGGTCTACCGCAAGCTGGCCGGTGGGCCGGGCACCTTCCTGCTGGAGTCCGCCGAGCAGGGCGTCGGCTCGGCCGGCATGGCCTGGTCGCGCTACTCGTTCATCGGGGTGCGCAGCAGCGCCACCCTGGTCGAACGGGACGGCGTCGCGCAGTGGACCGGCACCCCGCCGGCCGGCGTGCCGGTCTCCGGCGACCCGGTGCACGTGCTGCGGGAGACCGTCGCGGCGCTCGCCGGTGGGACGCCCGACCCGGCCGCCGGCCTGCCGCCGCTGACGGGCGGCATGGTGGGCTACCTGGGGTACGACCTGATCCGCCGGTTCGAGCGGCTGCCCGAGCTGACCGAGGACGACCTGGGCCTGCCGGAGCTGGGCATGATGCTCGCCACCGACCTGGTGGTGCTGGACCACTACGACGGCTCGGCGATCCTGGTCGCCAACGCGGTGCTGCCGCCGCTGGATGACCCGGACCGGGCCGAGCGGGTCACCGCCGCCTACCACCACGCGGTGGGGCGGCTCGACGCGATGACCACCGCGCTGTCCCGACCGATTCCGCCCATGATCTCGACGGTGGGCCGGCCGCCGGCCGGCGACGTGGTCAGCCGCACCCCTGACGGCGGCTACCCGAAGGCGGTCGAGGCGGCGAAGGAGGCGATCCGGGCCGGCGAGTGCTTCCAGATCGTGCTGGCCCAGCGGTTCGAGCGGGCCACCGACGCCGACCCGCTGGACGTCTACCGGGTGCTGCGCACGACCAACCCGAGCCCGTACATGTACCTGCTCCGGTTCGACGGGTTCGACATCGTCGGCTCGTCCCCGGAGGCGCACCTCAAGGTCAACGCCGACACCGACGGGCAGCGCCGGGCGATGCTGCACCCGATCGCCGGCACCCGGCCGCGCGGGGCCACCCCGGTCGCCGACGCCCGGCTCGCCACCGAACTGCTGGCCGACCCGAAGGAACGCGCCGAGCACGTGATGCTCGTCGACCTGGGCCGCAACGACCTGGGCCGGGTGTGCCGGCCGGGCACCGTGCAGGTGCCGGAGTTCGCCACCATCGAGCGGTACAGCCACGTGATGCACATCGTCTCCACGGTGGTGGGCACCCTGCGCGACGACCGGACGGCGTTCGACGCGCTGGCCGCCACCTTCCCCGCCGGCACCCTGTCCGGGGCGCCGAAGGTGCGGGCCATGGAGATCATCGAGGGGCTGGAGCCGGTGCGCCGGGGCCTCTACGGCGGCACCGTCGGCTACTTCGGGTTCGGCGGAGACCTCGACATGGCGATCGCGATCCGGACCGCGCTGATCCGCGACGGCCGGGCGTACGTGCAGGCCGGGGCGGGGGTGGTGGCCGATTCCGATCCGGCCGCCGAGGACCAGGAGACCCGGAACAAGGCCGCCGCCGTGCTGGCCGCCATCGCCGCCGCCGAGACCCTGCGACCGGCGCGGTGAGCGGCACCGGGGCCGCCGCGACGACGGCGACCGACGGCCCGTCGACCGGCCGGCGCGAGCTGACGTACGCGGTGCTGCTCTGCCTGGCCGGCGCGGGTCTGGCGGCCTGGGCGGCGACCCGGACCTGGTCGGTGGAGGTGGTCGCCCGGGGCGCGCTGCCGTCGAGCCGGCAGGAGCGTTCCGGTGCGGACCTGCTGCCGTGGCTGTCGGCGCTGGCGCTCGTCGCGTTGGCCGGCGGCGGCGCGGTGCTGGCCACCCGGGGGCTGGTCCGGCGGCTGCTGGGCGGCCTGGTCGCCCTGCTCGGCCTGGCGGTGGCGGCCGGTGGCGGCTACGGGCTGGTCGCCACCGGCGGCGTCGAGGTGCACCGGCAGTGGCCGGCGCTCTGCCTGCTCGGCGGGCTGGTGGCGGCCGGTGGGGGGCTGCTCACCGCGCGCCGCGGCGCGGCCTGGCCGGCGATGGGTGCCCGCTACGAGCGGACGGTCCGCGCCGACGGGCCGGCCGGCCGGCCGATCGCCGAGGGGGGCAACCGGGAGGCGTGGGATGCGCTGGACCGGGGTGAGGACCCGACGGTCAGCTGACCGGCTGCGGCGCGCGGGCGGCCTGCCGGTCCCGGGTCGCGGCCCGGCTCGCGGCCAGCTCGGCGACCAGGCGGTCCAGGGCGGCGCGCTGGTCGGCGCGGGCCCGGTCGGCGCAGACCGCCTCCCAGGCGTTGCCCCGCGCGGTACGCACCCGGCCCTCGCCCACCACGACGCGTTCGACGGTGTGCACCACCTCGACGGCCAGCGAGGCGACGGTCCGGGAGATGGTGGTGAGTCCGATGCCGGCGTTCGGCCCCGCAGTGCTCATAGGTCACCCCGCACGATGAGATCCGATGGTGGGCAGGCGCATCGTCGAGTCTGCCCGACACCGATGCTGCCGGGCTCACGTTTCGCCCGGGTGACGGCCCGGTCAACGGCCCCCACCTGCGCGGCACGGCCCTTCTTGAGCTTGGTCACAGCCGTCGGGCCGCTCCCGTCGAGCTGCGCGCCGGGCCCGGGCGTGATCTCATAGCGTATGGGCATCGATCGATGGTCTGGGGCGTCCCGGACGACGGGTGTCGATGACACCCACCGACGGGTCCGGTGGCGCTGCGTGACATTCCGTTCACCGGAGGTCCGGCATCATGCCACAGCCCATCTCGTGAGGAGCGCCATACCCCCGGCGACTGTCGCCAGGTGGCGCCCCCTAGCATCGGCCCATGACACCCGGAGAGGGGAGTCCGTTGGTGACTGCTGAGCATGCGCACGCAGAGGGGGACGGGGCCGGTTCGGCGGCGTCCGGAAGCGTGCTCGACGAGATCCTGGCCGGCGTCCGTGAGGACGTGGCCCGGCGGCAGGAGCAGCTTCCGCTGGAGCGGCTGCGGGAACTGGCCGCCGCCGCGCCACCACCGCTGGACGCGTACGCGGCCCTGCGCAAGCCCGGCGTGGCCGTGATCGCCGAGGTGAAGCGTTCCTCGCCGAGCCGGGGCCGGCTGGCCGAGATCGCCGACCCGGCCGAACTGGCCGGTGAGTACGCCTCCGGCGGCGCGCGGGCGATCAGTGTGCTGACCGAGGGGCGCTGGTTCGGCGGTTCCCTCGACGACCTGGCGGCCGTGCGGGCCGCCGTGCAGGTGCCGGTCCTGCGCAAGGACTTCGTGGTCTCCAGCTACCAGGTGCACGAGGCGCGGGCGCACGGTGCCGACCTGGTGCTGCTGATCGTCGCCGCGCTGGAGCAGAACGCCCTGGTCGGGCTGCTGGAGCGGATCGAGTCGCTGGGCATGTGCGCGCTGGTCGAGGTGCACACCGAGGAGGAGGCCGACCGGGCCCTGGAGGCCGGCGCGCAGGTGATCGGGGTCAACGCCCGTGACCTGCGTACTCTGGAGGTCGACCGGTCGGTGTTCGAGCGGATCGCCCCCGGCCTGCCCAGCAGCGTCGTCAAGATCGCCGAGTCGGGGGTGCGGGGCCCGCACGACCTGATCCGGTACGCCTCGGCCGGCGCCGACGCCGTGCTGGTGGGCGAGGGGCTGGTCACCCAGAAGAGCCCCCGCGAGGCGGTCGCCGAGCTGGTCAACGCCGGGAACCACCCGGCCACGCCCCGCCCGGCGCGCTGACCCCGACGGGCAGATCCGCGCAGCGAGAGGACATCGCGATGAGCGAGCGATTCGTCACCGGCGACGCGACGGTGCGTCGGCGCGCGACCGGCCGGGGAGCGGCGGCGTGAGCGCCGGGGAGACGGCCGAGCGGTTCCCCGACTCCGCCGGCCACTTCGGCCGCTTCGGTGGCCGGTTCGTTCCCGAGGCGCTGGTCGCGGCGCTCGACGAGCTGGACGCCGCGTACCGCAAGGCGATGACCGACGAGGAGTTCCGCGCCGAGTTCGACGCCCTGCTGCGCGACTACGCCGGCACCCCCTCGCTGCTCTACCCCGCCGAGCGGTTCTCCGCCAAGGTCGGTGCCCGGGTGCTGCTCAAGCGGGAGGACCTCAACCACACCGGCGCGCACAAGGTGCGCAACGTGCTGGGCCAGGCGCTGCTCACCAGGCGGATGGGCAAGCGCCGGGTGATCGCCGAGACCGGCGCCGGTCAGCACGGGGTGGCCACCGCCACCGCCGCCGCCCTGTTCGACCTCGAGTGCGTGGTCTACATGGGCGAGGTGGACACCGAGCGGCAGGCGCTCAACGTGGCCCGGATGCGGATGCTCGGCGCGACCGTGATCCCGGTGACCACCGGCTCGCGCACCCTCAAGGACGCGATGAACGAGGCGATGCGGGACTGGGTCGCCAACGTCGACGACACCCACTACCTGATCGGCACCGCCGCCGGCCCGCACCCGTTCCCGGAGCTGGTCCGGGACTTCGTGCGCGGCATCGGCGACGAGGCCCGCCGGCAGTGCCTCGACCTGACCGGCGCGCTGCCCGACGCGGTGCTGGCCTGCGTCGGGGGCGGCTCCAACGCGCTGGGCATCTTCCACGCGTTCGTCCCCGACACCGACGTGCGGTTGTACGGCTTCGAGGCCGGCGGCGAGGGCGTGGACACCGACCGGCACGCCGCCAGCATCACCGGCGGCACCCCGGGGGTGCTGCACGGCGCCCGCACGTACGTGCTGCAGAACGCCGACGGTCAGACCATCGAGTCGCACTCGATCTCCGCGGGTCTGGACTACCCCGGCGTCGGCCCGGAGCACGCCTGGCTGCACGACAGCGGCCGGGCCCGCTACCAGCCGGTGACCGACGCCGAGGCGATGGCCGCGTTCGAGCTGCTCTGCCGCACCGAGGGGATCATCCCGGCGATCGAGAGCGCGCACGCCCTGGCCGGCGCGGTGCAGATCGCCCCGCAGCTCGCCGCCGAACTGGGCCGGGAACCGGTCCTGGTGGTCAACCTCTCCGGTCGGGGCGACAAGGACGTGCACACCGCCGGCGAGTACTTCGGCATCCTCGACAAGGAGCAGTGAGACCGTGAGCCGGATCGGGGTGGCCTTCGACAAGGCCCGCGCCGACGGGCGGGCCGTCCTGGTCGGCTGCATGCCGGCCGGGTTCCCGACCGTCGACGGCAGCATCGCCGCGATGACCGCGATGGTCGAGGCCGGGGTGGACGTCATCGAGGTGGAGATCCCCTACTCCGACCCGGTGATGGACGGCCCGGTGATCCAGAAGGCCAGCGACATCGCCCTGGCCGGTGGCGTCCGCACCGCCGACACGCTGCGCATCATCGAGGCGGTCGCGGCCACCGGTGCCCCGGTGGTCACCATGACCTACTGGAACCCGATCGAGCAGTACGGGGTGGACGCGTTCGCCCGGGACCTGGCCGCCGCCGGGGGCACCGGCCTGATCACCCCCGACCTGATCCCCGAGGAGGCCGGCGAGTGGCTGGCCGCCTCGGAGGCGTACGGCCTGGACCGGACGTTCCTGGTCTCCCCGTCGTCGACCGACGCCCGGCTGCGGATGACCGTCGAGCACTGCCGGGGCTTCGTCTACGCGACCGCCATCATGGGGGTCACCGGGGCCCGGTCGCAGACCTCCGACGCCGCACCGGTGCTGGTTTCCCGGGTGCGGGAGGCCACCGAACTGCCCGTCGGGGTGGGGCTCGGTGTCGGCACCGGCGCGCAGGCGGCCACCGTCGCCGGGTACGCCGACGGGGTGATCGTGGGCAGCGCGCTGATCCGCCGGCTGCTGGACGCGCCGGACCTCGACGCGGGGCTGGCCGCCCTGCGTACCCTCTCCGCCGAACTCGCCGAGGGCGTCCGCAACCCGGCCCGCTGACCCCCGCCCCGACGCCTGGTGATCGCACCGGCGTGCCGGCGACCCGACGGTCCCCCCGACGAGGGGGTGCCGGCGTGCCGCCGGCCGGGGTGGCGTGCGCGGATCACCGGGCCGGACCACGGCGCGGCCGGTCGGGCCGGGGTCCGACCGGACCGGGGTGCCACGGCGGGCGTCCGCAGCGGTAGCCTGTTCCCCCGTGACCCTCGTCTCGATGACGCCCCTGGCGGCGCTGCCCAGCCCGACCACCGCCGTCTGGCAGCTCGGGCCGGTCCCGCTGCGGGCGTACGCCCTCTGCATCGTCGCCGGCATCGTGGTCGCCTGCCTGGTGACCGAGCATCGGCTGCGCCAGCGCGGCGTCGCCCCCGGCGCGGTGCTCGACATCGCGGTGTGGGCGGTCCCGACCGGCATCATCGGCGCCCGGATCTACCACGTCGTCACCTCCCCCGAGAAGTACTTCGGCACCGGTGGCGACCCGTGGAAGGCGTTCGCCATCTGGGAGGGCGGCCTCGGCATCTGGGGGGCCGTGGCCGGTGGCGCGGTCGGCGCGTGGATCGCCGCCCGGCAGCTCGGCATCCCGCTGACGGTGGTGGCCGACGCCCTGGCCCCGGGCCTGCCGCTGGCCCAGGCGGTGGGCCGACTGGGCAACTGGTTCAACAACGAGCTGTACGGCGGGCGGACCACCCTGCCGTGGGGCCTGGAGATCCACCGGATGGACCCGGACAACCCCGGGCACGCGCTGCGCGACGACGCCAACCAGCCCATCCTGGAACCCGGCCTCTACCATCCGACGTTCGCCTACGAGGCGCTGTGGAACCTCGGCGTCGCCGGCCTGGTGTTCGCCCTGGACCGGCGGTTCGGGTTCGGGCGCGGCCGGGCCTTCGCGCTCTACGTGATGGGCTACACCGCCGGCCGGTTCTGGATCGAGCTGATGCGCACCGACGAGGCGAACCACATCCTCGGTCTGCGGCTCAACGTGTGGACCGCCGGCCTGGTCTTCCTCGGTGCGTTGATCTACTTCCTGCGGGTGCGTGGGCCCCGCGAGTTCCTGATCCCGCTCGACGCCCCCGCCGCCGTTCCCGCCACCGACGGCGCCGGGAGCGACGTCTCCCAGGTCGACCTCGCCGCCACCGGCAAGGGGGGCCCGACGGCCCCCCCGCCTGGGTACCGGGTGGTCGACGAGGAACAGTTCACCGCGTACCGGGAGAGCGGGGTGCTGCCCGACGCAGCGGACGGTCCGGCGGCCGACGACGGGGTCGACCGGCCGGCGGCCGGTGATACCCCTGCCGACCCCGACGACCGGTCCACCGGCGACGAGCCCGCCGGAGCCGACCGGTCCGCCGGTGCCGCCGGCCGGTCCACCGACCGGGACAGCTGAGCGGGCGCGGCGTGCGCAGCGCGGTGGTGGTCGGTGCCGGCCTCGGCGGTCTGGCGGTGGCCGGCGCGCTGGCCCGCTCCGGGTGGCGGGTCACCCTGCTGGAACGGGCCGACCGGGTGCGCCCGGAACCCACCGCCGTGGTGCTGTGGCCCAACGGGGTACGCGCGTTGCAGGTGCTCGGCGTCGGTGCCGGCCTGGACGCCATCGCGACCCCGCTGCCTGACGGCGGTATCCGCCGCCCCGACGGTCACTGGCTGGTGCAGCCCCGGCCCACCCCGGCCGACCGGATGCCGGTGGTGGTGCACCGGGAGGACCTGCACGACGCGCTGATCGCCGGCCTCGGCGAGCGGGTCGAGCTGCGCACCGGGGTCGCCGTGGACCACGTCCGGGCCGATGCCGCCGAGCGGCCCGGGGTGGGGTGGAACGGCCAGTTCGTCGAGGCGGACCTGGTCGTCGCCGCCGACGGCACGGACAGCGTGCTGCGCCGCCAGCTCGCCCCCGAGGCCGCCGTGGTCAGCTCCGGCTGTGCCGCCTGGCGGGCGGTGATCCCCTGGTACCGGGCCCCCGTGCCGGCCGACAAGCCGGTCGGGGGCGAGGTGCTGGGCGCCGGCTACCGGTTCGTGGCCGCCTCGCTGGGGGAGCGCGGCTCCTCCGGGGCGTCCCGCCGGGGTGGCGTCTACTGGGTGGCGACCGCCGCCGGGGCACCCCGGCCGGAGCCCCCGCAGACCCAGCTCGCCCTCCTGCAACGCTGGTTCGCCGGCTGGCCCGCGCCGATCGGTGAGCTGCTGGCCGCCACCGAACCCGCCGACCTGGTGCAGCAGGAGATCCGTGAGCTGCGCCCGCTGCCCCGCTCGTACGGCTTCCCGGCCGGGCCGGGCGGGGTGGTGCTGCTCGGTGACGCCGCCCACGCCATGCCACCGCACCTCGGGCAGGGCGCCTGCCTGGCGTTCGAGGACGCGGCCACCCTGTCGTCGTTGCTGCGCGAGTCCCGGCTCCCCGACGCCGTGCTGGCGTACGACCGGGTGCGGCGGCCCCGCGCGGCCACCGTGGTCCGGCAGACCCGGCGGATGTCGGCGGTGCTCCAGACCCGGGGTCGGCTGGCCCTGCGCGCCCGCGACGCGGCCCTCGGCACGATCACCCCCCGGCTGCTCTCCGGTGCCGCCGCCACCGCCGCCACCTGGCGTCCCCCCACCCCCTGACCCCCTCCCACCCGCCCACGCCGCGCGCCGCCTTCGGGCGGTGATCAAGAGGTTTGCGTCACGGTGAGCGCCCGAGGTGACGCAAACCTCTTGATCAACCCGCAAACCTCTTGATCACCGGGGTGAGGGCCGGGTCAGGGCGGGTCAGATGAGGGCGGTGGGTTCGGCGATGCAGGCGGTGCCGATGCGGCGGAAGCCGACGCGCAGGTAGATCCGGGCGACGTCCTCGCTGCCGGCGGAGAGGAAGACCAGGTCGGTGCCGGCGGCGCGCAGGGTGCGGGCCAGGGTGGCGGTGACCGCGGCGGCGAGCCCCCGGCGGCGGGCGGCCGGCAGGGTGGCCACCCCGGCGATCTCGGCGACGTCGGCGACCCGCATCGCCATCCCGCTGGCCAGCACCCCGTCCTGCGGCGTGCCGGCGACCGCCGACAGCCGGCGGCCGGCGGCGATCGCGGCCCGCTCCTCGTCCAGCGCGGCCACGTCAAGCTCGGTCATCGCGGCGTCCCGTTCGGCCGGGCCGGCGTCGCCGGGGACGGTGCCGGCGGCGGAGAAGCCGACCGCGGCGACCGCGCGCCGGGCCGCCACGTCGAGCGCGAAGCTGGGCGCGTCCGGGTCCAGCACCCGCACCGGTACGTCGGTGAGCGTCGCCGGGTCGGGCGGGTCGGCCTGCGGGTCGAGCACCATCAGCGGGGCCTCCAGCACGCCCAGGCCGGCGGCGCGGGCGGTGGTGAGCAGGTCCGGGGTGGTCTCGTGCACCCACTCGAAGGCCTCCGGCAGGCCCAGCTCACGCTGCCGTTCCCGGACGGTGTGCAGGTCGGCCAGCGACGGTGGGGCGTCGGCGTCGAGGCGGGGGCGGGCGTAGAACGGCCAACCGGCCCCCTCCCGGGCGAACAGCACCAGACCGCCGTGTTCCTCGGCGCGGGCGGCGTCGCGGGGCACCGCGTCGTAGAAGCGTTCCAACCGGTCGAACAGGTCGCGGTGCGCAGGATCCACCGCGCGAGACTACACGTCCCAGAGTCTGGAAGGTGTGATCAATCCGCACTGGCCCTGCCCGGGTCGCCCTAACGTAGACTCAACAGACCGCCCAGGGCCGACGTCGTCCCGACCATGAGAAAACCTGAGTGACGACAGGAGACCCGGTGGCCCTTCCGTACCCGCACAGCCCGCAGCCGGTCCCTTCCGCGACCGGTCTGTACGACCCGGCGCACGAGCACGACGCGTGCGGGGTGGCCTTCGTGGCCGACCTCTACGGGCGGCGCTCCCACGCGGTGGTGGCGAACGGCCTCGGCGCGCTCTGCCGGCTCGACCATCGTGGCGCCCGGGGCGCCGAGCAGAACACCGGCGACGGCGCGGGCATCATGATCCAGGTGCCGGACGCGTTCCTGCGCGCGGTGGTGGACTTCCCGCTGCCCCCGGCCGGCCAGTACGCCACCGGTCTGGTCTTCCTGCCCGACGACGACGGCGGCGAGGCCCGCGCCCGTCAGGTGGTGGAGAAGTACGCCCTCGTCGAGGGGGCCGAGGTGCTCGGCTGGCGGGAGGTGCCGACCGACCCGAGCGGCCTGGGCGAGACCGCGCTGGCGGCGATGCCCCGCATCCGGCAGCTCTTCCTGGCCGCGCGCCGGCTCACCGACACCCCGGCCGGCCCGGCGGGCTCCCCGCTGTCCGGCATCGACCTGGACCGGGTGGCGTTCTGCGTGCGCAAGCAGGCCGAGCGGGAGACCGCCGAGCGGGGGGTGACCGCCTACTTCCCGTCGCTGTCGGCGCGGACGATGACCTGGAAGGGCATGCTCACCCCCGACCAGCTGCCGGAGTACTTCCCGGAGCTGACCGACGAGCGGGTCGACAGCGCGATCGCGCTGGTGCACTCCCGGTTCTCCACCAACACCTTCCCCTCCTGGCCGCTGGCCCACCCGTACCGGTTCATCGCGCACAACGGCGAGATCAACACGATCCGGGGCAACCGGAACTGGATGCAGGCCCGCGAGGCGCTGCTGCGCAGCCCGCACCTGCCCGGCAACATCCGCCGGGTGTTCCCGGTGTGCACCCCGGCCGCCTCCGACTCGGCCAACTTCGACGAGGTGCTGGAGCTGCTGCACCTGGCCGGCCGGAGCCTGCCGCACGCGGTGCTGATGATGATCCCGGAGGCGTGGGAGAACGACCCGGCCATGCGCCCGGACAAGCGCGCGTTCTACCGGTTCCACGCCAGCCTGATGGAGCCGTGGGACGGCCCGGCGTCGGTCGCCTTCACCGACGGCGAGATCGTCGGGGCGGTGCTGGACCGCAACGGCCTGCGGCCGGGCCGCTGGTGGCGGACCGCCGACGGGCTGGTGGTGCTGGGCAGCGAGGCGGGTGTGCTCGACCTCGACCCGGCCACGGTGGTCGCCAAGGGCCGCCTCCAGCCGGGCCGGATGTTCCTGGTCGACACGGTCAACGGCCGGATCGTCTCGGACGACGAGATCAAGACCGAGCTGGCCGCCGCGCAGCCGTACGACGAGTGGCTGCACGCCGGTCTGATCGACCTCGGTGACCTGCCCGCCCGGGAGCACGTGGTGTACACCCACGACTCGGTGCGCCGCCGGCAGCAGGCCTTCGGCTACACCGAGGAGGAGCTGAAGATCCTGCTCGCCCCGATGGCCCGTACCGGGGCGGAGCCGCTCGGCTCGATGGGCACCGACACCCCGATCGCGCCGCTGTCAACCCGGCCCCGGCTGCTCTACGACTACTTCCACCAGCTTTTCGCCCAGGTCACCAACCCGCCGCTGGACGCGATCCGGGAGGAATTGGTGACCAGCCTGGCGTCGACCATCGGCCCGGAGGGCAACCTGCTGGACCCGGGCGCGGCGAGCTGCCGGCAGATCGTGCTGCCCTACCCGGTGATCGACAACGACGAGCTGGCGAAGATCCTCTCTGTCGACGAGGACGGCGACCTGCCCGGCTTCAAGGCGGTCCGGGTCTCCGGGCTCTACCGCATCCGCGACGGCGGGGCCGGCATCAAGGCCCGGCTGACCGAGATCTGCCGGCACGTCTCCGAGGCCATCGAGGACGGCGTGCGCATCCTGGTGCTGTCCGACCGGGACTCCAACGCCGACCTGGCGCCGATCCCGTCGCTGCTGCTGACCGCGGCGGTGCACCAGCACCTGGTGCGGGAGCAGACCCGGACCCAGGTCGCCCTGGTCGTGGAGTCCGGCGACTGCCGCGAGGTGCACCACGCGGCGGTGCTCATCGGGTACGGCGCGGCGGCGGTCAACCCCTACCTGGCCTTCGAGTCGGTGGAGGACATGATCGCCACCGGGGCGCTGGTCGGGGTGGAGCCGGCCAAGGCGGTCCGCAACTACGTGAAGGCGCTCGGCAAGGGCGTCCTCAAGATCATGTCCAAGATGGGCATCTCGACGGTGTCGTCGTACTGCGGGGCGCAGGTCTTCGAGGCCGTCGGCCTGGACACCCGCCTGGTCGACAGGTACTTCCGGGGCACCCCCAGCACGATCGGGGGGATCGGGCTGGCCGAGATCCACACCGAGGTCGCCGCCCGGCACGGGCAGGCGTGGCCGGCGCCCGGCACCACCGGCTCCGCCCGGCTCGAGGTGGGCGGCGAGTACCAGTGGCGGCGCGAGGGTGAGCTGCACCTGTTCAACCCGGAGACGGTCTTCCTGCTCCAGCACGCCACCCGCAGCCGCCAGTACGACGTGTTCCGCCAGTACACCGCCAAGGTCGACGAGCTGGCCGCGCAGGCCGGCTCGCTGCGCGGGCTGTTCACCCTGCGCACCGGGCTGCGCCCGGCGGTGCCGATCGAGGAGGTCGAGCCGGCCACCGAGATCGTCAAGCGGTTCGCCACCGGCGCCATGTCCTACGGGTCGATCTCGGCGGAGGCGCACGAGACCCTGGCCATCGCGATGAACCGCCTCGGCGGCAAGTCCAACACCGGCGAGGGCGGCGAGGACGTCGACCGGCTGCACGACCCGGCCCGCCGCTCGGCGGTCAAGCAGATCGCCAGCGGACGCTTCGGGGTGACCAGCGAATACCTGGTCAACGCCGACGACCTCCAGATCAAGATGGCGCAGGGCGCGAAGCCCGGTGAGGGTGGGCAGCTACCCGGCAACAAGGTGTGGCCGTGGATCGCCCGCACCCGGCACGCCACCCCCGGCGTCGGCCTGATCTCACCGCCGCCGCACCACGACATCTACTCCATCGAGGACCTCGCCCAGCTCGTGCACGACCTGAAGTGCGTCAACCCGGCCGCCCGGGTGCACGTCAAGCTGGTCAGCGAGGTCGGCGTGGGCACGGTCGCGGCCGGGGTCGCCAAGCTCAAGGCCGACGTCATCCTGATCTCCGGGCACGACGGCGGCACCGGCGCGTCCCCGCTCAACTCGCTCAAGCACGCCGGCACCCCGTGGGAGCTGGGCCTGGCCGAGGCGCAGCAGACGCTGCTGCTCAACAAGCTGCGCGACCGGGTCACCGTGCAGGTCGACGGGCAACTCAAGACCGGCCGGGACGTGCTGGTCGCGGCGCTGCTCGGCGCGGAGGAGTTCGGCTTCGCCACCGCCCCGCTGATCGTCGAGGGCTGCGTGATGATGCGGGTCTGCCACCTCGACACCTGCCCGGTCGGCATCGCCACCCAGAACCCGGTGCTGCGCGAGCGCTTCACCGGCCGGCCGGAGTTCGTGGAGAACTTCTTCCTCTTCCTCGCCGAGGAGGTCCGCGGCTACCTGGCCGAGCTGGGCTTCCGCAGCATCGAAGAGGCGATCGGGCAGACCGAGGTGCTCGACGTCGTACCGGCGATCGACCACTGGAAGGGCCACGGCCTCGACCTGACCCGCGTGCTGCACACCCCGGAACTGCCGGAAGGGGCCGCCCGGCGGGGCATCCGCGCCCAGGACCACGGCCTGGAGCAGGCCCTGGACAACGAGCTGATCGCGCTGGCCGAGCCGGCGCTGCGCGACGGCAGCCCGGTCCGGGTGGAGGTGGCGGTGCGCAACGAGCACCGCAGCGTCGGCGCGATGCTCGGCGGGGAGGTGACCCGCCGGCACGGCGGCGCGGGTCTGCCCGACGACACCGTCGAGTTCGTGCTGCGCGGCACCGCCGGGCAGTCCTTCGGGGCGTTCCTGCCGCGCGGGGTGACCCTGCGGCTGCACGGCGACGCCAACGACTACGTCGGCAAGGGGCTCTCCGGCGGCCGGATCGTGGTCCGCCCGGACGCCGCCGCGCCGTTCGTCGACCCCGAGGCCGCCGCCGGGCAGCGCGCCGAGGACCAGATCATCGCCGGCAACACCATCCTGTACGGGGCCACCGGTGGCGAGTTGTTCCTGCGCGGCCGGGTGGGGGAGCGGTTCGCGGTCCGTAACTCCGGCGCGGTGGCCGTCGTCGAGGGCGTCGGCGACCACGGCTGCGAGTACATGACCGGCGGCACGGTGGTGGTGCTCGGTGAGACCGGCCGCAACTTCGCCGCCGGCATGTCCGGCGGTACGGCGTACGTGCACCGGCTCGACACCGGCCGGGTCAACGCGGAGCTGGTCGACCTGTCCCCGCTGCGGGACGCCGAGCGGGAACTGCTGCACGACCTGGTGCAGCGGCACGTCGCCGAGACCGACTCGGCGGTCGGCGCGGAACTGCTCAAGCGCTGGCCGGAGGCGGTCGGGGAGTTCACGGCCGTGGTCCCGAGGGACTACCGCCGGGTGATGGAGATCATGAAGGCCGCCGAAGCCGCCGGCCGCGACGTCGACGACGCGGTCATGTCTGCGCTGACCGCGTCGGTGCCGCCCGTCCCGCGGGTGGTCGCCCAGGAGGTGGCTCGTGCCTGACCCGAACGGTTTCCTGCGCTACGAACGGCGACTGCCGGCCCGCCGACCGGTGGCGGTGCGGATCACCGACTGGCGGGAGGTCTACCCGCCCGCCGGTGAGGAGCTGATCCGCGAGCAGGCCACCCGGTGCATGGACTGCGGCATCCCGTTCTGCCACGACGGCTGCCCGCTGGGCAACCGCATCCCGGACTGGAACGACCTGGTCCGCACCGGCAGTTGGGACGCCGCGGTCGAGTCGCTGCACGCCACCAACAACTTCCCCGAGTTCACCGGCCGGCTCTGCCCGGCCCCGTGCGAGGCGGCCTGCGTGCTGGGCCTGGGCGGGCAGCAGCCGGTCACCATCAAGCAGGTCGAGGTGGAGATCGCCGACGCCGCGGTGGCCCGGGGCGGGCTGACCCCCCGCCCGGTACCGGCGGCGACCGGCCGTTCCGTCGCCGTGGTCGGCTCCGGGCCCGCCGGGCTCGCCGCCGCCCAGCAGCTCGCCCGCGCCGGTCACGCCGTCACCGTGTACGAGCGGGACGACGCGATCGGGGGTCTGCTCCGTTACGGCATCCCCGACTTCAAGCTGGAGAAGCAGCACATCGACAGGCGGCTGGCCCAGCTCGCCGCCGAGGGCGTGCAGTTCCGTACCGGGGTGAACGTCGGCGTCGACGTGACCGCCGAGGAGCTGCGGGCCCGGCACGACGCGGTGCTGCTGGCGTGCGGCGCGCTCCAGGGGCGGGACACCCCGGAGACGCCCGGTCGGCCGCTGCGCGGCGTCCACCAGGCGATGACCCACCTGGTCGCGGCGAACCGGGTGGTGGCGGCGGCCGGGGACGGCCGGCCCGCCCCGGCGGTGCTGCCCGACGGCACGCCGATCGACGCGGCCGGCAAGCACGTGGTGATCATCGGTGGGGGCGACACCGCCGCCGACTGCCTGGGCGTGGCCCACCGGCAGGGCGCGGCCGGCGTCCACCAGCTCGACCTCTACCCCGAGCCGCCGCACGGCCGCGACGCCGAGCGGGACCCGTGGCCGACCTGGCCGTGGGTGCTGCGCAACTACCCGGCGCACGAGGAGGGCGGCGAGCGGGTCTTCGCGGTCGCCGTGCAGGAGTTCGTGGACGACGGCACCGGCCAGGTCAGGGGCGTCCGGATCGCCGAGGTGACGGTGGAGCGGCGCGACGGTCGACGGATCGTCACCGCGCTGCCCGGCTCCGAGCGGGAGTTGCCGGCCGACCTGGTGCTGCTGGCCATCGGCTTCGAGGGCACCGAGGAACAGCCGCTGCTGGCCCAGTTCGGGGTGACCCGCAACGCCCGGGGCGCGGTCGACGCCCGCCCCGACTGGCAGACCGACGCCGACGGGGTCTTCGTCGCCGGGGACATGCACCGGGGGGCGTCGCTGATCGTCTGGGCGATCGCCGAGGGGCGGGCCGCCGCCGCGGCGATCCACTCCTACCTGGGTGGGGTGGGTGACCTGCCGGCCCCGGTCGACCCGGCCCGCCAACC
The DNA here is from genome assembly GCF_002210435.1 of Micromonospora wenchangensis. Taxonomy (GTDB): domain Bacteria; phylum Actinomycetota; class Actinomycetes; order Mycobacteriales; family Micromonosporaceae; genus Micromonospora; species Micromonospora wenchangensis. Next base: position 118,646 of record NZ_MZMV01000009.1, read on the forward strand.
CCTCGCCGCCCGCTGACCCCCGCCCGCTGACCTACGCCCGCCTGCCGGGCTGTCTGGTCTGTCAGGTCTGCTGGCCCGCCTGGCCTGCCGGCCCACCGTGTCGGGCAGTTCGATCGGTGGCCGTCAGCCGACCCGGAGACCGGGTCGGCTGACGGCCCGACCTTGTGGCCCGGCCACCGTCTCGCCCCCTGCGCCCTGCCGGCGCACAGCCGCTTCTGCGGCACCACCTGTCCCGGCCCTGCTGTTGTGGCGTCCCGAGGCGTCGGAGCCGGCCCGCCGAGGGCGCGTATCACCACGGAGAGCGGTATGCCTGACAGGCATAGTTATGACTGTCAGGCATACCGCTCTCCGGAACTATCGTTGCGGCCCGGCCCGACGCCGCCCCGATCGGCACCGACCAGAGCCGGCTCGACCGGACCCGGCCCCCACCAGCCCAGAGTCGGCCCCGGACCCGGCCAGACCGCGAGCAGACCAGACCCGACCTCGGGCCGGAACCGCGCCGGGCCGCGCGGCGTTCCGGCTCGTCCACGAGGGGCAGAACGCGCGGGACCGAGCCGCGCCGGGACCGGCCGGGGCGCCGGAAGATCACGGTTCCGGGCCGGTCCGGGCTGCCCGCTCCGGTGCCGGGGGCGGGCAGCCCGAACCGGGGTCGGTCAGCGCGCCAGGAGCTGGTGCGCCGCCCGGATCTGGGTCCACGACTTCGGCTGGGCCGGTGCGGTCGTGGTGCGGGTGGCGGCGGCCGGCGCGGGCCGGCCGGGGGTGAACAGCCAGGTGGTGAAGACCGGGTCCAGGTCGAGGCCGGAGATCTGCTCGGCGAGGGCCTGGAACTGGGCGATGGTGCCGTTGCCGTACCGGTGGGCGGCGGTCCAGGCGGGCAGGATACGGAAGAACGCGTCGTCGCCGACGGCCAGCCGGAGCTGGTGCAGCGTCATCGCGCCCCGGTCGTAGACCGCGTCGTCGAACACCGCGCCGGCACCCGGGTTGCCCGGCAGCACCTGCCAGAACGGGTCGTCGGCCGGGTAGTTGGCGTAGGTGAAGTCGAACAGCTCCTGCGTGGTGCCCTCACCCTGCGCCTCCGACCAGAGCCACTCGGCGTACGAGGCGAAGCCCTCGTTGAGCCAGATGTTGCTCCAGTCCGCCACCGAGACCGAGTCGCCGAACCACTGGTGGGCGTTCTCGTGCACCACCACGTACAGGTTGCTGCCGCGTCGCCAGAAGCCGGGCCCGTACACCGGGCGGGTCTGCGTCTCCAGGGCGAAGCTGAGGCTGTCGATCGGCGCGGCCACGCCCCCCTGCGCCTCGAACGGGTACGGCCCGAAGATGCCGCTCTCCCAGTCGACGACCTCGGCGGTGCGTTCGATGCTGGCCCGGGCGGCCGGCTTCCGGTCGCCCAGGGTGGTGCTGTAGGCGTTGATCACCGGCTGCCCGTTCGGGGCGGTGTCGGTGACGATGTCGTACTGGCCGATCGCCAGGAACGCCAGGTAGGTGGCCCCGGGCTTGGTGCTGCGCCAGCCCCACCGCATCCGGTTGCCGGCCTCGGCCAGCGGGGGCCGGGGCTGCACGCCGTTGCTGATCACCTCGACGCCGTCGGGCACCGACACCGAGATGTCCCAGGTGGCCTTGTCCAGCGGGTGGTCGTTGGAGGGGAACCACCACCAGGCCGACTCGGGCTCGTTGACGGCGAGCGCGCCGTCGACGGTGCGGGTCCACCCGGAGTAACCGTCCACCAGGGTCTCCGACGGCACGCCGGCGTAGGTGACCACGACGGTCATCGCCTGACCGGTGGTGATGCCGCGCGGCGCGGTCACCACCAGCTCGTGGACGCCCTCCCGGGCGAACCTGGCGGTCCATCCGTTGACCCGGACCGACTCCACGTCCAGCAGGAAGTCCAGGTTGAACCGGGAGAGGTCCTGGGTGGCCGTGGCCAGGATGGTCGTGGTGCCGCTGAGCCGGTCGGTGGCCGGCTCGTAGCGCAGCCGGACGTCGTAGTGGTCGACGTCGTAGCCGCCGTTGCCGTAGTCGGGGAAGTAGGGGTCGCCGAGGCCGGGGCTGCCGGGTTTCGGGGCGGCCGAGACCGCGACCGACCGGCTCTTGCCCGGTCGGGCGTCGGCCTGGCCGGGGGCACCGGTCACCAGGGTGCCGGCGGTGGTGACGGTCAGGGCGGCGATGGCCGCCGTGAAAACACGTCGCACGGGGTGGACTCCCTCCATCGGGGTGTTCGCACCGACAACCTAATCGACGGCGGTGGAAACGTGCGCCCCGGATGGCGGGGATCGGCTGTTCTCATCCTGTCGATGTTTCGCTAGCATTACCGACTAGTAACAACGCCTCACCCCCCTGGCCACGCGCGCGGTCCAGAGGCTTCCCCCGTTGCTGCCCCTGGAGGAACCGTCATGCCCCACCGCGCCCTACCCCGCCGCGTTCTGGCCAGGGCCGTCACCGCCCTGGCCGCCGTCCTCGCCACCGTCACCGGCGTCCTGCTCGTCCCGACCGCCGCCCAGGCCGCCACCGTCCACTACGTCGCGCTGGGCGACTCGTACTCCTCCGGTGTCGGCGCCGGCCCGTACGACCTGTCCACCTGCCTGCGCAGCCAGAAGTCGTACGCCCCGCTGTGGGCCGCCGCCAACGCGGTGACCAGCTTCGCCTTCCCCGCCTGCGGCGGCGCGGTCACCGCCGACGTGATCAACAAGCAGGTCGGCTCGCTGAGCGCCACCACCACCCTGGTCACCATCACCATCGGCGGCAACGACGCCGGCTTCGCCGACGTCATCACCAGCTGCCGGTTCGGCAGCACGGCGACCTGCACGGCCGCGGTCGACAAGGCCAAGAGCTTCGCCACCTCGACGCTGCCCGGCCGGCTCGACGCCACCTACGCCGCGATCCGCGACCGGGCCCCGAACGCCCGGCTGGTGGTGCTCGGCTACCCCCGGCTCTTCGAGACCGGCTCCTGCGGCGTGCTCGCAATGAGCAGCTACAAGCGGACCATCCTCAACGAGGCGGCCGACGTGCTCGCCACGGTCACCGCCGCCCGCGCCGGCGCGGCCGGGGCCACCTTCGCCGACGCCCGCCCGTTCTTCACCGGGCACGGCGTCTGCGCCGCCGCCCCGTGGATCCGCGACGTCAGCGGCGTCATCGAGGCGTACCACCCGAACGCCGACGGCTACCGGTACGGCTACCTGCCGGCGCTCACCGCCGCGCTGCGCTGACGGGGTGACCGGCGGCAGTCCGCCGGACACCCTCGGTTGCCTCCGTCGTCGACAATGGGAGCCTTCCTGGTTCCTGTCGGCGGCGGAGGTGCCCGTATGCGCGAACCGGTGACCCCGCCGCCGCCAAGGCCACCCACCGTGGACGGCCCCCCGGCCGGCGGCACCGAACTGCTCGCCCTGCTCACCCGGCTGCTGCGCCGACCGCGTCGGGGCGACCGCCGGCTGCCGGTGCTCTGGCTGGTCCGGGCCGGCACCGGCGGCGACCCGGGGGCCCTGCTGCGCCGCTTCGTCGGGCGGGGCACCGGCCGCCGGGTCCCGCACGCCGTGCTCGACCTGGCCGCCCGCCCCGACCTCGCCGACGTCCCGGCGGTGCTGCGCGAACTGCACAGGCAGTTGTCGCTGGAGGCGTTCGGGGCGGCCCGGCTGCGGTTCCGCCACCATCCGCTGGCCGACTGGCTGATGCAGCAGACCCTCGACGTGGGCGTCGACGCCGCCGACAGCGGCCGGGCCACCCTGGTCCGCCGGCTGCGCGACTGGCGGGGCCGGCGTCCCGTCGACGAGCCGCAGGTCAGCGGGGAGTCGGGGGTCGGCACGGCGCTCCAGGTGCTGCTCTGGCTGCTGCGCCGGGCGGTGCCCAGCGCGGTGTTCCGGATCGCCGTCTCCGGCCGGGTGCCGGGCGTCGGCGGCCACTACCGGTGGTTCATGCGGCAGCAGTACCTGGCCCCCCGCCAGTCGGTGACCTTCCTCGGGTTCGCCGAACGGCTCACCGCCGGCTGGCGCGACGGCGAACAACCTGCCCAGGTGGACAAGTTGCTGCTACACGCGTTCCTGGAGGACCTGCGGCAGGCGTACCGGCGACGGGTGTGGCGGCCCGGGGACTGGCGGCGCACCGCGTACCCGGTGCTGCTGCTCGACGGGGTGGACGTCGACGGCGTCGGGCACACCCTGGTCCGGCTGCTCACCGACGTACGCAACGAGACCGGCCGCAACGACCCGCTGCTGGTGGTGGCCCTGGCCACCGAGCCGCCGCCGGAACTGCCCGGCACCCGGCCGCTGCGCGAGGCGGACGACGCCCACGACGAGTGGGCCGAGGCGCTGCCCGAGACCCGACGGCTGCGCCGCTCCGCCGCCTGGCTGGTGGTGCTGCGCCCCGACGACGAGGACGCCACCCCGCCACCGGGGGTCGTCCCGCCCGCGCTGGTCGCCCCCGACCCGCCGTGGTGGGCACGGCGGTTCCTGCCGGCGGCGGTGGCCGTGGTCCTGCTGGCCGGGATGATCGTGTGGGCGGACAGCCGGTGGACGCTGGACTGCCATCCGACGCCGACCGGCCAGGTGCGGGTGCAGGTGCTCGCCGGGGAGTGCGTCGGCTACAGCGACACCGCCGCCCAGGTGTTCAACGCCGAACCCGGCCAGGAGCGGCTGCGCGCGGTGCAGCGGCGGATCTTCGCGCAGAACCGGGCCGCCGAGGAGGTGTGGCGGCGCAGCGACCAGCGCCGGCCCTACCTCACCCTGGTCTACCTGGGCACCCTCACCGGCAACCGGACCCGGGCCGACGAGGAGTCCTACGTCTCCGAACGGGAGGAGTTGGAGGGCCTGGCCACCGCCCAGTACGCCCTGCTCAAGGAGTCCGCGGCGGCCGACGGGGCGGCCCTGCTGCACGTGGTGGTCGCCAACGGGGGCCGGCAGATGCGCCACGCCGGGCCGGCGGTGGCCATGTTGGAGCGGCTGGCCCACGACGACCCGACCGTGCTCGGGGTGGTCGGGCTGGTGGAGAGCCGCACCAGCACCGCCGCGGCGTTGCGGGAACTCAACCGGGTCGGCCTGCCGGTGCTCGCCCCCACCCTGTCGGCCGACCGGATGGACGCGAACTCCAGCCTCTACCTCCAGGTCTCCGCGCCGAACAGGGACCAGGCCGCGATGATCGAGACGTACGCCCGGCAGGTGCTGCGGGTGACCGAGGCGCACGCCTACTACACCACCGGCGAGGACAGCTCACTCACCGAGGACCTCTACGTCGGCACCCTGGTCGACGGGCTGCGCCAACGGTTCGGCAGCCGGCTCACCCGGCTCGACGAGTGGCGTACCGGGCGTCGGCTGACCGTCGAGTGCGGCTACCGGGGGGTGCTGCTGTTCGCCGGACGCTGGTCGGAGTTCGACGGGTTCCTGCGGGCGTTGAAGGAGTGCGGCAACGACCCGCCCCGGCACCTCGTCGCCGACGACTCGGTCAACCGCTACATGGCCAACCCGGGGCTGCGGGCCAGCGCCCCGGGCAACCTGCCGGTGACGTACGTGTCGAAGGCGGCGCTGGCCACCTGTGCCGCGCTGCGGGCCGCGCAGGCCGCCCGGGACGACGCCCGGGGCAGCTTCCTGACCTGGATCGGCGCCGACGACCTGCTCGACCCGCCGCGCTGCCGCGACGGTGCCGGCGCACCCGTCGGCGAGCGGGTCAGCCTCGCCTACGACGCGGCGATGATGATGGTGCGGGCACTGGAGAGCCTCGCCGCCCGGCTGCGGCACGCCGACACCGGCCGGCGCTGGGAGCCCCGCTCGGTCAACCCGGTCGGCGTGCACGCCGAGGTGCTGCGGCAGAACGCCGCCGCCGGCTACCCGGGGGTCGCCGGGGTCATCCGGTACGCCCCCGACTCGGGCGAGCCGGTCGCCAAGCGGCTGGCGTTGCTGCGGGTGGCGCGGGTGCCGGACGTGGCCGCCGAGCCGGTCGAGGTGTTCCACTGTGGCGCGGCGGACAGCGGACCCGACCCGGGCTGCCGACCCGGCTGACCCGTGGGCGGGTCGTGCGTCCGGACCCGCCGGGGCGCTAGGGTTCCCTCGATTCGTCCGCACGTGGGTGGGGAGCAGTGGGTGGGCAGGCTCGCATCGGCGTACGGGCAGGCGGTCGCCGCGCACCGGCAGGCCCGGCAGCGGTGGACGGCGGCCCGTGCCCTGCTGGACCGGCTGGCCGGGCAGCCCGTCCCGGAGCGCACCGCCGACCTGGTCGCCCGGCTGGCCCGGCTGGCCGACGCGCTGGTCGCCCCGCCGCCCGGCAGCACCGACCGGGCCGACCCGACCGCGAGCGCCGGTGCGACTCCCGTCGTGTTCGGTGGCCCGCCACCGGGGCACGTCGTCGTGTCGCCGGGCGGTCCGGCCCGTGGTCACCGGCCGACGCCCTCCGGCGACGGGCCGGCGGCGGTGCGCATCGGCGAGGCGTCCACGGCGGACGGTCGGTTCCCGCTGCTGCTGCCGTTGGGCGCCGGCCGGCACCTGGCGGTCGACGGCGACGCCCGCGATCCCCGGGTGGCGGTGCTGCTGCGGGTGCTGGTGCTGCGGCTGCTCACCACGGCCGCCCCGGGCAGCGTCCGGGTGGTCGGCATCGACCCGGCCGCCTGGGGGGCCACCTTCATCCCGTTGCGTCCGCTGCGCGACGCCGGGGTGCTCGGTAGCGTCGCCACCACCGAGGCCGAGATCGGTGCGCTGCTGGACGCCGCCGAGGCGCACGCCCGCGCGGGGGAGGCCGAACTGCTGCTGGTGGTGGCCGCGTCCGCGCCCGGCCCGCGCGAGTTGGCCCGGCTCGCCGCGCTCACCCACGCCGGGCCGTCCGCCGGGGTGTGCGTGCTGTTCGCCGGGCGCGCGGTGACCACGCCCGGCCAGGCCCCACCCACGCTGGGCGGCACCACCGAGGTACGTCTCGACGAACGGTACGCCCGCGTCGGCGACCCGCCCGGGTACCCGTTCAGCGCCGACGGCACCGGCCTGCCCGTGCCGGTGCTGCTCGACGGTGACCCGCCCGCCGCGGCCGTGCAGGCGCTGGCCGACCGGCTGGGCGCGCAGGTACGCCGGGACACCGCCCTGCACCTGGCCGACCTGCTGCCCGAGCGGCGCTGGACCGGCTCCGCCCGGGACGGCCTGACGACGGTGGTCGGCCGCTGCGGGCGTACCCCGGTCAGTCTGGCTTTCGACGACGCGACGCCGCACTGGCTGGTCGGCGGCCGCACCGGCGCGGGCAAGACGGTCTTCCTGCTCGACGTGCTCTACGGCCTGGCGACCCGCTACTCCCCGGCCGAGCTGCACCTGTGGCTGCTCGACTTCAAGGAGGGGGTGAGCTTCACCGAGTTCGTCCCCACCGACCGGGACCCGTCGTTCCTGCCGCACGCGCGGGCCGTCGGCGTCGAGTCCGACCGGGAGTACGGCCTGGCCGTGCTCCGCGAACTGCGCCGGGAGTTGGGCCGGCGGGCCGGGCTGTTCAAGCGGCACGGGGTGACCAAGCTCGCCGACCTGCCGGACACCGAACCGGTGCCCCGCACGGTCGCCGTGATCGACGAGTTCCACGTGTTGTTCGCCGGCAACGACCGGCTGGCCCGGGAGGCCGTCGACCTGCTGGAGGAGCTGGCCCGCAAGGGCCGCTCGTACGGCGTGCACCTGGTGCTGGCCAGCCAGAGCACCAGCGGCGTGGAAGCCCTGTACGGCCGGGCCGAGTCGCTGTTCGGGCAGTTCGCGCTGCGGGTGGCGCTACCCGGCGGTGAGGCGGTGCTCGGCCCCCGGGCGACCGTCGCCGGCCCCACCCGGATCGGCACGGCGCTGGTCAACACCGCCGCCGGGGCGGCCGGCGCGGACACCCTGCTGCGGTTCCCCGACGCGCACGCCGACGCCCGCCAGCTCGCCCGGCTGCGCTACGAGCTGTGGGACGCCCGCCCCGACGACACCGGCCCCCCCGAGGTCTTCCGGGGCTACGCCACGGCCCACCTGGAGGACGAGCCGACGCCTGCCGCCACCCGCCGCCCGGCGGTGCTGGTGGGCCGGACGGTCGACGTGGCCGGCAGCACCGCCCGGTTCGACCTGGACGCCTCCCCGGGCCGGCACCTGGCCGTGGTGGGCACCTCGGCCACCGGCGCGCACGTGCTGCGGGCCGCCGCGCTGAGCCTGGCCGGGCAGCACCGGCCCGGTGAGGCCGAGTTCGTGCTGGCCGCGCTGGTGGCCTCGGCCGACGGGGCGGCCGACGACACCGCCGCCGGGCTGAAGGCCGCCGGGCACCCGGTGACCCAGGTCGACGCCGCCGGGCTGCGCGCCCGCGTCGCCGGGCTGGCCGCCGGCCCCGGGGAACGTGGCCGGACGTACCTGGTGGTCTTCGGGGTGGACGCGGCCCACGCGGTGCTCGCCGCCGCCGACCCCGACACCTACCGCACCGGCCACGACGACCTGCGGGCGCTGCTGCGGGCGGGGCCGGGGCGCGGGGTGCACCTGCTCGGCTGGTGGCGGGGCCTGCGCCGGCTCGCCGACGACCTCGGCGGCAGCCAGAACCGCGACGACGTGGCCTGCCTGGTGGCGCTGAACGTGCCCGCCGACGACCTCGGGCTGCACCTGGGGGTGACCGACCTGGTGTGGACCCCCCGCCCCAACCGGGCCCTGCTGGTCGACCGGCACGCCCCGCGCACCGCGCTGATCGTGCCGTTCGTCCGCCCCGGGTACCACCCCGACGAGGAGCACTGAGTGGCCGGCTACGACGAGTACGCGGCGGCCGTCAGGCAGCTCTCCGCCCGGATCAGGGAGGGGGAGCGCGGTGCCGTCGCCGAGGCGGAACGCCGCCGTACCCTGCACGCCGGGGTGACCCAGCTCGGTCAGCGGCTGGCCGCCCAGGAACAGCGCCTCGCCCAGCTCGCCGCGACCGCCGGCCTGCCTGCCGTGCCCGACCCGGCTCCCGGGCCGGGGTCGGCTCCCGGGGTCGGCACTGCCCCCGGCTCGGCCCCGGGTTCCGCAGTGCCCCCCGGTTCCGCTGTGTCTCCCGGTTCCGCCACCGGGACCGGGGCGGTCGCAGGGACCGGTGTGGCCGGCGGGTCCGGGGTGGACGGCGATCCGGCGGTGGTGCTGGCGGAGGCCGGGCGGCTGGTCGACGAGGTCGACCGGTTGGGTCAGCAGGCCGAGGCGCTGGCGCAGCGGCCCGCTCTGCTGCCCACCTGGTCGCCGACCGCCCGCGCGGTCGCCGTCTACGTCGGCTGTGCCGCCGTCGGGGCGCTGGTCATGCTGCTGCTGGTGGTCGCCAACGGCATCGGCGTGGTCGACGGCATCACGCTGGGCGCGCTGACCTGCGCCGGGCTGCCGCTGATCTCCTTCGTGGCCGGTTGGCTGATCCTCGGCCGGTGGGGGCGGCCGGCCCTGGCCACCACCGACCCGCCCCGGTACGCCCCGCTCGGCTTCTTCATCTGCGCCGTGGCGGTGCCGCTGGCGTACTGCGTCACCCTGCTGGTGTTCCGCCTGGTCCGCTGACGCGTGACCGACCTGTCCGTGTGATCGACCCGTGCGCATGATCGACTCATGTGGGTCGACGTAGCGGGGTCCGGACCGTCCCGATGCCGCTACGTCGGCCCACATGGGGCGGACGCGGGGTGGCTGCGTCCGGTGGTCGCCTCGTAGGCTCGCGGTGACCGTGGGCGGGCGACAGGGGCGGGGGGAGTGCGGGTGAGTGCGGCGGAGATGATCGCGAAGCTGGCAGTGGCCGCGCAGAAGCTGGACGAGGCGCGGGCCAAGACGGCCTCGGCCGCCCAGGACGCCGCCGAGGCACGCGCCCTGGTCGCCGGGGTGTTGCAGGGCGTCGCCGCCGGCCCGCTGATCGGCATGATCGACAACTACCGCCAGGCGCTCGACCAGGCAGTCCAGGCTGGCCAGCCAGCCCGGCAGCAGGTCGAGGAGACGATCGCCAAGGTACGCGCGCTGGGCAACTGAGCGGGGACCGGCGATCCGGCATCCGGGGCGGAGGCGTGGTGGGGGCCCATCGCGCAACGTCCGGCCCGTGCCGGCGTCGCCGGTCGATCAGAGGGACAGGACGGACATGACGATCGGGGAGGCACAGTGACGGTGGTGGGTGGGCGTGACGGCGGCGACCTGGACGGGTTCCACGTCGGACGGGTGCCCGAGGATGCCGGGGAACTGGTGTCGGACTTCGCCTCCGAGTGGGAGAACGTCAGCTTCGCCACCCGGGTCTGGGAACGGGCCGTCGACGACGGCTACCGGGTGGACCTGAGGGTGCACGTCCTGCGCGGCGAACGGCTGACCACGCTGGTGCGCCTGCGCGAGTTCCTGGCCGAGTACCACGAGCGGGATTCCGCCGAGTGGCCGCTGGCGGAGTTCACCCGGGGCGGGGACGTCGGACTGGCCGGCGGGGGTGAGGCGTTCTGGCTCGTCCGGCCGGGCCTCGCGGTCGACGTGCTGGTGGACCTCGACCGGTTCGACGCGGAAACCGCGATCGAGGTGGCCGGCTCCGTGACGGAGCTGCCCGCCGCCTGACCCGGGGAAAAGCCGGAGCACTCCGGTGGCCCGCCCGGTAGGGTCGCCAGCGGGTGCCGTGCCGGTCGCTCGCCGGGATACCGCTCCGTGAGCTGCCCGGCTGCCGGTCGAACCGGCTCGCCCGTCGATGCCCTCGTGTCCCGTCAGCGCCGGAGGTTGCCCACCGTGGCCGGTACGACCTATCAGGTCATCGTGCGCGGCAAATTCGCACCACTCGATGACGAGCAGCGGGCCGCGCTGCTCGCCAGGGCGGACGAGCACGACGTCTACCAGGCGAAGTTCACCGAGGAAGGCACCGTCACCTACGAGCGGTCCCTGCTCGGGTTCACCTTCCGCTGCCTCGTCCCGGCCACCGGGGAGGACGATGAGGCGGTGGTGACCGGCAGGGCGGAAGCGTTGGCCGCAGCCGCCGTCGCGGAACTCGGTGCGGGCCACCGTGACCTCACGTCGGTGTCGACCGACCTCGCCGACATCAAGATCCGCCACCGGGCGCGCGGGTAAGGGCCGCTCCCGTCACCGGCGGGCGTCGCCCCTGGTGCTGATCCGCCCTCCTTCGGGGAGGGTTGTTGTCGTCCTGGGCGCAACAGATCTCCACAAACATGGCCTGCCTGTCGGTGCCACCACATTCATGATTCGCGCTACGGCCTCGGCCGGCACGGTCAGCGCGTGCCGTCGTGCCGTCCTCGCCCGCTGCGCCGCCGCGCTCGTGGTGCGCAGGACTGCGGACTGGTCCGTGGCGGTCGGCGTGTTCAGGTGGGATGCCGGGTGAGGCCCATTGGCTGAACTGATCGACATGCATCGATTGACAGAAGTTTGTCCGATCGGGACACTCGATGAAACATAACCGTGCGTGCAAGGCGTGGCGCTGCCGATCCGGGAGGACCAGATGAGGCTCGTACACCGGCGGCCCCTGCTCGCGGGAACGCTCGCCGCGGCCACCCTGGTCGGCGTCGTCGGGGTCGCCACCGCGGCCTCCGCCGCCACCGGCTGCCGGGTGACCTACACGGTCTCCAGCCAGTGGACCGGCGGCTTCGGGGCCAACGTCGCGGTCACCAACCTCGGCGACCCGATCAACGGCTGGCAGCTCACCTGGTCGTTCACCGCCGGGCAGCAGGTCACCCAGTACTGGAACGGCACCGTCACCCAGAACGGCGGCCGGGTCACGGTCGGCAACACCACCTGGAACGCCGCGCTCGGCACCGGGGCGAGCGCGTCGTTCGGGTTCAACGGCTCGTGGAACAACGCCAGCAACCCGGCGCCTACCGACTTCGCGCTCAACGGCACCCCCTGCACCGGCAGCACCACACCCACGACGCCGACCACGCCCACCCCGGGCACCCCGCCACCCACCACGCCGCCGCCGACCCCGACCACACCGCCACCCACCACCCCACCGCCGACCACCCCGCCGCCACCCACCCCGAGCACCACCCCGAGCGGCGCGGAGGCGACCATCGTGCCCGACCCGTCCTGGACCTGCGGCCGGTCCGCCGGCCTCGTGCCCCCGACCCGTGGCCGGCTGGTGTTCCGGGCCACCGCCCAGCTCGGCGCGATCCGCGACGTCGGCGTCACCCAGTACGGCCACCGCCGCATCCTCGACATCCGGGGCGGCACCGTCACCGGGGACCGGATCAACGGCACCATCCTCACCGGCGGGCTCGACCTGGAACTCACCCTCGGCACCGGCGCGACCGAGCTGGAACAGGTCGCCATCCTGCGCACCGGCGACGGCACCCCGATCTACCTGCGCACCTGCGGGGTCGCGCCGGCCGGCGAGTCCACCGTGCGGATCGTGCCTGACTTCGAGGCCCCGAACTCCAGCGCGTACGCCTGGTTGAACACCGGCACCTACGTCGGCACCCGGACCGTCGACGCCGCGACGAACACCCTCACCCTGACCGTGTACGACGTCGCCGGGGTGTCCCCGGCCGACCCGCGCGTGCAGCTACGCGACCCGGCCGGGACGGCCAACCAGCCGTGGGACTGCCTGACCGGCAGCGGCACCCGGGGTGCGGCGGTGTTCACCGAAACCGTCACCCTCGGGGCCAGCGTATCGGTCGGGGCCAGCAAGCGCGGCACCCGCAACATCATCCCCATCACCGGCGGCACCGTGACCGGCCGGGTGACCGGGACCGTCCTGCCCGGCGGGGCGGACTACCAGCTCATCGGCGCGACCAGCACGCTGGACGCCCGGTACGTGCTGTCCACCGACGACCGGGAGCTGATCCTGGTCCGCAACTGCGGGGCGTTCGGCCGGCTGGTGCCGACGTTCGAGGCCCGCGCCGCCGGCCCGTACGCCTTCCTCAACGCCAACACCTGGCTGAGTTCCGACCCGGGTTCCGCCCCGGGCGGCGTGAGCATCACCTTCTACGAACGCCGATGACGCGGGGGAGGGTGCCCGCCCCTCCGCCCCGGCACCCGGCCCCGCCCACGGTCCCGGTGGGTCGGGGCCGGGGCGCGTCCGGCCCGGACGGTCAGCCGTCCAGCGCCAGCCCGGCCACCTCGTCGGCGCAGCCCCAGGACAGCGTCACCCCGGCGCCCCCGTGGCCGTAGGCGTGCACCAGCCGCTGCCCCGGGGCGGGGCCCGCCTGCACCGCGACCCGGGGCCCGCCGTGCCGTGCCGGACGTAGCCCGGCCCGCACCCCGAGCACGGGGGCGTCGGCCAGCTCCGGCACCAGCGCCACGCACCGGGCCCGGATCGCCGCCGCGGTGACCGGGTCGGGGCCGGTGTCCCACGCGTCCGGTTCGGCGGTGCCGCCGAGCACCACGTCGTGCCGGCGCGGGTGCACGTAGGTGATGCCTGCCGGGTTCTCCTCGTCGCGTACCGAGGTGGTCAGGCCCGGGTTCGCCACCAGCACCAGCCGCCCGCGTACCGGGTGCACCGCCGGGTCGTCGGCGAGCCGCCCGGCGGCCAGTCCGGTGGCGTTGACCACCGTCGGGGCCAGCGCGAAGCCGTCGTCGAGCCGGGCCAGCCGGCCGGTCACGACGCGCCCGCCGGCCGCCGTGAACCGGTCGGCCAGCCAGTCCAGGTACGGCGACATCTCCACCGTCGGCGCGGTGAACCGCAACTCGGTGGCGTACGGCCCGCAGCCGGGGTGGGCGACCAGGTCACCGGCCGCCGCCGCCCACCACGGCGGGCCGGTCCACGGGCGGCGCAGCAGCATCCGGGTCGGCCGGGCCACCACCCCGGGCACCCCGGCGTCGGCCTGCCGGCCCAGTTCCGCGTACGTCCCGGCGGCCCAGCGCAGCACCCGGGGGTCGGCGTCGGTGTGGCTGGGGTACCAGACGGCGGCGGCGACCGCCGACACCGTGTCGCCGGGCGGGTCGGCGGTCAGCAGGGTCACCCGCGCGCCGCGCTCCCGCAGCCGCACCGCCGCCGTCAGACCGACGATCCCGCCCCCGACCACCAGCACGTCCACGTCCATCTTCGACCTCCCCGCCGGTGCCGCCCGCCGGTACGGGTGGCCGGACCTGGATCGTCCCCCGATCGGCCCGCCGGGTCCACGACGGAAATGGCACCGGGAACCGTCGACGGACAGATATCCGACACTTATTCGGAAAGCCGATCTCCGGTGGGAAATGGGATCGCGGACGGTATTCGTCATCGGTAATGTCCAGCGGCGTCGAATTCCGCCACCCGCGGAGTCGACCGACAGCATTGGTGTCATTCGTCGCCGGTGGCGACCGGTCACGCGATCCGGTCGATCTGCCGACCCGTCCGGCCTCCGGGCCGCCGGGTCCGCCGACCGACAGGTCCGCCGGTGTCCCGGTCCGCCGGGCCCGCGCCACGGCCGGCGACATCCGTAGTCGAGGAGCCTCCCGTGCCCGACCTTGACCCCGAGCCGCAGCCCGAACCCCACGCGGCCCAGCCCGGCCCGACCGTCGACTGGCAACCCGACCCGCCGGCCGGCACACCCCTACGCCCGCCGGGCGGCCCGGCGTCGCCCGGCGGACCGGCGTCGCCCGGCGGCGACCCGGCGGCCGGTGCGACGGCGTCGGTCGGTGCCGCCCACGAGTCCCCGGCCGCCGGGGACCGGTTCGCCCACCGCCCGCCCGGCTACCCGAGCGCCCTGGTATGGCTGCGCGCCGGCATCGTGCGGGACTGGCGGGGCGTGCTCGGCGCGTTCCTCGCCACCTGGTTCTACGTACCGTTGGCGCTGGTCGCGGCGGTCTGGGGCGGCCTCGCCCTGGGCCTGTACGGGCTGGTCGCCGGGGGCACCCAGTCCGACGAGGCGGTGCCGGCGCTGCTGCGGGACGCACCGCTGGTCGGGCCGCTGCTGGAGGCCTTCGTGGCGCGCTCCGGCGGGGTGGTCGGCGGGTTCGCCGGGTTCGCGCTCGGCGCGCTGGTCGGCTTCCTGGCCATCCTCGTGCTGCCCTGGCGCAGTGCCTTCGACGAACCGGCGAACCTGTTCACCGGCCTGGCCGGGATGGTGATCGCCGCCGGCCTCGTCGGGCTGCTCTACACCGTCGGGCGGGTGCTGCTGGAACCGTGGCTGCTGGGCGTCTCGGGGGCACGGCAGCTCAGCCGGCGGGAGGCCGAACGGCTGCGCCCGCTGCTGAGCGACTGCGCGGCCCGGCTCGGCCTGCCCGGTGAACCCCGGCTGCTGATCGAGGACGACCCGGTGCTCGCCAACGCCCGCGCGTACGCCCGGCACGTCGTGGTGAGCACCGCCGTGCTCGACTGCACCGACGAGGAGATCGCCGCGCTGCTCAGCCACGAACTGGTGCACTGGCGCACCGGCGACGAGGTGACCAGCGCGTTCATCCGGGGCGTCGGCCTGCCGCTGGTGCTGGTGCACGCCCTGCCGGCCTGGCTGATGCGGCGGTTCCCGCACCCGGCCACCGACTTCGTGGTGTTCCTGTTCTTCTGGCCGGTGCTGCTCACCATGCGGTACGTGGTCCTGCCCTGCCACCGTCGGGACGTCCGGGCCGCCGAGTACCGGGCCGACGCCGGCGCGGTACTCGCCGGACACCGGGAGGGGATGCGGTCCATGCTGGAGCGGCGACGCTCCTTCGAGACGGGACGCAGCGGCTGGGACGAGGCGGTCTGCGCCACGCACCCGCCGTCCGAGCTGCGCCTGGACCGGCTGGACCGGCCCGTCCCCGACCCGACGACCGAGCGCGCGGCCACCGCACGCGGCCTCGACGAGCTGTTCGGCGGTACGACGACGACCGCGGTCGGTTCCCGGCGCGCCCTGCTGGTCGTCGGCGCGCTGGTGCTGGTGAGCTGCCTCGGCGGCGGACTGACCACGGCCCAGTGGGCGTTCTTCCGCCCGCAGGCGGCCGTCGGCGACTACTTCGCGGCCCTGGCCGACCACGACGGCCCGGAGGCGCTCGACCAGCTCACCCCCGACGTGCGGGCGGCGCTGGGCGACACCGGGCAGCTCGCCCGGATGGTGACGGCGAAGGACTACCGCCCGCCCACCGACGTGTCCGTGACGGGGGTGGAACGCGACGGCGACGAGGCGGTCGCCACGGTCGCCTACACCCTCGCCGGGCAGAAGCTGACCGCCGAGCTGCCGTTGCGCCGCGACGACTCCGCGGTGCTCGGGCTGTTCCACCGCTGGCACATCGACGCCGCCCCGGCGACCCTGACGCTGCCCGGCGGACCGGCCCCGCTGACCGTCAACGGGGTACCCGCACCCACCGGCGCGGAGGAGACGGGGGTGGCGGTGCCGCTGCTGCCGGGGGCGTACACGGTCGCGGGGGAGAGCAACGCGCTCAGCGAGACGGCGCCCCGGGTGGTCTACGTCGTACCCGGGCAGCAGAGCGTGAGCGGTGCGGAGCTGACGCCCACCCTGCGGCCCGAGGCGCAGGCGGCGGCGGAACGCAGCGTGCGGTCCTACCTGGACGGCTGCGCGGCGCAGGCGGTGGCCACCCCGCAGGGGTGCCCGTTCCGCTACTACACCGGCGGTTCGACGGTGAAGAAGATCGCCTGGAAGATCACCAGGTACCCGACGATCGAGCTGACCCTGACCGGCCCGGCCACCGCCCGGGTCTCCACCTCGTACGAGGCGCAGGGGTCGGCGCAGGCCACCGGCAGCACCGTCGGCTACTTCGGGACCACCCCGTTCACCGAGAACGAGACGTTCGGGGTCAGCGGTGTGCTGTCGGTGGTCGACGGCACGCTGACCTTCCAACCCGGTGACGACTGAGCCGCCCGCCGGGTCGGACCGCACGACTGAGAGGCAGACCGAGATGACCGCGCCCCGCTCCACCGCACCGGCCCGGCTGGTGCTGGCCCCCCGTGCCGCCGGCCCGCAGCGCACGACGCTGCTGGCCTGGCTGCACCGCGACCCGCGCTACCGGGCCCTGGTCCGTGACGCCGGGCCGGGGGGCGGGGCCGGTGGCCGGGCCGGCTTCAGCGACGCGGTGATCATCGCGGTGGTCGCCCAGGGGTTGCTGCCCGGCCTGTTCAACCTGGTGCAGAGCTGGGTGGACCAGCAGCGGACCGAGGTGAGCATCAGGCTCCAGGTCGGCGACTCCGAGGTGGAGATCCAGGTCAACGGCCGCACCGACGCGGCGAAGCTGTTCGACGAGGCCCAGCGGGCCCTGCGCCCGACCGACCCCGGCAACGAGATCACCCCCGGCGGCTGACCCGTCGCCACCCTGCCCCGAGCCGACTCGGCCCCCGGGCCCGCCCGCCCCCGGGCCCGTCCGGGCCCCCCGCCCCCCGCCCGCCGTGCGGCGTTCGGTCCGTCGGGGCTCAACGATGGGGGCGATGTAGCGGTATCCGCAGCTTGGGATGCCGCTACATCGCTCCCGTCGTGGGTCGGGCGCTGCGTGGAGGCACTTCTCGCCGAGACCCTTATGCCTGTCCGTCGTAAATATGACGGACAGGCATAAGGGTTGTTCGACCTGTTGCCGTCAGGCACGACACGCCGGGCCGGCCGGCGATGCCATGATCGCCGACGGGCCACCACGGCGACCCCCGCCCGGTCAGGTCCTCGTCGACCGAGGCGTACTGGCCGGATGCCGTGCCCCCCGACGGGCGGCCACGATGACGATGACCCGGTACGCGTGATGGCGCGGGCGACCCCGTGATCTCCGGCGGGGCGGGGCGGTCAGGCGGCCTTGGCGAGGGCGTCGTACTCCTCGTCGGTGAGCTGCACCTCGGCGGCGGCGACGTTCTCCTCCAGGTGACCGACCGAGGACGTGCCCGGGATGGGCAGCATGACCGGCGAGCGGCGCAGCAGCCAGGCGAGCGCGAGCTGGGCGGGCGTCGCGTCGTGGCCGGTGGAGATGGCGTCCAGCGGGCCGCCCGGCTTGGCCAGGTTGCCGGTGGCGATCGGGAACCACGGGATGAACGCCAGGTCGTTGCGCTCGCAGTGGTCCAGGACGTCCTCGGCGCTGCGGTCGGCCAGGTTGTAGAGGTTCTGCACCGACACGATCGGGGTGATCTGCTGGGCCGCCTCGATCTGCGCGACGGTCACCTCGGACAGCCCGATGTGCCGGATCTTGCCCTCCTGCTTGAGCAGGGCCAGCTCGCCGAGCTGGTCTTCCAGCGGCACCTTCGCGTCGATCCGGTGCAGCTGGTAGAGGCCGATGGACTCCAGGCCCAGGTGCCGCAGGCTCAGCTCACACTGCTGACGCAGGTATTCCGGCCGGCCCACCGGCCGCCAGTCACCCGGCCCGGAGCGGGTCAGGCCGGCCTTCGTCGCGATGACCAGGTCGTCGGCGTACGGGTGCAGCGCCTCCCTGATCAGCAGCTCGGAGACGAACGGCCCGTACGAGTCGGCGGTGTCGATGAACGTGACGCCCAGCTCGTAGGCCCGGCGCAGCACCCGGACCGCCTCGGCCGGGTCCTTCGGGTCGCCCCACACCCCCGGCCCGGTGATCTGCATGGCCCCGTAACCGAGCCGGTCGACCTGCAGGTCGCCGCCGATCCGGTAGGTGCCTGACGCCTTCGCGGGCTGACTGCTGGACCCCATGTGCCGTACCCCGATCCTGTTCGTAGTCGTCGGTGGCAAATCTAGCCACCCACCCCGACGGCTTTCCCGAAGATCGCGGCCGGCAACACCCCCGGGCCGAATGTGGGCGTCGACACTCAGCCGGCGTGCCGGATGACCACCAACGCCTGGTCGTCGTCGGAGCCGGAGAGCTTGGTCAGCAGGGTGTCCGCGATGACCTCCACGGGCTGGTCCCGCACCGGCACGAGCACCTCGTGCAGGGCCGTCACCCCGGCGTCGTACGCCTGGTCGCGCCGCTCCACCAGCCCGTCGGTGTACGCCACCAGCAGGTCACCCGGGCCGAACGCCACGGTGGTCACCGGCACCGGGTCGCGGACCAGCCCGAGCGGCAGCGAGTGCCCCGTCCAGACCGTCTCCGGCGGTCGACCCGGCCGCAGCAGCACCGGATGCGGGTGCCCCACCCGGGCGACCTGCGCCTGCCCGGCCACCGGGTCGACCACCATCGCCAGGCAGGTGCCGAGGAACCCGACCCCGAGCAGCCCGGTGAGCCGGGGGAACACCTCGGCCAGCGGCACCCCGGAGCGGATCAGCGTGTTCACCACCGTCCGTAGCTGCGCCATGTCGGCCGCCGCCTCGACCTGGTGGCCCACCACGTCCCCGACCACCACGGCCAGCCGGCCGTCGTCCAGGTCGACCAGGTCGTACCAGTCGCCGCCCAGGTGCAGGCCGCTCATCGCCGGCTGGTAGCGGGTCGCCAGCTCCAGACCGGGTGGCCCGATCGTCGCCGAGGTGCGCAGCCGGCCCGCCAGCCGGGTCACCAGGTTGTGTTCGGCGGCGGCCAACCGGACCCGTTCCAGGGTCTGTTCGCACAGGTCGGCGACGGTGTCCAGCAGGGCCAGGTCGTCGTCGTGCAGCGCCCGTTCCCGGGGCCAGCCGAAACCCAGCGCGGCGATGGGCCGCCGGGAGGCGTCCAGCAGCGGCAGCACGACGGTGGTCACCATCCCGTACTCGCCGGCCGGGTCCGGCAGGCCGGGATGCCGGGCGGCGAACTCGGCCCGGTTGCGCAGGATGATCCGTTCCCCGGTGCGCAGCGCGTGGGCGATCGGCCGGGGGTCGTCGATGGTCAGGTCGTCGAAGGTGGCGACCAGCCCGCTGGGCAGCTCCGCGTGCCACAGCCGGACCCGTCGGCCCTCGTCACGCATCGCCAGGCCGGGCAGCGCCGCGCCGAGCGCCGACGGGGCGGCGTCCAGGATCACCTCGATCGCCTCCCCGGTGGACCGGGTGACGCTGAGCCGGGCGGCGAACTCCGCCATCGCCCGCGCCGACGCGGTCAGCTCGGCCCGCCGCAACGCCTGGCTGCACAGCCCCGCCACCGCGTCGAGCAGGATGCGGCGGGCCTCCTCGTCGGCGGCCGGCCCGTCCCAGCGCACCTCCAGCGCCCCGAGCACCGCGCCGGTGCCGTCGCGCAGCGGCAGGCAGAGCCCGTCCGGCAGCGGCACGGTGGTCTCCTCACGTACCGCGCGGGCCAGCGGTTCGTCGTCGGTGACCCGCAGTTCGGCCGTGCCGGCGTCGCCGGTCACCGTCAGCTCCCAGGCGCCCGCCGTGGCCGCCGCGACCCGGACCCCGTCCGCGCCGACCAGCCCCGGGGTGACCGCGCCGACCACCTCCATCACCGCGTCCCGGCTGCCGGCGGCGCTGAGCGCCCCGGCGAGCCGGGCCAACCCCTCGGCCTGCCGCAACGCCCGCCGCCGGTCCCCGTCGGCGACGACGACCGGGTCGCCGGGCGCGGCGTCGGCGGTGCCGCCGGGCGCGGCGGCGACGGTGGTGAGGACGCCCTCCGGGTGGCCGGCGGCGTCGACCACCGGACCCGAGGAGAAGACCGGCCCCGCCCCGTCGTCGCCGTGCCGGGTGACCCGGGCGGCGGTCAGCACCCCGGTCAGGGCGGGCACCGCGTCGGGCCAGACCGCCGCGGCGGGCCGGCCCAGCGCCCGCGTGCCGGCCGGGCCCAGCCCGGCCAGGTAGTCGTCGTTGGCGAGCAGCACCAGGCCCGGACCCCACCAGAGCGCGGCCGGTACCGGGCTGTGCAGGCAGACGACCAGGGCGGTACGCAGGCTGGGCGGCCAGTCCGCCAGCGGACCGAGCGGGGTGCCGGCCCAGTCGTGGTCGACGATCCACCGGCCGGCCCGGCCGGCGCGGGAGAGGAGTTCGCGCCAGCGGGAGTCGTCCGGCGGCCGGGGGGCGTCGGCGGAGCGAACCATGTCGGGACCTCCGCTCTGCGGATCGAGCGCCTTCCCCATCAGTCGGACCGTACCAGCGTCTGCTGACAGGCACGTCTGCCGATCTGCCGGCGTGGCCGGGCCGAAAGGCCGTCGGTGCCGCCCGCCGCACCCGGTGTCCGCCCCGGCCGGCCCGGAGTTGTCCCGACCGGCGGTCAGGGGCGTCCCCACCGTGGGACGCTGGCCGGGTCCGGGGGACACCACCGGCGCGGTGTGGCGCCGACGCGGGGGAGGGGACGCGATGACGGGTACGCCGCAGCTGGACTTCGCACTCGACACGTACGAGTGCATCGTGCTCTATCCGGGTCCGGCCGGTCGGGTGCTGCCGAAGGAGACCGTGCAGCGCCTCCAGGCCGAGCACACCGCGCACATGCGGGCCCTGCAACGGCGGGGTCTGGTGCTGGTGGCCGGCTCGATCGACGGCCCGGCCCGGGAGCCCGCCCCGCCGATCGGCATCGGTCTGGCCCGCACCGGCTCGGTCGAGGACGTACGCAGCGTGATGGAGGCGGACCCGGCGGTGCAGGCCGGTCTCTACATGGTCGACGTGCTGACCTTCCTCTGCCCGGCGGGCTCGCTGGAGTTCCCGCTGGTCAAGACCGACAGCTAGGAGCGGCGGGGTCCGGGCGGCGGATCGTGGTGACCGACGGTGCCGGTGCCGGGGCGGACGAGCACGGGAGCGCGCGGACGGCGATTGCCGTCGGGCGGTACGATTCCCGGCGCGCGGTCGCCGATGCCCGCCACTTTCCGACGTGCCCCCGGCGTGGCCCGCGTCCCGCCGGCCACGCGCCCACCCCGCGCGTCGTCGGACCCTGTTCCTCAGTCCGCAAGGGGTCGGCCCGCAGGCCGACCCGGAGGAGAGACTAGCCTGATGGGCGTGAACCGCCGCGCGAAGATCGTCTGCACTCTTGGCCCCGCCACCTCGTCCCCGGAGCGGATCCGGGGGCTCGTCGAGGCGGGCATGAACGTGGCCAGGCTGAACTTCAGCCACGGCAGTCACGCCGACCACGAGTCGGTGTACCGCCTGGTCCGCGAGGCCTCCGAGGCGGTCGGCATCCCGGTCGCCATCCTGGCCGACCTGCAGGGCCCCAAGATCCGGCTCGGCCGGTTCGCCGACGGGCCGCACGAGTGGCGCACCGGCGACTCGGTGGTGATCACCGGGGACGACATCCTCGGCACCAAGGACCGGGTCTCCTGCACCTACCGCAAGCTGCCCCAGGAGGTGAAGCCGGGCGACCGGCTGCTGATCGACGACGGCCGGGTCGCCGTCGAGGTCAGCGACGTCACCGGCAACGACATCAGGTGCCTGGTCACCGAGGGCGGCCCGGTCTCCAACAACAAGGGCGTCTCGCTGCCGAACGTGGCGGTCAGCGTCCCGGCCCTGTCGGACAAGGACGCCGAGGACCTGCGCTTCGCACTCAGCCTGGGTGTCGACATGATCGCGCTGTCCTTCGTCCGCTCGGCCGAGGACATCAAGCTCGTCCACTCGATCATGGACGAGGAGGGCGTCCGCCGCCCGGTGCTGGCCAAGGTCGAGAAGCCCGAGGCGGTCGACCACCTGGAGGCGATCGTGCTCGCCTTCGACGGCGTCATGGTGGCCCGGGGCGACCTCGGCGTGGAGTTGCCGCTCGACCAGGTGCCGCTGGTGCAGAAGCGGGCCGTGCAGCTGTGCCGGGAGAACGCCAAGCCGGTCATCGTGGCCACCCAGATGCTCGACTCCATGATCGAGAATTCCCGGCCGACCCGCGCCGAGGCCTCCGACGTGGCCAACGCGGTGCTCGACGGCGCGGACGCGGTGATGCTCTCCGGCGAAACCAGCGTCGGCAAGTACCCGGTGCTCACCGTCAGCACCATGGCGAAGATCATCACCACCACCGAGGCCGGTTCGATCGGGGTGCCCCGGCTCCAGCACGACCCGCGTACCCACGGCGGCGCGCTGACCGTGGCCGCGTCCTCGATCGCCCGCGCCATCGGGGCGAAGGCGCTTGTCGCCTTCTCGCAGACCGGTGACACCGTCAAGCGGCTCAGCCGGCTGCACTGCGACCTGCCGCTGCTGGCGTTCACGCCGGTCCCCGAGGTGCGCAGCCAGCTCGCGCTGTGCTGGGGCGTGGAGACCTTCCTGATGCCGTTCGTGCAGCACACCGACGACATGTTCCGCCAGGTCGACCAGGCGTTGCTGGGTCTCAACCAGGCCACCCCCGGCGACTACGTGGTGATCGTCGCGGGCAGCCCGCCCGGCACCCCCGGCTCCACCAACACCCTGCGCGTGCACCAGCTCGGCTCCCTGGTCGACGCCGCCTCCGCCCGGGCGCTCCAGTGACCCGGTCGGCCCAGCGAACAAAGTCGGTCCGGTGACCGGGCGTCCGGCGGCGACCGGCCAGGCCGCGGTCGACCAGCTCCTCGAGGTCCTCGACCTCGACCACACCGGCGCGACGACCTTCCGTGGGGTCAGCCCCTCGGTCGGCCCGCAGCGGGTGTTCGGGGGGCAGGTCGCCGGTCAGGCCCTGGTCGCCGCCGGGCGCACCGTCGACCCGGAGCGGTTCGTGCACTCGCTGCACGGCTACTTCGTCCGGCCCGGTGATCCGGCCGAGCCGATCGACTACCAGGTGGAGAACGTCCGGGACGGGCGCTCCTTCTCGGTCCGCCGCTCGGTGGCGTTGCAGCACGACAAGCCGATCTTCTTCATGTCGGCGTCCTTCCAGCGGCAGGAACAGGCCCTGGAACACCAGGCGCCGACCCCGCCGGACGTGCCCGGCCCGGACGACGTCCCGACGATGTCCGACCGGCTGGCCCGCTATCCGGAGCGGCTCGGCATCTGGGGGCAGATCCCCCGCCCGATCGACGTCCGCTACGTCGGCGAGCCCGGCTGGGTACGCCCCGGCGACCGCCCCGCCGACCCGTACCAGCGGGTCTGGATGCGCATCGACGGCAAACTGCCCGACGACCCGCTGCTGCACGCCTGCGCCCTCACCTACGCCTCGGACCTGACCCTGCTGGATTCGGTCCTGTCGGTGCACGGCGAGGTCTGGGGGCCGGGCGGCCTGGTCGGGGCGAGCCTGGACCACGCGCTGTGGTTCCACAGGTCGTTCCGGGCCGACGAGTGGTTCCTCTACGACTGCTGGAGCCCGTCGGCCTCCGGCGCGCGGGGCCTGGCCACCGGCCGGATGTTCACTCTCGACGGCCGGCACATCGCCAGCGCCGTCCAGGAGGGCCTGCTGCGCCGCGTCGGCGACTGAACGCACCCGCCGTCGAGCGTGACGGCGGGTGCGGACAAGCCAGGCTCAGAAGCTGCTGACCACCTTCACCAACGCCTCGTCGATGGTGGTCGGGTTCTTGGCGTCGAACGCCTTGCCGGCCGACGCCTTGGCGATCCGGTCCAACGCGGCCAGGTCGGAATCCTGGTCGAAGGCCACGCAGAAGACCTTCACCGGCTTGTTCGGGTCCAGCGCGATGTCCCGCAGCAGCCGGTCGAGGTCGCTGTCCTTCTGGTACTCGTTCTTGCCGTCGGTGAGCACCACCACCGCGTTGATCCGGTTCGGGTCGTACCTGTCGAGCAGGGTGCGGTGCGCCGCGCGGACCGTGGCGTACAGGGCGGTGTTGCCGCCGATGCGCAGCCCGGCGAGTTTCCGGTTGAACGCGTCCCGGTTCAGCGGCGCGAGCCGTACCTCCTCGCTGTACGGCCGCTTCGGCCGCTGCGGGGTCTCGCTGGAGAACGACCAGAGCGCCACCTGGTCGGCGGCGTTGAGCAGTCCGATCGCCTTGCTGGCGGCGTCGGTGGCCACCTGGAACCGGGTCCGGTCGCCGACGCCTGCCTTCATCGAGCCGGAGGTGTCCACGGCGAGCAGGATGTTGGCCTTCTTGCGCAGGGTGTCCCAGCTGCCGAGGATCGCGCCGACCACCTCCGGGGTGGGCGGGTCGAAGTAGGTGAGCTTGTCGCCGCCCGGCCCGGCCACCGTGGCCAGCAGCGTGTCGGCGGGCCGGCGTTCGTCGTCGCGGAAGCCGAGGGCGGCGAAGCTGCGCTGCTGCGGGCCGTCGCGGAGGAAGGCGAGGAAGTCCTCGGCGGCCTCGCGTTGCGCCGGGTCGGCCGACGGCAGCACCACGTACGGGTGGTCGAGGTTGAAGGTGCCCTCCTTGGGGTGCACCGCCACCAGCGGAACCCGGGGCTTGCTGCCGGTGGGGCTGAGCTGGCCCTGGTTGTAGAGGTAGACCAGCTCCTCCTGGAGGACGATCGCGCTCATGTCGGTCGCCGGGGCGTCCCCGGTGGCGGCGGCGTCGGCCTCGGCGAGACCGCGCAGCAGGTCCACCGAGTCGTCGCTGTAGTGCGAGACATTGGCCTCGATCCGCCTGACGAACTGGGTCACCGCCGGCTGGGCGAGGTCCTCGCTGGTCAGGTCGCTGGCCCGGTTGACCGCCGCGTAGTAGGTGGCGATGGTGGCGGCCAGGCCGGAGGTGGACAGGTGCGGGTTGTCCTTGCCGAAGGTGAACCGGCCCCACTCGGGCTTGCCGAACGCCGCCCAGCCGGTGTCGCCGGAGAGGCCGAGCACGTCGGCCCAGCCGAGCGGGCCGCGCTGCTGCACCAGCTCGCCCCGGTCCTTGGGCATGGCGATGACCAGGGGACTGTTGGCGATCGACGGGTACTGCCCGGGGGTCTGCGCGGGCCGGCCCGCAGCCTTGTCGAGCAGGCGTAGCTGCCCGGTCCACAGCGACGAGGTGGGCAGCCACACCTGGGGCTCGGCGATCTTCGGCTGGGTGAGCGTCCACCCGCCGGCCAGCGCCTCCATCGCCTCGCCCGAGTTGAGGCCGTGCACGGTCACCTGCGCACACCGCCCGCCGAAGCGCCGGTCGGCGGTGTTGTACCGGTCGGCGAGCTGGGCGACCAGTTCGCTCTTCTCGGTGGAGGAGCTGACCTCCAGCGGTACGCAGTCCGCCCGGTCCGTGCCGGGCGTCGGCCGGACGTACAGGTACGCCCCGGCGATCACCGCGAGCCCCGCGACGACGGCCACCGCGTGCGGCAGCCACGGTCGGGCGGGACGCTGACCGGCGGCCATCGGCTCCTCCAGGGGTTCGTTAGGCGGGTCAGGCGTCGGTGCGGGGTGCCGGCACGGGCGGTGCGCCGGGGTGCCCGACCGAGCCGTCCGGCGGGTCGGACGGGGTCAGCGCGGCGGCGACGAGCAGACGGACACCGTAGACCACGACGAGGGCGAGCAGGCCGACGGCTGCGGCGGTGCCCACGTCGGTGCTGGCGACGTACCCGGTGGCGAAGCCGACCGCGCCGAGGAGGAACGCGAGGGACATCCCCCACGGGTCGGCCCACTGTCGACGCAGCCGCCGGCCGAAGCCGTCCCGGGCCGCCGGCGGGGTGGCCGGCCGGTCCGTCGCGGCGGGCGGGGTGGCGGCCGGGGCGGACCAGGCCGCGGCGGGTGGGGCGGTCGGCGGCTGCGGCGCGGGGTGGGCGGTCGACGGGGTGGGCCACGGCGTCGGCACCGGGTCGCCGGTCGGCTGCGGGGTCGGGGTGCCCGGCGGTGCCTGCGCCATCCCGCCGGTCGGCCAGGGGTCCACCGCCGCTGCCGTCGTCGGCCACGGGTCGGCCGCCGCGACGACAGGTGCGGCCGGCGGGGTGGCGGTCACGGTACGCGGGACGTGCCGGGTGGCCGCGGCGTCGGTGCCGGCCCGCAGCACGGTCTGCAACGGCACCTCGCCGCTCGGGTGGGCGTCGCGCCCGAGCAGCCGCAGCAGGACCTCCTGGGCGGTCGGCCGGGCCCGGTGGTCCTTGTCCAGGCACTGCCCGATCAGGGTGGCCAGCGGCCCGGTGAGCCCGGTCAGGTCCGGCGGCTCGTGCAGGACCCGGTGCATCACCGCGACGACCGGGCCAGTGCCGAACGGCGGCTGCCCACCCGCCGCGAAGGCGATCGTCCCGGCCCAGGCGAACACGTCGCTGGCCGGCCCGACCTCGTCGTCGCGGAACCGTTCCGGAGCCATGTAGGTGGCGGTACCCATGATCCGGCTGGTCATCGTCTCGGTGACGTCCAGCGCCCGGGCGATGCCGAAGTCGATCACCCGGGGGCCGTCCGCCGCGAGGATCACGTTGTCCGGCTTGAGGTCGCAGTGCACCACGTCGGACTGGTGGATCGCGGCGAGCGCGGTGGCGGTGCCGACGGCCAGCCGGTGCAGCGCGTTGCCGGCGACCGGCCCCTGCTCGCGGACGTGCCGTTGCAGGGTGACGCCCTCGATGAACTCGCTGACCACGTAGGGCAGTTCACCGTCGACGTCGGCGAAGAGGATCTGGGCGGTGCAGAACGGCGCGACCCGGCGGGCGGCGGCGATCTCCTTGACGAACTGGGCCTTGGCCCGGGGATGCTGGTGCAGGTCCACGTTGATGACTTTGACCGCGACCCATCGGCCCTGTTCGTCACGGCCCAGGTAGACCACACCCTGACCGCCCGCGCCGAGCCGGCCGATCAGCTCGTACGGCCCGGCCTGGCGCGGGTCCCGCGGGTTCAGCGGCGTCACGTCCGGCATCGCTGTCGCTGCCCCTATCGACCTGTGCTCCGGTGCGCTGGTGTCCGTCACCGGCGACCCTGCCGGCGACACGGGTATGGTGCCATGCCCACGCCACCGGGACAGCCCACCCTGGCCGTTCGGTGGAGGGTGGCGGTCCGGCCGGCGGGGCCGGCGACTAACCTTGCGGCCATGCGCCTCTCCGCCCGGGTCGACTACGCACTGCGTGCGGCGGCCGAACTCGCGTCGGTCGTCGACGGCGCGGACTCCGGCCGGTCCCGTCCGGTGACCGCCGAGCAGATCGCCCGGTCGCAGGACATCCCGCCGAAGTTCCTGGAGAGCATCCTGCTCCAGTTGCGCCGGGGCGGCATCGTGCACGCCCAGCGGGGCCCGGACGGCGGCTACTGGTTGGCCCGGCCGGCGGTGGAGATCTCCCTCGCCGAGGTGATCCGGGTGATCGACGGTCCGCTGGCCCACGTCCGGGGGCAGCGTCCCGAGCAGCTCGGCTACCACGGCGCGGCCCGCGCGTTGCAGGAGGTCTGGATCGCGCTGCGGGCCAGCGAGCGGGAGATCCTGGAGCAGGTCACCATCGCCGACGTGGCGGCCGGGGTGCTGCCGGGCCGGATCACCGAGCTGGCCGCCGACCCCCGCGCCTGGAGCTGACCCCCCATCGGGCCGAGCGGGCCCGCCGTCCCCGCGCCCGGAGCTGACGTCCCCGCGGGCCGAGCCGGCCCGCCGCACCCCGGGTGACCTGGCACGCGGGCTTCCGGTCGGCGCGTCCCGCTCCGCCGGGCCCGTCCCACCCACCGATCTGGGGGTTGACCGGGGAGCGTCCGTGCCGCATTCTCGACCAAGTCGATAGGAGATGCCGAAAAGTTCGGAGGGCTCGTGCGCAAGCTTCTGATCCTCGCTCTGGTCGGGCTGGCCGCACAGCTCGTCGACGGCGCGCTCGGCATGGCGTACGGGCTGACCTCGTCGACCCTGCTGCTCTTCGTCGGGGTCGCCCCGGCCGCCGCCTCGGCGTCGGTGCACCTCGCCGAGATCGGCACCACGCTCGCCGCCGGTGTCGCCCACTGGCGGTTCGGCAACGTCGACTGGCGGGTGGTTACCCGGATCGCCCTGCCCGGCGCGGTCGGCGCGTTCGTCGGGGCCACCTTCCTCAGCTCCATCTCCACCGAGAGCGCCGCCCCGTGGATGGCCGGCATCCTGTTCACCCTCGGCGCGTACCTGCTGGTGCGCTTCTCCCGGCCGCTGCGTCAGCGCACCGGCGCCGGGCGGCTGCGCGGCCGGTTCCTCGGCCCGCTGGGTCTGGTCGCCGGCTTCGTCGACGCCACCGGTGGCGGGGGATGGGGTCCGGTGGCCACCCCGGCGCTGCTGGTCTCCGGCCGGATGGAGCCCCGCAAGGTGATCGGTTCGGTGGACACCGCCGAGTTCGTGGTGGCCGGGGCGGCCAGCATCGGCTTCCTGATCGGCCTGGGCAGCGAGGGCTTCCTGCTGCCGACCGTGGCGGCGCTGCTGGTGGGTGGCCTGATCGCCGCGCCGGTGGCCGCCTGGCTGGTGCGGATCGTCCCGGCCCAGTTGTTGGGCGCCACCATCGGCGGGGTGATCGTGCTGACCAACGCCCGCACCCTGCTCAACGCCGGTGACGCCGGCTCGACCGTCCGTCCGGTGGTCTACGTGCTGCTCGCCGTGGGCTGGGTGGTCGCCCTGACGTTCGCCGTCCGGGCGCTGCGCCGCACCCGCCGCGCCCGCGCCATCGTCGACGCCGCCACCGCCACCGCCGCCACCGCCACCGCCTCCACTACCGGTACCGCCGCCGCGACGCCGTCGCCGGACACCACGACCCCCGCCGTCCCGGCCGGGGTCGTCGCCGGGGCCGGGCCGGCCGGGGCCGACGACGACCGGCTGGCCGTCGTCGAGCGCTGACCCCGGCAGGGTTACGCCGCCCGCCACGCTGACCGTCGCGCACCGCCGGTGACCCGGCCCGGGGCGACGACGGTCACCCGGGGAGCGCGCCGCCCGGAGCGGGTCCGGCCGGGGCCGGGTGCCCGGCGAGCAGTTCGGTCGCCGCCGCCGACAGCAGCGCCCAGGCCCGGTCCACGTGCTCGGGCCCGGTCAGCGGCGAGCCGACGGCCAGCCGCAGGGTGTACCGGCCGTTGACCCGGGTGTGGGTCAGGTACACCTGTCCGCTGTCGTTGACCCGGGCCAGCAGCGCCGCACCGGCCTCGTCACCGGCCCGCAGTCGGAACGTGACCAGGGAGAACGGGTGCGGGGCGGCGAGGGCGAACCGGTCGTCGGCGCGGACCAGACCGGCGAACCGGTCGGCCAGGGCGATCCCCGCGCGCAGGTGCGCACGCAGCCCCTCGACGCCGTACCAGCGCAGGACGAACCACAGTTTCAGCGCCCGGAACCGGCGGCCCAGCGGCACCTGCCAGTCCCGGTAGTCGATCACCGCACCGGATTCGCTCGCCGCGTTACGCAGGAACTCCGGCATCACGGTCAGCGCCTCGATCAGCTCGCCCCGGTCGGCCACCCAGAAGGCGTCGCAGTCGAAGCCGGTGAGCAGCCACTTGTGCGGGTCGAAGCAGTACGAGTCGGCGTGCTCCACCCCGGCGTGCGTCCAGCGCAGCTCGGGGCAGACCGCCGCCGCACCGGCGTACGCGGCGTCGACGTGCAGCCACACGCCGTAACGGGCGCAGATCGCGCCGATCTCCGGCAGCGGGTCGACGGCGGTGGTGGAGGTGGTCCCGATGGTCGCCACCACGATGGCCGGCACCACGCCTTCGGCCAGGTCCGCCTCGATCGCCGCGCGCAGCGCCGCCGGTCGCATCCCCTGGGTCGTCGGGTCCACCGCGATGGTCCGCACGCCCGCCTCGCCGAGCCCGGCGATGCGGGCCGCCTTCTCGATCGAGGAGTGCCCGTGTGCCGAGGTGTACGCCCGGTAGCGGCGGTCGACGCCGACCTCCCGCCAGCGTCCGCCGCTGGCCCGGTGCAGGGCGGCCAGGGTGGCGACCAGGGTCGCCGAGGAGGCCGAGTCCTGGATGACGCCGCCACCGGTGCCGGTGGAACGGAACCGCGCGGGCAGGTCCATCAGGTCGGCCAGCCAGTCCAGCACGACCGTCTCCAGTTCGGTGCCGGCCGGATTGGTGGCCCAGAGCATGCCCTGGCTGCCGAGGCCCGAGCTGACCAGGTCGGCCAGCACGCTGGGGCCGCTGGTGTTGGCCGGGAAGTAGCCGAAGAAGCCGGGGTGCTGCCAGTGGGTGACCCGGGGCGCGATGATCGCGTCCAGGTCGGCGAGCATCGCCGCGACCGGCTCACCGTGCGCGGGCGGGCCGGCCGGCAGGGCGGCGGTGACCGTGCCGGGCGGGTCCTGCGGGGTGACCGGGCGTCGGTCCAGCGTCCGCCAGTAGTCGGCGACCCAGTCGACCACCGCGTACCCGGCGCGGCGGAACTCCTCGGGGTCCATGTGCTCAGCCATCCGCCGAGTCGATCAGGTGGGCCGCCCGGGAGCAAGAGCGGGTACGGCTTGTGCGGGCGGAAAGCGTTGTCCTACGATCCGACTGCGCGGAGTCGAACTATGGATGTCGATGCAAAGGCGTCCGTCACCACCGTCAGCGCGGCGTCATCCCGCCGGTCCGGGCAGGCCGGCGTCGCCACCGTGCGCTGACCTCCGCGAAAGGCGTTTCCGTGCACCTGAGCCCCACCCGTCGTCGCGCCGCGCTGCTCGCCGCCGCCGCGGCCGCCACCCTCGCCGCCGGCACCCTCACCACCGTGACGGCCTCGGCCGCCGCCGCCGGCTGCCGGGTCGACTACAAGATCAGTAGCCAGTGGGGCGGCGGCTTCGGCGCCGACGTCCTCGTCACCAACCTCGGCGACCCGATCAACGGCTGGACGTTGACCTGGTCCTACACCGCCGGCCAGCAGGTCACCCAGGCGTGGAACGCCACGGTCACCCAGTCCGGGGCGCAGGTCAGCGCCAAGGACGCCGGTTACAACGCCGCGCTGGGCACCAACGGCACCGCGAACTTCGGCTTCAACGCGTCGTGGAACAACGCCAGCAACCCGCCGCCGGACAGCTTCGCCCTCAACGGCACGACCTGCACCGGCGGCACCGCGCCGACCACCGCGCCCCCGACGACCGCACCGCCGACCACGGCACCGCCCACCACACCGCCGCCGACCACCCCACCCCCGACGACACCGCCGCCGACCACGCCCCCGCCGACCGACCCGCCCGCCGGGGCGAAGCAGCTGGAGGACCTCGACCGGGGGCTGATCAGCGTCCGTTCCGGCAGCGGGAACCTGGTCTCCTGGCGGCTGCTCGGCACCGAGACCTCCGGGGTGTCGTTCAACCTCTACCGGGGCTCCACCAGGGTCAACGCGTCACCGATCACCGGCGCCACCAACTACCTCGACAGCGGGGCGGCGGCCGGCTCGGCGTACACCGTGCGGGCCGTGGTCAACGGTGCCGAGCAGGCGGCGTCCGCGCCCGCCCTCCAGTTCGCCAACGGCTACCTGGACGTGCCGATCCAGCCGCCGGCCGGCGGCACCACCCCGGCCGGGGAGGCGTACAGCTACTCGGCCAACGACGCCAGCGTCGGTGACCTCGACGGCGACGGCGACTACGAGATCGTGCTCAAGTGGGACCCGTCCAACGCCAAGGACAACAGCCAGTCCGGCTACACCGGCAACGTCTACGTCGACGCGTACACCCTGACCGGCAGCCGGTTGTGGCGCATCGACCTGGGCCGCAACATCCGCGCCGGTGCCCACTACACCCAGTTCCAGGTGTACGACTACGACGGCGACGGCAGGGCCGAGGTGGCGATGAAGACCGCCGACGGCACCCGCTCCGGTACCGGTCAGCTGATCGGCTCGTCGTCGGCGGACTACCGCAACTCCAGCGGTTACGTGCTGTCCGGCCCCGAGTACCTGACCATGTTCAACGGGCAGACCGGCGCGATCGCCTCCACCGTCAACTACGACCCGCCGCGCGGCACCGTCTCCTCCTGGGGCGACTCGTACGGCAACCGGGTCGACCGGTTCCTCGCCGGCACCGCCTACCTGGACGGTCAGCGGCCGTCGCTGATCATGGCGCGTGGCTACTACACCCGGGCGGTCATCGCCGCCTGGGACTTCCGCAACGGCGCGCTGACCAAGCGGTGGACGTTCGACTCCAACGCCTCCGGCAACTCCGCCGCCGCCGGCCAGGGCAACCACCAGCTCTCCATCGCCGACGTCGACGCCGACGGCCGGCAGGAGATCGTGTACGGCGCGGCCACCGTCGACGACAACGGCCGGCTGCTCTACTCGACGGGCAACGGTCACGGCGACGCGCTGCACGTCGGTGACCTGGACCCGAGCCGCTCCGGCCTGGAGGTCTTCAAGGTCGACGAGGACGCCAGCAAGCCCAGCTCGTACTTCGCCGACGCGCGCACCGGCCAGATCATCTGGTCCACCGCGGCCAACGGCGACAACGGCCGGGGCGTCTCGGCGGACATCTGGGCCGGCAGCCCCGGTGCCGAGTCGTGGTCGTCGGCGGTCGACGGGCTGGCCAACACCCGGGGGCAGAACATCGGCCGCAAGCCGTCGTCGGCGAACTTCCTCGCCTGGTGGGACGGCGACCCGGTACGCGAACTCCTCGACGCCACCAAGATTGACAAGTACGGCACCGGCGGCGAGACCCGGCTGCTCACCGGCAGCGACGTGGCCTCCAACAACGGCACCAAGTCGACCCCGGCGCTGTCCGGCGACATCCTCGGCGACTGGCGTGAGGAGGTGATCTGGCGCACCAGCGACAGCCGGGCGCTGCGGATCTACAGCACGCCCACGCCGACCAGCACCCGGATCTACACGCTGATGCACGACGCCCAGTACCGCGCGGCGATCGCCTGGCAGAACACCGCCTACAACCAGCCGCCGCACCCGGGCTTCTTCATCGGTGACGGCATGTCGACCCCGCCCACGCCCAACATCTACCTGCGCTGACGGTGCGGGCCCGGCGGTTCGTCGGGCCCCACAAAAGCAGGCACCGGGTCGCCAGCCGCGGAATCCGCTCAGCTGGCGACCCGGTGCACCACACCGCAGCACCCCCGACCCGTCCCGACCGGGAGTGCCGTACCACCACCGGTATTGAAGTTAGAGGTCGTCCGCAACGGTGGGGTGACGTGGCTATGAAGAGCGTGTTTCAGACGCCCCGGGAGAGCCCGCCGACCACCTTCTCGGCCACCAGCTCGAACGAGCGCACCCGGTCGGCCACGTCGTACACCATGGTGGTGAGCATCAGCTCGTTCGCACCGGTGCGGGCCAGCAGCTCGGTGAGCTGCCGGCGGACCGTCTCCGGCGAACCCATCGCCTGACCGTCGCGGCGCTGCAGCACGAACTCCCGCTCCAGCTCCGTGTACGGGTACCGGGCGGCATCGTCGGGGCTGGCCAGCGGCTCCGGCCGCCCCGAGCGCAGCTTGAGGAACGACAGCCCGGCCGGCCCGGACAGCCACTCGGCCCGCTCGTCGGTGTCGGCGCAGACCACGTTCACCGCCACCATCGCGTACGGCTCGCTCAGCCAGCGCGACGGGCGGAAACTCTGCCGGTAGAGCTGGAGCGCGGGCAGCGTGTGCTGGGAGCTGAAGTGGTGCGCGAACGAGAACGGCAACCCCAGCAGCCCGGCGAGCTGGGCGCTGAACCCGCTGGAGCCGAGCAGCCAGACGGCGGGGGACTGGCCCAGCCCCGGGCTGGCGGTGATCGCACCCGGGTCGTCGCCGCTGAAGTAGTTCATCAGGTCGGCCAGCTCCCGGGGGAAGCCCTCCGCCGACAGCCCCTCCATGGTGCGCCGCAGCGCCAGCGCGGTCCGCTGGTCGGTGCCGGGGGCCCGGCCGATGCCCAGGTCGATCCGGCCCGGGTGCAGCGCCTCCAGGGTGCCGAACTGTTCGGCGACCACCAGCGGCGCGTGGTTGGGCAGCATCACCCCGCCCGAGCCCAGCCGGATCGTGGTGGTGTGCGCCGCCAGGTGGGCGAGCAGCACCGCCGGCGCGGAGCTGGCGATCGCCGGCATGTTGTGGTGCTCGGCCACCCAGAACCGGCGGTAGCCCAGTTCCTCGGTCCGGCGGGCCAGCTCGGTGGTGTGCCCGAGCGCCTCGGAGGCGGTGGCCCCGGCGGCGACCGGAGCAAGATCAAGGACAGACAACGGTACGTCGATCACACCTGTGCCCAACCCGCCCCGGCCCGGACTTGTTCCCTGGTCGGGCCCGGTCCATGGTCCGGGACCGTGCCCGGCCCGGGTCCGGCCCGGGTCCGGGGGAGGCGGACATCGCAACATCAGCGATGTCGCGGCATCAGGCGCTGCGGATACCGCAACATCGCTGCCGTTGAGTCGATCTCGGCGGGCGAGCGGGCGAGCGGGCGGACCGTGGCCGGCTGGCCGGCGGGCGGTGGCCGGGGTCAGCCCCGGCCGCGGGCCTGCTCGAAGATCAGGCTGGTCTGGGTGTGCTGCACCGCCGGGTCCACCGCCAACTGGTCCAGGACGAAGTCGCGCAGCGCGTCACCCGACGCCGCCCGGACGTGCAGCACGTAGTCCTCCGCGCCCGCCACGTGGAACACCGACACCACCCCGGGCAGCCGCACCGAACGGGCCCGGAAGGCGTCGACGGCGGCCCGCTCGTGCGCGGTCAGCCGGACCGACACCAGCGCCTGCAGGGGCAGCCCCACCGCCGCCGGGTCCACCTCGGCGTGGAAGCCCCGGATCGCCCCGCAGTCCCGCAGCGCCCGGGTCCGGGTCAGGCAGGTCGACGGGGCCACCCCCACCCGTTCGGCGAGGGCGTTGTTCGGCAGCCGGCCGTCGGCGGCCAGCTCGGTCAGGATCGCGCGGTCGACGTCGTCCAGGGTGGCGAAGGGCCGTACATCGTTCGGTGCGGGGGGCATCCCAGCATCCTCCCGCGAATCCGAGCGTAGGAAAAGCTGCACCGCCAGAATATCGTTCGAAGGTGTTGCCGATCGTCATGCTGATGTTCGAGGCTTCCGGCATGACGGCGGCTACGGCACCCCCTACCCCCAGCGTCGGGACGACCCTCGACGACACGTCCGTGGACACCCGGGCCGTGCACGCCGGCCGGGAGGACCTCGCTGCCCTCGGGGTGCACGTACCGCCTATCGACCTGTCCACCACCAATCCGCTGCCGTCGGTCGAGGCCGGCGGCGCGGCCTACGAACTGCTGGCCACCGGCGGCACCCTCCCGCCCGGCGACAGCGCCGTCTACCAGCGGCTGTGGAATCCCACCGTGGCGCGTTTCGAGGCCGCGCTGGCCACCCTCGAGGGCACCCCGGCGGCGGTCGCCTTCGCCAGCGGCATGGCCGCGCTCACCGCGGCCCTGCTCGCGGCCACCCGGGACGGTCGCCGGCACGTCGTCGCCGTCCGTCCCCTCTACGGGGGAACCGACCACGTGCTCGCCACCGGCCTGCTCGGCACCGAGGTCAGTTGGGCCCGTCCCGACGAGGTCGCCGCCGCCGTACGGGCCGACACCGGACTGGTCGTCGTGGAGACCCCGGCCAACCCCACCCTCGACCTCGTCGACATCGCCGCCCTGGCCGCCGCCGTGGGCGACGTGCCGCTGCTGGTCGACAACACCGTCGCCACCCCCGTGCTCCAACAGCCCGCCCGGCACGGCGCCGCGCTCGTCCTGCACAGCGCCACCAAGAGCATCGGCGGACACGGCGACGTGCTCGCCGGCGTGGTGGCCTGCGACGCCGACTGGGCCGCCCGGTTGCGCCAGGTGCGCGCGGTCACCGGCGCGGTGCTGCACCCGCTCGGCGCGTACCTGCTGCACCGGG
Organism: Micromonospora wenchangensis; assembly: GCF_002210435.1. Lineage (GTDB taxonomy): Bacteria > Actinomycetota > Actinomycetes > Mycobacteriales > Micromonosporaceae > Micromonospora > Micromonospora wenchangensis. Next base: position 154,628 of record NZ_MZMV01000009.1, read on the forward strand.
GCCTGCAGACGTTGCCGCTGCGGGTCCGCGCGCAGCAGGCCGGCGCGGAGAAGCTGGCCCTGCGGCTCGCCGGGCACCCGGCCGTGGCGCGGGTCCACCACCCCTCGGTGCACGACCCGGCCGGGCTGGTCGGCCGGCAACTCGCCGGCACCGGAAGCCTGCTCGCCGTCGAGGTACGCGGCGGCGCACCCGCCGCCGCCCGGGTCGCCGGGGCCTGCCGGCTGATCACCCACGCGGTGTCCCTGGGCGGGGTGGACACCCTGATCCAGCATCCCGCCTCGCTGACCCACCGGCCGGTGGCCGGGGAGGCGAGACCGGGTGACGGGCTGCTGCGGATCTCGGTCGGCCTGGAGGACCCCGAGGACCTGTGGACCGACCTGGCCCGCGCGCTCGCGGCGGGGTGAGCGTCCGGTGGGGCGGTCGGCCCTGCTGACGGGTCAGTGCTTGGGGCCGACGTGGCCGTCCAGGGTGGCGACCGCCGTCCGCCGTGCCACCGACAGGCAGTTGCGGCGGTTCATCGTCCAGGCGACACCGAGCAGGTCGAGCGCCCACTGGCAGAGGCCCATGATGTGGGTGGACTCGTTGCTGAAGTGGTAGCGCGGGTAGACGTACGGTCGACCCCGCACGGTCACCCGGTTGTCCACCCGGCAGCCGTCGGAGTGGAACAGACCCCGCAGAAAGTCGCCCGGCCGGCGCTGGGCGATCTCGCGTTGCCAGTCGGCCAGGCCGATCCGGCGCTCGTGCTTGCGGCCGGGCCCGTGCTGGGGAAACAGGCACGGCCAGTGCCGGCCGTAGCTCTGCACGCCCACGCAGCCCTGTATGCGCACCCGCTGCACCGTCGTGGCGAGCACGGCCCGCATGGCCAGGTCGCACGCGTCGACCAGCCCCGGCCAGGCGGCGGCACAGTAGATCCGCAGCACGGGCACCCGGGCCGTCGTCACCAGATGGCCGTCGCCGAGGTAGAGGCCGAGGAGATAGGCGTACGCCGCCGGGTCGGCGGGACCGTCGAGCCCGTCCCGGCACCGGAAACACCGCAGCTCGGTGCCCTGCTGGCGCGCCTCGGGACGGTCGTTGCACCAGTGCCAGACAGTGCGGTACGGAAGGCCGACGGCACGTGCCGCGTCGGCGACCGAACCGCCGGCGCGGTGCACCTGCCGGGCGCGGGCCCGGATCTCTGGTGGATGCACCGGGGCATCATCGAACAGGTGTGTGACAAGGTGCCGGGAGCGGGACTCGAACCCGCACGCCTGTTAAGGCAAATGCTTTTGAGGCATTCATGTCTGCCGATTCCATCATCCCGGCGTCACCCCGAGGGGCGCGTGGCTCACTGTACCCGACTAGGCTCATGCGGGAGCATGGGTGGTAGCCGGTGTGGGATCGATGGTGGGGGTAGGGCTGGTGGCCGAGACGCAGACGGATGCCGAGCGCAGGCGGGTGCTGATCGCCGAGGACGAGGCGCTCATCCGACTGGACCTGGCCGAGATGCTGGTCGAGGAGGGTTACGAGGTCGTCGGCGAGGCCGGTGACGGCGAGACCGCCGTCCGGTTGGCCGAGGAGCTCAAGCCCGACCTCGTCATCCTCGACATCAAGATGCCGATCATGGACGGCCTGGCCGCCGCCGAGCGGATCGCCGGTGCCCGGATCGCCCCCGTGATCATCCTGACCGCGTTCAGCCAGCGTGACCTGGTGGAACGGGCGCGGGCCGCAGGTGCGATGGCCTACCTGGTCAAGCCGTTCCAGAAGAGCGACCTGGTGCCGGCGGTGGAGATCGCGCTGTCCCGCTACTCCGAGATCGCCGCCCTGGAGTCCGAGGTGGCCGGCCTCACCGACCGGCTGGAGATCCGCAAGACGGTCGAGCGCGCCAAGGGTGCGCTGATGACGACGTACGGGATGACCGAGCCGCAGGCGTTCAAGTGGATCCAGCGCACCGCCATGGACCACCGGATGACCATGAAGGAGGTCGCCGAGCGGATCCTCGCCGAGACCGCCGGTGGCGAGATCGCCGAGCAGCCCACCTCCTGACCTGTCGGCGCACCGGTCGCCGATCGGTCCGTCTTTCCTCCCCGCCCGGCGGCCCACCCCGTCCGGTCGGCGAGGCGACCCGCTCCGAACAGGCGGAAGAATCCGCCCCGACGGCCGTCCGGTTCCGTCCTGACGTCGACCCGTGCAGCGCGGTCCGTCCCGCGCCGGCGGCGACACCGCGCCGTACCGGCCGGCCGTCCGCTCGGCCGGCGGACCCCTGCCCCCGATCGTCCGGCTCCCGTCTGCGCGGTGGTCGATCGGTTCGCCGGGTCGGGTGGCCCGACCCGCCCCCCACGGCGGGGTTCCGCTGCCTAGCATCGATGCATGTCTGCCCGGCGCGTACTCGTGGTGTGCGCTCTGCTGGTCCTGGTGGTCGCCGGCTGTGACCGGCCCGGAGCCGGAAACGACGAGGCCGGGCGAGGTGACGGCCGGTCGGTGCCGGTCGAGCCGGCCTGGCGGGAGGCGACCCTGCCCGTACCGCCCGGTCCGGCCGGCCGGTTGGTGCTGCGCGACGCGGTCTCCTGCGCCGGGGTCTGGTTCCTGGTCGGCGGGGTCGTCGACGCCGCCGGTGGCAGCCGCCCGGCGGCCTGGTCCAGCGCGGACGGTTCCACCTGGCTGCCGGTGCCGGTCGCGGCCAGCACGTTCTACGGCCGGCAGCACGTGCTCTACGCGGCGGCCTGTGCGCCAGGGGGCGGGGGCCGGGTGGCGGCGCTGGGCGCCAAGAACGGTGGGGTGCACGGCAACCCGCGTACCGGGACCTGGGTCCGCGACGACGGCGGCCCGTTGCGGGAGGTGCCGGCGGCGTTCGAGCTGTTCGGCGGGCCCCGCGCGGTCAGCGTGGCCCGGCTGGCGGCCGGTGCGGGGGGCTGGTTGATCGCGGGTGCCCGGGCCGACGGCGCGGCGGTCTGGACGTCGCCGGACGCGGGCGGGTTCACCCTGGCCGAGGGGCTGCCAGAGCTGGCCGGCGACGCCCGGGGGCGGACGGCGGCGTACGACGCGGTGGCGCTGCCGGCGGGTTGGCTGGTGGTCGGGTCGCTGCTGCCGGCGGGCGGCGCGGCGCTGCGGCCGATGGCCTGGACCTCGGTCGACGGGCGCTCCTGGCGACGGGCGGAGCTGCCGGTGCAGGACGGTCGGGGGCGGGCGGAGCGGGTGGTGCTGCGCGACGGCGTGCCGGTGGTGGTGGGGGCGGTTTCCGACGGTTTCGCCGTGTGGCGGGCCGACGACGGGGTGCGGTGGCGGCGGGTGGGCGGGTTCGGGGCGGCCGGTCCGGGCGTGCTGTCGGTGGTGGGGCTGGCCGTGGTGGGTGGCGCGCTGGTGGCGGTGACCGGGGACGGTGCCGGCCGCGCGGTCCGGATGTCTACGGACGGTGGGGTGTCGTGGCGCTCCGTGCGGGTGCCGTTGACGGTGGTCGATGGCGGCGACACCGCCCTGACGGTGGCCGGCGGCGATGATCGACTGTTGCTGCTGGCTGACGACGGCGGGGCCTCCCATGCCTGGTGGGGGCGGGTTTGAGTGGCTATAGGCGGGGGTGGTGGCCGGCGGCGTCGCGCGCCTTCGAACAGAAAGTGAGAATCCCTCAGAACTGACGGTTCTTACAGCGATCGTTTCGAATCCGCCACGGCGTGTAACGGTTCGATCAACCCCGCTTGCTGGGGCTTACGTCGCAGCTTCCCGGTGGGATAACGTCCCGGCCCAGACCGGCGACGACGGTCTGGTTCGTCCGCCCCCGCAAGGGCCAATAGGCAGCGGGTGGTTCGGACCATGCGACGGAGGAGGGTTCCGGCCTTGAGGCAGAAGCTCGCACGCGTGATCGGTGGAGTCGCCATGCTGGCGCTCGTCGCCGGCGGCACCGCTTGCTCCAGCGGCAGCGACGACGAGGCGTCCGGTGGCGACGGCTGCGGTAGCAAGATCGCGTTCTTCGGCGCGCTGACCGGCAGCTCGGCGGCGCTGGGCATCAACGAGAAGAACGGCGTCAAGCTCGCCGTCGAGAAGTACAACAAGGAAAACGCCGACTGCAAGGTCGAGCTGGCCGAGCTGGACTCGCAGGGCAGCCCGGACCAGGCGCCCGGTCTGGCCCAGAAGGCCATCGACGACAGCAAGCTCCTGGGCATCGTCGGCCCGGCCTACTCGGGTGAGTCCGAGGCCGCCGGCCCGCTGTTCAACGAGGCCGGCCTGGTCACCATCACCCCCTCCGCCACCCGTCCCAGCCTCGCCCAGCAGGGCTGGAAGACCTTCTTCCGGGCGGTCGGCAACGACCTGAGCCAGGGCCCCGCGGCCGGCACCTACATCAAGAACGTGATGAAGGCCGACAAGGTCTACGTCATCGACGACCAGTCCGCCTACGGCGCGGGCCTGGCCGACGAGGTCAAGAAGGTCCTCGGCGGCGCGGTCGTCGGCTCGGACAAGGTCCAGGGCGAGGGCAAGCAGACCGAGTTCTCCGGCGTGGTGACCAAGGTCAAGGCGGCCGGCGTCAAGGCCGTCTTCTTCGGCGGTTACTACCAGGAGGCCGGCCTGATCCGCAAGCAGCTCACCGCTGCCGGCGTCACCGCCCCGCTGGTCGTCGGTGACGGCTCCAACGACCCGGCGTACATCACCACCGCCGGTGCCGCCGCCGCCGAGGGCACCATCCTCACCTGCCCGTGCGCGCCGGCCGCCGAGGCCCGTGGCACCTTCGTCGAGGAGTTCAAGGCGCTCAACGGCGCCGACCCGGGCACCTACAGCGACACCGCCTACGACGCCGCGAACATCCTGCTCGCCGGCATCAAGGCCAAGAAGACCACCCGCGCCGACCTGCTGGAGTTCGTGAAGAGCTACAACGGCGAGGGTGTCGCGTCGAGCTACAAGTTCGTCGAGGGTGGCGAGCTGGACCCGGCGCAGGTCAAGGTCTGGGCGTTCAAGGTCCAGGGCGGCAAGGTCGTCCCCGACCAGGAGATCCCGAAGGCCTGACCACGGTCGCTGCGAGCGATTGACGACAGATCGCGGGTGCGGCCGGGAGCTCGCTCCCGGCCGCACCACCTGTTTCTCCACACCTGACGGAGCGGCCCTCCCGTGAACTTCGACGGACTGTTCTCCAACTTCGGGGAACTCACCACGACCGGCCTGACACAGGGTGCGATCTACGCCCTGGTCGCGCTCGGCTACACGCTGGTCTACGGCGTACTCAGACTCATCAACTTCGCCCACTCCGAGGTCTTCATCGCCGGCGCGTTCGCCGCCATCTGGACCTGGAACGGCTTCGGCCTCGACCAGGACTCCCAGGTCAGCGGGGTCGGCTCGATCCTGTTCTACCTGCTCGTCGCGATGATCGTCGCGGCCATCGCGTCGGCCGGCACGGCGACCGTGATCGAGCGGGTGGCGTACCGGCCGCTGCGCAAGCGCAACGCGCCGCCGCTGGCCTTCCTGATCACCGCGATCGGCGCGTCGATCGCGATCTCGGAGGCGTTCGGCATCTGGACCCGTCGGCGGCCCGAGGGCGCACCGATCCTGATCAGCCAGAAGCCACTGTTCCACCTCTTCGGGGTGCCGATCGACGGGGTGCAGTTGCTCACCCTCGGCGCCGCGCTGGTGATGATGGTCGCGCTGGACCAGTTCATCAACCGCAGCCGGGTCGGCCGGGGCATCCGGGCGGTCGCCCAGGACGCCAACACCGCCGCGCTGATGGGCGTGAACAAGGACCGGATCATCCTGATGGTCTTCATCGCCGGTGGCACCATGGCCGGCGTCGCCGGCCTGCTCTACGACGTGCGGATCCAGAGCCTGACCTACAGCGTCGGCTTCCTGCTCGGCCTCAAGGCGTTCACCGCCGCGGTGCTCGGCGGCATCGGCAACCTCCGGGGCGCCCTGGTCGGCGGCCTGCTGCTGGGCGTGGTGGAGAACTACGCATCGGGGTTGTTCGGCAGCGAGTGGAAGGACTTCGCCGCCTTCGCCGTGCTGGTGGTGCTGCTGATGTTCCGGCCGACCGGTCTGCTGGGCGAATCGCTGGGAAGGGCACGGGCATGACGACGACGGTTAATCCGCCGACCCCCGAGCAGCAGCAGGGGATCGGGACACGGCTGCGGCACGGCCGCGAGGCCATCGCGCAGCGGTGGCACGACGCCCCGCGCTGGGTGCGCTGGGCGGCGCTGGTCGCGCTGATCGCGTTCTTCTACGCGCTGCCCAACAAGGAGTTCTACCAGTACCTGGGGCCGATCCCGACCACGGGCTCCAACTTCACCCAGGTGCTGTTCACCGTCTCGATCTACGTGCTGCTCGCGGTCGGGTTGAACATCGTGGTCGGCTTCGCCGGCCTGCTCGACCTCGGCTACTTCGGCTTCTTCGCCGTCGGCGCGTACACCGTGGCGGTGTTGACCTCGCCGAGCAGCAACCTCAAGACGCTCTGGCCGTGGCTGCTGGTGGTGCCGATCGCGATCGCCCTCACCATGGTCTCCGGCGTCATGCTCGGCACGCCGACCCTGCGGCTGCGCGGTGACTACCTGGCACTGGTGACGCTCGGCTTCGCCGAGATGATCCGGATCGCGGCGGTCAGCTCCGACTTCCTCAAGGGCCAGCGGGGCTTCAACCAGATCCCGCACCCGCCCGGCAAGTACGCCGACGGCAAGCCGTTCTTCGGGGTGCTCGACGCCCGCCCGTACTACTGGCTGGTGCTCACGCTGATCATCCTGGTGGTGATCGGGGTGCGGAACCTGACCCACAGCCGGGTCGGCCGGGCCTGGATCTCGATCCGTGAGGACGAGGACGCGGCCCAGCTGATGGGCGTGCCGACGTTCAAGTTCAAGCTCTGGGCGTTCGCCTCGGGTGCGGCGATCGCCGGCCTGGCCGGTGCGCTCTTCGCCGGCAAGCAGAACTTCGTCAACTCGCAGAACTTCGAGCTGCTCAACTCGATCATCATCCTGGCCGCGGTCATCCTGGGCGGCTCGGGCAACATCGTCGGCGCGATCGTCGGCGGCGGCCTGGTGGCGTACATGATCGAGCGGTTCCGCGGCATCGAGCTGTTCGGCGTGGAGCTGTACGAGTACCGGTTCCTCTTCTTCGGTCTGGTGCTCGTGGTGATGATGATCTTCCGGCCGCAGGGCCTCATCCCGAACCGACGACGGGCGGCGGAGTTCAAGGACCGTCGCAAGGAGGTGATCGTCGGTGAGTGACACCGAACAGACCCCGGCCGTTCCGGCCCAGGCGGGCGCGCCCGCCGTCGAGACCATCCCCGGGCGGGAACCGCTGCTGGAGGTCGACCACGTCACGCTGCGCTTCGGCGGCGTGGTGGCGCTCAACGACGTCGACTTCACCCTCTACAAGGGGGAGATCCTCGGGCTGATCGGCCCGAACGGCGCCGGCAAGACCACCTGCTTCAACGCGATGACCGGCATCTACCAGCCCAGCGAGGGGCAGATCCGGTTCCGCGGCGAGAAGATCAGCGGCAAGAAGCGGCACCAGATCACCAAGATGGGCATGGCGCGGACGTTCCAGAACATCCGCCTCTTCCCGGAGATGACCGCGCTGGAGAACGTGCAGGTCGGTGCCGACGCGCACCACAAGACCAGCGTGGTCTCGGCGCTGTTCCGGCTGCCCCGGCACTGGCGCGAGGAGCGCGAGGGCCGGGAGAAGGCCGAACGGCTGCTGGAGTTCGTCGGCATCCGGTCCCGGATGCACGAGTTCGCCCGCAACCTCTCCTACGGCGAGCAGCGCCGGCTGGAGATCGCCCGGGCCCTGGCCACCGACCCGGTGCTGCTCTGCCTGGACGAGCCGGCCGCCGGCTTCAACCCGGCGGAGAAGGAGGAGCTGCTCCAGCTCATCCGGCAGATCCGCGACACCGGCGTGACCGTGCTGCTGATCGAGCACGACATGCGCCTGGTCATGGGCGTCACCGACCGGATCGTGGTGCTGGAGTTCGGGAAGAAGATCGCCGAGGGGCTGCCCGCCGAGGTGCGGGACAACCCGAAGGTGGTCGCGGCGTACCTGGGGGTACCGGACGATGCTGCTTGAGATTGACGACGTCAGCCTGCTGTACGGGCGCATCCAGGCGCTGCACGGGATCAGCCTGACCGTGGGGGAGGGCGAGATCGTCGCCCTGATCGGCGCGAACGGCGCCGGTAAGTCCACCACCATGCGGGCGATCTCCGGTATCCGGCCGATCGCCTCCGGAGCGATCCGCTTCGAGGGCGAGGACATCTCCAAGCTCCGGGCGGACCTGCGGGTCCGGCGGGGGCTGTGCCAGGCCCCGGAGGGTCGCGGCATCTTCCCCGGCATGACCGTGCTGGAGAACCTCGACATGGGCGCCTACACCCGCCGGGACCGGGCGGGCATCGCCCAGGACCTCAACCGGGTGCTGGAGCTGTTCCCCCGGCTGGCCGAGCGGCGCAAGCAGGCCGGCGGCACCCTCTCCGGCGGCGAGCAGCAGATGCTGGCCGTCGGCCGGGCGCTGATGAGCCGACCCAAGCTGCTGCTGCTCGACGAGCCGTCGATGGGTCTGGCCCCGATGCTGATCCAGCAGATCTTCTCCATCATCACCGAGATCAACGAGCAGGGCACCACGATCCTGCTGGTGGAGCAGAACGCGCAGCAGGCGCTCGCCCGGGCCCACCGGGCGTACGTGCTGGAGACCGGCCGCATCGTCAAGAGCGGCACCGGCGCGGAGCTGCTGCACGACCCGTCGGTCAAAGAGGCCTACCTCGGCGTGGCCTGACCGTCGCCCCCTCGCAAAGGAGTACTGCCATGTTCCACCTCACCCCTGGTCGGCGGGCGGCGTTCGGCGTCGCCGGCGCGACCGCTCTGCTGCTCTCCCTCGCCGCCTGTGGCGAGGAGGAGAGCACCGAGCAGCCCGGCGGCGGCCCGTCGGTCAGCGCGTCGGCGGACACCTCGCTGGCCGACAAGGTCCCCGCGGCCATCAAGGCCGACGGCAAGATCGTCGTGGGCACCGACTCGACGTACGCCCCGGCGGAATTCCTCGACAGCGACGGCAAGACGGTCATCGGCTTCGACGTCGAGCTGTTCACCGCCGTGGCGGCCAAGCTCGGCCTCAAGGCGGAGTTCGTCTCCGCGCCGTTCGGCGACATCATCTCCGGCGTGAGCACCGGCAAGTACGAGGTCGGCGTCTCGTCGTTCACCATCAACGACGAGCGCAAGCAGCAGGCCAACATGGTCAGCTACTTCCAGGTCGGCACCCAGTGGGTGACCAAGAAGGGCAACCCGGCCGGCGTCAAGATCGACGACGCCTGCGGCAAGAAGATCGCCGTGCAGAAGGACACCGTCCAGGTCGAGGACATCCAGAAGCGCTCCAAGACCTGCACCGACGCCGGCAAGCCGGCGATCACCGTCGAGCAGTTCCCCGGTCAGGACGCCGCCACCGCCGCGGTGGTCTCCGGCAAGGACGACGCGATGCTCGCCGACTACCCGGTCGGGGTGTTCGCGGTGACCCAGTCCAACGACGCCCTCGAACTGCTCGACAAGCAGTACGAGGCGGCCCCGTACGGCTACGTGGTCGGCAAGGACCAGGCGGCGTTCGCCGAGGCGGTGCGGGACGCGACCAAGGCGCTGATCGCCGACGGGTCGTACAAGTCGGTGCTGGACAAGTGGAAGGTGGCGGACGGCGCGATCACGGACCCCGCGATCAACCCGTAACAGGTCATGGAATCCCACGACACTTCCACCGTACGGGCGCGGCCGGAGCCTCTCCGCGCCGTGCCCGTACGGCACCCGGGGCGCTGGGTCGCGGTCGCCGTGCTGGCCGTGCTGGTCGCCATGTTCGTCCACCTGCTGGTCACCAACGACGCCTTCAACTGGTCGTTCATGGTGGACAAGATGTTCCGTCCGCCGATCATCGAGGGGCTGCTGCGCGGCACGGTGCTGATGACGGTGAGCGCGATGCTCATCGGCGTCACGCTGGGCGTGGTGGTGGCGGTGATGCGGCTGTCGGACAATCCGATCCTGCGCGGGGTCGCCTGGCTCTACACCTGGTTCTTCCGGGCGGTGCCCCGGCTGGTGCTGCTGGCGGTCTTCGGCAACATCGGCATCCTGTGGAGCCGGATCGAGTTCGGGGTGCCGTTCGACACCCAGCTCGGTCAGCTCTTCGGCATCGACAACCTGCAACTGCGGCTGTTCGGCTTCTCCTCCCGGGACATCCTCACCGGCTTCATGGCCGGCCTGCTGGGGTTGGCGCTGTCCGAGGCGGCCTACATGGCCGAGATCGTCCGGGCCGGCATCCAGTCGGTCGACGAGGGGCAGACCGAGGCGGCCCAGGCGTTGGGCATGAGCCGGGGTCAGCTGCTGCGCCGGGTGGTGCTGCCGCAGGCGATGCGGGTGATCATCCCGCCGACCGGCAACGAGACCATCGCGATGCTCAAGGACACCTCGCTGCTGCTCTACGTGCCGGTGAGCGTGGAGCTGTTCTTCCAGCTCGACGCGGTCGGCAAGCGGACCTTCCAGATCTTCCCGATGTACGTGGCCGCCTGCCTGTGGTACCTCTTCCTGACCAGCATCCTGCTGGTCGGGCAGTACTTCCTGGAGCGGCACTTCGGCAAGGGCTACGGCCCGGCCGGCCGGGCCCGGCTGCGGTTGCGGGGGATGACGGCGGAGACCGGTGGCGGCGGCAATTCGGGGACGGTGGGTCCGGCATGAGTGAGCTGATCCCCGGCCAGGCGGGTGCGCCGGCCGCCGAGTCACGGACCGGTGCCCCGGCCGACGGCACCGGGCTGATGGTGCGGGCCGAGCAGGTGCACAAGTCGTTCGGGTCGCTGGAGGTGCTCAAGGGCATCGACCTTCAGGTCCGTGCCGGCGAGGTGTGCTGCCTGCTGGGGCCGTCGGGCTCCGGCAAGTCGACCTTCCTGCGCTGCATCAACCACCTGGAAAAGATCAACGCCGGGTCGATCCGGGTGGACGGCGAGCTGATCGGCTACCGGGAACGCGGCGGCCGGCTGCACGAGATGCGGGAGAAGGAGGTGGCCGCGCAGCGCCGTTCGATAGGCATGGTGTTCCAGCGGTTCAACCTCTTCCCGCACATGACGGTGCTGGGCAACGTGACCGAGGCCCCGGTGCTGCTGGGCCGGGAGAAGAAGGCGGCGGCCCGGGAGCGGGCCGCGCAGCTGCTGGAGCGGGTGGGGCTGGGCGACAAGCTCGGCGCGTACCCCGGTCAGCTCTCCGGCGGGCAGCAGCAGCGGGTGGCGATCGCCCGCGCGTTGGCGATGCGGCCGAAGCTGATGCTCTTCGACGAGCCGACCAGCGCGCTCGACCCGGAGCTGGTCGGCGAGGTCCTGGACGTGATGAAGGACCTGGCCCGGGACGGGATGACCATGATCGTGGTGACCCACGAGATCGGTTTCGCCCGGGAGGTCGGCGACACGCTGGTCTTCATGGACGGCGGGGTGGTCGTCGAGTCCGGCGACCCGCGCGAGGTGATCGCCAACCCGCGGCACGAGCGGACCAGGACGTTCCTCGCCAAGGTGCTCTGAGTTCCGGTCCACCCCCGGCGTCGGCCGTGCCGCCGCCGGGGGTTGTCGGGGGTACGGACTAGAGTCGCTGCCGTGACAGCTACGACGCCACGCCTGCTCCTCGTCGACGGACATTCCCTGGCATACCGGGCGTTCTTCGCCCTGCCGGTGGAAAACTTCTCCACCACGACCGGGCAGCCGACCAACGCGGTCTACGGCTTCACCTCGATGCTGATCAACGTGCTCCGCGACGAGCAGCCCACCCACATCGTGGTCGCCTTCGACGTCTCCCGCCGCTCCTTCCGCACCGAGAAGTACGCGGAGTACAAGGCCGGCCGCAGTGAGACCCCGGCCGACTTCAAGGGCCAGGTCAGCCTGGTCAAGGAGGTCCTCGACGCGCTGCGCGTCCCGGTCGTCGAGCGGGAGGGCTACGAGGCCGACGACGTCATCGCCACCCTCGCCTGCCAGGCCCGCGACCAGGGCATGCAGGTGCTGATCAGCACCGGCGACCGGGACGCCTTCCAGCTCGTCGGCGACGACGTCACCGTGCTCTACCCGCGCAAGGGCGTCTCCGACCTGGCCCGGATGGACCCGGCGGCGATCGAGGCCAAGTACGGCGTCGGCCCGCAGCGCTACCGCGACCTGGCCGCCCTGGTCGGCGAGACCAGCGACAACCTGCCAGGCATCCCCGGCGTCGGCCCGAAGACGGCCGCCAAGTGGATCAACACCTACGGCGGGGTCGAGGGCGTGATCGCCCACGCCGACGAGATCAAGGGCAAGGCCGGCGACAGCCTGCGCGAGCGGCTCGCCGACGTGATCCGCAACTACGAGATCAACTGCCTGGTCTCCGACCTGGAGCTGCCGATCCGCCCCGAGGACGCCCGCTGGCAGGGCTGGGACCGCGAGGCCGTGCACCAGGTCTTCGACACCCTCCAGTTCCGCATCCTGCGCGACCGGCTGTACCAGTACCTGGAGGCGGTGGAGCCGGAGGCCGAGGCCGGCTTCGACCTGGCCGGCGAGCGGCTCACCGCGCCCGGCGCGCTTGTCGACTGGCTGGCCGCGCACGTCCCCACCGGCACCCAGGTCGGCGTCGCCGTGAAGACGCCGGCCAAGCCGACGAACCCCCGCGAGCGCTACGAGCCGCAGCTCGACGCGCTGGCCCTCGCGCTGGCCAGCGGCCCGGCCGCCTGGCTCGACCCGGCGACGCTGGCCGAGGCCGACGAACGCGCCCTGGCCGACTGGCTGGCCGACCCCCGGCAGCCCAAGGTGCTGCACGACAGCAAGCACGCCCGGCTGGCGTTCGCCGCCCGGGGCTGGACCCTGGCCGGCGTCGCCCGGGACACCGAGCTGGCCGCCTACCTGGCCCGCCCCGACCAGCGCTCCTACGACCTGACCGACCTGGCGCTGCGCTACCTGCACCGCGAGCTGCGGGTCGACGCGCCGGAGACCGGCCAGCTCACCTTCGACGGGCTCGGCGACGACGGCGAGGCCGAGCAGAACCTGATGCTCCAGGCGCGGGCCACCCTCGACCTGGCCGACGCGATCGACGCCGAGCTGTCCCGCGACGGCGAGCAGTCCGCCCGGCTGATGGCCGAGGTGGAGCTGCCCCTGTCCGAGGTGCTGGCCGGGATGCAGCGCGTCGGCATCGGCGCCGACCTGGACTACCTCCACGAGTTGGAGGCGCACTTCGCAGGCGAGGTGAAGTCCGCCGCCCAGGGCGCGTACGCCTCGGTGGGGCGGGAGTTCAACCTCGGCTCGCCCAAGCAGCTCCAGGAGCTGCTCTTCGGGGAGCTGGGGCTGCCCAAGACCAAGAAGATCAAGACCGGGTACACCACCGACGCCGACGCGCTCCAGTGGCTCTACGCCCAGAACCCGCACCCCGTGCTGGAACACCTGCTGCGCCACCGGGACGTGGCGAAGCTCAAGACCACCGTCGACGGCCTGCTCAAGTCGGTCGCCGACGACGGGCGCATCCACACCACGTTCAAGCAGACCGTGGCGGCCACCGGCCGGCTCTCCTCCACCGACCCCAACCTCCAGAACATCCCGATCCGCACCGAGGAGGGCCGGCGCATCCGCCGGGCCTTCGTGGTGGGCGACGGCTACCAGACGTTGCTCACCGCCGACTACAGCCAGATCGAGATGCGGATCATGGCGCACCTGTCGTTGGACGAGGCGCTGATCGAGGCGTTCAACTCCGGCCACGACTTCCACGCCGCCACCGCGTCGTCGGTCTTCACCGTCCCGGTCGGCGAGGTCACCGCCGACCAGCGCCGCAAGATCAAGGCCATGAACTACGGCCTGGCGTACGGGTTGAGCGCCTTCGGCCTGTCCCAGCAGCTCGGCATCACCGCCGACGAGGCCCGGGGGCTGATGGAGAACTACTTCGCCGGCTTCGGCGGGGTGCGCGACTACCTGCACGAGGTGGTGGCCCGCGCCCGCCAGGACGGCTACACCTCCACCGTCCTCGGTCGCCGCCGCTACCTACCCGACCTGGTCAGCGACAACCGGCAGCGCCGGGACATGGCTGAGCGGATGGCGCTCAACGCCCCCATCCAGGGCTCGGCGGCCGACATCATCAAGGTCGCCATGCTGCGCGTCGACACCGCGCTGCGCGACGCCGGGCTGCGGTCCCGGATGCTGCTCCAGGTGCACGACGAGCTGGTCTTCGAGGTCGCCCCCGACGAGCGGGAGGCGTTGGAGACGCTGGTCCGGCAGGAGATGGGGGCGGCGTACCCGCTGTCGGTGCCGCTGGAGGTCTCCGTCGGCGTGGGCCGGGACTGGAACAGCGCCGACCACTAGCCTCCGCACCCACCGCACCGGCCAGACCAGGGGGAGACATGAGCACACTCACCGACCGACCGCACACCGCCCTGCTCGTCGTCGACGTGCAGAACGGGGTCGTCGCCGGGGCGTACCGGCGTGACGACGTGGTCGCCAACGTGGCCGACCTGGTGCGGCGGGCCCGCCAGGAGGGGGTGCCGGTCGTCTGGGTGCAGCACTCCGACGCCCGCCTCGTCCGGGGCGGGGACGACTGGCGGATCGTCCCCGAGCTGGTCCCGGCCGACGCCGAACCGCTTGTCGAGAAGCTCTACGGCGACTCCTTCGAGGACACCGAGCTGGAGTCGGTGCTGGCCGGGCTGGGCGTCGGGCGGCTCGTGGTGGTCGGTGCGCAGACCGACGCGTGCGTCCGGTCGACCCTGCACGGCGCGCTCGTGCGGGGCTACGACACCACGCTGGTCGCCGACGCCCACACCACGCAGGACCGCACGCAGTGGGGCGCGCCGCCGCCCGAGCAGGTCGTCACGCACACGAACCTCTACTGGACGCACCAGAAGGCCCCGGGGCGCACGGCGGGCACGGTCGCGACGAAGGACGTCGACTTCGCCACGACGGCCTGAGGCCACCCCGCGGGTCAGCGCAGCGGGTCGTGGCCCCAGTTCATCAGCGACCAGCGCCACTTCGTGTCCCGGACGTCGCCGGCCGGTCGCTGCGCCAGGTGCCGGTGCACGTAGCCGATCACCTTGCGCATGTGCTGGTAGTCGGCGGCGGACAACTCGGCCCGCTTGCGGCGCAGCAGGTCGACGATCCGCCGGCCCGACGAGTGCCCCACCGACTCGCCGCCGCCGGCCCGGCCACCCTTGTGCCAGCCGACCTGTTTGGATTCGGGCGTCTGCAACCAGGACGACAGCTCCCCGGGTTTCATGTTCACCGCCTCGGTGAACTCCCGGTAGGTCTGCTGCGGGTCGTCAGCTCGGCTCATGGCGCAACGCCTCCGGCCGGTGGGCGACGTCGCGCCCCGAGTCGTCGTTGCGGATCCGGTACCGCGGGTCGTCCGGCGCGGCGTTCACCGCGCGCCCCCGGACGTGCGTGCGTTCGGTCAATACCCCGTGGGCGCGACCGCTGTGGCTGGCCCAGGAGACGTGGTCACCCCGTCGAAACCGCTGCTCGGCCATGGCCGCCGGGTACCCGACGGCACCGCCCCGAAACAACGCGCCCGGTCGGCCCGTCGCCGACGGACCGGTCGGCGGGGCCCGGTGCCGGCCGGTCCGGTGCTGGCCGGTCCGGTGGTTGCCGGTCCAGGGCCGGTCGGTCCAGGGCCGGTCGGTCCGGTGCCGGGCCGGTCAGGTGGTGGCCGGCTTCTCGGTGACGAAGATGGCGGTGCCGGGGAAGAGCCGCCCGCGTAGCGGGCTCCACTGCCCCCAGGTCTCCCGGTGGCCGGCCGGCCATTCGGGTTCCACCAGGTCGAGCAGGCGGAAGCCGGCGCCGACCAGTTCGCGGATCCGGTCGCCGAGGGTCCGGTGCTGCTCCACGTAGCTGGCCACCCCCCGCTCGTCCTGCTCGACGTAGGGGGAGCGGTCGAAGTACGAGTGCACGGCGGTCAGCCCGCCCTCGCCGGGGTCGTCGAGGAAGACCCAGCGCATCGGGTGGGTCACCGAGAAGACCCAGCGCCCGCCGGGGCGCAGCACCCGATGCACCTCGGCCATCAGGGCGGCCGAGTCGGCGACGAACGGGATCGCCCCGAACGCCGTGCAGGCGATGTCGAACGACGCCCCGGCGAACGGCAGGGCCAGCGCGTCGGCCTGTACCAGCGGGACGCGTACCCCGCTGCTGCCGGCGGCACGGGCGGCGTGCCGCAGCATGCCGGCGGACAGGTCGAAGGCGACCGGCTCGGCCCCCTGAGTGGCCAGCCAGCGGGCGCAGGACGCCGCGCCGCAGCCGACCTCCAGCACCCGCCGCCCGGCCAGCTCGCCGAGCAACCGCGCCTCGGATTCGCGCAGCCCCTCCGGGCACCAGCGGAAGTCCACCTCGCCCAGGAAGGCGCCGTGCTCGGCCTGGTAGTCGTCGGCATCGGCGTCCCACCAGCCGCGGTTGGCCCGTCGTGCCTCGGTGTCGCCCACCCGGCGTCGGATCACCCGCTCGTCGTCGTCCACCCGTTCACGCTAGGCCCTGCGGTGGCGTCGTCCGCCGGACCCCGGCGTGCGCGGCGCGGCGGACGGCCGTACGCTGTCGGTCCCGTGGGGTGGATGTGACGGATGAGACAGCGGAGGTGCTTTCCCACCGAAATCTCCGCTTTCGCAGCAGACGAGGTCGTGAGGACCCGGGAGGGCTTGCACGCTGTGGTAATGCAGCGGGTAGGCTAGACGATGCGCTCGTGGATCGTGTACCTCGGCAGGGAGCAGGTGCGCGGTCACCGGAGCACCGATGATCCTCTTCTGGCGATCGTCAGGTGGGGTCGGTGGCGGATCCGCTGGCGCGAACGGGTCACTGCGACACCACGCCTGCTGTGACAACCCATCCGACCGGAGCAACCGCCCACATGACGAGCAGCATCGAGGCCCCCTCGAGCGCCACCCGGGTCACCCACGACGATCTCGGTTCCGAGGAGGCTTTCCTCGCCGCGATCGACGAGACCATCAAGTACTTCAACGACGGCGACATTGTCGAAGGCACCGTCGTCAAGGTCGATCGGGACGAGGTCCTGCTCGACATCGGCTACAAGACCGAGGGTGTCATCCCCTCGCGGGAGTTGTCGATCAAGCACGACGTGGACCCCGCCGAGGTCGTCTCGGTCGGTGACCACATCGAGGCCCTGGTCCTCCAGAAGGAGGACAAGGAGGGTCGGCTGATCCTCTCCAAGAAGCGGGCGCAGTACGAGCGGGCCTGGGGCACGATCGAGAAGATCAAGGACGAGGACGGCGTCGTCCGCGGCTCGGTCATCGAGGTCGTCAAGGGTGGTCTCATCCTCGACATCGGCCTGCGCGGCTTCCTGCCCGCGTCGCTGGTCGAGATGCGGCGGGTGCGTGACCTGCAGCCGTACGTCGGCCGCGAGCTCGAAGCCAAGATCATCGAGCTGGACAAGAACCGCAACAACGTGGTCCTGTCCCGCCGGGCCTGGCTGGAGCAGACGCAGTCCGAGGTGCGCACCGAGTTCCTCAACAAGCTCCAGAAGGGGCAGGTCCGCAAGGGCGTCGTCTCCTCGATCGTCAACTTCGGCGCGTTCGTCGACCTGGGCGGCGTGGACGGCCTGGTGCACGTCTCCGAGCTGTCCTGGAAGCACATCGACCACCCGTCCGAGGTCGTCGAGGTGGGCCAGGAGGTCGAGGTCGAGGTCCTGGACGTCGACCTGGACCGCGAGCGGGTCTCGCTGTCGCTGAAGGCGACCCAGGAGGACCCGTGGCGGCAGTTCGCCCGCACCCACGCGATCCAGCAGATCGTGCCGGGTAAGGTCACCAAGCTGGTGCCGTTCGGCGCGTTCGTCCGGGTCGACGACGGCATCGAGGGCCTGGTCCACATCTCCGAGCTGGCCGAGCGCCACGTGGAGATCCCGGAGCAGGTCGTCCAGGTCGGCTCCGAGGTCATGGTCAAGGTCATCGACATCGACCTGGAGCGTCGCCGGATCTCGCTGTCGCTCAAGCAGGCCAACGAGGGCTTCGTCGAGGGCGAGGAGCACTTCGACCCGACCCTCTACGGCATGGCCGCGACGTACGACAACGAGGGCAACTACATCTACCCGGAGGGCTTCGACCCGGAGACGGGCGAGTGGCTCGAGGGGTACGACAAGCAGCGCGAGACCTGGGAGAACCAGTACGCCGAGGCGCGTCAGCGCTGGGAGGCCCACACCAAGCAGGTGCAGACCTCCCGGGCCGCCGACGCCGAGGCCGCTGCGAACCCGGCCCCGCCGGTCGCCACCGGTGGCACCACCACCTCGACCAGCTCGTCGGCCCCGAGCCGGCAGGCCGAGGAGCCGGCCGGCACCCTGGCCACCGACGAGGCGCTCGCCGCGCTGCGGGAGAAGCTCGCCGGCGGCAAGTGAGCCGGAGGCTGGCCCCCACCGGGCATGACGTCTGACGTCGCACCCGGGTCCGGGTAGCCGCTGACACAGGAGCCCCGCCCCCGATCCGCCCACGCGGACCGGGGGCGGGGCTCTGTGCGTCCCCGGGTGCTCCGCTCCCGCCCCACCCCGCCTTCCTCACTCACCCCGCCCCGCCTGCCTTATCTATCCCGCCCTGCCCGGCACTGTTCCGCCTCGATCTCGCTCGTTCGGTCCGGCCCGGCTCGTTTCGGCCCGGCCTCCAGCCTGCCCTGTCGCCGTTACCGCCCGAGCCGGCCCGCGTCGTGGCGGAGATGATCGACTCAGTTTCGGCGGCACAGCGGTTTCGCCGGCGTCGGATACCGCTATATCGCCGATGTTGCGGGGTGATCCGGGCGGGGCGACGGGTTCGCTTCTCCCGCCTTGTCCGTCCCGCCCCCACGCTGTTCCGCCCCGATCTCGGTCTGTCCGGCCGGCCATGCCCGGCTCGGTCCGGCTCGGC
>NZ_MZMV01000010.1 GCF_002210435.1 Micromonospora wenchangensis
CAAAGGAAGCGAGGGTGACACGTCGGGGCGAGCCTGAAGTCACGGAGGGTGAAAAAGGGCCGATCCGGGGGCTGCCGTCGCTCAGAGTAACGAGCAGGGTGGGTGCGGAAAAGCCGTCGCCGGCTACACCGACCCGTGCCTACGCTCGCGGGCATGCCTGACGCTGCCGCATCGCCGCCCGCGCCGACCGGCACCGCCGAGCCGACCGGAACCACCGCACCGACCGGAACCACCGAGCCGACCGGCACCGATGAGCAGCGCCGGCCCCCGACCCCGCCCGCCCACGGCCCCTCCGCGCGGTCCACCGGGCAGCCGGGGGCGGGGTGGCGCATCCGCACTGCCCGGCCGGACGACGCGCCTGGGGTGGTGGCGCTGCGGTCGCTGGTCCATCCGTACCTGGTGCGGGGCGTCGCGTCGACCCGGCAGATGATCGCCCAACCGCCGCCCGAGGAGGACTGGACGGCCTGGGTGGCCGAGGCGGACGGCCTGATCGTCGGCTGGGCCTCGGCCTACCGGAACGCGCACACCTCCGTGCCGGACTTCGGAGACGTCTCCACGCTGCACGTGCACCCGGAGCACCGGGGTCGGGGCATCGGCACCGCGCTGCTCACCGCCGCGCTGGACCACCTGGCCGCGCTGCGGGTCCGCCGGGTGCGCACCTGGGTGCAGACCGGCTCGCTGCCGTACGCCCAACGGCACGGGTTCACCCCCAGCCGGGAACTGCGCTACTCGGCGCTCGACCTGCGCCCGGCCCCGCCGGTGCCCGAGCCGCCCGCCGGGGTACGCCTGCTCCCCCTCGCCGGGCTCGACCCGTACCAGGTCCACCTCCTCGACGCCGCCGCCGCGGTGGGCGAGCCGGGCGACGTGCCGGTGGACGCGACCAGCTACTCCCTGTGGCGGTCGGAGTGCTGGGACAACCCGGGACTGGACCTGGAGGCCGGGACGGTGGCCGAGGTCGACGGCACGCTGGTCGCGCTGAGCCTGGTCAAGCGGGACAGCGACCGGATGTGGTCCGACTTCACCGCGACCCGGCCGGAGTACCGGGGGCGGGGGCTGGCCCGGCTGACCAAGCAGGCCGCGCTGCACCGGGCCGCCGGTCGCGGGGTACGCACGGCCTACACCTCCAACGACGAGGCCAACGCGCCGATGCTGGCGGTCAACACCCGCCTCGGCTACCGGCCGGTGGCCTCCGCCTGGTCCTGCCTGCGCGACCTGCCCTGACCTCAGGTCCGGCCTGGCCGTCGGGCCGCCGGGCAGCCACGGGTCAGCTCTCCTCGATGTGCTGGCCCAGCGAGCGGCGGGCGAGCAGCGCCGCCCCGGCGACGGCGGCCGGCATCACCAGCACCGCACCGAGCGGGATCAGGAAGCACAGGAAGACCGCCACGCCGAAGCCGAGCGAGGTGGCCCGGTCGGCCTTCAGCCGGGCCCGCCGGTCCGGCAGCCGCAGCCCGCGCCGGGAGAACGGCGCACCGACCAGCTCCACGGCGAGCAGCCAGCCGCCCACCGCCGCGCCGACCACCGGTACCACGGTCTGCCCGACCACCGGGATGAACCCGGCCAGGAACAGCGGGATGCCGAACAGCACCGAGAGCCCGACCAGCCGGAGCGAGTCGACGATGCTGCGCCGCAACGACGCCCCGAACGGCACCTCCACCGCGCCGGGGGTGCCGCCGAGGCGGTCCTCCACCCGCTCGGAGATCTTCTCGTAGAACGGGTCGCCGATGACCAGGGTGACCGCGGTGAACCCGACCACGGTGAGCAATCCGCCGAGCCCGAGGAAGGCCAGCCCGGCGATCACCCGGACCAGGCTGCGCGGGGTGTCCGACCAGTCGTCGGCGAACGGGGTCACCCACGCCGCCAGCTCGTCCACGAAGTAGATCAGGGTGGCGAACGCGGCGACGAAGAGCGCGGCGGACAGCAGCGCCGGCACCACGCCCAGCAGCATCAGTCCCGGGCTGCGGACGTACAGGCCGAGGCCGCGCAGGAGCAGGCCCACGCCGCCGAAGAAGCGACGGGTGGCGCCGGTCACCGGCGCGGCGATCGTACGGGGTCCGTTCACGACCGCAGAGCCTATCGGCCGCACACCATCGCCACCGGACACCCGGTGGCGTCGCGCGCCGGGCCGGGCCGGCAGGATGCAGGGGTGCGGGCGTCCCGGTTGATCTCCCTGGTACTGCTGTTGCAGTCCCGGGAGACGATGACCGCCGCCGAACTCGCCCGGGAGCTGGAGGTGTCCGAGCGGACCGTCTACCGGGACGTGCTGGCGCTGTCCGCCGCCGGGGTGCCGGTCTACGCCGACCGGGGACGGGCCGGCGGGTACCGGCTGCTCGGCGGCTACCGGACCCGGCTGACCGGGCTGACCCGCGACGAGGCCGAGGCGCTCTTCCTCGCCGGGCTCCCCGGCCCCGCCGGTGACCTGGGGTTGGCCGACGCGGTGGCGTCCGCCGAGCTGAAGGTGCTCGCCGCGTTGCCGCCGAGCCTGCGCGACGCCCCGGCCCGCACCGGGCAACGGTTCCACCTGGACGTGCCCGGCTGGTTCCGGGAGTCCACCCCGCCCCGCTGGCTGACCGGGCTGGCCCGCGCGGTGTGGCGGGACGGGGTGGTGGTGCTGCGGTACCGGCGCGGCGAACGGGAGGTGACCCGCCGGGTCGAGCCGTACGGGCTGGTGCTCAAGAGCGGCACCTGGTATCTCGTCGGCCGGGTCGGTGACGCGATGCGTACCTACCGGGTGGACCGGGTGGTCGACGTCGTGCCCGACCCGGCGACGTTCGTCCGCGACGACGGTTTCGACCTGGGCGGCTACTGGCGGGAGCAGGCCGAGGCGTTCCTGCGGGGCATGCTCGCCGAGCGGGTCACCGTCCGGGTCAGCCCCGTCGGCCTGCGCCGGCTGCGGTTCCTCGCCGACACCCCCTTCGCGTACGAGGAGGCGCTGGCCGCCGCCGGGGCACCCGACGGGCAGGGGTGGGTGGTGACCCGGCTGCCCGTCGAATCCGTCGAGGTGGCGTACATCCAGCTGCTCGGCTTCGGCCCGGAGGCGGAGGTGCTCGACCCGCCGGAGCTGCGGGCCCGCCTGGTCGACGCGGCGGCCCGCTCAGCCGCCCTCTACGGCGTCGCCCCGGCATCCCCGGATCAGCGGTAGCCGGTGGGGTCGGCGGGCCGGTCCGCCTCGACCACCTCGCTGAGGTAACGGAAGGCGTCCGGGCGGCTGCCGTCGAGGTCGGTGAAGCCGTACACCTGGGCCAGTTCGCCGGCCGAGACGGACGCCTGGTTCCAGCGGGCCCGGTCGGCGTCGGCGGCCAGGGCGACGACCGCGCGCCCGACGAAGGCCGGCGTCTCCGAGATCACGAAGTGCGGGTCCTTCGCCGCACCGTCGCGCCAGGTCTCCTCGGTCACCCCGAAGTGCTCCAGCATCGCCTCGGACCGGATCCAGCCGGGGGTGAGCGCCACGGCGGTGCACCCGTGCGGTGCCAGTTCGTGCCCCCAGCTGTACGCGAGCCGGGTCACCGACACCTTCGCCAGGTCGTAGAAGACGGACAGCCGGTAGTGCGTGTCGTTGTACGCCCGGGTGCCGTCGCCGATCTCGACGACCAGCCCGCCGGGGCGACGGATCAGCAGCGGCAGCGCGAAGTGGCTGGTGACGATGTGGGTGTCCACCGCCAGCCGCAGGGTGTGGAACCCGGCCTCCAGCGGCTGCTCCCAGACCGGCTTGTCCCAGGTGATCAGCGGGTCGGCCCCCCACACGTCGTTGACCAGCACGTCGAGCCGGCCCTGTTCGGCGTCGATCCGGGCCACCAGGTCGCGTACCTGCTCGGGCACGAGGTGGTCGACCCGGACCGCGATGCCGGTGCCACCGGCGGCGGTGACCAGCTCGGCGGTCTCCTCGATGGTCTCGGGACGGTCCAGCTCGGAGCGGCCGGCCCGGCTGCTGCGGCCGGTGGCGTAGACCGTCGCCCCGGCCGCGCCGAGCTGGATGGCGATCTGCCGGCCCGCGCCCCGCGTCGCGCCGGCCACCAGCGCGACCTTTCCGTCCAACGGTGTCGTCGTCATACCGTCGAGGGTGTCAGTGATACCTGACAACCGAAGTCCGGTTTCGCGTACCGGTTCGATCCGGCATGCTCCCGGCATGCACCTGCTGCTCTCCGGGATCGTCGGTTCGGTCGCCTACGGGCTGGCCGGCCCCGGCTCGGACGTCGACCGGATCGGCGTCTTCGCCGCCCCGACGGTCGCCTTCCACGGCCTGCGGCCGCCCCGGGAGTCGGTGGTCACCACCGACCCGGACGTCACCCTGCACGAGGCCGGCAAGTACGCCCGGCTGGCGTTGAGCGGCAACCCGACGGCCACCGAGCTGATCTGGCTGCCCGACGACTGCTACGAGACCCGCACCGAACTCGGTGACCGCCTGATCGCCATCCGGTCGGCGTTCCTCAGCGCACCACGCGTCCGCGACGCCTACCTCGGGTACGCGAGCCAGCAGTTCCGCAAGCTGACCACCCGCGACGCGACGGTGGGCGGCCGACGCCGCTCGGCCAAGCACGCCCGGCACCTGGCCCGGCTGCTGCACCAGGGGCGCACCCTCTACGCCACCGGCGTGCTGGAGATCCGGCTGGCGGACCCGCAGTGGTTCCGGGCGTTCGGCGAGCGGGTCGCGGGCGGCGCGCTGGCCGAGGCGCAGGCACTTGTCGCCGAGGCGGAACGGGACTTCGACCGGCTCCGCACCCCGCTGCCCGACCGGCCCGACGAGGCCACCGTGGAACGCTGGCTGCGTGCCGTCCGCGCCGCCCACCTGCCGACGGCGGACGCCGACGTCAGTCGTTGAGGAAGGTGGAGATCCGGTCCCGCAGGTCGGCGCGGTCGGTCCAGGCGAACCCGGGACGGTCGTAGACGTGCAGGGTCGCCTGCGGCAGCGCGTCGGCCAGCTCGGCGGCGATGTGGGTGGGGTGCAGGTCGTCGCCGACGCAGCCGATCACCAGGGCCGGGGCGGTCACCCCGGCCAGGGCGGCGAGGTCTGCCAGCGGGGACTGCTCCGGCAGGTCGACCAGGCCGGTGGCGAGCCCGTCGCGGAGCAACTGGTCGAGCCGCTGGCGCAGGTAGGCCCAGCCGGCCGGGGTGTTACGGACCGACGGCGGCAATTCCAGGGCGACCACGTCCGCCACGGCCGAGGCGTCCCCGCCGGACACCGCCTCCAGCAGGTCGGCGAGCCGCTGCTGGGCGATCGGGCCACGCGGCCGGTCGAGGACGGCGGGGAGCAGGAAGACCAGTTTCTCGAACCGGTCCGGGCTCTCGGCGAGCAGCCGGCACAGCGCGCCCGCGCCGAGGCTGGCCCCGAACGCCCGGGTGGCACCACTGAGATCCGCCACCGCCCGCAGGTCACGGGCCAGGTCGAGGTAGCTCCACGGGCCGGGCGGCGCGTCGGAGCGGCCGTGCCCCCGGAACTGGAAGAAGACCCGGCGACCGGCTACCGCGCTGCCGAACGGGCGGGTGGTGGCGATGCCGTTGCCGAACCCGTGCGCGAACACGGTGACCGGGTCACCGACGCCGGTCACCAGCCGTTCCAGCTGCACGTCGTGCGGGGTGGCGACCAGCTCGGTCTCCGGCTCCGGCAGGGCGGGTCGCCCGGTACGCGGCGCCCCGGGCCCCGGGCCCCAGGTGCGGGGTCCGCCGTCCGGTGGTGGCGGCCAGCGGAAACCCCTCACCAGAACCCTTTGCCGTCGTGCAGGTCGCGCAGCCCCACCCGGACGTCGAGCAGGTAGATCAGGCCGGCCGCGATGCCGATCAGCCCGAAGATGCTCAGCGCGCCGAAACCGAGCAGGGTGAGCAACATGCAGACGGCGAGGATCGCGATCCAGCCACCCTTGGGGAGGGTCCCGATCGCCGGGAAGGCGTCCGAGCGCTGGGTGAACGCGTGCACCAGCGAGATGCCCTGCACCGCCAGTGCGAACACGAGCAGGACCAGGTCGATCACGTAGACGAGGTGGAACACGAAGATCGGCGCGGCGATGGCCATGTCGGCCAGCATATGCCGACGGCCCCGGAAACGTCGGTCAGGACGCCCCCGGGGCCGGTGTCGGCGACTGTCACTCGGCGGTCGGGCGGGTCCGCTTCGTGGTCTTCGGCTTCGCCGCCGTACCGGTCGCGGTCGACCCGGTCGCCGCCGGCTTGGTGGCCTTGGCGGCCTTGCTGACCCGGGTACGGGTGGTCTTGGCGGCGGCCGGCTTGGCCTCGACGACCTCGGCCACGTCCGCCGGGGTCGGCGTGTGGTCGGCGGCGGCCCCGCCCGAAGGGCCGGTGGTCACGGTGTCGGAGGGGCCGGTGGTCACGGTGTCCGCCGGGCCGGTCGTGGTGTCCGCCGTGGTCCCGGTGCGCACGGTGGCGTCGGTCGCCTCGATGTCGGCGTTGACGGTGTCGGCGGCCTCCAGCACCCCGGCACCGACCACCCGCTCACCCCGGGCGATCA
The DNA here is from genome assembly GCF_002210435.1 of Micromonospora wenchangensis. Lineage (GTDB taxonomy): Bacteria > Actinomycetota > Actinomycetes > Mycobacteriales > Micromonosporaceae > Micromonospora > Micromonospora wenchangensis. The sequence continues at coordinate 6,455 of NZ_MZMV01000010.1, forward strand.
ACGCGCCGTACGCGGCCAGCGCGCGCTCCTGGGCCGCCTGCGCCCCGGCGACGACGACGGCGGCGTTGCGGGTGGCGGCACCGCGCAGCCGGTCCAGGTCCAGTTCGGCCCGGAGCTTGTCCAGGTCCAGCTCGGTGCGCAGCTTGTCCAGGTTCAGCTCGGCGCGGAGCTTGTCCAGGTTCAGCTCGGTCGGGGCGACCCGCTCGCGCAGGCCGGTGGCGGTCAGGTTGGCGGTGCGGAACGTCTCGGTGGCCTTCTGCCGCAGCTCGACCCCGGTGACGACGGCCCGGCCGCCCAGCTCGGCGACGACCCTGGTGCCGTCGGCGACGACCCGGTTGCCCAGCTCGGTCGCGACGGTGGGCAGCTTGCGCAGCTGCTGGTACGCCAGCTCGCCGGCACCGGCGGCGGCGTAGAGCGGGGCAGGGATGCGGTTGGTCTTCGGCTGGGTCATGACAACTCCTCCTCGGCCGCTCCGACGGCCCTGCTGGTGCTGGTCGTGGGTGCGGCGTCCGCCCGGTCGGTGCGGGTGCCGGTGGTGGGTGCGGGGTCCGCCCCGGTGGCCGGGGACCGCGGTGCCGTCGCGGCGTCGGCGGCGCTGCCCGGGGCGGGGGCGGTGCCCGCCTCGGTGCGGGCGACCGATTCCAGGACGGCCTCGGTCGGGGTGCCCTCCGGGGTGACCGGGCCGGTGGCCGCCGGGGTGATCCCGGCTGCCGCCTCGGTCGGCACGGCCGGCGCGGAGGGGCCGCCCGCCGGGGCCGGGGTGTCCGGCCGGTCCGCCACGGCGGCGGTCCGGTCGGTGACGACCGGCTGATCGGTGACGGCGGCCCCGTCGGTGACGGCCGGCGCGTCGGGTGCACCGGTGGGCCCGGCCGGGGCCACCGGCTCGTCCTCGGCGGACGGGTTGGCGGCGGCTTCGGCCTCGGCCAGGCGGGTGTTCTCCCGGCGGAAGGTCTCGTAGATCTGGCTGAGCGACTGTTTCTGGGCCATCGTGAGGTCGGGGTCGACCGCGATGGCGGCGAGCACCCCCTGGCCCTCCTTGTCGTCGAGCAGCCCGGCCCGCAGGTACATCGCCGGGGTGGAGACCCGCAGTGCGCTGGCGAGTTGCTGGAGCACCTCGGCGCTGGGCTTGCGCAGGCCCCGCTCGATCTGGCTGAGGTAGGGGTTGCTCACCCCCGCCTGCTCGGCGAGTTGGCGGAGCGAGATCTTGGCGTTCCGCCGCAGGTCACGGATGAATCCGCCGACGTCGGGTAGATCCTTGGGTGCGGCCATACCCCAACCGTAGTCCGCACTGCTAGCTCCAGCAAGCAAAACGCTAGCCAGAGTTAGCGAGGTAACAAACCGCGTTGCGGCACCCGATGTCCGGTCCGTACCTTGCACGGCGTGACCACGAACATCGCCGTCAACGGCACCACCCTGGGGTACGACGAAGCGGGCAGCGGCAGCCCGGTGCTCCTGCTGCACGCGGGGATCTCCGACCGGCGGATGTGGCACGGCGTACGGGACGTCCTCGCCGACCGGCACCGGGTGATCTGCCTGGACCTGCGGGGCTACGGGGACTCCGCGCTGCCGCCGGAGTCCTTCGCCCACCACGACGACGTCCGGGCGGTGCTGGACGCCCTCGGCATCGCGCGGGCCGCCCTGGTCGGCTGCTCGTTCGGCGGGGCGGTGGCGATCGACACCGCGCTGGCGTACCCGCAGCGGGTGTCGGCGCTGGCGCTGTTCGGCACCGCCGTCTCCGGGCACGAGTGGTCCGAGCAGACCGAGGAGTTGTGGGACACCCTGGTCGGCGAGGTCGACGAGGCGGATCTCGCGGCGAGCGCGGCAGGTGAGGTGCGGTTCTGGGTGGTCGGGCCGTACCGCCGCCCGGAGGACCTGGACCCGGCGTTCATCGCCGCCGCCGAGGAGTCCGACCGCCGGGCCCTCGCCGCCGAGCAGGCGCTGAGCGCGGTGGACGTCGTCGAACTCGACCCGCCCGCCATCGACCGGCTCGGCGAGCTGCGGATGCCGGTGCTGGTCACCGCCGGCGCCGTCGACATCCCGGACATCATCCGGCTGGCCGACCGGATCGCCGCCGAGGCCCCGGACGCCCGCCGCCTCCCCGACGTGCCCGACGCGGCCCACCTGGTCCCGCTGGAACGCCCGGCCCCGGTCGCCGACGCCCTCCGCGCCTTCCTCCCCTGACCACGCGGGCGGCCCGGCCCGCCCGCACGCCGTGACGGACCACCGACCGACCGGTGCCCGGCCGCCCCGTCACCAGACGGGGCGGACCGCGCCGACGGGGAGGCCCCCGCCCAGCAGGGGAAGTTCGGCGTACTCGGTCAGGACGGGGGCCTGCACGCCGAGCCGGCGCAGCCCGGAGACCAGCACCGGCATCCGGGCCCGGGTGGCCCCGTCGTCGATCTTGAGGGCGACCGCGCCGACGCCGGGCAGCGCGGCGGCGATCACGCCCTCCGCACCGATCTTCGCCAGCATCCCCGACACGCCCCGCATCAGCCGGGTGTCGTCCGCCCCGGTGCCGCCGACCAGTTCCGGGTACGCCCGCATCGCGTCCGCGACGGTGCGCTCCGGGCAGCCCGGCTCGGCGGTCACCAACCGCAGGAACGCCCGCGCCAGCCCGGTCAGCGAGACCGCCAGCACCGGCGCGCCGCAGCCGTCCACGCCGACCGCCGCCGCCCGCTCACCGGTGAACTCCTCGACGGTGGCGGTCAGTTGCCGCTGCAACGGGTGCTCCGGCCGCCAGTAGCCGTCCAGCGGCCAGCCGGCGGCCAGGCAGGTCAGCAGCATCCCGGCGTGCTTGCCGGAGCAGTTCATCGCCAGCCGGCTCGGGCCACCGCCGGCCCGGAGCACGGCCTCCCGGGCGGCGTCGCCGAACGGCAGGTCGGGCGGGCAGTGCAGGGCGTCCGGGTCGAGGCCGGCGGAGCGCAGCAGCGCCGCCACCCGGGCCAGGTGGAACTCCTCACCGGCGTGGCTCGCCGCGACGAGCGCGACGTCCGCCGGGTCGGTCGCCGCCAGCCCGGCCCGGAGCATGCCGAGCGCCTGCAACGGCTTGCTGGCCGACCGGGGGAAGATCGGCGAGGTGCCGTCCCCGGTACCGGCCACCGGTGCGCCGGCGGCGTCGAGCACCACCACCGAACCCCGGTGCACACCCTCCACGAACCCCGACCGGACCACCTCGGCGAGCGGCTCGCCACCCTCGTACGTCTTGGTCACCCTGGGAAGGTACCGACGCGGGCGGGCACGGCCGGCACCCGGGTGACCTGCGACGTCGGCCACGAGGGTATGGAGCGCCGGGCCGGGCGTGGCTTACCGACGCCGGGCCGTCCGACGGCGGGTGGACGGGCGGGCCACCGGGCCGGCGGGCTACCGGCCGAGCAGCCGACGGGCCTCGGTCGTGGTCAGCGGCGGGCGCTGGGCGAGCTGCGCGAAGCCGACCGCGCGGGCGACGAGCTGCATGTTGGACTCCACCGGGCGGCCCTTGGCGTACGTCACGGTGTCCTCCATACCGACCCGGAGGTGACCGCCGGTGGACAGCGAAGCCAGCATCACCGCGATGGTGCTGCGGCCGATGCCGGTGGCCGAGAAGGTGGTCCCCGCCGGCAGGTCACGCAGCATCTGCTGGGCGGCGACCAGGGTGGCCGTGGTGCCGGGCATCCCGCCCGGCACCCCCATCACGAAGTCGACGTGCACGTGCCCGCCGTGCGGCAGGCCGTACCGGTCGAGCAGGCGGGGCAGGGCGGCGAGTTGACCGAGGTCGAAGATCTCGTACTCGGGGAGGATGCCGCGTTCCTGCATCCGGGTGTGCAGGTCGACGATGAACTCCCACCGGTTGAGGAAGACGTCGTCGCCGAAGTTGACAGTGCCCATGGTGCAGGAGGCCATGTCCGGGGCGGCGTCCAGCACGGCCAGCCGGTCGGCCTCCGGGTCGGTCACCGCGCCGCCGGAGGAGAGCTGCACGATCAGGTCGGTGCCCTCACGCAGCGCCGCCACCGTCTCCCGCAGCCGCCCCGGGTCGAGGGTGGGACGCGCCTCGTCGTCCCGGATATGGACGTGGATCACGGAAGCGCCGAGCGCCTCGCACTCCTTGGCGGTGAGCAGCAACTCGTCGAGGGTCACCGGTAGCGCCGGCACCTCCGCCTTGGCCGACTCCGCGCCGGTCGGGGCAACCGTAATCAACGTCCCTGTCGTCATGCCGGCGATGGTAGCCGCCCAGGCCGCCCGAGGTCGATGGCGCAGCCGGATCAGGACAGGAAGAACCACACGCTCGAAGCGGAATACGCGAAGAAATTCCCGTCCCACCGGCAGCGGAGGGGCATCCTTGCCGCCGACCGGGTCGGCTACTCCGGGTCGATCGCGGCGGCGGCGTCGCCCACCGACAGCCGGGCGTCGTCGGCGAGGTTGCGCTTGACCACGGCCAGCGCGACCTGACCCAGCTCGAAGTGGTGCACGGCGGTGCCGACGAAGCCGACCGTCCGGCCGTCCAGGGTGACCGGGGTGCCCGCCGCCGGAAGCTGGTCGGTGGTCACCCCGTCCAGGTGCAGCAGGACGAGCCGACGCGGCGGCTTGCCCAGGTTGTGCACCCGGGCGACCGTCTCCTGACCCCGGTAGCAGCCCTTGTCCAGGTGCACCGCCGGGGCGATCAGACCCACCTCGGCGGGGATGGTCCGGTGGTCGGTGTCCACCCCGACCCGGGGCCGTCGGGCGGCCACCCGCACCGCCTCGTACGCCCACAGCCCGGCCGCCGGCACCCCGGCGGCACGCAGCTCCGCGACGGTCCCGTCCAGGGCGGGCCGGGGCACCAGCAGGTCCACCCCGAGCGGGACCCGGCGGGCCCACCCGCCAGCGGTCAGCGGCTGCACGTCGTACCGGACGGTGGGGCGCGGGGGCAGCTCGCCGGAGCGGAACTTCGGGCCCGGCACCGCGAGCACCTCGGGTGCGGCCAGCCCGGTCACGCCGAGCGTGGCGACGGCGTCGGTGGCCTGCGGCCCGACCAGCGACAGCAGCGCGTGGTCGGCGGTGGCGTCGCGCGGCTCGACCTGACTGAAGAACCGCATCTTCTCCAGGTACGTCAGCAGGCCGGCGGTCGTCCCCGGCTCGGTGTCCAGCCAGGTGGTCGTGCCGTCCTCGGTGACCATGGCGTGCTGCTCGACGTGCCCGTGCGGGCTGAGCACCAGCAGCTCGGTGCCCTGCCAGGGGCCGAGCGCGGCGAGGTGCTGGCTGGTCAGGGTGTGCAGCCAACCGATCCGTTCCGGGCCGGAGACGGCGACGACCCCCCGGTGCGAGCGGTCCACCAGACCGACCCCGGTGGCGAGGGTGCGCTGTTCGCGCAGCGGGTCGCCGTAGTGCGCGGCGACGCCCCGCACCCCGGCCGCCCGGTGCTCGGCGTCCGGCTGGTCCCGGCTGGCCTCGTCGATCGCCTCGACGGCGACCGCTCCCCCGATGTCGATCATGTCGGTTCCCCGTCCTCGCAGTTGTCGCAGACGCCGAAGAGCGCCACGTGCCCGATGTCCACCCGGAAGCCCCGCCCGGTGGCGAGCTGGTCGGCCAGCGGACGCATCAGCTCCGGGTCGATCTCGTCGACCGCGCCGCACTCCCGGCAGACCAGGTGGATGTGCTGGTGCTCACCCGCCGCGTGGTAGGTCGGCGAGCCGTGCGACAGGTGGGTGTGGGTCACCAGGCCGAGCCGTTCCAGCAGCTCCAGCGTCCGGTAGATGGTGGTGATGTTGACCCCGGCGGCCACCTCACGGACCGCGGTGTGCACCTGCTCCGGTGTGGCGTGCCCCAGGTCGAGCACGGCTTGGAGGACCAGTTGCCGCTGCGCCGTCAGCCGCAACCCGCGGGAGCGGAGCATTTCCGCCAGCGAGGATTCGGACACCGTCCGATCATAGTTCGGCCGTCGGCCCGCGCCCGGCCACGTCGCGCCGCCGCTAGGCTCGGCGGTCGTGGTGGCATCGAGGATCGCCGTGCTCGGCCGGGGCGTCGTCCCCGCGACGAAGGCGGTGCTGCGCGGGGACGACCTGGGAACGCTGCGCGGCGACGGGCTGTTCGAGACCATGCACCTGCGCGGCGGACGCCCCTGGCTGCGGACCGAACACCTGGCCCGGCTGCGCGCCGGAGCCGCCGCCCTGGAACTCCCGCTGCCGCCCGACGCGGTCCTGGTGGACCTGCTGGACGCCCTCGTCGACGGCTGGCCCGGCGGGGTCGAGGGCGCGTTGCGCCTGGTCTGCACCCGGGGGCCGGAGGGTGGCGGGCTGCCCACCGTCTACGCCACCCTGGCCGAGGTGCCGGCCGCCACCAAGCGGCTGCGCCACGCCGGGGTCACCGTCGCCACCCTGCCCCTCGGGGTGCCGGCCACGGCCCGCCCCGAACTGTCCTGGCTGCCGACGGGCATCAAGTCCATCTCGTACGCGACCAGCAACGCCGCCCGCCGCTGGGCCGCCCGCAGCGGCGTGGACGACGTGCTCTGGGTCTCGACCGACGGCTACGTGCTGGAGGCTCCCGGCGCGAACGTCGTCTGGCTGGACGGCGACACCCTGTGCACCGTCCCGGCCGCGCGCACCGGCATCCTGCCCGGCACCACCTGCGGCTGGCTGCTCGACCACGCCACCGAGCTGGGCCTGACCCCGGCCGAGCGGATGGTCACCCCGGCCGGGCTGCACGCCGCCGCCGGGATCTGGCTGACCTCGTCGGTACGCGGCCTGGTCGAGGTCAGGACCCTCGACGGCACGCCCCGCCCGGCCGCCCCGGACACCCCCCGCCTCCGGGGGCTGCTCGGGTTCCCGTGAGGGGTGGCTGTGGGGCCGATGTTGCGGTATCCCCGCTCACGGACACCGCGACATCGGCCCACCCTAATCGATCAGTTCCCGCCCGACGGGTCAGCCGGCGACCCGGATCAGCCGGGCGGACAGGTGCGGGGAGAGGCTGTGGCCCATGCCCGCCATCTCCTGGGCATAGAGCAGCGCCCCCTCCACGATGCCGAAGAGCCGGGCGCCCGCCGTCACCTCCTTGGCGGTGGCCGTACGCACCACCGCGTCGGTGGCGAACTCGATCTGCGTGCCGGTGCGCCGGCCGATGTGCAGCTCCATGATCCCGGTCGGCGAGGTCATCAGCGCCTCCAGCTCGTCGGTGACCCGCTCACCGTCCAGCACCGGACGCCACCAGCCCACCTCACGCCCCGCCGGACGGACCGGACGGCTCTCCTCGTCGAGCAGCCAGGCCCGGGACTCGTAGAACAGGAACGGCCGGCCGTCGTGGCTGATCCGGATCTCCTGGGCGTAGTCGAAGTCCTCGATGGTGGGGAAACCGCCCCGCCCCCGCCCCCGCCACACCCCGACGTACGGCAGCAGCCCGTCCAGCGACGGGTGCAGCTTCGGACCGACCCGTAGGTCGTGGCTCTCCTGGTACGGGTACTCCTCGACCGGCGGCGCGTTCAACCACGGCGGCTGAAGGGGATTCTCGTCGCTCACCGGATCACCTTCGTTCGCGACTGCGGGGCTCGCAACCCCGGCTCACTCCTCGCGCTCACCAGGCCACCTTCGTTCGCGACTGCGGGGCTCGCAAACCCGGCTCACTCCTCGCGCTCACCATTTACCTCTCGACAGGCGTACGGCCAGGTAGACCAGGCCACCGGCGAGCGCGCCCAGGCCTGCGACCAGCAGGCTGACGAACCCGATCTCGGTAACCATCATGGTCATCCTATGCTGGGCTCCATGGGCCGCACTCTCGTCGTCAAGGCCACCGCCGGAGCGGACGCCCCGGAGCGGTGCGCGCAGGCGTTCACGGTGGCCGCCACGGCCGCCGCCGCCGGGGTGACCGTGTCGCTCTGGCTGACCGGCGAGTCCACCTGGTTCGCCGTACCCGGTCGGGCCGGGCAGTTCACCCTGCCGCACTCGGCACCGCTCGACGACCTGCTGGACGTCATCCTCGCCACCGGTCAGGTCACCGCCTGCACGCAGTGCGCCGCCCGCCGGGACATCGGCCCGGACGACGTGCTGCCCGGCGTCCGGATCGCCGGCGCGGCGGTCTTCGTCGAGGAGGCGATGGCCGAGGGCGCGCAGGCGCTGGTCTACTGACCCGACCGCACCGGCCCCCACCGGGCGGTGCCGATAATGCCCCTGTCTGTAGGCATTTTGCCTACCATGCGGAGGTGAGTCGGGCGACGGACGAGTTCTTCGCGGCACTGCCGGCACGTGCCCCGGCGGTGCTGCGTGCCCCGGTCACCGGAACGCTCCAGATCGACCTGGTCGACGACGACCACACCGACCACTGGCTGGTGCGGATCAGCCCCGGCCGGGCGGTGGTGGAACGGGCCGGCGGGCCGGCGGACGCGGTCTGGAGCAGCAGCGCGGACCTCTTCGAACGGCTGGTCACCGGACGCGCCCAGGGCGTCTCGGCGGTGCTACGCAACGAGTCCACGTTCAGCGGCAACGTGATGCTGTTCCTGGTGTTCCGGCAGTTCTTCCCCGCCCCGCCCGGGGTGCGCGACCCCCGGGAGACCGCCCGTGAGCAGACCGGGCGGGCGTGATGCAGCAGCGGGTCAGCATCCTCGACGGCAACACGTTCCTGGTCTGCGACGGCCGCGGGGACGTCGAACCGTCGTTCGACTTCCCGACCGGGCTGTTCTCGTTCGACACCCGGTTCCTGTCCACCTGGCTGCTCACCCTCGACGGCGAGCGGCTGCACGCCCTGTCGGTCGACGACGCGCACTCCTACCAGACCCGGTTCTTCCTCGTCCCTGGCGAACCGACGCACTACCTCGACGCCAAGGTGTCGATGATCCGTACCCGGTCGATCGGCGGGAACTTCACCGAGGAACTCACCGTGCTCAACCACTCCGGCCGGGAGACGCGCTTCGACCTGCGGCTGGAGATGGGCTCCGACTTCGCCGACCTGTTCGAGATCAAGCACCAGCGGCCGAAGAAGGGCCGCACCAGCGCGGTCGCCGGGGACAACGCGCTGCGGCTGACCTACCGGCGGGAGGCGTTCCACCGCGAGGCGACGATCACCAGCAGCGCCGACGCCCGCGTCGACCAGGCCGGGATGACCTGGTCGATCACCGTCGCCCCGCACTGCGAGTGGAGCACCCGGCTGACCGTGACGCCGATCATCCACGGCGCGCGGGGCGAGGACGTCCGGGCGATCACCGCGCTCGGGGCGGCACGCGGGCCGTCGGTCATCCGCGACGAGCAGGCTGACCTGGTCGCCCGCGCCCCGCAGCTGGGCTGCGACTGCGAGCCGCTCGCCGGGGCGTACCGGCAGAGCCTGCACGACCTGGCCGCGCTCCGGTACGAGTCGATCACGTTGGGCGTACGGCTGCTCGCCGCCGGTCTGCCCTGGTTCATGACCCTGTTCGGGCGGGACAGCATGCTCACCTCGTTGCAGGTGCTGCCGTTTCTGCCGGAGCTGGTGCCGCCGACGATCCTGATGCTGGCCGGGCTCCAGGGTCACCGGCTCGACGACTTCCGCGACGAGGAACCCGGCAAGATCCTGCACGAGCTGCGGTACGGAGAGACCGCCGGCTTCGAGGAGCAGCCGCACTCCCCCTACTACGGTGCCGCCGACTCGACCCCGCTGTTCCTCATCCTGCTCGACGAGTACGAGCGGTGGACCGGGGACGCGGCGCTGGTCAAACGGCTGGAGTTCGCCGCCCGCGCCGCGCTGCACTGGATCGACAGCTACGGCGACCTGCTCGGCACCGGCTACGTCTGGTACCGCAGCCGCAACCCGGAGACCGGCCTGGAGAACCAGTGCTGGAAGGACTCGTGGGACGCCATCTCCTACGCCGACGGCCGGCTGCCCGGCTTCCCCCGGGCCACCTGCGAGATCCAGGGGTACGCCTACGACGCCAAGCGGCGCGGTGCCCGGATGGCCAGGCTGTTCTGGAACGACCCCGAGTACGCCGACCGGCTGGAACGGGAGGCGGCGGCGCTCAAGGAACGCTTCAACCGGGACTTCTGGATTCCGGAGAAGGAGTACTTCGCCGTCGCCCTGGACCCGGACGGCCGGCACGTCGACTCGCTCACCTCCAACATCGGCCACCTGCTGTGGAGCGGCATCGTCGACGAACCCCGGGCGGCCCGGATCGCCGAACACCTGCTCGGTCCCCGGCTCTTCTCCGGCTGGGGGGTACGCACCCTGGCCACCGACGAGGGCCGCTACAACCCGATCGGCTACCACGTCGGCACGGTGTGGCCGTTCGACAACGCGTTCATCGCCTGGGGCCTGAGCCGGTACGGCTTCCGGGACGAGGCCGGGCGGATCTGCGAGGCGATGCTCGACGCCTCCCGGTTCTTCGACGGACGGCTACCGGAGGCGTTCGCCGGCTACGAACGCACCCTCACCGACTACCCGGTGCAGTATCCGACGGCGTGCAGCCCGCAGGCATGGTCGGCGGGCACCCCGCTGCTGCTGTTGCGGGTGATCCTCGGCCTGGAACCGCAGGGTGAGCACCTGATCATCGATCCGCTGGTGCCGGAGGGGATGGGCCGGGTCGAGCTGCTGGACATCCCGGGCCGGTGGGGCCGGGTCGACGCCCTGGGCCGCAGCCGTACCCCGCGCGAGCACGGACCCCGGCACTGACCGGGCGGGCGGGTCAGCCGGGGCAGCCGGTGGAGGCGGTGAGCCGTACCTGCGTGCCGGTGCCGTCGGCCAGCACGGTGGCCGGGCCGCTGCGGTAGGCGTACACCTCGGGGAGGTCGGCCACCGGGGAGCCGGCGGCCAGCGGACGCAGGCCGGTCAGCGCGACCGGCGCGTCGCCGGCCGAGACGGCGACGGTACGGGCGGTGCCGCCACCCGGGCACGGCGCGGTGAACTGTTCCGGGGCGGACCGCGCGGGGCGGCCCAGCGCCCGCAGCGCGGCGTCCAACGTCGGGTCGGCGGGAGCCGCCGACGGCTGCGGATAGCCGGCACCGACCGGGCGGCACCCGGTGTCGGCGGTGAACCGGACCCGGCCACCGCTGGTGACCCGGCCCTGTACGACGACGAACTCCCCGGCGTCGGCGCGCAGCCGGGGGCCCGACGCGCCGGCCCGCACCCCGGCCCGCCAGCCGGCCGGCAGCCGGTCGGCGACCCGGTCCAGCAGGGCCCGCTCACCCCCCTCGGCGACCAGCACGTCCAGCCCCCGGGTCAGGGTCGCGCCGTCGGCCATCGGGGTGATCCGGCAGCCGCGCTCGACCTGCGGGCCGGTCAGCGCCCAGGCACCGTCGCCGACCGCCGCGACCAGTTCACCGAGCGCCCGGTCGACCACCGGGCCGGCCTCGGCGAGGGTGCGCTGTTCCTTGACCGTCGGCGGGTCGTGCCGGGCCGACCACCAGGTGAGCCCGCCCACCACCACCGCCCAGGTCACCGTCACGGCCAACAGCCAGGCCAGCCGGCGGCGCGGCGCGGACGGACCGGTCGGTGGGGCGTACCCCTGCTGGACGGCACCGTTCACCGGGCCATCGTGTCACGCCCCCGCCGCCGGCCCACCCGCCGGTGCCCGGGGTCAGCCGCGCGGTACGGCGAGCCGGTAGCCGACGCCGCGTACGGTCTGCACCTGCGGGCCGCCGGCCACCTCGCGCAACTTGCGGCGCAGCCGCTTGACCGCAGAGTGCAGGATGGCCGCGTCGCCCAGCCAGGTGCCGCCCCACACCGAGCCGAAGATCCGTTCGTAGCTCCAGACCGACCCGGGGTCGCCGGCCAGCCGGGCCAGCAGTTCCCGTTCCAGCCGGGTCAGCGCCAGCGGCTCCCCCCGCCAGGTGACCAGGTGGCGGGCCGGGTCGACGACGAGGTCGCCGCAGCGCACCGGACCCGGCTCCGGCGGGGGCACGGGAGCAGGCACCGGCGGGCCCGGGAAGAGCATGGCGCGCAGCTCGGCCAGGTCGGCGCAGATCACCACCGGGCCGAGGTCGTCGAGCCGGCGGACCACCCGCTCCCGGACCGAGACGTCAGCGCTGACACAGACCACGAAAGGGATGTCGACACCGGTCACCCGTCCTCCCCAGGACCGCACCCGCCGCCCGCTGCCCGGCGGGCCCGTCTGCCCACAACGGGGGCCGGCGCGGCCTGCCGTCAGCCTAGCGGTCAGCGTGGCGCCCGGTTACTGACCGAATACTGACCGACCCGATCCATTGATCAGCTTGGTTCTCCGGCTGAGCATGATGCACAGCGGCCGTGGGGGCCCACGCAGCACCCACCACCGGCCACCTCCTCAGCCGCTCCGCGTGGCCGCGACCCCGGCACACGCGGCCGGGCCCGAACCGATCGGGCCCGACGACGTGGGGAGGAACAGCGTGCTCAGACGACCGACCGGACGACCGTCCCGGTGGCGATTGGTGGCCGCGCTCGCGGCCGGACTCCTGGGCCTCACCGCCCAGCCCGCACTACCCGCCGGGGCCGCGCCGGCCGCACCCCGGGCCACCGTGGACCGGCAGGTCCTCGACGGGCTCGCCGACGGCACCGAGACCTTCCTGGTCTACCTGCGCGAACAGGCCCCACTCGGGCAGGCGGCCCGGCTGCGCAGCCCGGACGCCCGCGCCGCCGAGGTGCACCGGCTGCTCACCACCACCGCCGAGCGGACCCAGCGTGACCTGCGGACGGTGCTGGACGACCGGAAGGCCACCTACACCGCCTACTGGATCGCCAACGCGCTGCGGGTGACCGGGGACCGGGCGCTGCTGGACACCATCGCCGCCCGGCCCGAGGTCGAGCGGATCGCCGCCACCCGCAGCTACCCGTTGATCCGGCCGGTGCGTAGCACCGCCGCCCGCGCCGGCACCGACGCCGTCGAGTGGGGGCTGACCAATATCGGCGCACCCCGGGTCTGGGACGAGTTCGGCGACCGGGGCGAGGGCCTGGTCGTCGCCAACATCGACAGCGGCGTGCAGTTCGACCACCCCGCGCTGGTCAACTCCTACCGGGGCAACCTCGGTGGCGGCACCTTCGACCACAACTACGACTGGTACGACCCGGCCGGCATCTGCCCGCAGGACGCCCCCTGCGACAACAACGACCACGGCACCCACACCATGGGCACCATGGTCGGCACCGACGGGTCCGCCAACCAGGTGGGGGTCGCCCCCGGCGCGAAGTGGATCGCCGCCAAGGGCTGCGAGACCAACAGCTGCTCGGACGCCTCGCTGCTGGCCGCCGGCCAGTGGGTGCTCGCCCCGACCGACCTCAACGGCCAGAACCCCCGCCCCGACCTGCGCCCCGACATCGTCAACAACTCGTGGGGCGGCGACGGCGGCGACCCGTGGTACCAGCAGACCGTCGCCGCCTGGCGGGCCGCCGGGATGTTCCCGGTCTTCTCCGCCGGCAACGACGGCCCGGCCTGTGGCAGCGCCGGCTCCCCCGGCGACAACCCCAACGCGTACGCGGTCGGCTCGTACGACGTGAACAACGCCATCTCCAGCTTCTCCGGTCGGGGTAACTCCACCGACCCGGCCGGGCTGAAGCCGAACATCGCCGCGCCCGGCAGCAACGTGCGCTCCAGCGTCCCCGGCAACGGGTACGCGTCGTTCAACGGCACCTCGATGGCCGCCCCGCACGTCGCCGGCACGGTCGCCCTGATCTGGTCGGCCGCGCCCAGCCTGCGCGGGGACATCGCCGGCACCGAGGCGCTGCTCGACCGCACCGCGACCGACGTCGACGCGACCACCTGCGGGGGCACCGCCGCCGACAACAACGTCTTCGGCGAGGGTCGGCTCAACGCGTACGAGGCGGTCCGGCAGGCCCCGCGCGGTCCGGTGGGTCAGGTCGGCGGCCGGGTCACCGACGCGGCGACCGGCGACCCGGTGGCGGGTGCCACCGTCGCCACGGGCGCGCGCAGCGTCACCACCGGCACCGACGGCAGGTACGCGCTGACCGTCCCGGCCGGCGAGACCACGTTGACCGTCTCCGCGTACGGCTTCCGCACCGCGACCGGCACCGTGACCGTCCCGGAGGACGGCACGGTCACCCGGGACTTCGCCCTGACGGCCACGCCGACGGTCACCGTCTCCGGCCGGGTCACCGACGGCTCCGGGCACGGCTGGCCGCTGTACGCCACGATCGAGGTCGCCGGCCGACCCGGCGGACCCGTCTTCACCGACCCGGTGACCGGCCGGTACTCGTTCACCGTGGCCGGCAACACCGACTACAAGCTGACCGTCACCGCGAAGTACCCGGGCTACCGGACGGTGACGAAGGACCTGACCGTCGGGTCGACGGCCACCACGGCCGACGTCCCGGTCCCGGTCGAGGCGGCCTGTGTCGCGGCCGGCTACACCGGCAGCCTCAGCGCGCCCCTGCTGTCGCAGAGCTTCGACGGCACCACCGCGCCCGAGGGCTGGACGGTGCGCAACCGCACCGACAAGGGCGGCTGGGTCTTCAACGACCCGGGCGCGCGGGGCAACCTGACCGGCGGCACCGGCGGGTTCGCGATCATCGACAGCGACAAGCTCGGCACCGGCAACACCCAGGACACCGACCTGATCGCCCCGCCGGTCGACCTGTCCGCCTCGGCCGCGCCGCTGCTGCGGTTCCGCAGCGACTGGCGGGCCGTCGGGATCAGCGACACCGCCGACGTGGACGTCTCCACCGACGCCGGGGCGAGCTGGACGAACGTCTGGCACCAGACGGCGAGCCGGCGTGGCCCCCGGGTCGAGGAGGTGCCGCTGACCCCGGCGGCCGGCGCGACCGGCGCGCTGGTGCGCTTCCGGTTCAAGGGCACCTTCGCCTGGTGGTGGCAGGTGGACGACGTCCAGCTGGTGAACCGGGACTGCACGCCCGTCCCGGGTGGCCTGGTGGTCGGTAACACCACCGACCGCAACACCGGCGCGGCGGTCAACGGGGTGACGGTGACCAGCGTCGACCGGCCCGCCGACACGGCCGTCTCGGCGGCCACCCCGGACGACCCGAACCTGCCGGACGGCTTCTACCACCTCTTCTCGGGGCTGACCGGCACCCACCCGTTCACCGCCTCCCGCCCGCCGTACACCCCGGTCACCCAGCAGGTGACCGTGGTGGCCGACAGCGCCCGCCGGGCCGACCTGGCCCTGGCCGCGGGGCGGCTCACCGTCAGCACCACCACGATCGAGGCCCACCAGCCGTACGGCAGCACCCGCACCGCCAAGGTGACGGTCCGCAACACGGGCTCCGCCCCGGCGACCGTGGAGCTGCTGGAACGCGGTGGCGGGTTCGAGGTGCTGTCCACCGGCGGCGCACCGCTGCGGGAGCAGGTGGTCAAGGGGATCAGCACCGGCCGTAACGGTGCCCGCTACGGCGGCGGGTCGGTCGACGCCGCGCCGCAGGCCGACGACGCCTGGGCCCGGATCACCAACCTGCCCGCCGCGATCTACGACAACGCGGCGGCCAACCTGGACGGCAAGGTCTACTCGGTCGGCGGCGGTGGGGACACCGGCAACGAGCGCAAGGCGTGGGTGTTCGAGCCGGCCACCGGCGTCTGGACGGCGCTGCCCGACCTGCCGCACGCCCGGTCCAAGCCGTCCGCCGTGGGGATCAGCGGCAAGCTGTACGTGATCGGCGGTTGGGGCTCCGGCGACGGCATGGAGTCGTCGGTGGACGTTTTCGACCCGGCGACCGGGGCGTGGAGCACCCTGGCCGGGGCGGTCAACCCGGCACCCGCCGCCGCGGCCGGCACCGCCGTGGCCGGGGGCAAGGTGTACCTGGTCGGCGGCTGCGTCGACAGCACCTGCACGGAGAGCAACAAGCTGGTGGTGTTCGACCCGCGTACCGGCACGTTCCGCACCGGTGCGGTCTACCCGCACCCGGTCTCCTGGGTGTCCTGCGGCGGGATCGGCAGCCAGGTGTACTGCGCGGGCGGGGTCGCCGCCGACGAGTACACCGACACCTGGCGGTACGAGCCGGCGTCGGACACCTGGAGCGCGCTCCCGAACCTCCCGGTCGACCTGTGGGGCTCCCAGTACGCGTCGGCCGGCGGCATGCTGGTGCTGGCCGGCGGGGTGACGGGCGGCTCGACGTCGGTCACCAACCGGACGCTCGGCTTCGACCCGGTCGCCGGGGCCTGGAAGAACCTGCCGAACGCCCAGTTCAGCAGGTACCGGGGTGCCGCCGCCTGCGGGGCGTACAAGATCGGTGGTTCGCCCAGCTCGTTCGTCGGCTCGCCGGACAGCGAACGGCTCGGCGGGCTGGAGGGCTGCTCGGACGCCAGTGACCTGCCGTGGCTGTCCACCGCGCCGACCAGCTTCACGCTCGCCCCGGGGGCGTCCCAGACGGTCACCGTCACGCTGACCGCCACGGCGGCGGCCGGGGTGCTCCAGCCCGGGGCGTACTCGGGTGAGCTGGGGATCACCTCGGACACGCCGTACCCGGTGTCGGCGGTCGGGGTCGAGATGAACGTCTCGCCGCCGAACAACTGGGGCAAGATCCAGGGCACGGTGACCGGGGTGACCTGCGGCGGCCAGACCGTCGGCGTCCCGGCCACGATCCGGCTGAACCTGGTCGGTTCGACCACCGGCACCACGCTCACCGCCGACGCCCAGGGTCGCTACGCCTGGTGGCTGCCCAAGGGCAGGTACGACGCGATCGTGGCCAAGGACGGTTGGGTGCCCCAGGTCCAGCGCACCGTCGTGGAAGCGGGCATCGTCGGGACGCTCAACTTCGGGCTGACCCCGACGTCGACCTGCGCGGGCGTCCGGTCATCCGGCCTGTGACCGGCTGACCGGCCCCACCCGGTGGCCGTCGACCCCACCCGGGGTCGGCGGCCACCGCCATCTCCCCCGCCGCCCCACCCGTCGGGCGGCGTCCCTCGTGATCCAGCGCTATTGGGCCGATGTAGCGGTATCCGCCCGCTCCGATACCGCTACATCGCCGCCAATGCGCTGGCCACGGTGCCCGGACGAGCTTCGGCCGCCGGGGATCGATCTCTCCGGCGGCTCGGGGAGCCACACCATGTTCGGAACCAGGTATGCCTGTGGGTCATACTTATGACTCACAGGCATACCTGTCTGTGGAGACAGCGTCCCCCAAGAGGTTCAGTAGGGCAGCAGAGCAGCAGGACAGCGCTGTCCCCGCTCCGAGCGCCGGTGCCGGTGTCCGGCGATCGTCGAGTACCGGCCACTCAGCGGCGGGCAGGCAGCAGCCCGAAAGCGCCATCAGATTCAGGTCAGGGCTTGCGCAACCAGGTCGCCGGGTCGGTGATGTAGATGCCCTTGCCCTGGTGGCGGCTGATCACCCCGAGCGCCTCCAGCCGCACGTTGACCAGGTTGATCG
This sequence comes from Micromonospora wenchangensis, assembly GCF_002210435.1. Lineage (GTDB taxonomy): Bacteria > Actinomycetota > Actinomycetes > Mycobacteriales > Micromonosporaceae > Micromonospora > Micromonospora wenchangensis. The sequence goes on from NZ_MZMV01000010.1 coordinate 23,663, forward strand.
TCGACGGACTGACGTTGAACCGGCTGCACTGCTCGCTGATCGAGGGCAGCTTGTCTCCCGGCTTGTACTTACCCGACCTGACGTCGGCGACGATCTCGTCGGAGATCCGGATGTAGTCCGGGGTCGCAGGCATGGCACTCCTCGCGTGGCACCCGCGATTCGATCACGCTCTCATCACGGCATGCAACTACGCACTGCAACCGGTCGTTGACTCTTTCAAGTTCCTCAAATAAGTTGGTTGGCGAGCGCTCCTCGCGTGGCAACGAGCAGGGCTCTCCCCCGGCCGGGGCGGGTGCAGCGGAAGGGAAACCGCCCGCCCCGGCCACCTTCCACGGCAGCACAATCCCCGCTGCCCCTGCGGAGAGGTGGTCCCATCGTGTGCAGGCTCCTCCGGCTGTTCCGCCGGCCCCGATCGAGGGCAACCGACCAGCCCCCGACAACAGGACGGTCCGCGCCGGCCAAGCGACCCACGGCAACCGGGCGGCCCCCCGCCCGGCACCGCGTCACCAACCGGCCCCCGACCAACCAGGCCAGGAGCAACAGGCGCCCGACAAACCAGACCCCGGACAGCCGGGCAGCCGGTCGCCCCGGTGGGCAATCCGGGCCGGCGGGGCGGAGGAACAGTGGGCAGCACTACCGGTCGACGGCGTACCGGCCGCTCTGCGCGAGCCAGGTACGGCAGCAGTGGTTCGGCAGGTCCCGCAACGGGCTGCACCCGGGCGAGGTGGACGGGTTCCTGCACCGGATCGCCGACGAGCTGACCGTGCTGCACGCCGAGCTGGCCCGTACCCGGGAGGAGAACGCACGGATCAAGGGTGCGCTGCGTGACTGGCAGTCCCGGTTCGCGCCCCGGGTGGTGCGGGCGTGACCGCCGCACCTGGGCGCGAGCGGTTCGTCGTACACCTGACTGTCGCTGCCGACGACCTGCCGGCGGCGCGGCTGCTGGCCGGCGCGATCGGCCGGTCGCTGGCGTTCCTGCCGGAGCTGGTGCTCGGCGAGACCACCGTCTCCGAGGCGGACGTGACGGACCGGCAACACCAGGTGTTCTGTGATCGGCGGCTCGGTGGGCGGCGGCGCTGCGTCCGGCGGGTCGACCACCAGGGCGGCTGCAACTCGTGACGCCACCGGCCGAGCAACGGCCCCGTGGGCTGCCGGATGGCGGGCACCTCGCGCCTGCCGGGCCCGGACACCCGGGCTGCCGGGCGGGCCGCCGGAGGGGCGACGGCGCGGGGCCGGTCACCCCGGGTGGGGTGACCGGCCCCGGGCCGATCGTGAGCGTGGGTCAGGCGACCGTGACGGTGACCTCGTTGACGCCCCGGTTGGCGGTCACGGCGGTGTCGCCGTTGCCGTGCCGGGACAGCGCCCGCAGGGTCCAGTTGCCCGGCGCGGCGAAGAACCGGAACTGGCCGGCCGGGGAGGTGACGACCTCGGCGGTGAACTCACCAGTCGAGTCGAGCAGCCGGACGTACGCGCCGGGCACGACGTCGCCCGACTCGGCCAGCACCTGGCCGGTGATGACGGTTTCCTTCTCCAGGTCCAGGCTGGCCGGCAGGGGCGCGGACTGGTCCGGCGCGGCGCAGCCGGCGGCGGTGGGAGCGGTCATGGCTCAGGCCTCCCCGGGCTCGTCGCCGAGGGCCACCGGCACGCCGACCAGCGAGCCGTACTCGGTCCAGGAACCGTCGTAGTTCTTGACGTTGGTGTGGCCGAGCAGCTCCTGCAGGACGAACCAGGTGTGCGAGGAGCGCTCGCCGATCCGGCAGTACGCGATGGTCTCCTTGCCGTCGTCCAGCCCGGCGTCGGCGTAGATCTTGCGCAGCTCGTCGTCGGACTTGAAGGTGCCGTCCTCGTTGGCCGCCTTGGACCACGGCACGCTGATCGCGGTGGGGATGTGACCGGCCCGCTGCGCCTGCTCCTGCGGCAGGTGGGCGGGGGCCAGCAGCCGGCCGGCGAACTCGTCGGGGCTGCGCACGTCGACCAGGTTCTTGGTGCCGATCGCGTCGACGACCTCGTCGCGGAAGGCCCGGATCGAGGTGTCCGGCTCCTGCGCGACGTACTGCGTCTTCGGCCGCTCCACCGCGTCGGTGACCAGCGGGCGGGCGTCCAGCTCCCACTTCTTGCGACCACCGTCGAGCAGCTTGACGTCGCGGTGGCCGTAGAGCTTGAAGTACCAGTACGCGTACGCGGCGAACCAGTTGTTGTTGCCGCCGTAGAGGACCACGACGTCGTCGTTGCCGATGCCCCGCTCGGAGAGCAGCGCCTCGAACTGGGCCTTGTTGACGAAGTCCCGGCGGATCGGGTCCTGCAGGTCGGTCTTCCAGTCGAGCTTGATCGCGCCGGCGATGTGGCCGGTGTCGTAGGCCGAGGTGTCCTCGTCGACCTCGACGAAGACGACGCCCGGGGCGTCGAGGTTCTTCTCGGCCCATTCGGCCGAGACGAGTGCGGTGTCGCGACTCATCAGATCACTCCCTGGTGAGGATGGGTGGTGAGCCAGCGCGGGTGGTGGAGATCGGTGATGTCGCACCATGCGCGGGACCCATAGAGGAACGGATCACGGGTTTGTGCGACGGCGCCGCTGCCGGGCGTTTCGGAGGGTTGGCACCTGAGGTCCGCAGACCCTGGGCGCGGTGGCCGCTGGGCGGCCGGAGACAGCCCCGCCGTCAGATGACGGAGCGACACAGGCAGGTGGCCACGCGGCACAGGTCGACCGCGCGCCGTTTGGTGAGGTGCGTCCCCATGGGCTCGGAGCCTACCAGCCGTCCCGGAGAGTGCCAGCTCACGACCAGCATGCGGGACGCGGGCCCACCAGGCGGGCAGCGCCGGGTGGGTGCCGCGTCCAGGACTGAGCGCTGACTCAGCTCGGCGAGTTGATCGGGACGTCCTTCGCGTCGGCGGTCACCGTGAGCCCCTCCGGGCGCGGCTCGACCTTGCGCACGTTGAGCTGGAACGGCAGCGACGGCAGGGGCACGTCCACCGAGATGCCCCGGGCGTAGTTGTTCAGCAGGGTCCGGGCCAGCGGCACCGCCGGCAGCCCCTGGGCGTTGAGGTCGGCGAACTTCAGCGACACCTTGCCGTCGTCGGCCACGGTGACGTCGGCGGTGCCGGTCACGGTGAGCTTCTGGCCGAGGATGTCGACAGGCGCGGTGACGGCGAGCTTGCCGTTCTGCTCACCGAGCTTGAGCCCCGGCCGGTCCAGCAGCTTGGCCAGGCTGTCGTAGCTGACCGTGCCGGTGCCGGCCACCGTCTCGGCCACCACCTCGCCCTGCCCGGAGCGGATGGTGTCCAGCGGGGCGCGCACGTTGCGGGCGTCCACGTCGAGCCGGGGCAGGCTGACCGCGTTGCCCTCCACCGACCCCTGCACGTCGGTCAGCACGATGGAGATCCGCTCGTACCGGCCGTCGACGACCTGGGTGAGGAACGGGAAACCGCCCACGTCGACCTGGGGCGGCGCGGAGCTGGCGTCCTGCTCGGTGATCGCCTGCTGCACCTGGTCGGCGATGGCGCGCTCGGCCAGCCCGGCCGCCACCCGGTCGGCCACCACCAGCAACCCGCCCAGGATCAGCACCAGGACGACAAGTACGACGAGCCACCTGCGCCCGCGCCGCCGGGGCCGCTCCTCGTACGTCTGCGCCACGCCCGTCTCCGTCCTTCGTCGCCGTCGCGGGTACGCGACGTGCCTGTCATCGATGCCGCCGCCCGCGGCGCACCGCTACTACCCGAGCGCCGCCGCGCCCAATCGCGCCGTGCGCCCCGCCGACGTCAGCCGGCGTCGGAGGATCAGAGAAAGAGCACACACATGGCGTACGCCGCCGGCGCGGCCAGCGCGAACCCGCCCAGCGGGCCCTGCATGTGCCGGGCGATCCACATGGTGGGCGGCTCGCCGGCCATCAGGCGGCCCGCCTCTGCGTAGCCGACGGCGAGGTCGGCCAGCACGGCGGTGGCCGCGGTGACCAGCCCGATCAGCGCGGCGCTGGTCGGGGTGAAGCCGACCAGGTAGCTGCCGAGCAGGGCGCTGGTGAGGGTGCCGACCATCGCGCCGACGACCACCCCGGCGGCCCCCCGGGGCACCTGCGGCGCGAGCCGGGGCCAGGCGAGCACGGCGTCGGTGAGCCGGGCCACGGTGAGGGCGACGCCGGTGGCGGCCAGGCAGACGGTGATCGCCTGGGTGCCGGCGGGAATCCGGCTGAGCGTGATCAGGGTGGCGAACGCCACCACGCCGACCACGATGAGCAGGGTGGTGCCGAGCGAGTCGGTCACCCGGACCCGGTCCACCCGGCGGACGAGTTGGCCGAGCACCCCGACCAGGAACCCGCCCAGCGCCACGTACCCGAGCGGGGCCAGTCCGGCCACGTCGGTCTGCACGGCGGCGACGTCGGCCGCGGCGGCGACCACGCCGCTGGTCAGCGCGACCAGCAGCAGCGCGGGCGGGCGCATGGCCATCGTCCAGGCCAGCACGAAGAGCAGTTGTACGCCGAACACGATGATCGCGAACGGCAGCCGGTGCCCGGGGCCGGCGGTCTGCGCGCCGAGCACCAGGCCGACGCCGAGCAGCGCGGCGAACCCGGCGACGGTCAGCGAGAGCGGACGGCGCACCTCGACCGGCTCGATCGGCTCCTCGTCCGGCTCGGTCTCGTCGTCCTCGCTGCGCCGCGGCTGGCCGCCCTTGCGGAACCGGCGTGGGCCGCGTTCGCGTCGGCTGCCGGCGTCGTCGTCGGGGGCGGGACGGGGACCGGGTGCGGGCCCTCCGGCCGGGCCGGCGGGCCCGTCGGGGGCGTCGTCGGCCCACGGGTCACGGCCGGTCTCGGGCGAGGTGGAGGGAAACACGCCCCGATCGTGCCAGACCGGCGGGGATCGGCGGGGATCACGGGGTGCCCGAGGGGGATCACGGTTTCGGCGACGTTAAAACCTGACCGGTGATCACGGGCAGATCCGACAAACAGGAAAGGACGCCGGGGTGACAGCGGAGCAATCGGTTACGCTCAGGCTGTTACCCGCCCGTCAGCGACGCCGGGACCCACGCAAGTTCTCAGCGCCCTGCCCACCCGCGGGGTTGCTGGTCGCGTGCGGCCGAAGGGCCGCCGGGACGGAGGTGATCGTGTGGAGCTCCTGCTGCTGGTGACCGCGCGCGCAGGTGAGCCCTCGGCGGTGCTGCCGGCACTCGACCTGTTGCCGCATTCGGTCCGTACCGCACCGCGTGACGTCCGCACCCTGGTTTCCGGGCCCAGCCCGGACGCGGTGCTGGTCGACGCCCGGTCGGAGTTGAGCGAGGCCCGTGCCACCTGTCGCATGCTGCACGCCACCGGTCTGGGCGTGCCGCTGGTCGCGGTGGTGACCGAGGCCGGCCTGATCGCCCTGAACGCCGACTGGGGCGTCGATGACGTGATCCTGGCCGGGGCGGGTCCGGCCGAGGTGGAGGCCCGGCTGCGGCTCGCGGTGGGCCGGCTGAGCAACGCCACGTCCGGGGCCGGTGGGTCGATCCGGGCCGGCGAGCTGAACATCGACCCGGACACCTACGCGGCGAAGCTGAAGGGCCGGCCGCTCGACCTCACGTACAAGGAGTTCGAGCTGCTCAAGTTCCTCGCCCAGCACCCGGGCCGGGTGTTCACCCGGGACCAGCTGCTCCGCGAGGTCTGGGGCTACGACTACTTCGGCGGCACCCGGACGGTGGACGTGCACGTCCGGCGGCTGCGGGCCAAGCTCGGCTCGGAGTACGAGTCGATGATCGGCACCGTCCGCCAGGTGGGCTACAAGTTCGTGGTCCCGCCGTCGTCCCGCTCGCTGCCCGAGTCCGAGCCCGCACCGCTGCCGGTTTGATCGGGGGCGGTGGCACCGCACCCCGGTAGGACTATTTCCGATACGCCCCTTTTGCTCCTGTTGTCGGTTCTATTCTTGGTGCCGTAATCAGCAGGGGTGAGAGGGGCTACGGTGCGTGCACTGACCACGGGGGCGACGAGAGGGCCGTCCCGCGATCCGGACCGGCGGTGGCGCTGATGCGTACCCGGTCGACCGGCGGCACCATCGGCATCGTCACGCTGGTGCTGGCCGCCCTGCTCGGGTCCGCGTACGCGCTCGGCCGCAGCATGACCCCCACCCCGCCCCGCCAGCCCCTCGGCGCGGCGGCACAGGTCGACGGCGCCCAGTACGGCGAGCAACCCGCCGACCCGGCCGCGCCGCCCGCCACCACGGACGGCGCCCGCCCCGACGGGGCCACCCCGGCCGGCACCCCCACCGCCGGGGCCGACCCGGACGCGCCACAGCCGGCCAGCGGCGGTGACGGCCCGTTCGGCAGCCACGCCAGCACCGGCACCGGTGAGGTCGCGCTGACCTTCGACGACGGCCCCGACCCGACGTACACCCCGCAGGTGCTGGAGGTGCTGCGCACCTACGGGGTCAAGGCGACGTTCTGCGTGGTCGGCGAGAACGCCCAGGACCACCCGGACCTGATCCGCGCGATCGTGGCCGACGGGCACACCCTGTGCAACCACTCGTGGCAGCACGACGTGCTGCTCGGCAAGCGCTCCCCCGCACTGATCCGGGCCGACCTGCTGCGGACCAACGACGCCATCCACGCCGCCGTGCCGGACGCCCCGGTCAGCTACTTCCGGCAGCCCGGCGGGGCCTGGACGTACCCCGTGGTCTCGGTCGCCGAGGGCTTGGGGATGACCCCGCTGCACTGGACCGTCGACCCCAACGACTGGCAGGTCCCCGGCGCGGCGAAGATCACCGCGACGGTCTCCCGGGACACCGGGCCGGGCGCGATCGTGCTCATGCACGACGCCGGCGGCGACCGGCAGGGCACCGTGGACGCGCTGCGTCGGCTGCTGCCCGACCTGACCGGCCGGTTCCGGCTGGAGGCGCTACCGCCCGGCGGGGCCAACTGAACCGGCGGGCCCGACCGGGCGGACGACGCCGACTACGGTGGCGGGATGAGCAGCGTCGAACCGACAGTCGACCGGGTGGCCCGCACCGACCGCCTCACCCCGGACGAGGTGACCGAGGTGCTGGCCCTGGCCCGGCTCGGCGGCGATGCCGACGGGGCCGACCCGTTCGACGAGCACACCCTGCTGCGGCTGCGTGACCCGCAGGCGGCGGCCGGGCACCTGACCGCCCGCGCCCCCGACGGCACCCTGACCGGGTACGCCCACCTGGACACCACCGAGCCGGAGTCCGGGGTCGGGGTGGAGTTGGTGGTGCACCCGGCCTTACGGCGGCGGGGCACCGGACGGGCGCTGGTCCGGGGCGTCCTCGCGGCGGCGTCCGGCCCGCTGCGGGCCTGGGCGCACGGCGACCACCCGTCCGCCGCGGCGCTCGCCGTGGATCTCGGCTTCACCCGGGCCCGGGTGCTCTGGCAGTTGCGCCGACCGCTGACCGGGGCGGTGCCACCGCCCCGCCTGCCGGACGGGGTGACGCTGCGTTCCTTCCGCCCCGGCGCGGACGACGACGCCTGGCTCGCGCTCAACGCCCGCGCCTTCGCCACGCACCCCGAGCAGGGCCGGTGGACCACCGACGACCTGCGGGCCCGGCTGGCCGAGCCGTGGTTCGACCCGGACGGTTTCCTGCTCGCCGTCGACGCCGCCGGGCGGCTGCTCGGCTTCCACTGGACCAAGGTGCACGAGCGGGCGGGCTCGGCCCGTACCGGTGAGGTGTACGTGGTGGGGGTGGACCCGGACGCCCACGGCGGCGGCCTGGGCCGGGCGCTCACCACCGCCGGCCTGGCCTACCTGCGGGACCGGCGCGGGCTGGACCGGGTGATGCTCTACGTCGACGAGTCGAACACCGCCGCCGTCTCGCTCTACGAACGGCTCGGGTTCGCCCGCTGGTGCGGGCACGTCAACTACCACCTGGGCTGACGCCGCCCCGTCCCCTCCACCCTCGCCGGTGACCTGCCGGGGCACGACCGGTGCGGTCTCCGTGCGGTAACGGCGGGGCCACGTACGGATAACGGCTGCCCGGATATGTCCCATCAATGCGGATACCGGGACGGCAGTTCACCTAACGGACAACCCTCCCTCAGGCAGCGGTCACCTTCCCGGCCGGGGCTGTTCATGCTCCGTTCACTTCCGACCGGCGAACCGTCTACCTGGCACTTCTAGCTTTCGTGTCAGCCGGTCAGCGCCGGCACTCGGGCCCCATCCGGGCGACCTGACCAAAGACGTGAAGGGAAACCCCTCAGGTGAAGCTCCAGCGGCACGGCGCCATTGCCTGCCTCGCTCTTACTGCGGTCCTCGGCCTCAGCGCCTGCGGCTCGGACAACAACGAGCCGGCCAGCGCCTCCGCCTCCGGCTCGGCCAGCGCGGCCGACTGCGGCAAGGGCACCCTGAACGCGCAGGGCTCCTCCGCTCAGAAGAACGCCATGGCTGAGTGGATCAAGGCGTACCAGCAGAAGTGCAGCGGCACCACGATCAACTACGAGTCGACCGGTTCGGGCGCGGGCATCCAGGCGTTCATCGCCGGCACCGCCGACTTCGCGGGTTCCGACTCCGCCCTCAAGCCGGAGGAGCAGCCGCAGGCGGACGCCAAGTGCACCGGCGGCGCGGCGCTCAACCTGCCGATGGTGATCGGCCCGGTCGCGGTCGTCTACAACGTCGGCGGCGTGGACAACCTCCAGCTCAAGCCGACCACCCTGGCGCAGATCTTCGCCGGCAAGGTCACCAAGTGGGACGACCCGGCGATCAAGGCCGACAACCCGAACGCCACCCTCCCGGCCGCCCCGATCCAGACGGTGCACCGCTCCGACGAGTCGGGCACCACCGACAACTTCACCAAGTACCTGTCGAAGACCGCGCCGACGGACTGGACCTTCGGCAACAACAAGGCGTGGAAGGCCCCCGGCGGCCTCGGCGCCCCCAAGTCCGACGGTGTCGCCTCCAAGGTCAAGAGCACCGAGGGCACGATCAGCTACGTCGAGTGGTCGTACGCCGAGAACTCCGGCCTGAAGAAGGCCAAGGTGCAGAACGGGGCCGGCGAGTACACCGAGCTGACCGCCGAGTCGGCCGGCAAGACCATCGCCGGGGCCAAGATCGAGGGCCAGGGCGACGACCTCAAGATGTCGATCGACTACGCCACCAAGGAGGCCGGGGCGTACCCGATCGTCCTGGTGACCTACGAGATCGTGTGCAGCAAGGGCATCGCCGCCGACAAGCTGCCGCTGGTCAAGGGCCTGCTGGGCCACGCCGCCAGCACCGAGGGCCAGGCCGAGCTGGTCGAGCTGGGCTACGCCCCGCTGCCCGACTCGGTCCGGACCAAGGTCGAGGCCGCGGTCAAGAACCTGGCCTGAGCATCCCGAGCGACATCACCTCAAGTCGAAGCGAGCGAGCAGATGGGTGAAACCCCTCACCGCTCGGCACACGCCGGCACCGGCGGACACCCCGTGACCCTGGGTCACGAGCGGTCCGCCGGTGCCTCGGCGCGCGTGGCCGAGGCACCAGTCAGCCCCCGTACCCCCGATGACGACCGTGGCCTCGGCGGAGGCGGCGGGCTGCCCCGGGCCCGCGCGTTCGGCGCGGAACGGGCGTTCCGTGGCGTGACCCTGGCCGCCGGCGTCGCCGTGCTGGTCATCATCGCGGCCATCGCGGTCTTCCTGATCGCCAAGGCCGTGCCGGCGCTGCGGGCCAACAGTGCGAACTTCTGGACCTTCGAGGGGTGGTTCCCCAACGACGATCCACCCACGTTCGGCATCGGCGCGCTCGCCTTCGGCACCGTGCTCACCGCCCTGCTGGCGCTGCTGGTCGCGGTGCCGGTGGCGCTGGGCATCGCCCTCTACCTGTCGCACTACGCGCCGCGGCGGCTCGGCACCGCGCTGGGCTTCGTGATCGACCTGCTGGCCGCCGTGCCGAGTGTGGTGTTCGGCCTGTGGGGGCGGGACTACCTGGTCGGGCCGGTCGCCGACCTGTCGGCCTGGCTGAACCGGTACTTCGGCTGGATCCCGATCTTCGGCGACGGCCCGTACGGCAACTCGATCCTGCTCGGCTCGCTGGTCCTGGCGATCATGGTGCTGCCGATCATCACCTCGCTCTCCCGCGAGGTGTTCCTCCAGACCCCGACCGCCAACGAGGAGGCCGCCCTCGCGCTGGGCGCCACCCGGTGGGAGATGCTGCGCACGGCGGTGCTGCCGTACGGCCGGCCGGGCATCATCGCCGCCGTCATGCTCGGCCTCGGCCGGGCGCTCGGCGAGACCATCGCGCTCGCGCTCACCCTCGGCTCGACGTACGCCATCTCGTTCAACATCCTCGCCAACGGCGGCAACAGCATCGCCGCGAACATCGCCAACCGGTTCGCGGAGGCCAACGAGACCGGCCGCGGCGCGCTCATCGCCTCCGGCCTGGTGCTCTTCGCGATCACGCTGGTCGTCAACATCACCGCGCGCGCGATCATCTACCGCCGCCGCGAGTTCACGGAGTCGGCCGCATGACCACCACCCTCACCCCCCGCCGTTCCCGCCCGCCGGCCCAGCCGGCCAGCCTGCGGGCCCGCCGCCTGCCCGGGTACGCCGCCCCCGCCCTGGCGGCGCTGGCCCTGCTCGTCGCCGCCGGCATCGTCTACGGGGTCGACCTCGGCGGCCCGGTCCTGGTCGTGGTGCTCGGCGCGGTGCTCTACCTGGCCGGTCTCTTCGTCGCGGCGAACGCGGTGGAGGGCCGACGCTCGGCCCGCAACCGGTTCTGGAGCGCGCTGATCCACTCCGCCCTGGTGCTGGCCGTGCTGCCGCTGGCCTCGGTGGTGTGGACGCTGGTCAGCAAGGGCACCGCCCGGCTCGACGGTGACTTCTTCGGCAGCTCGATGAACAACATCGGGGCCCGGGACGCCAACGGCGGCGCGTACCACGCCATCGTGGGCACGCTGGAGCAGGTCGGCATCGCCACCGCGATCACCGTCCCGCTCGGCGTGCTCTGCGCGATCTACATCGTCGAGTACGGCCGGGGCCGGTTCGCCTTCACCATCCGGTTCTTCGTCGACGTGATGACGGGCATCCCGTCCATCGTCACCGGCCTGTTCGTGCTGGCCTTCTGGGTGCTGATCGTGTCGCCGTGGTTCAACGACGGCCAGCCCGGCTTCTCCGGCTTCGCCGCCGCGCTCGCGTTGAGCGTGCTGATGCTGCCCACGGTGGTCCGTTCCACCGAGGAGATGCTGCGGTTGGTCCCCGCGCCGCTGCGGGAGGGCGCGTACGCCCTCGGCGTGCCGAAGTGGAAGACGATCCTGCGGGTGGTGCTGCCGACCGCCCTGCCCGGCATCGTCACCGGCATCATGCTCTCCATCGCGCGGGCCGCCGGTGAGACCGCCCCGGTGCTGCTCGTCGCCGGTGGTGGCGCGGCGATCAACTTCAACCCGTTCGAGAACAACCAGTCGTCGCTGGCCCTCTTCGTCTACCAGCAGGCCGGCGAGGCGTCGAAGTACTCCCCGGCACGGGCGTGGACCGCGGCGTTGACCCTGGTCGTCCTCGTGCTCGTGCTCACCGTCGCCGCGAAGCTGCTGGCCCGCCGCAACCGGCTCGGCCGATGAACCCCGGAGGTACCACCATGGCCAAGCGCATCGACGCCACCGACGTGACCGCGTACTACGGCGGTTTCAAGGCGATCGAGAACATCAACCTGACGGTCGAGCCGAAGACGGTCACCGCCCTGATCGGGCCGTCCGGCTGCGGCAAGTCGACCTTCCTGCGGTCGATCAACCGGATGCACGAGGTGCTGCCCGGCGCCCGGGTCGAGGGCAGCCTGACCATCGACGGCCAGGACATCTACCACCGCGACGTCGACGTGACCGCCGTCCGCCGCATGATCGGCATGGTGTTCCAGCGCCCGAACCCGTTCCCCACCATGAGCATCTTCGAGAACGTGGTGGCCGGGCTGCGGCTCAACGGGGTCCGCCGGAAGTCCATCCTGGACGAGGCCGCCGAGAAGGCGCTGCGCGCGGCGAACCTGTGGGACGAGGTCAAGGACCGTCTCGGCAAGCCCGGCGCGGGCCTGTCCGGCGGTCAGCAGCAGCGGCTGTGCATCGCCCGGACCATCGCGGTCGAGCCGCAGGTGGTGCTGATGGACGAGCCCTGCTCGGCGCTGGACCCGATCTCGACGCTGGCCATCGAGGACCTGATGTTCCAGCTCAAGGACAAGTTCACCATCATCATCGTCACCCACAACATGCAGCAGGCGGCCCGGGTCTCCGACCGCACCGCCTTCTTCTCGATCGAGAAGACCGGCGACCCCGGCCGGCTCATCGAGTACGACAACACCCAGAAGATCTTCAGCAACCCCGGCCAGAAGAAGACCGAGGACTACATCACCGGCCGCTTCGGCTGACCCCCGCCCGCCGGTCCGGTCCGCACGTTCGCTGTGCCGGGGCGGCCCTGCGGGGGCGACCGCCGGCGCGGCGGAATGCGGCCCAGGAACACTCCTGCGGGCCCTTTCGACCTGATGACGTCAACGACTCGCCTGTCCGGCGACGTCACCGGTCCCATCGCCCTGAGGAGTCCCCGCCCGACGGCACGGCGAACCGCCCGCACCGGCGGGTGCCGGTGAGTCGCCAGTGCCATCAGCTCGAAAGGGTCCGAGGTGGACCCACCCGGTGGGCGCGGCGAGACCGGGTGCGGCGGACCTGGGCGCAGCCGGACCGGGCGCGGTGAGGCCGGGCGCGGCAGGGCAGGACGCGGCAGGGTCAGCGGCCGCCGGACCGCCCACCCGACGCGCGACATCGCCGTCAGGTGAGGGTGAAGTGCGGGGTGCCGTCCTCGGCGACGTGGAGGCGGGGGGTCACCGGGGTGGCCGCGTCCCGGTCCGCCGAGCCACGCGCCACCGCCGCCACGCCACCACCAGCGGCAGCGGCGGCGGCCACCTCGGACAGGGTGACCAGGGTGGGCGGGAGCATGGTCAGCTCGCCGGCCCGCGCGCGGGCCAGGGCGTCCGCCGGGCGGACCCACATGGTGTGGTCGGCCTCGCCGGAGACGTCCCGGGTCCGCTGCCCCCGGGGCAGCAGAGCGACGAAGAAGTACGTGTCGAAGCGGCGCGGCTCGAACTCCGGGGTGATCCACCGGCTCCACGGCAGCAGCAGGTCGGACCGCAGGGTGAGCTGCCGCTCGGCGAGCAGCCCGGCGAAGCCCCGACGACGTGCCTCCAGATCCTGCCGCGCGGCCTCCCAGTCGTCACCGCTGACGTCACCCACCACGGTGTCCGGGTCGGGGCCGGCCAGCAGCACCCCGGCCTCCTCGAAGACCTCCCGCGCGGCGGCGCACACCACCGCCTGGGCGGCGTCGGGCGTGACGCCCAGCCGCCCCGCCCAGGCCGCCGGGTCGGGCCCGGCCCAGTCCAGGTGCGCCTCGGAGTCCGACGGGTCGACACCGCCGCCGGGAAAGGCGTACACCCCGCCGAAGGTCATCGCGGCGACCCGGCGGATGACGTACACCTCGAAGTCGGTGCCGGCCGGGCGGAGCAGCAGCACGGTGGCCGCGACCCGGGGCGTCGCCGGGGTGCCGCCCTCGGCGTGGAACCGACGGGCGTGCTCGACCAGGGCCGGCGGGGCGGGGAAACCGGTGCCGTCGATCGTCATGCGCCGAGCCTAGCCCCGCCGCCCGGACCGCCCCCGGGCCACGGGCGGGCGACGAGCGGCGGGTTAGCGTGGGCGCATGACACGTTGGGGGATTCTGTCCACCGGCCACATCGCCGGCCGGTTCGCCGAGGACCTCCGGCTGGTGCCGGGGGCCGAGCTGGTCGCGGTCGGCTCACGGACCATCGGGAGCGCCGAGGAGTTCGCCGGTCGCCACGGGGCCGACCGGGCGTACGGCTCGTGGGCCGAGCTGGCGGCCGACGACGGGCTGGACGCGATCTACGTGGCCACCCCGCACGCCGCCCACCACGAGGCCGCCCGGATCTGCCTGGAGGCCGGCCGGGCGGTGCTGTTGGAGAAGCCGTTCACCCTGGACCTGGCCACCAGCACCGAGCTGGTCGAGCTGGCGCGGGCCCGGGGGGTCTTCCTGATGGAGGCCATGTGGATGCGCTGCAACCCGCTGATCCTGCGCCTGGTCGAGCTGGTCCGGGCCGGGGCGATCGGCGAGGTCACCAGTGTGCGGGCCGACTTCGGGGTGGCCGGGCCGTTCCCGCCGGAGCACCGGATGCGCAACCCGGCGCTGGGCGGCGGCGCCCTGCTGGACCTGGGCGTCTACCCGGTGAGCCTGGCGCACCTGCTGCTCGGCGTGCCGCAGCACGTGCAGGCGTGGGCGAAGCTCAGCCCGGAGGGGGTGGACGAGAACACCGGCATCGTCTTCGGGTACGACTCGGGCGCGGTCGCCACGCTCGGTTGCGGCATGGTGGGAGCGACCCCGCTGACCGCCGCGATCACCGGCACCACCGGCCGGATCGAGCTGCCCGAGCCGTTCTTCCGGCCGGGTTCGGCGGTGCTGCACCGGGCCGGCGCCGAGCCGGAGACGCTCACCGACGACCCGGCCGGCGGCGGCTACCAGTACGAGGCCGCCGAGGTGCAGCGCTGCCTGGCGGCCGGGCTGACCGAGAGCCCGCTGGTACCGCACGCGGTCACGCTCGAGGTGATGGCCCTGCTGGACGGCATCCGGGGCCGGATCGGCGTCGACTACGCCTGAGCACGCCGTCGGGAGGGGCACCCCGGTCGCGGGGTGCCCCTCCCGACGGCGGTCAGAACAGCGGGCGGACCAGCAGGTAGGTGAGGCAGGCGATCAGCGCGGCGGCCGGGAACGTGATGATCCAGGCGAGCACGATGTTGCCTGCCACGTTCCAGCGGACGGCGGAGAGCCGCTTGGTCGCGCCCACCCCCATGATCGCCGAGGTGATCGTGTGGGTGGTGGAGATCGGGGCCTTGAGCACCAGGGCGTTGAAGTAGAGCACCGCGCTGGCCACCGTCTCGGCCGCGAACCCCTCCGGCGGACCCAGGTCGATGATCTTGCGGCCGAGGGTCCGGATGATCCGCCACCCACCGGCGTACGTGCCGAGCGCCAGCATGGTCGCCGAGGTCCAGAAGACCCAGCCCGGGATGTGCGTCTTGTCGTCCTGGAAACCGCCGGTGTACAGGGCCAGCACCACGATGCCCATGGTCTTGGCCGCGTCCTGCATGCCGTGGCCGACCGACATGGCCGCCGCCGAGGCGGTCTGCGCCCAGCGGAAGCCCCGGTTGAGCTTGCCCGGCTGCCCCTTGCGGAACGCCCACAGGATGGCCAGCATCAGCAGGTAGCCGAGGGTGAGCCCGATGATCGGGGAGAGCACCATCGGCAGGATGACCTTCTCGCCGATGGTGACCCACTGCACCACGCCGCCGGTGGAGAGCAGGGTCGCCCCGACCAACCCGCCGAACAGCGCGTGCGAGGACGACGACGGCAGGCCGAAGTACCAGGTGATCAGGTTCCAGGCGATCGCGCCGAGCACCCCGGCGAAGACCACCCCGAGACTGCCCACCCCGGTCGGGAGGGTGACCAGGCCGTCGCCCACGGTCTTGGCGACCCCCGCGCCGAAGTGCGCGCCGACGAAATTGCCGACCGCCGCCAGGAGCAGGGCGATCCGGGGGGTCAGCGCCCGGGTGGAGACGCTTGTCGCGATCGCGTTGGCAGCGTCGTGGAAGCCGTTGGTGTAGTCGAACGCCAGGGCCACCGCGATCACCGCCAGCACGGCGATGAGTTCGGGACTCACAGGATCAGGACTCCTTGACCGCGATGGTCTCGACTGTGTTCGCCACGTGCTCGAAGGCGTCGCAGGCGGCCTCCAGCTCGTCGGCGACCTCCTTCATCTTCAGCACGGTCAGCGCGTCGTACTCGCCGGAGAAGAGCCGGACCAGCAGCATCCGGTACGCCTGGTCGCCGTCGTTCTCCAGCCGGTTGCACTCGATCCAGTAGTCCTCGAGATCCTTCATCGACTTCAGCCGGGGCATCGCCTCGGCGGTCAGCTTGGCCTGGAGGTCGAGCACGTTGACCAGCTCGTGCAGCTCGCGCGGCAGCGACGGGAGCTTGGTGAGCCCGTAGAGGTAGAGCAGGTTGCCGACCGCCTCCAGGTGGTCCATCACGTCGTCGAGCAGCGAGCCCAGCCGGTAGATGTCCTCCCGGTCGAACGGGGTGATGAAGGTGGAGTTGATCTTCTTGTAGAGATCGTGGGTGATCTGGTCGCTGTCGTGCTCGACCTCGGTCAACCGCTCGCTGACCGACTGCACGTCGACGCCGGGCAGGGCCAGCTCGTTGAGCAGCTCGGTGCCCTTCACCAGGTTCTGCGCGGCCCTGGTGAAGAGCTCGTAGAAAGCGCCCTCGGTGGGACGGAAGGAAAACTTCACAGCACGGACCTCGTCGTGTCGGTGGAAGGGTGGCCGCCGCCCCAGGGGGCGTCCGCTGATGCATGCTAGGTACCCCACCGGAGCGGGTCTCCGCCGGCCTACCCCTGGTCAGGCCCGATTCACCGCTCGTTCATCTGCTGTTCACCTCGGCCGTCACCGCCGCCACTCGCCAACCGCTGGCGCTCCCGTTCCACGTCGAAACCGGCAGCCGGATACCCCAGATCAAGACCCTCGAACGTCTCCCGCAGCAGGTGCGCCACCGCCCAGTCCCGGTACCACTTGCGGTCCGCCGGGACCACGAACCAGGGCGCGGCGTCCGTGTCGCACCGCCCCAGCGCCTCCGCGTACGCGGCCTGGTAGTCGTCCCAGCGGGCCCGGGAGTCGAGGTCGCTCGGCTGGTACTTCCAGTACTTCGTCGGGTCGGTCAGCCGCTGCGCCAACCGCCGCGCCTGCTCGTCCGGCGAGATGTGCAGCATCACCTTGACCACGGTCACCCCGCCGTCGGTCAGCTCCCGCTCGAAGGCGTTGATCTGGTCGTAGCGGGCCCGCCAGGTCTGCTCCGGCACCAGGGCGTCGACCCGGGCCACCAGCACGTCCTCGTAGTGCGAGCGGTTGAACACCCCGACGTACCCGGGCGGGGGCAGCGCCCGGCGGACCCGCCACAGGAAGTCGTGCCGCAACTCCTGCCGGGTCGGCGGGCCGAACGAGCGCAGGTGCAGGCCGAGCGGGTTCATCGCGCCGGCCACCCGCTTCACCGTGCCGTCCTTGCCCCCGCAGTCCATCGCCTGGAGCACCAGCAGCAGCCGCCCCGGCCGGCCCCGGCCCAGCCGCGCCCCGTCCCGGGCGGGAGCCGACACCGACGGGCCCGGTTCGCCGGCCGCCCGCGCGGTGGCGAACAGCATCTCCTGCTGCCGGGCCAGCCCGGCACCGACCAGCTCCACCTGCCGGCGGGCCCACGGCTTGCGGTCCCCGCCCCGGCCCGCCACGGCGGGCAGCCCCGGGGTGGCCCGGGGATCGACCGCCCCCAGGTCGACCGGGCCGCCACCGCCGGGCACCCGCAACAGCTCCCGCATCGTCGCCCCCTCGGGTACGACGATCTCCGTCTCCTCGTCTGCGCGCATCCCCCGATCCTCGCCCACCGCCGCACCTGCCGCCTCCCGGGCGTCGGCGGCACCGGCGGCGGATGCGGTGTCACGTTCTCCGCCGCCGGCCCGTCCGGTGGGTGGGAGAGAATCCGCTCGGACCCGGGAGGTAGTGGTGACGGTGGACCTGGTGACGGAGTTCGAGGCCGAACGCGGGCGGCTCGTCGCGGTGGCGTACCGGATGCTGGGCAGCCGCAGCGAGGCGGAGGACGCCGTCCAGGAGACCTGGCTGCGGTACGCCGGGGCGCTCGCCGACCCGGCCCGCCGGGCCGAGATCCGGCACCTGGGCGGCTGGCTCACCACCACCTGCGCCCGGATCTGCCTCGACGTGCTGCGCTCCGCCCGGGTCCGCCGCGAGACGTACCCGGGGCAGTGGTTGCCGGAGCCGGTCGTCACCCCGCTGGGTGGCGGCGCGCCGGGGCCTGACGGTTTCGCCCCCGACCCGGCCGACCGGGCGGTCCGGCGCGACCAGCTCGGCACCGCCCTGCTGGTCGTCCTGGAACGGCTCAGCCCCGAACAGCGGGTCGCCTTCGTCCTGCACGACGTCTTCGCGGTGCCGTTCGCCCGGATCGCCGAGGTGCTGGCGAGCACCCCCGAGGCGGCCCGCCAGCACGCCTCCCGGGCCCGCCGGGCGGTCACCGCCACCGACGTACCCCGGCACACCGCCGACCCCGCCGAGCAGCGCCGGGTGCTCGCCGCGTTCGCCGCCGCGACCGAGTCCGGCGACCTCGACGCGCTGGTCCGGGTGCTCGCCCCGGACGTGGTGCTGATCGGCGACAGCGGGGGGCACTTCCCGACGGCCCGGCGACCCGTCGTCGGCGTCGACCCGGTGGCCCGTTTCCTGCTCGGCCTGTTCGCCCGGGCCGGCCGGTACGGACAGCGCCTGCGGGCCACGCCGGTGCTGGTGGACGGGGTGGTCGGCCTGCACCTGGAGACGGTCCAGCCCGACGGCAAGCTGCTGCGGATGGTCACCGCGTTCACCGTGCACGACGGCCGGATCACCGGCCTGTTCCACCAGCTCAACCCGGACAAGCTGCACCGGCTGCCGGCGCTGCACCCGGACGCCACCTGGCCGCCCCGCTGGTGATCCCCGGTCAGACCACCAGGGCCAGCCACTTCCGGTACGCCGAGGCGAACGGCTCGGTGCCGTCGCCGAGGGCGGTGAGCAGCTTCGCCGCCGCCGCCTGCGCCTGCGCCACCACCTCGTCCGGGTAGCCGAACCGGACCCGGTGCTCGGCGAACTCGTCCTCGTCGCGCAGCTCCACCAGGCCGGTGGTCCGGCGGCGCACCACGTCCAGGTCGAGGTCGACCAGGTGGACGGTGTCGTCGCCCTCCCAGCGGGCCGGGGTGGCGATGTCGCAGTAGACCTCGCTGGTCCGTGGCGGCGGGTTGAACATGCCCGTCCACCAGGCGTGGTGCGGCACCAGCAGGACGAAGGGGATCTGCTCCACCGAGGGTCGGCCGTGGTAGACCGACGCGGTGCCCTCGGTCACCCCCAGCCACACCCCGAGGTCGTCCTCGGCCAGCCGGCGGGCCGGGTAGTCGCGGTGGGCGCTGCCGTCGTACTTGCGGTAGATCACGCGGACCACGTCGCTCGGCATGAATCGCACCCTAGCCGATTCCGGCCCCTCCCCGCCGCAGCGAGTTGACCCGTCCGAGGTCACGACAATCCGGACGGTGACCGCGCCACGCGGGGAGGCGGGGGCGCGTCCACTGTCGGCGGCGGCGGGTACCGTCGCACGGTGACTCCGCCCCGTACCGCCGCCGGCCCCAGCACCCCCTCGGCCCGCTCCGGCCGACGGCGCGGTGGCCGGCCGAGCGGCACCGAGCTGCTGGCGGCGGCGGTCGGCGCGGTGCCCGGCGGTGCGACCCGGCCGGGCCAGCAGCAGATGACCGAGGCGATCGAACGCAGCGTCGCCGCCCGCGAGCACCTGCTGGTGCAGGCGGGCACCGGCACCGGCAAGTCGCTGGGCTACCTCGCCCCGGCGCTGACCGTGGACGGCCCGGTGGTGGTCTCCACCGCCACCCTGGCGTTGCAGTCCCAACTGGTCGAGCACGACCTGCCCCGGCTCGCCGACGCGGTCGAGCCGCTGCTCGGCCGCCGCCCGACCTTCGCCGTGCTCAAGGGGCGGCACCACTACCTCTGCCTGGCCCGGCTGGACAACTCCACCGAGGACGAGCCGGAGGACACCCTCTTCGACGCCCCCGCCGAGCGGCCCGGCGGCGGGACGAAGTGGCTCGGCGAGGCCGGCCGGATGGGCAAGCAGATCCAGCGGCTGCGCGACTGGGCCGAGAAGACCGACACCGGCGACCGGGACGAGCTGGACCCGGGCGTCGACGACCAGGCGTGGCGGCTGGTCTCGATGCCGGCCCGCGAGTGCGTGGGGGCGTCGCGCTGCCCGTTCGGCCAGGAGTGTTTCGCCGAGGCGTCCCGGGCCCGCGCCCGCGAGGCCGACGTGGTGGTCACCAACCACAGTCTGCTCGCGGTGGACATGCTGGCCGGCCGGCACATCGTGCCGCCGCACAAGCTGCTGATCGTCGACGAGGCGCACGAGCTGGCCGACCGGGTCTCCTCGGCCGCCCAGGCCGAGCTGGTGCCGGAGCAGATCGACAGGTCCGCCCGACGGGCCCGCCCGCTGCTGCGGCCGGACGTCGCCGACCGGCTCACCGAGGCCGGCGACGCGCTCGCCGTCGGGCTGGGCGAGGCCCCGGCCGGCCGGCTCACCGGCGGCCTGCCCGGCCCGCTGCGCGAGGCGTGCACGCTGCTGGACGCGGCCACCCGGGCCGCCCTCGACGCGATCGGCGACATCAAGGCCGACGATCCGGACCCGGTCCGCAAGCAGCAGGCCAAGGCGGTGCTCGACGAGCTGTCGACCACCGCGCAGCGGCTGCTGGAGGAGGCCGACCACGACGTCGCCTGGGTGGAGAAGCCGGACAACGGCAGCCGCCGGGCGCTGGTGGTCGCGCCGCTGTCCGTCGCCGGCACCCTCGCCACCCACCTGTACGACGAGCGCACGGTGGTCGCCACCTCGGCGACGCTGGCGCTGGGCGGCCGGTTCGACACGGTGGCGCGGGCGCTCGGCCTGGAAGCGCCGCCGCCCGCCCCGCCGTCCCCGGCCGCCGCCGCGCTGGCCACCGCCACCGCCGGCCGGTCGACCGGGGTCGTCGGCGGCGGCACGGCGGTCGGGGCCGCCGGGGTGGATGCCGGCGGGGTGGCGAGCGCCCCGGGCAGCCGGGCCGCCACCGGCGTCGTACCGGCCACGTCGGGGCCGGGCTGGTCGTCGCTCGACGTCGGCTCACCGTTCGACTACGCCCGGCAGGGCATCCTGTACGTCGCCGCGCACCTGCCCCGGCCCAGCGTCTCCGGGCTGCCCGAGGCGGCCGGCGAGGAGTTGCTGCGGCTGGTCGGCGCGCTCGGTGGCCGTACCCTCGGGTTGTTCTCCTCCCGGCGGGCCGCGCAGCAGGCGGCGGAGCTGCTGCGGGCGCGCACCGACCTGCCGGTGCTGCTGCAGGGCGAGGAGGCGCTGCCGCTGCTGGTGCGGCGGTTCCGCGAGGAACGGTCGAGCTGCCTGTTCGGGGTGATGTCGCTCTGGCAGGGGGTGGACGTGCCTGGCGACTCGTGCCAGCTCGTGGTGATCGACCGGCTGCCCTTCCCGCGCCCCGACGAGCCGTTGGCGGCGGCCCGCGCGGCGGCGGTGGACGCGGGCGGCGGGTCCGGCTTCTCGGCGGTCAGCGTGCCGATCGCGGCGGTCCGGCTGGCGCAGGGCGTGGGCCGGCTGATCCGCGCGACCGGTGACCGGGGGGTGGTCGCGGTCCTCGACTCGCGGCTGGAGACGGCGCGCGGCTACGGGCCGTTCCTGCGCCGCTCGCTGCCCCCGTTCTGGTACACCACCCGGCCGGAGGTGGCCCGGGGCGCGCTGGAGCGCCTGGCCAAGCTCTGACCCCGCGACGGCGGGCCGCCCGCTCCCCGGCGGGGAACGGGCGGCTCGCCGTGCGGTTCCGGTCAGGGGGCCTGGGAGGCGACCACCACGGCGTCCGGCGGGGTGTCGGGCACGCTGCGGGCGGCGAGCCGGCGTACGGCGGTGTTGAGCACCGCGATCAGCGGAACCGCGACCAGCGCGCCGGTGATGCCGGCGAGCACCACCCCGGCGGCGATCCCGATGATCACCGCGAGCGGGTGGATGGCCACCGCCCGACCCATGATCAACGGTTGCAGCAGGTGCCCCTCGACCTGCTGCACGCCGATCACCACGCCGAGGATGATCAGGGCGGTCACCGGGCCGCTGTCGACCAGCGCCACCAGCACCGCCACCCCACCGGAGAGGGCGGCACCGACGATCGGGATGAACGCGCCGAGGAAGACCAACGCGGCCAACGGGAAGGCGAACGGGATGTCGAAGATGACCAGGAAGATGCCGATGCCCACCGCGTCGATGAACGCCACCAGCACGGTGGCCCGCACGTACGCGCCGAGCGTGGCCCAGGAGGCCCGGCCGGCGTCGTCGACCTTCCACCGGGCGGCGACCGGCAGCAGGCGGACCAGGAAGCGCCAGATCCGGTTGCCGTCACGCAGGAAGAAGAAGGTGGCGAAGAGCACCAGGATCGCGCCGGTGAGCACCTCGGCCAGGGTGGCGGCGGTGGCCAGCGCCCCGCTGGTGAACTTCTCGGTGTTGCCGTTGATCCAGCCCTGCGCCTCTTCGATGTAGCGGTTGAGCTGGCTGTCCGACAGGTGCAGCGGGCCGGTCTTGAGCCAGTCCTGGATCTGCCGTACCCCCTGTGACGACTTCTCGCTCAGCTCCGGCACGCCCTGGATGAACTCGTTGACCACCAGGGTCAGCGTGCCCACCACCGCGGCCAGCCCGCCGACCATCACCACGGCGGTGGCCAGCGACCGGGGGAACCGGGCCCGCAGCAGCCAGCCCACCGCCGGGGCGAGCAGCGCGGAGAGCAGCAGCGCCACCGCCAGCGGGATGATCACGATGCTGATCGTCCCGACGATCTTCAGCAGCGCCCAGGTGACCGCGCCGATCACGATCAGCCGCCACGACCAGGCGGCGGCGATCCGCAGCGCGTGCGGCACGTCGGCGTCGTCGCGGCTGGACGTGGAGTTGTGCATGGCCGCCGGGGGCTCGGCCCCGACCACCGTCGCCGACGGGGCGGCCGGCGGGCCGGGGGAAGCGGGCGTGGCCACTCCGGCCCCCTCGGGCGCGTCGGCCGGATCGGCGCGTCCCGCGCGGACCGACTCCCGTCCGGACTCGTACGCGCGGCGGAGTCGGCCGCGTACCCGCTCGAAGCGGCTCAAGCGCACCTCCTGAGAAACGACACCGGGACGCCCACGGCGACGGCCCGGACAGGGTACGTCCGTACGCCCGCCACCGTAGGGCAGTTCCGCCACTCATTGCCCCACGCCGCAGCGGCTCAACCACCGCACGGACGTCAACGGCCCACACGGTAGCGTCTTGGCGTGACCGCCGACCCGAACCTCGACACCGGCCTGCCGATCCGCCTGCTGCACGACCGGGTGCTGGTCAGACAGGACGGCAGCGAGGGCGAACGCCGCTCCACCGCAGGCATCGTCATCCCGGCCACCGCCGCCGTCGGCAAGCGGTTGGCCTGGGCCACCGCCGTGGGGGTGGGTCCGCACGTACGCGCCGTGGTGGCCGGCGACCGGGTGCTCTTCGACCCGGACGACCGCTCCGAGGTCGAACTGCACGGCCGGGGGTACGTGCTGCTGCGCGAGCGGGACGTGCACGCCGTCGCCGCCGAACGGGTGGAGAGCGAGTCCACCGGCAGCACCGGCCTCTACCTGTAGCGGCCCGACCTTCCCGGGCGTCGGGGTCGTCGCGGGCGGCCTACCGGTTTGTCCCGCTTCCCGGCGGGAAGCCAGGCACGTCCAGGTGCCCTGGGGAGGGACGATGCCGGTTCTCGTGAAGAAGGTGCTGCTCTGGGGCAGCGTCGCCTTCCTGATCTACTTCATGGCGTTCCGCCCGGACGGGGCCGCCCAGATGTTCAAGGGGATCGGGGCGGCCCTGATGGCGATGGCCCAGGGCCTCGGCGACTTCCTCACCAGCCTGATGACCTGACCCCGCAGTGGGTCGGCCGGTCGGCACCGGGGCCTGGACCGGCCAGGGGCCGGGCCGGTCAGCGCCCGCCGGGCGGCCAGGGGGCGGCCGGGCGGGGGCCGTACCAGCCGGGTGGGCCGTAACCGGCCGGGTAGGCCGGGGGCGGCGGCGGGGCCAGCACCACCGGGATCGGCACCACCGGCGAGTCCGGGGCGTCGACGACCCGCTGCGTGCCGTCGGGGAACCGCAGGTGGTAGCGCTGCCCGTCCCAGACCCCCACCGGCGTCTGCGGGTCCCGGCCGACGAAGAACGACCGGTATGCCGCGATCGTCTCCAGCAGCTGCCGTTCCTCCCGCAGGGTGTTCTCCCGCTCCGCCGGCTTACGGTCCAGGCCACGCCGCATCCCGTCACGCAGCAGCGCCAGCCGGGTCGCGGCGAACTGGTAACCGCGCATCGCGCGCAGCCCGGCGTCCCCGCCGACCCGCCGCGCCCAGGTCCGGGCGGCGTGCCGGCGGCCCAGGCTGCCCAGGGCGGCCACCTCGGGCGGGCTCAACCAGCCAGCCCGCACGTAGTCGGGCAGGGTCCGCTCGGTGAGCCGCCCCTCCCAGGCGCGCAGCCAGACGGCGAAGCCGACCATGCCGAAGAAGATCGGCACCATCACCGCGACCATCCCGTAGAAGAAGATCACCGCCTGGCCGGTGGCCTGGACCAGCGTCGGGATCAGGTTCCAGGTGCCGTGCAGCATCATCGCCAGCAGCAGGCCGGCGACCGGGGCGAGCACCCGTACCCGCCGGTCGGCGGTGCGGGCGGCGATGCCCAGCCCCACCCCGGTCATCGAGGTGAACAGCGGGTGGGCGAAGCCGAAGAAGAGGATCCGCGAGATGAAGATGACGATGACGTTGCGCACGCCGGTGGCCGGACCCCACTGGTCGACGCCCGAGGCGTACCCGAGGCCGCCCAGGTAGAGGATGTTCTCCACCATGGCGAACCCGACGGCGGACAGCCCGCAGTAGACCAGGCCGTCGGTGATCCCGGACCACTCCCTGCGCCGGAAGATCAGCAGCAGGATCGGGCCGAGCGCCTTGGTCAGCTCCTCGATGAACGGGGCCACCAGCACCCCGGTCAGCGACGACGACAGCCCCCAGTCCTTGAACAGCGCGGCGAAGCTGTTGTTGACGGTCAGCGACGCGGCGGTCGAGACGAACGCGCCCCAGGCGAAGCAGAAGACCAGGTATTTCAGCGGTTCGGGTTCGTACCGGTCGAGCCAGAGGAAGCAGGCCACCAGGACCGGCACCGGCAGGATCGCCGCGGTCACCCCGACCAGCAGCGCGTCCAGACCCAGGTTGGAGCCGAGCGTGTAGAGCATGTAGACCGCGCAGGCCGCGATCAGCAGCACCACCCCGGCCAGCACCAGGACCCGCCGCCAGCCGAGCCGGCGCAGCGGCATCCGGGGCGCGGCGGCGTCCGGCGACGGTACGGCGGGCGCGGGCGTCAGCGGGGGCCCGCCGGGCGGGGTGTCGGCCATGTGGATCAGCGTAGTCATCCCCGGCCCGTTCGGCCGGGCTCTCCCGGTGCGCGGTGGACCGGTCGGGCCGGCCCGGTCCACGGCCGGGTCAGCCCAGCGGCGGTGCGGTCGGGGGTTTCGGGGCGGCGTGCTGCTCGGCCGGGCCGCCGCCCGGTTTGTCCTTGTCGCCGAACGCCTGCCGGATCAGCCGGTTGGCGTCCTCCTGCTCGATGCCCGAGGCGACGAGCAGGTCACTGGCGGTGGTACGCACCTGGGCGATCACCACGCTGCCGGAGAACCCGACCCCCTGGTCGTACGCCCGACCGGCCTCGCTGACCGCGCGCAGCGACCGTTCCCTGGCCCGCTCCGGCTCGTCACCGACGGCGAACTCGTGCCGCAGCAGGCGGACCGACTCGGCCAGGTGGATCACCGCGTCCGGCATCGGGTCGGGCACCGGCTCGTCGTCCTCGATCATGGTGACCGACCGGCGGATCAGGGTGCCGCTGTTGCGCATCGCCCGGTCGATCGGGTCGGCCGCCTCGGCGTAGTGGGTCAGTTCGTTGCGCCGGTGCCAGCGGGCCGGGGAGAGCGTGCTGGTCTCCTTCGCCCCCTCGATGGCCTCGGTGAAGGTGGCCAGCTCCTCCTTGTTCTCGCGGAGCCGGTCCAGCGCCCGCTGGGCGGCCCCCCGGTCCCGGTCGCGCAGCGCCTGGGCGCAGACGTCGAGCTGGTCGGCGAGCAGGTCCAGCGCCGGCCGGGCCGCCCGGTTGATCACCCGGAGCGGGTTGAGCGGCAGCAGGATCGCGGTCACCAGCAACGCGATGCCGCCGCCGACGAACGCGTCGACGAACCGGGGCAGCTCCAGATCCTCGGTGGACGGGCTCAGCGTGACGATCAGCACGGCGGTCGCGGCGGCCTGGATCACCACCGCGACGCTGGCCCCGAAGAAGGTGGTGAGCAGGATGGCCGCGGTCACCACCAACCCGAGCTGCCAACCCCCGGTGCCGAGGAAGTAGATCAGCACGTCACCGAGGAACACCCCGACCGCCACCCCGACGATCAGCTCCACTGTCCGGCGCAGCCGCTGGCCGACCGAGGCGGCCAGGGTGCCGACCGCCGAGATCGGCGCGAAGACCGGTTGCGGGTTGCCCAGCAGGTGGTGCGACACGATCCAGGCCAGCGCGGCGGCCAGCCCCGCCTGCACGGCCAGGCCCGACGCCAGGTGCACCTGGTGCAGCCGGTCGCGCAGGGTGGCCCGGCCCCGGTGGCGCAGGTAGGCCACCGCCTCGGCGATCCGCGCGCTGTCGACGTCGTCGCCGGCGTCACGCAGCCCGGCCCGATGCAGCAGCGACGGTCGTCGGTCCCGGGCCAGCGCCATGGCGGGGACTACCCACGCCACACCGGTTCATCCCTGCGGCACAATCGTCCGGGTGACCGAGCTGATCGACAGGTGGGTGGCGACGGCGCTCACCGCCGGGGCCGCCGACGGGCCGGCGGTCACCGCCGCCGGGGCCGGTCTGCTGGCCCGCTGGCGGGAGCCGCACCGGCGCTACCACACGACGCACCACCTACGGGCGGTGCTGGACCTGGTCGACCGGCACGCCGACCTGGCCGACCGGCCGGAACGGGTCGCGCTCGCCGCCTGGACGCACGACGCCGTCTACGACCCGCGCGCCGCCGCCGACGCCAACGAACGGGCCAGCGCGGAACTGGCCGGCACCCTGCTCACCGGCCTGGGGGTGCCGGCCGCCACGGTGGCCGAGGTCCGCCGGCTGGTGCTGCTCACCGCCGGGCACCGGGTCACCCCGGGCGACCGCGACGGCGCGCTGCTCTGCGACGCCGACCTGGCCGTCCTGGCCACACCCCCCGAGGTGTACGACGGGTACGCCGCCGCCATCCGCGCCGAGTACGCGCACGTGCCCGAGGCGGACTTCCGTACCGGCCGGGCGCGGGTCCTCGACGGGCTGCTCGCCCTGCCCGCCCTGTTCCGGCTGCCCCCGCTGGCCGCCCGGTGGGAGGCACCCGCCCGCGCCAACCTCCGCCGCGAGCTGGCCGCCCTGCGCTGACCCGCCGCCGACGTCAGCGGTGCCCCGGGTTGAGGTGTTTGGGGCGGCGCAGGCCGGAGGCGTACAGCAGGCGGACGATCTCCCGGCTGGGCACCACCCGGGCACCGAGCCACACCGCCACGGCGAACCGGTCGGCGGGGATGTCGTAGTGGTCCCGGTCGAACCCGCGCCGGGGCACCCCCAGCGTCTCGGCGAACACGTGCAGCTCGGCCGGGGAGACGTCGCTGATCAGGTGCGACCAGAGCCGACCGCGCCACGGCCAGGCGGGCCGGTCCAGGTACAGCATGGCGGCCAATCTAGCCGCCGGTTAGCCTCGGCCGCATGGCTGGCTCCCCCCTCCTCGACGACCTGCGGGCGGCTCTCGGCGACGAGGCCGTCCTCACCGATCCGGACCTGCTCCGGCTGCACCGGCGCGACGAGGCGGACCTCTGCGCCGCCGGCACGCCGCTGGTGGTCGTCCGCCCCCGGGACACGGCACAGGTGGTGGCGGTGGTCCGGGCGGCGGCCCGGCACGGCGTACCCGTGGTGCCGCAGGGGGCGCGGACCGGCCTGGCCGGCGCGGCGAACGCGGTGGACGGCGCGGTGGTGGTGAGCACCGTCGCGATGACCGCGATCCGGGAGATCGACCCGGTGGCCCGGATCGCCGTGGTGCAGCCCGGCGTGGTGAACGCCACGCTGGCCCGCGCCGTCCGGGAGCAGGGCCTGTACTACCCGCCCGACCCGGGTTCCTGGGAGTCCTCCACCATCGGCGGCAACGTCTCCACCAACGCCGGTGGCATGTGCTGCGTCAAGTACGGGGTGACCACCGAGTACGTCCTCGGGCTGGAGGTGGTGCTCGCCTCCGGTGAGGTGCTGCGCACCGGCCGGCGTACCGCCAAGGGCGTGGCCGGGTACGACCTGACCCGGCTCTTCGTCGGCGCGGAGGGCACCCTCGGCGTGATCACCGAGGTCACCGTGGCGCTGCGGCCCGCCCCGGAGGAGTCGCTGACCATGGTGGCGGTCTTCGGCTCGACCGGCGGGGCGGGTACGGCGGTCGCCGGGATCGCCGCGCAGGGGCTCACCCCGAGCCTGCTGGAGTTGCTGGACCGGACGCACCTGCTGGCGATCGAGGCGTACCGGCCGATGGGGTTGCGGACCGACGCGCAGGCGCTGCTGCTGGCCGCCGCCGACACCGGCCCCCGGGCGGCGGACGACCTGGCCCGGATCGCCGAGGTCTGCACGGCGGCCGGCGCGCAGGAGGTCTACGCGGCGACCGACGCGGTGGAGGCGGCGGCACTGCTCCAGGCCCGCCGGCTGGCCCACCCGGCGATGGAGAAGTTCGCCGTCGACACCTACCCGGGCGGCAACGGGGGCCTGATCATCGACGACGTGGCGGTGCCCCGGGGGGCGCTCGCCACGCTGCTGGACGGGGTGGCCCGGATCGCCACCGAGTGCGGGGTGCCGATCGGGGTGGTCGGTCACGCCGGTGACGGCAACCTGCACCCGAACATCGTGGTGGACCGGGCCGACCCGGCGAGCCTGGAGCGGGGCCGGCGGGCCTTCGACGAGATCATCCGGCTCGGGCTGGAACTCGGTGGCACCTGCACCGGCGAGCACGGCGTCGGGCTGCTCAAGCGGGACTGGCTGGCCCGGGAGATCGGCCCGGTCGGCGTCCGGGTGCACCAGGCGATCAAGGCGGCGCTCGACCCGGCGGGGCTGTTCAACCCGGGCAAGGTGCTCTGAGCGGGCCTGGTCGGCTCAGCGGGTCGGTTCGGCCGGGGTGGCCTGGGTGAGCAGGAGCAGGATCTCGCCGGCCACCGCCGGGCGTTCCTCACCCGGGCAGTCCTGCGAGGTGATCAGGCCGGCCGTGGTGAGCAGGCTGGACGTCAACGCGTCGATGCAGCTCGCGCGGTACCGGCGGGCCTGGTCGGTCTCCCGGGGCAGCCGTGGGTCGGCCAGCAGCCGCTGCAACCGCTGCACCTGTTCGGGGTCCAGGGAGCCGGCCGAGGTGACCCCGTCGCCGGCGCAGTCGTCGCACTCCCACCGGCCGTCCGGCTCGACGGTCAGCGAGCGCAGTGGACCGTCCTCGCCGAGTTTCTGCATCAGGCTGACCCGGTTAGCCCCCGGTGCCGTCGTCCCGCCGCGGCCCTCCGCTGTGGACCCGTCCTCCCGGTCGGCCATCGCGCAGCCGGTCAGGGTGACCGTCATGACGGCGGGGACGAGGAACGCGCGTGACCACTGAGGGGGAACCACGCGCCGGAACCTATCCCACCCCGGTGCCGTCCGGAACCGGCCGACCGGCCCCGCGCCGCCTGGTGGAACCGGTCCCGGGGCTGGTCAGCGCGACGACGTCGGCAGGTGCAGCGGGCCGTCCCCGACACCGTCGACGCCCCGGTCGGCGGCGAAACCCCGGACGTCGGGGACACCGAGGCGGGCCGCGTCGGCGGTCGCGTCGTCCGGCATGAGCTGCGACTCCCGCTCGGCCTCGACCCGGGCCCGGTAGTGCGCGATCTCCCGTTCCCGGGTGGCCGCGTCCCAGCCGAGCACCGCACCCATCAGCTCCGCCGTGTGCCCGGCCGAGTCGAGGCCCCGGTGGGCCGTCTCGAAGGAGATCCGGGTACGCCGGGTCAGCACGTCCTCCAGGTGCAGCGCCCCCTCGGAGCGGGTGGCGTAGGTCACCTCGGCGGCCAGGTACTCGGGTGCACCGGCCAGCGGTGAGGCGAGCAGCGGGTCGGCGGCGATCAGCGCCAGCACCGCCAGGGTGAGCGTGCCGTACCGCTCCAGCAGGTGTTCGACCACCCCGACGGGCACCCCGTGCCGGCGGGCCAGGTCGGCCCGGTCCCGCCACATCGCGGCGTACCCGTCGGCACCCAGCAGCGGCAGGTCGGCGGTGCGCGACGGGCGTACGCCGCCGAGCCGGTGGGCGGCCCGGTCGACGACGTCGGCGGCCATCACCCGGTAGGTCGTGTACTTACCGCCGGCCACCAGCAGCAGACCGAGCATCGGCTCGAAGACGGCGTGTTCCCGGGAGAGCTTGGAGGTGGAGTCGGCCTCGCCGGCGAGCAGCGGACGCAGCCCGGCGTAGACGCCCTCGATGTCGGCGCTGGACAGCGGCCGGTCCAGCACCAGGTTGACCTGGTCGAGCAGGTACTGGATGTCGCGGGCGGAGGCGGCCGGGTGGGAGCGGTCGAGCCGCCAGTCGGTGTCGGTGGTGCCGATGATCCAGTGCCCGCCCCAGGGGATGACGAAGAGCACACTGGTGGCGGTGCGCACGATCAGCCCGGTCTCGCCGGTGATCGCCGAGCGGGGCACCACCAGGTGCACCCCCTTGGACGCCCGGACCCGGATGCCGGGGCGCAGCCCGACGTCGTTGAGCATCCGGGACATGTCGTCGCTCCACACGCCGGTGGCGGCGATGACGGTGCGGGCGCGTACCTCGAACTCGGCGTCCGGGGAGCCGGGGGGCGCCTCCAGGTCGCGGACCCGGACCCCGGTGACCTCCCGGGCCTGCCGCACCAGCCCGACGGCACGGGCGCTGCTGACCACGGTCGCGCCGAGGCTGGCGGCCGTGCGGGCGAGGGTCACCACCAGCCGGGCGTCGTCGACCTGCCCGTCGTAGTAGCGGATGGCCCCGGCCAACGCGTCGGCCCGCAGGCTGGGGAAGACCCGGCGGGCGCCCTCCCGGGTCAGGTGCCGGTGCAGCGGCATCCCCCGGCCGGTGCCGAACAGCCCGGCGAAGGCGTCGTAGGCGGCGACCCCGGCACCGTAGTAGGAACGGCGGAACAGCCGGGCCGGCAGGTCGCGCAGCCCCCGCCCGGCGGGGAGCGGGATCAGGAACGGAACCGGCCGGACCAGGTGCGGGGCGAGCCGGGTGGCGAGCAGCCCGCGCTCGGTCAGCGCCTCGTGGACCAGGTGGAACTCCAACTGCTCCAGGTAGCGCAGGCCGCCGTGGATCAGTTTGCTGGACCGGCTGGAGGTGCCGGCGGCGAAGTCGCGGGCCTCGACCAGGGCGACCTTGAGCCCCCGGGAGGCGGCGTCGAGCGCGGCACCGGCCCCGGTCGCCCCACCTCCGATGACCAGCACGTCGAACCGTTCGGCCCGGAGCCGGCGCAGGTCCGCGGCGCGGCGCTGCGGGGAGAGTTGACCGGCGGCGGATCGGGTCACATTGGGGTCACGCACCCGTCCACCGTAACCCGCCCGGCCCCACCCGCAGCAGGCCCGGAACCGGCCGGATTCCCCACCGCCCGACCGGTGACAACGCGTGAGCATGACCTGTTGAGGCGATAGCTACTTTCCGTCACCAGGCTCGCGGCTGCCGCGTTGCCCTCCCTACCCCAACTGCCCGCAGTCGAATCGCTGGAGCAGCCATTTCTCCCCAACCCCCACCGGCCCCCATTTCCCACCTCCGGCCCCTTTGCTCTGCTGCTCTGCACGCGACAGTCACCCTTGGTACGCGTCGCTATCAGGGCAGCAGAGCAAAGGGCCCGGGAGAGGGAGTGGACAACTGCGACAGGAGTGACTCTCCGTGAGCACAGTCGGGCGCTCGGGGCAGCGGGAGGCGCTGAGTGGCGACGCGCCGCGCGGCGGTGGCTCCCGGGCCGGGTCGTAGCGGCAGGGACGCGTCGTACTGTTTCCGGATGCTGGCCGACACACCCCCTCCACCGGGATACGGCTTCCCGCCGAGCGCCGCCGCCCGTCCGCCGAGCCCGTGGCCGGTGGTGGCCGCCGCCCTCGCCGGCGGCTGGACGGTCACCCTCGCCGTGCTGCTCCAGGCGGTCGGCTGGTCGGTCGAGCAGTTGCAGGTGGCCGCGGGCTGGGACCGGCAGGCCTGGCTCTGGCCCGCACTCAGCCTGGCCACCGCCCTGCTGGTCGGTCTGCCCGCGCTGCTGCTGGCCCTGCTCCCCCGCTCCCCCCGGGTCCGGGTCACCGGCCGGGCCTGGCTCGCCGCCGCGCTCGCCCTGGTCGCCCTCGGGTCGCTACGGGCGCTGCCCCAGGTCCACCACGAGGCGTACCTGGCCGCGCTGGCCGGAACGGCGACGCTGCTCGCGCTGCTGGCCACCCGGCTGCCCGGCCCGGCCCGGCCGGCCGCCGCCACGCCCGCCCCGGCTCAGCCGACCACCGCCATGCCCGCCCCGACCACCGTCCCCGGCGGCATCGACCCCACGCACGGGCCCGCCACGCCCGCCGACCAGGGCCGGCGGAGCAGCCAGCAGGCCGACCACGGTCGCGGACCGGGTGGTGGGGCCGGCCGGCCGCAGGCGGTCACCCTGCTGGCGATCGCCGCCGGCCTCGCGCTGCTGCTGCCGTGGGTACGGTTCGGCGCGCTGGGCGGCCTGCTGGAGACGGTGCTCGCCGCGCTCGCCGCGACGGCGGTCGGCCTGCTGGCCGGGGCGCTGCTCGACGACCGGTTCTGGGCCCCCTTCACCGGCGACGGGCCGCCCCGGTCCGCCCGTACCGTGCTGGTCGGCGGCCTGGTCGCCGGGGTGGTCCTGCTGCTGGTCGTCGCGGGCACCGGCCACTCCGGCGTCCAGCTTCCCGCGCTGCTCTTCGTCCCGCCCGTCGGGTTCGCGCTGGGCGCGTGCCAGGTGGCGGCCCGGCGGGCCGGCCGGCCCGCCGGTGCCGCGCCGGTGCGCTGGCTGGTCGGCCTGGCGGTGTTCGGCCCGCTGGCGCTCACCGACCCGGAGGAGATCTCGGTCCTGCTGGCCACCACCCGCGACGTCCCGTACTGGGTCGCGGTCGCCTCGGGCGTCGGGTTCGCCGTCGCGGT
Organism: Micromonospora wenchangensis; assembly: GCF_002210435.1. GTDB lineage: Bacteria > Actinomycetota > Actinomycetes > Mycobacteriales > Micromonosporaceae > Micromonospora > Micromonospora wenchangensis. The sequence continues at coordinate 56,443 of NZ_MZMV01000010.1, forward strand.
CCTGCTGGCCATCGGGTACGGGGTGCTGCTCGCCCGGCCACGCGGGCGCGCGCCGCGCCGGCTGGTCGCCGCGTCGGGCGCGGCCGTCCTGCTGCTCACCGTCGGGGTGGTCGACGTGGCCGCCGGCCAGCCCGGCCTGTACGGCGAGCGGCTGCTGGTGGTGCTCCGCGAGCAGGCCGACCTCTCCGGCATCCCCGCCGGTACGCCAGGTCGGGCGGGCCGGGAGGCGCGGACCGCCGAGGTCTACCGCAGGCTCGTCGCCACCGCCGAACGCACCCAGGGCGGGCTGCGCCGGGACCTGACCCGGCTGGGCCTCGACCCGACGCCGTACTACCTGGTCAACGCGATCGAGACCGACGGCGGGCCGGCGGTGCGGGCCTGGCTCTCCGGCCGGCCCGAGGTGGCCCGGGTGCTGGTCAGCCAGCGGCTCCGCCCGTTGCCCGCACCGGCCCCGGTCAGCCGGGGCGACCAGCCCGCGCCGACCGGGCCGGAGTGGAACCTGCGGATGATCGGGGCCGACCGGGTCTGGTCGGAGTTGTCCGTCACCGGTTCCGGGGTGGTGGTCGGCAGTTCGGACTCCGGGGTCGACGGCACCCATCCGGCGCTGGCCGCCGGCTTCCGGGGCGGCGACGACTCCTGGTACGACCCGTGGAACCACACCCGCTCCCCCGCCGACTCCGGCGGCCACGGCACCCACACCGCGGGTAGCGCCGTGGGACGGGACGGCATCGGGGTGGCTCCCGGCGCGCAGTGGGTGGGCTGCGTCAACCTCGATCGCAACCTGGGCAGCCCGGCGCACTACCTGGACTGTCTCCAGTTCATGCTCGCCCCGTTCCCGGCCGGCGGTGACCCGTTCACCGACGGACGCCCGGCGCGTGCCCCGGACGTGCTGACCAACTCGTGGGGGTGTCCCCCGGTGGAGGGCTGTGATCCGGGGGCGTTGCGTCCGGCGACCGCCGCCCTGGAGGCGGCGGGCATCCTGGTGGTGGCGGCGGCCGGGAACACCGGCCCGGACTGCCGGTCGATCGTCGACCCGCCGGCCCCGTACGCGGACGTGCTGACGGTGGGGGCGGTGAACCGGGACCGGGTGGTCGCCGAGTTCTCCAGCCGGGGTCCCGTCGCGGGCGGGGTGGTCAAGCCGGATCTGGTCGCCCCGGGGGAGGGGATCAGGTCGGCGATGCCCGGCGGCGGTTACGCCACGCTGGACGGCACCTCGATGGCCACCCCGCAGGTGGCGGGCGTGGTGGCGCTGATGTGGTCGGCGAACCCGGCGCTGGTCGGCGATCTGGCCCGGACCCGGAGCATCCTGCGGGACACCGCGCAGCCGGCCGGGCCCGCCGACCTCAGTTGCGGCCCGGTGACGGCGTCGAGCGGGGCCGGGCTGGTCGACGCGTACGCGGCGGTGCGGGCCGCCCGCCGCTGACCGCTGCACCGGCCTCTCCCGGGTGGGTGCGGGTTACGGACACGGAACGGGGCGGACCGCTCGCGCGGCCCGCCCCGTCCGGTGTTGGAGCTGGACTCAGAAGTCCATGTCCCCGCCACCCGGGCCAGCCGGGGCGGCCGGGGTCTTCTCCGGCTTGTCCGCCACGACGGCCTCGGTGGTGAGGAAGAGCGCCGCGATCGACGAGGCGTTCTGCAGCGCCGACCGGGTCACCTTGGCCGGGTCGATGATGCCCGCGGCCAGCAGGTCGACGTACTCACCGCTGGCGGCGTTGAGGCCGTGCCCGGCGTCCAGGTTGCGGACGCGCTCGACGACCACGCCACCCTCCAGGCCGGCGTTGACGGCGATCTGCCGCAGCGGGGCGTCCAGCGCGATCTTGACGATCTGCGCGCCGGTGGCCTCGTCGCCGGTCAGGTCCAGCTTGTCGAAGGCGGTCTTGCCGGCCTGCACCAGCGCGACGCCACCACCCGGGACGATGCCCTCCTCGACAGCGGCCTTCGCGTTGCGGACGGCGTCCTCGATGCGGTGCTTGCGCTCCTTCAGCTCGACCTCGGTGGCCGCGCCGACCTTGATCACCGCGACGCCGCCGGCCAGCTTGGCCAGCCGCTCCTGCAGCTTCTCGCGGTCGTAGTCGGAGTCGCTCTTGTCGATCTCGGCCCGGATCTGGTTGACCCGGCCCTGGATCTGGTCGGCGTCGCCGGCACCGTCGACGATGGTGGTCTCGTCCTTGGTCACCACGACCTTGCGGGCGCGGCCCAGCATGTCGAGGCCGACGGCGTCGAGCTTGAGGCCGACCTCCTCGCTGATGACCTGGCCACCGGTGAGGATGGCGATGTCGGCGAGCATGGCCTTGCGGCGGTCACCGAAGCCCGGCGCCTTGACGGCGACCGACTTGAAGGTGCCCCGGACCTTGTTGACGACCAGGGTCGCCAGGGCCTCGCCCTCGATGTCCTCGGCGATGATCAGCAGCGGCTTGCCCGACTGCATGACCTTCTCCAGGATCGGGAGGAGGTCCTTCACCGAGGAGATCTTGCTGTTGACGATCAGGAGGTACGGGTCGTCGAAGACGGCCTCCATACGCTCCGGGTCGGTCATGAAGTACGCGGAGATGTAGCCCTTGTCGAAGCGCATGCCCTCGGTGAGCTCCAGCTCCAGCCCGAAGGTGTTGCTCTCCTCGACGGTGATGACGCCTTCCTTGCCGACCTTGTCCATCGCCTCGGCGATGATCTCACCGACGGTGCTGTCACCGGCGGAGATGGAGGCGGTGGAGGCGATCTGCTCCTTGGTCTCGACGTCCTTGGCGAGCTTGGACAGCTCCTCCGAGACGCTGGCCACGGCGGCCTCGATGCCCCGCTTCAGGGCCATCGGGTTGGCACCGGCGGCCACGTTGCGCAGACCCTCGCGCACCAGGGCCTGGGCCAGGACGGTCGCCGTCGTCGTGCCGTCACCGGCGACGTCGTCGGTCTTCTTGGCGACCTCCTTGACCAGCTCGGCGCCGATCTTCTCGTACGGGTCCTCGAGCTCGATCTCCTTGGCGATGCTCACACCATCGTTGGTGATGGTGGGGGCACCCCACTTCTTCTCGAGCACCACGTTGCGGCCCTTGGGGCCGAGGGTCACCTTCACGGCGTCGGCGAGCTGGTTCATGCCCCGCTCGAGGCCGCGGCGAGCCTCTTCGTCGAACGCGATCATCTTGGCCATACGGCGTTGTCCTCCTGGACACTCACGGGCCACCCGGGTGTTGTGCCCCGGACGGGCCGCCTGGTGTACGCACCTTGGGGACGTCGCCACCTGGCGACGACGACGTCCTCCTCGGTCGGGCCGGACAGCCCGCGACGACCGGCCATGTGCCACCCCGACGCCATCGAGACGCCGGTGTGACCGTGGCCCTACCGCCCCGACCATTGGCACTCATCGTATGCGAGTGCCAATGACTTGTTTAGCACTCTCCCCTGCCGAGTGCAAGCACGATGGGGCCGGTCAGCCGAGTTCCGCCACCAGTCGGGTGACGTTCACCGGCCCCTCCTGCGCCCGCTGCTCGGCGTACGTCACGACGAGCCCGACCAGCTGCACCAGGTAGACCGGGAGGACCAGCACCGCGCTGACCAGGATCACCGCCACCGCGCCGACGGCGGTGCCCGGCGCGGTGAACGGGTCGGTGCCGAACGGCACGGTGCCGACCGACTCCACCACGCTGCCGAGCACGCTGCCGAGGAACACCGCCAGGGCGACGAGCGCCACCCGGCCGAGCACCATGCCCAGCCGGTCGTGGAACATGCGGAACGAGCGGCCGACCGGGTTCTGCCCCTCGAACAGGTAGACCGGGCCGGCCAGGGCGAGGGCGAAGGCCAGGTAGATGCCGGGCAGCAGGCAGAGGCAGAATCCGACCCCGATGAGCACGCCCAGCACCAGCATCCAGCCCCACAGGCCGAGGCAGCGGCGCGCGCCGTAACGCAGCGCGCCGGGCAGGTCGGCGGGCTGACCGGCGGCCTGCCGGGTGACCACCCAGGTCCCGCCGGCCCAGCCGATGCCCTGCACCACCCCGAGCGCCAGCGCGACCAGGAACACCGAGACGCCGTAGATCACCAGGTCGCTGAGGTACCCCTCGGGGAGCGAGCCGTCGGCGGGCAGCACGGTGGCGTCGGGTCCCATGCCGAGCGAGAGCAGGGACACCGCCACCGCCGGCACGACCTGGGTGAGCAGCATCAGCGGCAGCAGGGGCCGCCAGCTACGCCGTACCGCGCCGGTGCACCGGCTGAACCACCCCTCCAGGCCGGCGTACGGGGGGTTGACCAGCGGGTCCTCCGGACCCCAGGGACCGGGCCCGGCGAACGGCGGATGACCCCCGCCCGGCGGGAAGCCGCCACCGGCACCCGGCGGGTAGCCCGGGTACGGGCCACCGGGAGCCGGATAGCTCCAGCCCGGCGGCCAGGCCCCGGGCTGGCCCCAGCCGGGTTGCCCGGACGGGGCGCCCCACGGCTGCTGACCGGCGGGCGTGCCCCAGGGCGGCTGCCCCCACGGGCCACCCGGGGACCCGGCAGCGGGGTCGGGCGGACCCGAAGGCGACTGGTCGGACATGAACCCTCCTCAGCGGGGACGCCTGGACGGTTCACGATCTTTCCCGGCACCGGCCGCTGCCGCCAGCCGTCACCGGGGCGGGACGGGACCGGCGAGGAGGTCAGGCGATGACGCGGACCCGTTCGGCCTGCGGGCCCTTCTGGCCCTGGGCGATCTCGAACTCCACCCGCTGACCGTCGTCGAGCGCCTTGTAGCCGTCCATCTCGATGGCGGAGAAGTGGACGAAGACGTCCTGCCCGCCGTCGACGGCGATGAAGCCGTAGCCCTTTTCGGAGTTGAACCACTTGACGGTGCCCTGTGCCACGGTGCACTTCCTCACTCTGCGCGGCGTTCCCCAACTCCGGATTGCCGGCGGGCCGACAGCGGAGAGCCACCGTTCCGGCGGTCGGTGAGGGCCGCTGAATCGGTGACCGAAATCGCACGCTACACGAGGAGTGACGACAGCGCACGACCACAAATAGGGTCAAATCAGACGGGTATCGACCCGGTCACCCATCGGTGAACGTCTCTGCGGTATGCATGCCTCCATGACCTCTGCCCCGGCCCCACCGGCGACCCGCACGGTGCCCGTGCACCGGGTGCGTCCGCAGGACGCGGCCCGGATGCGGGCGCTGCGGCTGGAGATGCTCGCGGACGCGCCGCTGGCCTTCCTGGAGACCGTCGCCGAGGCCGCCGCCCGGCCGCACGCCGACTACGCGGCCCGGATCGCGTACGTGTCCCAGGGGTGTCACACCGCCCAGTTCGTGGCCGACCCGGGCGGCCGGCTGGTCGGGCACGCGGGCGGCACCGTCTCCCCCGACGAGCCGGACCTGACCGTGGTCTACGCGGTCTACGTGACCCCCTCGTGGCGGGGCAGCGGCCTGCTCGGCGCGCTGATCGACGAGGTCGCCGCCTGGTCGCGCGCCTGCGGCCGACCGCAGCTCATGCTGGAGGTGGTGGTCGGCAACGACCGGGCCTGCCGGGCCTACCACCGCCTGGGCTTCACCGACACCGGGGTACGCGTCCCGCACCCCAAGATCCCCGCCCTCAACGAACTCCAGATGCGCCGCCCCGCCTGACCCCGGTGATCAAGAGGTTCAGGTCGACCGGAGAGCCGGATCTGACGCGAACCTCTTGATCACCGGGGCGAGAGCCGGGCGGGGCGAGGGAGGGTGGGGAGGGTCAGGCGGGGCGGCGGGACTGGATGATGCGGAAGCGGTTGGCCACGTAGGCGCCGTCGGTCAGGGCGGCGTTGGCGGCCGGGTTCGCGCCGCTGCCGTGGAAGTCCGAGAAGGCGGCGGACTGGTTCACGAAGACCCCGCCGGTCAGGTTGGCCGACAGGTGCACGCCGGCGTCGATCGCGGCGGCCTCGGCGGCGTCCAGCACCGCCTCGTCGGTGGAGTAGACGGCGGCGGTCAGCGCGCCGCACTCCCCCACCGTGGAGCGGAGGATCTCCAGGCCGTGCGCGGTCGAGTCGGTGGCGATGACGAACGAGATCGGCCCGAACCACTCCCGGCCGTAGACCTCGGTGTCGGTGGCGGCGAGCTTGACGATGGTCGGCGTCCGGACCACCGCGTCGGGCAGCGCCGGGTGCGTGACGGTACGCGACTCCAGCACCGCCTCGCCGACCTTGGTGACCTCGTCGAGGCGTTCCAGCACCCCGTCGTTGACGATCGCCCCGGTCAGCTCCACCGCCCGGGCCGGGTCGGCGGTGAGCTTGCCGACGGCGGCGGCGATACCGGCGGCCACCTCGTCGAAGCTCTTGTGCCCCTGGTCGGTGTCGATGCCGGCGGCGGGGATCAGGATGTTCTGCGAGGTGGTGCACATCTGCCCGCTGTAGAGGGTCAGCGTGAAACCGAGGTTGCGGCACATCCCGGCGAAGTCGTCGGTGGAGTCGATCACGACGGTGTTCAGGCCGGCCTTCTCGGTGTACACCGTCGCCTGCCGGGCGTTGGCCTCCAGCCAGTCGCCGTACCCGGTGGAACCGGTGAAGTCGACGATCTTCACGGCGGGGTGCAGGGCCAGGGTCGAGGCCAGCTTCTCGCCGGGGGCCTCGGGGGCGAGCAGCACCAGGTCGGGGTCGAAGCCGGCCTCGGCGAGCACCTCCCGGGCGTACCGCACGGTGATGGCCAGGGGCAGCACCGCGCGGGGGTGCGGCTTGACCACCACCGGATTGCCGGTCACCAGCGAGGCGAACAGCCCGGGGTACGAGTTCCAGGTCGGGAAGGTGTTGCAGCCGATCACCAGGGCCACCCCGCGCGGCACGACGTGGAACGTCTTGGTCATCCGCAGCGGGTCGCCCTTGCCGGCGGCCTTCTCCCAGCCGGCCGTCCCCGGGTGCCGGGTCATCTCGGCGTACGCGTAGGCGATCGCCTCCAGCGCCCGGTCCAGCGCGTGCGCGCCGCCGGCCTGGAACGCCATCACGAACGCCTGCCCGCTGGTGAACTGCACCGCGTTGGCCAGCTCGAAGATGTGCCGGTGCAGCCGGGCGAGGATCTCCAGGCACACCCCCACCCGGGTCTGCGGGCCGGCGTCGCGCCAGGCCGGCAGGGCGGCGGAGGCGGCGGCGACCACCTCGTCCGCGCCCGGGTGCGGGTAGCGCACGTCCAGGGCCACCCCGAACGGGCTCGTCTCGGTGGCGACCCGGTCGGCCGCGCCCGGCTGGTCGAGGGGGAAGTCACCACCGAGGTACGCCTCGAAGGCGGCCTTGCCGTCGGCGGCGGCGGTCTCGCCGTACACCCAGGGGCTGGGGGATTCGGGATACGCGGACCAGTACCCCCGCTCGGTGATCGCGGTCAGCGCCCGGTGGAGGGTGTCGGCGTGCCTGTCGTACAGCGGGTGCGGGGTCTCCGTCATGCCCGCCATCATGCAACAGATGGCGGCCAGATCAGTAGGGGCGTGTCACAGATCAGATGGTCGACTGCCACTCCGTGGACCCGGCCACCGGCCGGAACCCGAGCTGCTCGTTGATCGCGATCATGTGGCTGTTCGCCGCCGCGTTGTAGGTGTCGACCGCGTTCAGCTCCGGCTCGTACGTCAGGGTGTGTTCGAGGTTCTCGGCCTTGCAGAGCAGGCCGAGCCGGCGCCCCCGGTGGGCCGGGTCGACGATGGTGATCTGCTGCCAGGCGTGCCGGGTGGTGTTCGCGGCCAGGCTGAGCACGCTCCACGCGACCAGCCGGCCGGACTCCCCGTGCACGGCGGCGACGCTGTACCGGCGGACGCCCCGCGCGTCCAGCGCCCGCTCCATGCCCTGGATGCGCTCGGCGTCCATCCGCTCGGGTTCCCACTCCAGGTCGCCCAGCGGCGCGTCGGCAAGCAGCCGGCCCTCCAGGTAGGCGAGGTCGGCGAGGTGCTCCGCCGGCGGGTGGCCGTGCCAGCGGACCGTGCGGTACCCGGCGGCGGCCGACCGCGCCCCGGCCCGCAGCGCCGCCAGCCGGTCCCGGTCGAGCGCGGTGACGTCGAGCCGGCGACGGACGTCGACGAGCGCCGGCCGGGCGCCGAGCGCCGCCGCGAAGGCGGCCCCGGGGAACTCCCGCCCCACCGGCGTCGCCCCGGCCGGCTCGTCCGGCAGCGGGGTCACGGCGGAGCCGACCACCCGTTTGCAGCCGGCCTCCCGGAGCAGCCTTCGGGCGTGGGCGAACAACGCCCGCCCCACCCCGCGCCGCCGGTACGCCGGGTCCACCGCCAGCTCGATGCTGGCGTTCTCGGTGTTGTCCAGCAGGTGCAGGTTGACCCGGAACCAGCCGACGGGCACCCCGTCGAGCCGGGCCACCGACCACCTGGTGTCGATGCCGGGCATCGGGTGCCGCAGCGGCGCCTCGAACCGTCGCCGGCACAGCGGCGGGAGGTCGGGGGATTCCCTCGCCTCGACCGTGGCCGCGATCCGGTAGGCGGCGTCGAGGGTGGGCTGATCGGTCGGGTCGATCGTCGCGATGTCCAGGGCCACGCCGCGAGTCTTTCCCGTGGACGACACCGGGGGCCAGCGGATTTCCGCTGGCCCCCGGTTCACGTTGGTCGGGAGGGACGTTCGCACAACGCCTCCGGCGTTGGGTCGTAAGAACTTAAAAAGTCTCCGGCGAAAGCCCTCCCGCACGGAGCATCTTCCGCCGTCCGGTTCCTGCCGTCAAGTCCTTCCCGACGGCTTTTCACCACCCACCGCGAAAACCCGGTCACTCAGAGATCCACTCGGACCGCCCTGCGCCGTGGTCGACACAACGGGGCCGAAGAGGCGGTGTCCCGCCGCGCAGACACCGCAACGCGCGCCCCGACGAGTCGATCATCGGGGCGGCGGCGGGGCACGACGCGCGGCGGGCAGTGGGTGGCGCGCAGGGAGTCAGGAGAGGAGACCGGCGTCGCGGGCCGCCCGCAGGGACGGCTTGATCCGGTGGGTGGGGCCCACCTGACCGGCGACCGCGTCGATGGTCTTCAGGCCCTCGCCGGTGTTGAAGACGACCGTCTCGGCGGCCGGGTCGAGCCGGCCGGACTCGACCAGCTTGCGCAGCACCGCCACGGTCACCCCGCCGGCCGTCTCGGCGAAGACGCCTGTGGTACGGGCCAGCAGCCGGATGCCGGCGCGGATCTCGTCGTCGTCGACGTACTCCATCCAGCCGCCGGTACGCCGCACCGCCTCCAGGGCGTACAGGCCGGCGGCGGGGTCGCCGATGTTGAGGGACTTGGCGATGCCGGTCGGCCGGACCGGGGTGATGGTGTCGGTGTCGGCGTGCAGGGCGGCGGCGATCGGGTTGCAGCCGGCCGACTGGGCGCCGAACACCCGCCAGCCCCCGGCCGGGGCCTCGACCAGGCCGATCTCGACCAGTTCGGTGAACGCCTTGTCGATCTTGGTGAGCAGTTCGCCGGAGGCCATCGGGATGACCACCTGGGCCGGGATCCGCCAGCCGAGCTGCTCGGCCACCTCGTACCCGAGGGTCTTGGAGCCCTCGGCGTAGTAGGGCCGGACGTTGACGTTGACGAAGGCGGTGTCCTCGAACTCGTCGGTCTCCACCAGCTCGCCGCAGAGCCGGTTCACGTCGTCGTACGAGCCGTCGATGGCGACCAGGTCGCCGCCGTAGACGGCGGTGGTGATCACCTTGCCCTGCTCCAGGTCGCCCGGGATGAAGACCACCGAGGGTGCGCCGGCGCGGGCCGCGTGGGCGGCCACCGAGTTGGCCAGGTTGCCGGTCGAGGCGCAGGCGAACCGCTCGAAGCCGAGCGCCTTCGCGGCGGTGAGCGCCACCGAGACCACCCGGTCCTTGAACGAGTGGGTCGGGTTGGCGCTGTCGTCCTTGACCCACAGCGGCGCGCTGATGCCCAGCTCGGCGGCAAGGTTGGGGGCCGCCACCAGCGGGGTCAGCCCCGGGTCCAGGGTGACCCGGGTGGCCGGGTCCTGGCCGGCGGGCAGGAGGGCGGCGTACCGCCAGATGTTCTGCGGGCCGGCCTCGATCTGCTCGCGGGTGACGCGGGCCAGCGCGGCGGTGTCGTAGTCGACCTCCAGCGGGCCGAAACACTCGTAACAGGCGTGCTGCGCGGCGAGCGGGTAGCGGGCGGAGCAGGCGCGGCAGACCAGGGCGCGGGCGGGGCTGGCGGCGGTGTCGATACCGGGGGCGGCGAGCGTCGACGTCATGTCGATTCCTCTCATCTTTCCCCGCATCGCACCCTGCGGCGGGGACGGAATTGGCACCTGCCCCGCCGGACGCTCAGCGATGAGCGCGCGGGGTGGTTGCCGGGGCGTCGTCGGGCCGTATCCCTCAGCCCCTCTGGATGAGGTATGCAGTTGTGGGACCGAGTCTAGGCAGCTTCGCGGCCATCGCCCAGCCTGCTTCCCACGGTGTGAACCATGGCGTTGGACACCCCGCCGCCGGGCACCGGCCGGACACCCCGGTCGGCACCGATGTTTCGGGCAAGTTTCCAGCTCAACACGCCCGTACGCACGGGGCGGAGAACGCCGTACGCCGGCCCCCCGGTCGGCCCCTGACCGCGCTCCGACAGGCCGACCCGGGCCGGCCGTGGAGCCGATGACCGGCATTGCCATCGATCAGTACGGTGCGGGTGATCTGACGTCGAGAGAGGACCCCCGGCAATGCGACGGATACCGTTGAGCCTCACCAGCCTCGCCCTGGTCTGCCTGCTCACCGCGTGCGGGGGTGAGCAGGGCACGACGGACGGGGCGGCGCCCACGGTCGGCCCGTCCACCGAGCCCTCGACCGCGTCGGTGCTGAACGCGGCCACGCCCGAGCCGACGCCCACCGACGTCGAGCCGACCCCGCAGCAGAAGAAGAGCGCCCCCGGCACCGCCCCGGCGGCCACCACCACCGCCCCGGCACCGGTGGTCAAGGCGCCGTTGACCTGTGCCCACCTGGCGGGTGCCAAGCTCGGCAGCAGCAAGACGCCCTACAACGGCTATCCGGACTACCTGCCGTTGACCGAGGGACAGTGGTCGGGCGAGGACGGCGCGACCGTGACGCTCCAGAAGCCCTGCGGCATCGGCGACCTCGACGGCGACGGCGCGGACGACGCGGTCGGCGTGGTCTCGATCAACTCCGGGGGCAGCGGCACCTTCTACACCGTCGCGGTGTGGCGCAACAGCGGCGGCCTGCCGGTGTTCCGGGCGCTGACCGACCTCGGCGACCGGACCCCGGTCGTGTCGGTGAGCGTGGCCGGGCGGCGGGCCACCGTGGTCTGGCTGACCCGCAGCCCCAGCCGGGGCATGGCCGAGCTGGACATCAAGCGCACCTCGGTCTACAAGCTCGCCGGCAGCACGCTCACCGAGGTGAGCCACACCGACGCTCCCTACAACCCCTGACCTGCCGCGTCGCCGGGGCCGCCGCGTCGTGGCGGCCCCGGCGACGCGGGTACGTCAGACCGGCACCGAGGTGGGCTCGGAGGCCGGGGCCGCCGGGGCGTCGGAGCGCCGGCGGCCGAGCAGCGTGTCGAGCGCCCAGGAACCCGGGCCGAGCACCGCGATCAGCAGGAACGACCAGCAGAACAGCGCGGACAGCTCGCCGCCGTTGCGCAGCGGCAGCAGGTCCTCCGGCTGGTGCACCACGAAGTAGGCGTACGCCATCGAGCCGGACGCGAGCAGCGCCGCGGGCCGGGTGAACAGGCCGGCCAGCACCAGCGCGCCACAGACCAGCTGGATCAGCGCGGCCCACCAGCCCGGCCAGGTGCCGAACGGGACAGCCTTGCCGGTCATCGGGTTGCCGCCGAACAACCCGAAGACCGACGACAGGCCGTGCAGCATGAACAGCAGGCCGATGACGATGCGGTACAGGGACAGGGTCGGCCCGCCGAGCCGAGAGACGTTCATGGGAACCTCCATGGAAGGGATTACTTCCCACCCATGATGAGGCATCGAAGCAGTTAAATCGATAAATTCTTTGTTACTGGGAAGATCCCGCCGCGAGACAATACCCCACCTTCCGCACCCCTGGTCGCCGCCCGCCGGCCGACGCCGGGGAGGCCGGCGTCCAACCCGCCCACCGCGCCCGCGCCGACCGCCCGTCGGGGCGGTCGGCGCGGCCGGGAACGTAATGATTGTTAACTATGAATTAACTGTCATCAAGTTCATAGGCAATGTTTATGGTAAATGAATATGCGCACAATTCGCGTAGCCTCCGGCGGGTCCGCCGCAGCCAGGCGGCACCACCGTCCGCCCCCGACCGCCACCCGCCGGGCGACGCGGCCGGCACGACCCACCGACCGCCGCGTCCGACCCCCGCCCCGGCCGGCGTCACCGCACCACCGCCCCGCCACGTGCACGTTGACTGAAGGCGTCGGCAGGCATGGAGACCCGCCTCCCGCCCCGGCGGCAGCCGACGCCCACGACCGTCCACCCCGGCCCGCGCGCCGGCTTCGGACGACAGCAACCGGTTGGCGCGGTATTCCCGGGAGACCCCGAAAGCCGGACCCATCAGCAATTCACCCGGCCCCCGCGCCGGGGCGTCCCCCGTCGCGTCCGGGCCGCCGCCCACGGCTCCGACCGACCCGCCGGGCAGTTCAATAATCCTTAACAACCCGCATCGCGGTAACGACCGCCGTAATACGTTAACCTCGTCAATACGTTACGCCCGGAACTGCGAACCCACCCCCGGATTCATCAGTCGCCCACACCACCCCCGACCGGCCCGCGATTCTCGTGCCGGCAATTTTCCATTTCCACCGGACGAGGTGACCCAGTCGACCGGTGAGGCAATTCCGTGCGTCACGTCGACCATCCATCCCCCCTGGTCGAGAGCGGTCCGCCAGCTCCCCGTCCCGGCTGACGCCACCTCGACCCGCATTCCCGGAAAGGACCACCGTGCGACGTCGACCACTCCTGCCGTCACGACTGCTGGCCACATTCGGCACCCTGATTCTGCTACCTCTTCTCGCCACCCCGGCCAGCGCCGACACCCGGCCCGAATCGATACGGCTGCTCGCCAAGGCCGCCGCCGACGAGTGTTTCGCCGGGGTCGGGGTCGACTATCCCCCCGGGCCGCCCTGCGCCGTAGGCCAACCCAAGGTCAACCAGTCGTACGTCTGGGGGCTCGCCCAGTCCGGCCGCCGACTCTGGTTCGGCACCGGGGCGAACGTGCTCTGCCTGAAGCCCAAGGGCTACCAGGTCCGGGAGCCGATCCTCAACGCCGACTACGTCTGCGAGTTCAACCAGAGCCAGCCGGCCCGGAACAATCCGGCCTGGCCGGCCACCCTCGGCGACCACCGCGCCCCCGAGGTCTACACCTACGACCTGGCCACCGAACGGCTCACCGAGCGCACCGCCGACATCACGTCGGCCTCCCCGGCGGACGCCAACCTGTTGAACACCACGGCCGGGCTGCGCAGCGCCGCCGCCCACCAGGGGGTCGTGCTGCTCGCCGGCCCCAGCGTGATCGGCGGGGTCAACGTGTTCGCCTTCGACGGCATCACCGGCCGGTACCTCGGCGCGACCAACCTCTCCGCGTACGAGAACATCAGGCACTGGGTGGTGGCCGGTGGCGTGCTCTACGCCGGGGTCGGCGTGGGCATCAACGGCGGCGAGGCGGGCAAGGTGCTGCGCTGGACCGGTGACCGCACCACCCCGTTCGCGTTCACCGAGGTCGCCGACCTGCCCACCCAGGTCGCCGACCTGACCGAACACCAGGGCCGGCTCTACGTCTCCACCTGGCCCAAGGCGATCGTCGAGGGCGCCGTCGCCCCGTCCCCGGTCGACACGGTGGCCCCCGGCGACAGCGGCACCCCGCTGGCGCCACCCCCGGCCGACGACCCCAACGACCTGGCCAGCATCTGGATGAGCCCGCTGCTCGCCGCCGGCGCACCCGGTCTCAACCCGGAGGACGCCGGGAACTGGACGCAGGTCTGGTCGGCCGCCGAGTACGAGCCGGACCCGGTGGTCCGCCGGGCGTACGCCCTCGGTGGGCTCGCCTCCTTCGGCGGCCGGCTCTACTGGGGCACCATGCACGTGCCGCTGCAGGCGACCGCCCTGCACGTCTCGGTGTACCCGCCGCGCACCCCGGCACAGCTCCAGGCCACCGTGCAGAACACCCAGCGGGCGTTCGCCGTCTTCCGGGGCCAGAACCTCGGCGGTGCCCACGAGCGGATCGAGACGCTCTACGGCGAGTCGACCCTGCCGGCCTTCGACCCGACCGCGAACAACGGCGTGGGCACCTGGGCACCGGCACCCACCGGCGTGACCCCGGTCTACGGCGGTTCCGGCTTCGGCGACCCGTTCAACCTGTACGCCTGGAAGATGGCGGTGGCCGGCGGCCGGCTCTACATCGGCACCATGGACTTCGCCTACATCTCGCTGGAGGGCCAACTGCCGACGCCTCCTGCGGCCGGTGCCACCACCCCGCCCACCTTCGGCTCCGACCTCTGGGCGTTCGACGCGCCGGACCGCCCGGCCCGCGCGGTCGACACCGGAGGCTTCGGCAACCCGCTCAACCAGGGGGTACGCACGATGATCGTGGACGGCTCCACGCTCTACGTCGGGATGGCGAACCCGATGAACCTGCGTACCGACCCGACGCCCGGCGTCCCCAAGGGGGGCTGGGAGCTGATCAAGGTCAGCCGCCGGTGACCCCGGCCGGCTGACCGTGGCCCGGCGGCCGGGGTGGTCCCCACCGGCCGCCGGACCACCCCGGCCCGCGCGTCACGCCCGTCACCGGGTGTGCCGCGCGGGCCGGGGGCACGTCGCCGACCGGGCGACGCCGGGCCGGGCGGTCACGGGGCGGCGAGGGCCTCGGTGGGCGAGAGCCGACTGGCCCGGATCGCCGGGTAGAGCCCGGCCAGCGCGCCGATCGCGATGGTCGCCCCGATGCCGCCGGCCACCACCCAGAGCGGCACCACCGTCGGCCACCCCTGCGAGCTGGCGTAACCGGCGGTGACCAGAGCACCGACCAGCACCCCGCCGACGCCGCCCAGGGCGGACAGCAGCAGCGACTCGGCGAGGAACTGGGTCCGGATCTGCCCCCGGGTGGCACCCAGCGACCGCCGCAACCCGATCTCGGCCCGCCGCTCGATCACCGAGATGACCATGGTGTTGGCCACCCCCACCCCACCGACCAGCAACGCCACCGCGCCCAGCCCGAGCAGCAGGCCGGTGAACGCCTCGTCGGTGGCCTGCTGGGCGGCGAGCGCGTCCGACGGCCGGGAAACCTGGATCTCGTTGGACTGCTCCGGGTTGGCCGTCGCCGCCAGCACCGCCCGCACGGCCTCGACGTGCTGCTCGGCCGAGCGGGTGTAGATCCGGGTCGGATGCCCGTCCAGGCCGAGGTAGGTGGTCGCGGCCGGCCAGCCGACCAGCGCCGACGAGTCGAGTTCCGGGGCGAGCGGGACCGGCCGCAGGATGCCGATCACGGTGAACCACCGCCCGTCGACGTACACCTGGATGTCCGGCCCGGCCGCGCCGAGGCCGAGCCGCTCGGCGGCCACCGACCCGAGCACCGTGGCCGGATACCGCGCGGTGGCCTCGTTGAGCCAGGTCCCGCTGGCCAGCGAACCGCCGACGGTGTCGAGGAGGTCCAGTTCCACCGCCTGGGTGCCCAGGCCACCGGTCTCCGCCGCCGGAATCCGGTCCGACCGGTAGACCGGGGTGTCCGCCAGTTGCGCGGTGGCCGACACCTGACGTACCGGGCCGATCCGGCTGATCATGCCGACCGCCTCGACCGGCAGTTGGGCGTCCGCACCGAACAGGGTGCTGCCCGGCGCGACGGTGAGCAGGTTGGTGCCGAGGGCGGCCAGCGTCCGGTCCAGGTCGGCCCGGGACGACGACGAGATACCGACCACGCTGATCATCGCCGCGATGCCGATGGCGATGCCCAGGGCGGACAGGAACGCCCGCAGTGGCCGGGTGCGCAGCCCCACGCCGCCGACCCGCAGCACGTCCCGTGGGCTCATCCGGGCCGGTCGCAGCCGCTCCGGCCGCCCGGTGCCGTCCCGGCGTCCCGCGCCGGTCGGCCGCAGTGGCGTCGTGGTCATCGGAGCACCCCTCCGGTCGGCGCGGCGGAGTCCGCCACGATCAGCCCGTCGCGCATCTGCACCTGCCGGGGCAGGCTCGCCGCGATCTCCCGGTCGTGGGTGATGACCACGACGGTGGTGCCGGCCGCGTGCAGTTCGTGCAGCAGCTCCATCACCCCCGCACCGGAGCTGGAGTCGAGGTTGCCGGTCGGCTCGTCGGCCAGCAGCAGCGGCGGTTCACCGACCACCGCCCGCGCGATCGCCGCCCGCTGCCGCTCACCGCCGGAGAGCTGGTGCGGCCGGTGGTCCAGCCGGTGCCCCAGGCCGACCCGTCGCAGCGCCGCCTCCGCCCGCCGCCGCCGCTCCCGCCGGGGCACCCCGGCATAGAGCAGGCCGTCCGCCACGTTCTCCACCAGGGGTACGCCGGCAGCCAGGTGGAACTGCTGGAACACGAACCCGATCCGGCTGGCCCGCAGCGCGGACAGTTCCCGGTCGGACAGCCGGGCGGCGTCGTACCCGTCGATGCGGACCGCGCCGGAGCTGGGCCGGTCCAGGGTGCCGATCACGTTGAGCATGGTGGACTTCCCCGACCCGGACGGGCCGACGATGGCCACCAGGGCGCCCCGGTCGACGGTCATCGACACCCCGCCGAGGGCGGCGACCGTGTCGCCGTACCGTTTCGTGACGTCGCGCAGCTCGACCACGTGGTCGGGGCCGGCGGGCCGGGCCGGCTCAGTCACCGGGCATCCCCACGGTCATGCCCGCGGTGACCCCCTCGCCGGAGACCTCCACCCGGCCGGCCGCGAAGAGACCGGTGCGCACCGCGACGATCCGGGTGCCGGTCTCCTCCACCACCTGGAGCCCGTAACCGCCCTCGGCGAGGGTGAGCAGCGCCGCGACCGGTACGGAGAGCACGTCGGCGCGTTCCGAGGCGATCAGGCCCAGATCCACCGCCGCCTTGTCGTAGCCGGCCAGCACCTTCGGGTCGTCCCCGGTGACGGTGACCTCGATCTTGGTTTCGGTCTCCGGGTCCTTGCCGGACGCCGCCGACGTCTGCACCACCGTCTCGACCGTGTCGACCTTGCCGGTGCTGCGGGTGCCGTCCGGCAGGGTGATGGTCACCTCCGCGCCCTTGCGGGCCAGCCGCTGGTCCTCGACGTCCAGGGTGCAGGTGACCAGCCGGGCCGTGCCGGTGGTCGACAGCACCACCTTGCCCGCGCCGACGGTGTCGCCCACCTCCACGGCGTGGCTCTCCACCCGCACCTCGCCGGGGGCGTAGGCGATCCGCGCCGGTTCGACCTGGCCGGTCTCCGGCAGGCCCAGGTCCTCCTGCCAGTCGCGGACCGCGTCGGCGGTCGCCGAGGTGAAGTCCTCGTCGACGTCGAAGCCGGTGTGCCCGAGCGCGGCGAGGTTCTGCTCGAACTGCTTGACGTCGGTGCCGCTGACCCCGGACCGCAGCATCCGGTACGCCGGCAGGCCGCCGTAGAGCAGCACCACCGGCTCGTCGTCGATCCGGTAGAGCGCCTTGCCCCGCTTGACCGTCGCGCCACCCGGGGCGAGCCAGGTGACCGTCCCGGACAGCCGGCTCTCCCGGGCGCGCGGGGTGCCGTACCCCAGCTCGCCGTTCTTGGTCTCCCGGTCGACCAGGGTCTGCCGGGTCACGGTGGCGGTCGCCGGCGGCCGGTCGACGGCGGCGGACCGGTCGGCCCGGCCGTCGGCGGCGGACGTGACCGCGACGACCGCCACCGCCACGACGAGCAGGGCCACCGCACCGAGGAGGACCCCGGCCCGGGGACGTCGCCGCCGGGTCGGTGGCTCGTCGGGTGCGGTGGCGGTCGACTCGGCGGGACGGGCCGTGGTGCTCATGACGTCCTCCGGCGTTCACCCAGGTTGGGCATGATCTCCCGGCACTTGTCGAACGCGGCCCGCACCTTCGGGTCCTTCAGGTCGATGTTGGCCCGGCCGGGCTGGATGCGCCCGTCGGCGGCCGGGTCCGGGAAGTCCGGCACGCCGTTCTCCCGCATGCAGCCGGCCAGCTTGCGGACCTGCTCGGTCTGCTCGGCGTCGAGCTGCCGGGGTTGACCGCCGTTGGGGGCGTACTCGCGGCACTGCTGCAGCGCCGCCTGCACCTTGCCCAGGTCGATGTCCGACCCCGCGTCGAACCGGGGCCCCTTCTGCCCCGGCTGCGGGTCCGGCACGTCGAGGCCCTGTTCCCGCAGGCACGCGGTGAACTTGAGCTGGCGTTGCTCGTCGCTCAGCCCGGCGGCGGAGACCGAGGGCTCCGCGCCACCGCCACCGGCGGTGGCCACCCCGGGTTCGTCGTCGCCCCCGCCCTGGCAGCCGCTCAGGGCCAGCGCCGCCAGCACGGGCAGGGCCAGCAGCAGGCCCAGTGGATTTCGTCGCATCGTCGGTCTCCCTTCGGCCGGCAGAGAGCCGGCATTACGGATAACTCAACTCCTGAGGCGGTATCCAGGGCATAAGCGATGGCGTTAACGCGGTGGTTATCCCGGCATAGGCGAGGATGGAACGGTGCGCGTACTGGTGTGCGAGGACGAGAAGCTGCTCGCGGACGCGATCGCCGAATGGCTCCGCCGGGAGTCGTTCGCGGTCGACGTCGCGTACGACGGCGACGCGGCCCTGGAACGGATCGGCGTCAACGGGTACGACGTGGTCGTCCTCGACCGGGACCTGCCCGTCGTGCACGGCGACGACGTGTGCCGGGCCCTGGTCCGTGCCGAACGGGACACCCGGGTGCTGATGCTGACCGCTGCCGCCGCCGTGCGGGAACGGGTCGCCGGCCTGGCCATCGGCGCCGACGACTACCTCACCAAGCCGTTCGCGTTCGTCGAGCTGAGCGCCCGGGTGCACGCGCTGACCCGGCGCACCCGGCCGGCCGCCCCGCCGAAGCTGAGCCGGGCCGGGATCGTCCTGGACCCGTCCCGGCTGGAGGTCACCCGGGACGGGCACTTCGTGCCGCTGTCCCGTAAGGAGTTCGGCGTGCTGGCCGAGCTGCTGCGCGCCGACGGCGCGGTCGTCTCCGCCGAGGACCTGCTGGAACGGGCCTGGGACGAGCACATCGACCCGATGACCAACGTGCTGCGGGTCACCGTGATGAAGCTGCGCCGCAAACTCGGCGACCCGCCGGTCATCGAGACGGTGCCCGGGGTGGGATACCAGATCCGATGAGGAAACCGACGATCCGGGCCAGGCTCACCCTCATCTACGGCGGCCTGTTCCTGCTCGCCGGCACGGTGCTGCTCGCCGTGACGTACGTGCTCGTCGACCAGCGGCTCGCCCACGGTCTCGGGTTCAACCTGCGCGGCAGCGGCGGCAAGGATTCGATCTCGCTGCCGCAGGGCACCCAGATCAGCGCCAACCAGGCCGAACACCTGCGCACCATCGTCCGGCAGGTGCAGGACGACGCCCGCCGCGACGCCCTGGACTCGCTGCTCACCCAGGGCGGGGTGGCACTGGCCGTGGTGACCATCGCCGCGGTCGCCTTCGGCTGGCTGGTCGCCGGCCGGGCGTTGCAGCCGTTGCAGCAGATCACCGGCACCGCCCGCCGGATCGCCGGGGCCGACGGGGCGGGCCGGGGGCTGCACGAACGGATCGCCCTGGTCGGGCCGACCGACGAGGTGAAGGAGCTGGCCGACACGTTCGACCTGATGCTCGAACGCCTCGACCGGTCCTTCGACGGGCAGCGGCGCTTCGTCGCCAACGCCTCGCACGAACTGCGTACCCCGCTGGCGATCAACCGGTCCCTGGTGGAGCTGGCGATCACCCGGCCGGACTCCCCACCCGAACTGCGGCAGCTCGGGGAGACCCTGCTGGCCGTCAACGAACGCCACGAACGGCTGATCGACGGGCTGCTCACCCTCGCCGACTCGGAGAACGCCCTGGCCGAACACGCCGAGGTGGACCTCGCCGAGATCGCCGGGCACGTCGCGGAGCAGACCGCCCGGTCGACCACGCTCGCCGTCACCCGCGAACTGGCCCCGGCACGTACGGCCGGCGACCCGGTCCTGCTGGAACGGCTCACCCAGAACCTGGTGGAGAACGCCGTCCGGCACAACGTCGACGTCGACGGCTGGCTCTCGGTCGCCACGGCGGTCGTCGACGGCCGGGCCACCCTGACCGTCAGCAACAGCGGGCCGGTGGTGCCCGGGTACGAGGTCGAGACGATGTTCCTGCCGTTCCGCCGGCTCAACCGGGAACGGGTCGCCGGTCAGCGGGGCTTCGGCCTGGGGCTGTCCATCGTCCGGGCGGTGGCGCGGGCACACGGCGGGACGGTGCGGGCCGTGCCCCGCCCCGACGGCGGCCTGGTGGTCACCGTCTCCCTGCCCAGCCCTTCCTGACCGGCCCCGCAACCCCGGTCGTGATCGACCCAACGGGGCCCGTGTTGCGGTATCCGACGGCAGTGATAGCGCAACATCGGCCCCGTTGCGACGGCGAGCCGCCAGACGGGCCGGGTCAGCTCGTAACGTCCTTGCGGGTGAAGCGCCAGAAGGCCAGACCCCAGAACAGGGTGGCGTAGCTGACCGCCGAGATCGCACCCCGGACCACGTCGTCGGTCTGCATCGGGGTGGACAGCAGGCCCAGCCAGGCGCTGCTGTAGTGGGTCGGCAGGAAGTCGCGCAGCACCCCCAGCGCGGTGATCTGGTCCAGGATGCTGGACAGGATCCACAGCAGCACCGCGCCACCGACCGCACCCAGCGCGGCGTCGGTGACCACCGACAGCAGGAACGCCAGCCCGGCCACCACCAGCAGCACCACCGCCAGGTAGCCGAGCACCGCCAGCAGCCGCACCAGCCCCTCGGTGGGGGTCAGCTCGGCGGCGACCTGGCTGGTCAGCGGCGACCAGCCGTAGCGCAGGGTGCCGGCGAGCAGGGCCGTGCCGGCCAGCAACAGCAGGGCCAGCCCCGAGTACGCCAGCGCCACCAGCAGCTTCACCGTCAGCAGCCGGGCCCGGGGCACCGGCACCGCCAACAGGTAGCGCAGGCTGCCCCAGCTCGCCTCGCTGGCGACCGTGTCACCGCAGAACAGCGCCACCACCACGACCAGCAGGAACGACGCCGACACCAGGATCGAGAAGAGGGTGAAGTTGAGCCCGCCCGAGGTGGCCAGGTCGGCGAGGCTGGCGAACTCGCCCCCGCCCCCGCCGTCGTCGTCCCCGGAGTCGAACTGGAACGCCACCAGGATGATCAACGGCAGCAGCACCATGAACCCGAGCGCCAACTGGGTACGCCGCCGCGACGCCTGCCGGCGGAACTCCGCCCCGAACGGCAG
The DNA here is from genome assembly GCF_002210435.1 of Micromonospora wenchangensis. Taxonomy (GTDB): domain Bacteria; phylum Actinomycetota; class Actinomycetes; order Mycobacteriales; family Micromonosporaceae; genus Micromonospora; species Micromonospora wenchangensis. The sequence continues at coordinate 77,657 of NZ_MZMV01000010.1, forward strand.
GGTCGCCCCCGGCCGGTACCCGGCCGCCGCCCCACCCGGCCCGAACTCCCCCACACCCGACGGGGAACCCACCGAAGAACCTGCCATCACCGGTCACCGCTTCCCCGAGAGTTCTCGCCCACCAGGGCGAGGAACGCGTCCTCCAGGCGACGCCGTGGCACCACCCGGTCCACCCCGATCCCGGCCCGGACCAGCTCGGCCACCACCTCGCTGCGGGCGGTCCCGTTCGTGTCCACCACCAGCCCACCGGCGTCGTCGGCGGTCAGCACCTGCACCGCGTCGAGGCGGCCCAGCACCTCCCGCGCGGCGGCCTGGTCGGTCACCTCGAACAGGGTGCTCGGCGACTCGCCGACGATCTCCTCGACCGGACCGGAGGCGACGATCCGGCCCTTGTTCACCACCACCGCGTGCGTGCAGGTCTGCTCCACCTCGGCCAGCAGGTGACTGGAGACCAGCACCGCCCGGCCGTCGGTGGCGTAGCGCTGGAGCACCCGGCGCATCTCCGCGATCTGCGGCGGGTCCAGCCCGTCGGTCGGCTCGTCGAGCACCAGCAGCTCCGGCAGGCCCAGCATGGCCTGCGCGATGGCCAGCCGCTGCCGCATCCCGTGGCTGTAGTTCTTGGTCCGCCGGTGCACCGAGTCGCCCAGTCCCGCGATCTCCAACGCCTCGTCGAAGTGCGCGTCGGCCCACGGCCGCCCGGTCGCCCGCCAGTACGCCTTCAGGTTGTCCAGGCCGGACAGGTGCGGCAGGAAACCGGGCCCCTCCACCAGCGCGCCGATCCGCGACAGCACCGGCGAGCCGGGCACCAGCCGGTGCCCGAAGACGTAGATCTCCCCGGCGGTCGGCTGGGTCAGGCCCATCAGCACCCGCAGGGTGGTGGTCTTGCCCGCGCCGTTCGGGCCGAGCAGCCCCATCACCTGGCCGGGGTGCACCTCGAAGTCCACCCGGGACACCGCGACGAACCCGTCCGCGTACTCCTTGCGCAGGTCGCGGACGGCGAGCGGGATGCCCGCGTACTCGGGGTGGACGGAGTCGTCCTGGCGGCGGTGCCGGCGGCGGACCACAGCGACGAGCCCGACGAGCCCGACCAGGATCGCGGCCAGCAGGCCGACCAGCACCCAGCGCCACACCGTCGCGGTGGTCGGGATAGGCGAGGCGGTGACCGTCGGCAGGCTCACCGCCCCGTCGACCGCCACCGTGTAGACGGCCGGCGCGGCCGGCGTGGTGTACGCCTGGTCGGCGGTGGCCAGCACCACCCGCAGCCGGTGTCCGGCCTCGACCCGACGGACGATCGCCGGCAGGGTCACCCGGACCGGCTGCGCGGCGTCGATCGTGGCCGGCAGCCCGGTCAACCGGATAGGGGCGACCAGCCCGTCGGGCAGCGTCGCCGCGCCGGCCGGGTCGACGTCGTAGAGCTTGGCGAACAGCACCGCCTCGCCGGTCGCCGACGCGGCCCGGACGGTGACGGTGGGCGCGCCCACCACGTCCACCGCCTCGGCCAGCGGCGTCGACTCGAACCGGGCGTGCTGGCCGGGCACGTCGCCGGCCACCCCGTCGAGCAGGGAGCCGAGCGACCCGGCGAACGGGATCGCGGAGATCGCCGCCGGGTTGCCGTTGGGCGGGTTGGCGACCGGCTGGGCCGGCCCGGTCACCGGCACCTCCCGCCGCGCGTCCCCGGTCACCCCGGGATAGTCGGCGGTGCGGTACCCGGTGGCGACCAGTCCCCGGTCGAGGGCGTCGAAGCCGGCGATCCGGGAGAACGTGAAGTCGTCACCGGGGGCCGCGCCGGTGCCCTTGACGTAGTGGTCCAGCCACTGCACGGTCAGGTACTTCACCCGGTCGGAGTCGCTGGTCGGCCCGGTGCCGCCGTCGTGGCCGCCGGTGAACCAGGCCACCCCCACGGGGGTGCCGCCGGCGGCGATGCCGCGCGCGTTGGCGTCCGCCTCGGTGAGCGGGAAGAGGGTGTCCGCCTCGCCCTGCACCAGCAGGGCGGGGGCCTTGATCCGGTCCAGCACGCCGGCCGGGGAGGAGCGCCGGAGCAGGTCCACCGCCGCCTGGTCGGCCCGCCCGGTGGTGGCGATCCGCAGGTACGCGGCGCAGACGTCGGCGGCGAACCGGCCGCAGGACGGGTCGGCGGCGGCCCCCGGGGCGCGCGGCGACCGGCTACCCGGCCCGTCACCTGGCTGCGGGCTGGGCGCACCGGCCGACGCGGGGGCCCCTTCCGGCTGGGCGGCGGCGGTGTTGCCGGAGAGCCCGGCCGGCCCGGAACCGGCGCTGCCGCCGCCCCCGAAGAAGATGCCGGCCCAACCCTTCTTGAACACGCCCTCGGTGGCCGGCTTACCGGTGCTCTCCGGCAGGAAGGCGCGGGACAGGTCGTTCCAGGTGATCATGGGGACGATCGCGTCGACCCGGGGGTCCTGGGCGGCCAGCAGCAGGGCCAGGCCGCCGCCGTACGAGCCGCCGACCACCCCGACCCGGGGGTCACCGGCGGCGTCGGTACGCACGTCGGGGCGGGCGGCCAGCCAGTCCAGCAGCCGCTGGGCGTCGCGCACCTCGTAGTCGGGGCTGTCCAGGTGGATCTGCCCGCCGCTGCGGCCGAAGCCCCGCGCCGTCCAGGTCAGCACCGCGTAGCCCTGGCCCACCAGGTCCTCGGCGTCGGCGCGGACGGAGTCCTTCGTACCGCCGAAGCCGTGCGCCAGCAGCACGGCCGGGACCTTCCGGTCGGCCGACGCCCCCTCGGGCAGGTAGAACGTGGTGTCCAGGTCGACGGGCTCGTCACCGGCGGGTCCGGAGCGCACGGTGAGCATGGTCGACTCGGTGCGGAAATCCGGCCGGTCCGGCCAGACCGCCCAGCCGACGACCGCCGCCAGCAGGACGACGACCACCGACGCGGCTACCGCGCGACGGCCGGTGGGCAGGGCACGACGGACCCGTGCGGCCGACAACGGCGATTTCATTCGGCTCACGGTACGGCCCGGAAGCTGAGCGTTGGCTGAGATCCGCCGTACGTCCGTCCTGGCCAGCCGATCGTCGGTCGGACAGGGCAAACCGCACAAGGTCACCCGGCGTTCACGCAGAACGAATTCGGATTACGTGAATTCACGCGTAAGCCGCTATATAGCTATGGAAACGAGCATGTCACCGTGACAACAGTACGCAGCGTCACGAGCAGGTCAATCTTGCGTCACATCACTCGAAGTGACGCAAAACTGACCCGCGTAGACCTCCGGCCAGGGATCACCCGTCGATTAGGTTCTCGGTCCGACGCACGGGACCGAAGTGTCACGCCATCCCGAACCCCTGCGCCGCCGCCGGAGGAGACAACCATGACCGTTCCCGCCTCGCGGGTCCGTCGACGGCCCAGGACACCGGGCCGCCTGTTGCCGCTGCTACTCGCCACCGCGCTACTGCTGCCGGTGGCGTTCCTCGTCGTACAGGGCTACCGGCTCGTGGACACCGACCGCGAACTGGCCGAACGGGAACGGCTCGGCGTCGAGTACCTGCGCGCCCTCGGCCCGGTCACCGAGGCGCTGGTCGACGCGCAGACCGCCGCCGTCGCCGGCCGACCGGTGCCCCGCGACGCCCTGGACCGGGCGGTGGAGGAGGCCGCGGCGGTCGACGCCCGGGTCGGCGGCGAACTGCGCAGCACCGAACGGTGGGCCGGCCTACGCGCGAAACTGGAGGGCCTGCCCAGCCGGTCGCTCACCGACCCGGAAACCGCCTTCACCGCGTACGGCGAGGTCACCGACCTGCTGCTCGCCCTGCACGGCAAAATCCGCGAAACCTCCGGCCTGATCCGCGACCCCGGTTCCGACTCGTACTTCCTCCAGGACGGCGTCGGTGAGGAGATGCCGGAGGCGACGGTCGCCGCCGGACGCCTCGTCGACCTGGCCGTACTGGCGCAGCGACGCCCCGCCGCCGACCAGGCCCGCACCGTGGGTGAACTGGCCACCCTCCGGTTCGCCGCCCTGCAACCGGCAGGTGACCTGGTCAACGACCTTCAGACGGTGGTCGACACCTCGGAGAGCGCCGACATCGGCGCCGACGTGCTCACCCCGTTCGACAAGTACCAGCGGGCCGTCGAGGCCCTGGGGGCGCTGTCCCAGCCCCGGGGCCGGACCCAGGAGCTGGACGTGGCGAAACTCGCCGCCGCCCGGACCCAGGCGCAGACCGCCGCCCGGGAACTCCAGCCGGTCCTGCTCGACGAGATCGACCGGCTGCTGCGGCAGCGCATCGACCAGCTCGACCGCGACGCCCTGCTGATCCTCGCCGCAGGTGGGGTGGCCGGACTGCTCCTGGTGGCGCTCGGCGCGAGCGGTTGGCTCACCCGCCGCCGCGGCGACCGCCCGACCGGCCGCGACACCCCGGCCGTCGAGCCGGCCGACGCGACCGGGCCCGCCCCGTGGGACCCGCCGACGCCGCCCGGCCGCCTGCCCACCGGACCGGTGCTCCAGCCGGCCGGCCGGGGCACCGAACCCGACCGGTGGAGGCCCTTCGATGCTGCTCGGTAGGCTGCGAATCCGGGGCAAGCTGGCCCTGCTGGTGGTGGTCCCGCTGCTCTGCATGGCCGGGCTCACCGTGCCGGTGGTCTGGGAGCGGGCCTCCGAGGCCCAGCGGGCCGGCGACATCGCCGACCGGGTCCGGATCGCCAGCCGGGTCGGCACGATCCTGCAACACCTCCAGCAGGAACGCCTGCTCGCCGTCGGCCTGCTGCTCGGGCAGGTGCAGCGCACCGACCTCGTGCAGAAGATCGCCGAGGTGGACGACCGGGTCGCCGACCTGCGCACCGACCTCGGCGACGACCTGCCCGCCGAGGTCGACACCGCCCTCGACGGGGTACGCCAGCTCGCCGCCCTGCGGACGGCGGCGGTCGCCGGGCAGACCGGCCCCGACCAGCTCATGGCCGGGTACGGGCCGGTGAACACCGCCCTGATCGACTCGCTGCGGCTGCGGCTCAACGCGGACACCCGTACCCCGGCCGGACGACAGGTGCTGGCCCTGGACGGCCTGCTGCGCACCGGCGAGAGCCTCAGCGCCGGGGCCACCCTGATCGTGCTGGTCGCCGCCCGGCCCAACGCCCAGACCGTCACCGCCTACGTGGCCAACTTCGCCGTCCTCCAAGACGAGAGCGCCCGGCTCCAGGCCCTGGTCACCCCCGAGCAGCTCGACCTGCTCACCCTGGAGGAGATCGCGGTCGCCAACCGCACCGGGCCGAACTTCATCGACCAGAGCGCCGTCGACCCGGCCACCGCCATCGGCGCGCTGGACGTGGCGACCCTCTTCCCCACCGTCGGCTCGATGATCACGCTCGGCCAGTTCGTCGAGAAGAAACTGGCCGCCGACGTCACCGCCGAGGTACGCGCCGACCGGCAGGTGGCGCTCGCCGGGGCGTACTGGGTGACCCTGCTGATCGTGACCATCCTGATCGCGGTCATCCTGCTCACCATGGCGGTCGGCCGGGCGGTGGCCCGACCGCTCACCCGGCTGACCCGCTCCGCCGACCGGGTCGCCCGGGTCGCCGAGTCCGAACTGGTCCGGGTCGCCGACGACGAATCCGAGACCACCCCACCGGTACGCCTCGACCCGGTCGACGTGGGGGCCCGGGACGAGATCGGCGACCTGGCCCGCGCCTTCGAGCGGGTGCAGAACACCGCCGCCCGGCTGGTGGAACGGCAGGTGGCGAGCCGACGCAACGTGGCCCAGATGTTCGGCCACGTCGGGCGGCGTACCCAGAACCTGGTCGGCCGGCAGATCGCCCTGATCGACCGGCTGGAGCAGCAGGAGACCGAGCCGGGGCGGCTGGAGCACCTGTACCGGCTCGACCACATCTCCAGCCGGTTGCGCCGCAACGCGGGCAGCCTGGTGGTGCTCTCCGGCGCGACGGGCGACGACGCGCACGTCGCACCGGTCCCGGTCGCCGACGTGGTCCGGTTGGCCCTCGGTGAGATCGAGGACTACACCCGGGTGGACGTGCAGGTCCCGCCGGAGGTGGTCGCCGCACCGGCGATCGTCGGTGACCTGGTGCTGACGCTGGCCGAGCTGATGGAGAACGCCACCGTGTTCTCCCCGCCGCACACCCGGGTCGTGGTCACCGCCGAGACGACCGACGACGGCGCCCGGCTGGCCGTCATCGACCAGGGCATCGGGATGAGCGAGCAGCGGCTCGCCGAGGAGAACGCCCGGTTCACCCGCCGGGAGCGGCTGGACCTGGCCCCGTCCGAGGTGCTGGGACTCTTCGTGGTGGGTCGGCTCGCCCGCCGGCACGGCTGGACCGTGGAACTCGCCGCGACCCCGGGCGGCGGGGTGACCGCCAGCCTGGTGCTCCCCGGCTCCGCCCTGGCGCGCCCCACGGCCGGGCGTACCGGGGAACCCGTCAGCCGGGTCGCGCTGCCGTCGCGGGACCGCCCCGTGACGATCCCGCCGGCCGGACTGCCGTCGCGGGAACGGCCCGGACCGACCGGCCCGGTCACCGGGCCCGGCACCGACGGCCCCCTGCGGACCGGCCGCACGCCGGTCGTGCTCGACGCCGGTCCCGCCCGGCACACTGTCGACGCCGCGTCGACCCGGCCGGTGGTCGACGCCACGGCGCTGCCCGGGTTCGACCCGACGCTACTCAGCAAGGCGACCAGGAGCATGGCGGCCACCGGCCCCTGGGACGCGTTCGGCACCGCGCCGGCCGACGCGGAGCCGGGCACCGGCACCGACCCGGAACCGGGCCTTCCTGTCGGCGGCGACCCGGTCGGGACCACGACGGTGCTGCCGGCCCGGGGCACCGCCACGGTGACCCCGGTGGCCGACTCGCCGCGCCCGACGGTCCCGCAGGCCGTCCTGCTCCCCACCGTGGGGCAGCCCACGACGCCCACGGCGGACCGGCCGGCCCCGCTGCCGGGCATCCGGCAGCGGGTCCCCGGTGCCAGCCTGCCCCGCACCGCACCGGTCGTCGGGCCGGTGGACGGCAGCCGGGCCGATCCGGAGGCCGCGCGGGCCCTGGTCGAGCAGTTCCAGTCCGGGGTGCACCGGGCCGAACAGGCCGGGCCGACCGCCCCGCCCGCTGCCGACCGGCCCCCCGCCGCACCGGCGGTGCCCCGGCTGACCCGGCGGATCCCGGGTGCCAACCTGACCGTCTCACCGCCCCGGCAAGCGCCGAGTGAGAATCCGGGAGATCCGGGCGAGGTCCGCGATCTCATCAACGCGTTCGAGACGGGCGTCGCCCGGGCTCTGCGCGAAGTCCGCACCGACCACCGCACTGAAGAAGGAACGACACGGTGACCAGCCCGCACGTACACGAGAACGTCGACTACCAGAACCATTCGGCCGGGGACCTCAGCCCGGAGGCGCGCACGTTCAACTGGCTGTTGGACTCGTTCACCTCCAGCACCGCCGGCGTCCTGGAGGCCATCGCGGTCTCCTCCGACGGGCTGCTGATGGCCATGTCGTCGATCAAGGACCGGTCCAACGCGGAACGCCTCGCCGCCGTCGTCTCGGGCATGACCAGCCTGGCCGGCGGTGCCGCCAGCTGGTACGCCCTCGGCGGGCTCAACCGGGTGATCGTGGACATGGCCGACGGCTACCTGCTGATCACGGCGATCAGCAGCGGTTCCGTGCTCGGCGTGATCGCCGACCGGTCGGCCAACCTGGGCACCGTCGCGTACGAGATGACACTCTTCGCCGGCCGGGCCGGCGGCGCGCTGACACCGAGACTCATCGCCGAGCTGAAGAACGCCGTTCAGCAATGACCCGGGACGCCGCTGGCGAGGAACCGGAACCCGAACCGATGGTCCGGGTCCGCCCCTACCTGCGGACCCCGGTGGGCGACCCGACACCGACGCCCGTCCCCGAGCCGGAGACCGACCGCCCCGCCAGCCCCCGCCCGTTCGTGCTGACCGCCGGACGGGTGGCCGGCGCGGACCCGGCGATCGGCCTGGAGACCCAGGTCACCGCCCGGTCCGGGCCGGGCCGGGCCGCCGCCGTGGCGGCCCTGCTGGCCCCCGAGCTGCAGGCGATCGTCGCCCTGTGTGGTGAGCCCATCTCGGTGGCGGAGATCTCCGCCCGGATGCGGCTGCAGCTCGGCGTGACCCGGGTGCTGGTCGGTGACCTGCGGGCCGCCGGCCATCTCGACGTGCACGTCGGCGCCGTCGACGACGCATTTGACCCCGACCTCATCCTGCGAGTGATTGATGGACTCCGTGCGATCTCCTGAATGGCCGGTCGCCCCGCTCGGCGGGCTCGCCGCGAACAGTGCCTCCGCCCGTTACGGACAGCCCGTGGGCGGTCCTCCCCCGGCACCGCAGCACCCGAGCGCACCACCGGCGTACCGACCACCGGCGGCGTCGGCGACACCGACGGAGGACACCCGGACCGGGCCGCCGGCCGCGCCGCCGATCCCGGTCAAGCTGCTCATCGCCGGGGGGTTCGGGGTGGGCAAGACGACCACGGTCGGTGCCATCTCCGAGATCGCCCCGCTGACCACCGAGGCCGAGATGACCAGCGCCGGGATCGGGGTGGACGACCCGGGGGCCCGCAGCGGGAAGACCACCACCACGGTGGCGATGGACTTCGGCTGCGTGACCATCGACCGGAGCCTGAAGCTCTACCTGTTCGGCACGCCCGGCCAGGACCGGTTCGGTTTCATGTGGGACGACCTGGCGCGGGGCGCGCTCGGCGCGTTGGTGGTGGTGGACAGCTCCCGGCTGGACGACTGCTACCCGGCGATCGACTTCTTCGAGCGGGCCGGTCTGCCCTTCGTGGTCGGGGTGAACACCTTCGACGGCCGGCTGACCCACGAGCTGGGGGCGATCCGGTGGGCGCTGGCGATCGGCGACCACGTGCCGCTGGTGCAGTTCGACGCCCGGGAACGGCTGTCGGTGCGGGACGCCCTGCTGGTCGTCCTGGACCGGGCGCTGGACCGGGCGGTTCGGGAGAAGGGCGCCTGACCGAACCGACGCCCGGTCGTTTCCATCGGAGAGGGGGACGTGATGAGGGGTGGCCTGGACGAGACACTGGCCCGGCTGGCCCGCCGTGAGGAGGCCCGTCGCCGCCGGTCGGCCGATCCGGAGACCGACGACGGCGGGTCGACCCTGGCCTTCGAGGCCACCGGCCGCGCGACCACCGCCCCGGCCGGTGTCGACTCGGCCCACCCCGGGTCGGCCGCGACCGAGCCGGCACGTCCCGGGCCGGGACCTGCCGCGACGGCGGCTGCCGAACTGGCCCGCACCGGGCCCGGGTGGGCCGGGCCGGGCCCCGCCCCCGGCGGCGACCCGGTGGAGGAGGTGGCCGAGGCGGTCCGCCGGGTGGTGGCCACCCGTCCCGGGCTGACCGTGGTGCTGCGGGTCGAGTACGCGGGACGCACGTACCCGCTGCGGATCGAACAGGCGCAGCCCGCGGCCCGCAACGAGCGGCCGGGCGTCGGGGCGCGCACCGACCGGCCGGAGAACGGGGTACGCAACGAGCGGCCCGAGGTCGGGGCGCGGGCGGGTGTCGACCCCCCGGCCTCCCCGCCACCGGCCTGGCCGCTGGCCGACCGGACGCCACCGGCGTGGACCCCGGCCCGGGAGGTGCCTGGTGTCGATCCGGCCGCCCGGCTCGCCGAGATGATCCGGCGGGACCCGACCCTGCTCGACAACGACACCTGACGGTACGACCGGGCGCGGCACCCCGGGTCCGGGCCGACCGGGCGCTGGCCTGGGCGGTCGTACCGGCTGACCACGGGCGTCGGCGGCGGCGGGCGGCTACTGTCGGGCGATGCCCGCACCGGATCTGACCCTGACCGCCAGCCTGCGCCCGGCCGCGCTGGACGCCCGACGTGGCATCGTCCGGCTGCACCCGGAGGTACTCACCGCCCTGGCCCTGCGCCCGGGGGACCCGGTACGGCTGGCCGGCAGGCGGGTCACTGCCGGGATCGTCGCGCCCGCCGAGCCGACCGCCAGCGCCGCCCTGCTCTACGCCGACGACCTGACGCTGGGCAACCTCGGGCTGCGCGACGGCGGTCAGGTGACCGTCGGTCCCGCCCCGGTGACCCCGGCCCGTCGGGTGACCCTGGCCGGCCCGGTGTCGGTGCTCGCTGCGGTGTCCCCGGAGATGCTCCGGCTCGCCCTGCTCGGCAAGGTCGTCAGCGAGGGCGACAACGTCTCGCTGCTCCCCCAGGACGTGCTCCCCGACGCCTCGGTTCGCGGTCTGGTCGAGGCCGCCCGCCGCAGCCTCGCCAACACCGTCGGGTACGCCTGGACGAGCACCCTGTTGACCGTGGTCGCCGCCGATCCGCAGACCGGTGGCCTGGTCACCATGGACACCGTGGTCGGTTGGGAACACGGCCAGGTCACCCACGGTTCGTCCGGCCCGGCCGACCCCGGGCGGGTTCCGACCGGCCGGACCGGGGCGGCTCCGGCCGGCAGCACGACGGCCCCGACCGGCAGCGCGACGGGCGGGGAGGCCGGCGGGACCGGGCACGACGACGACGTGCCGCACGTGGACGAGCTGCCCGGCCTGCGGGCGCAGGCCGAGGAGCTGACCGAACTGTTGGACCTCGGCTTCCACCACCGCGAGGTGCTGGGACGGCTGGGCACCACGGTCTCGCTCGGTGTGCTGCTCAGCGGGCCGGCCGGCTCGGGCAAGTCGGCGCTGGTGCGGGCGGTGGCGAAGGCGGTGGGTGCCCGGGTACGCCCGCTGTGGGCACCGGAACTCGCCGCGCTGACCAACGACGCGGCGGCCCGCCGGCTGCGCGAGACCGCCACCGAGCTGGCCTCGGGCGGGCCGGCCGTGCTGCTGGTCACCGACGTGGAGGCGCTGGCCCCGGCGGAGGACGCCGGGCCGCTGGCCACCGTGTTCCGGCAGGTGCTCGCCGGTGCCGTCCGGTCGGGCACGGCGGTGGTGTGCACCACGTCGCGGCCGGAGTCGGTCGATCCGGGGTTGCGCGCGCCGGATCTGCTGTCGCTGCGGATCTCGGTGCCGCTGCCCGATCCGGCGTTGCGCCGGGAACAGTTGACCGTGTTGACCCGGCAGGTGCCGCTGGCCGAGGACGTCCGGCTCGACGAGGTGGCCGGGCGTACCCCCGGGTTCGTCGCCGCCGACCTGGCCGCGCTGGTCCGCGAGGCCGGGGTGCGGGCGGCGCTGCGGCAGAAGACGGCGCAGACGCCGACGGTGGCGATGGCCGACTTCACGGCGGCGCTGGAGGTGGTCCGGCCGACCACCATGGCGGCGTCCACGCTGGAGCTGGCGACGGTCACCCTGGACGACGTCGGTGGTCTCGGCGAGGTGAAGCAGACCCTCACCGAGTCGGTGCTCTGGCCGCTGACCTACCCGGACACCTTCGCCCGGCTGGGGGTGCAGCCGCCCCGGGGGGTGCTGCTCTACGGGCCGCCCGGGTGCGGCAAGACCTACCTGGTGACCGCCCTGGCCGGGACCGGACGGGCGAACGTGCTGTCGGTGAAGGGTGCCGAGCTGCTGTCCAAGTGGGTGGGCGAGAGCGAGCGGGCCGTGCGGGAGCTGTTCCGCCGGGCCCGCGAGGCCGCGCCGACGCTGGTCTTCCTCGACGAGATGGACGCGCTGGCCCCGGTGCGCGGCCAGGCCACCGACGGCGGTACGACCGACCGGGTGGTGGCCGCCCTGCTGACCGAGCTGGACGGGGTGGAGGCGCTGCGCAACGTGGTGGTGATCGGGGCGACCAACCGCCCGGACCTGGTCGACCCGGCCCTGCTGCGCCCCGGCCGGCTGGAACGGCTGGTGTACGTGCCGCCGCCGGACGGCCCGGCCCGCGCGGAGATCCTGCGGGCCGCGTCCCGCGCTGTGCCGCTCGCCGAGGACGTCGACCTGGCGGCGCTCGGCGAGGAGTTGACCGGCTTCTCGGCGGCGGACTGTGCGGCGCTGGTGCGGGAGGCGGCGCTGGCCGCGATGCGGGAGTCGCTGTCGGCCGCCACGGTCACCGCCGCGCACGTCGCCACCGCCCGGGACCGCGTCCGCCCCTCCCTGGACCCGGAGCAGGTCGCCTGGCTGGCCGCCTACGCCGACAAGCACGCAGGCTGATCCTGCTGGTGTCGCCCGTGGGGTGCTGCGCGGACCGGCGGTGCCGGGCGGCATTCGGCGGTGCCGGGCGGCATTCGGCCGTGCCGGGTAGGTCGGCCAGTGCGGGCGTGTCGTCGGGGCGGATGGATGTGCCGGTGAGCGATATGCCTGAGCGGCATAAATATGACTGGTAGTCATATCGCTCACCGTGGGAACCGCGACCGTCGGCGACACGCCGCCCGCGCGGGCCGTCGGCGGGGTCAGCCCTCGGCCGGGCCAGCCGTCGGCGGGATCAGCCGTCGGCGGGGGGCGTCGCGTCGAGTGAGATCTCCGCGTACACCTTGTCGTCGTCCTCGCGGAGCTTGGCGCCGCAGTTGCGCAGCACCGCGACGGCCCCCAGGTTGTCCGGGGTGGTCTCGGAGACGACGGAGTGCATGCCGGCCGCCGCCGCGGCGTTGAGCAGTTGCCGCAGGGCCGCCGCGCCGAGCCCCTGGCCCCGGGCCGACCTGCCGAGCCACATCCCGGTCTCGACCACGCCGGGAGCGTCGCAGCGGGTCATCCGGATCATGCCGACCACCTCGCCGCCGGCACACACGGCGAACATCAGGGTGCGGGTCGGGCCGTCCAGCCCGCCGAAGCTGGCCCGGTGGAAGTCCCGGAACGCGTCCCGACGGGCGAGCGACCAGCCGGCAGGGGCGTCGACCGGGGGCATGACGTCACTCGGCTCCGCCTCGGCCGCCGCTACGGAGAGCAACGATTCCAGGTTCGCCTCGTCCACCGGTTCCAGCCGTACCGTGCCTGCCACGTGCCGCAGTCTGCCGGCCGCACCGGCCCCCGTCCACCCCTTTGGCCGGTGACTGGCGGTCTGGTCGCAGGTCTCGGCCGGTCGTCCCATCGGAGCGGGGAACCTCACGCTCCGCTGTCAGCGCGGGCGGGGCTCAGCGGCGGCGGTTGCGGGCGCGGGAGGCGCGCAGCCGGCGGAGCCGGCCGATCAGCAGCGGCTCGGCGGCGAGCGCGGCGGGGCGGTCCAGCAGGGCGTTGAGCAACTGGTAGTAGCGGGTCGCGGACAGCCCGAAGGTGTCCCGGATGGCCTGTTCCTTGGCCCCGGCGTGCCGCCACCACTGCTGTTCGAAGGCGAGGATCGACAGCTCCCGCTCGGTCAGCGCATCGCCGCCGGCCGCCGCCCGCGCACCGGCCTCCGACCCGGATCGGGGGGACGGCACGTCGGCGTCGGGGGCCGGTCGGGGTGCGGGGAGGTCGCCCTCGGGGGCCGGTCGGGGTGCGGGCACCGGGGGCGGGGCGGACCGGGCGTCGGTGGGCGGTGTGGGGTCGGCGGGCGGCATGGCGTCGGTGGGCGGCGGCACGGCGCTCCTCGGCAGGGTGGACGACCGGGCGGGCCGGCCGGGGAAGCCCAGCTTAACCAGGGTGGGCGACGCTTCCGGACGACGGACGGGCCCGGCTCGACCACCTGTCGAGCCGGGCCCGTAACGGCCGGGTACCGCCCGCACCGGGCGGCACCCGGATCAGGTGATGTCCCGCCGGCGCATCATCCAGAACGTGGCGACCAGCACCACGACGGTGCCGATGCCGAACACCAGTGCCGAGTCCTGCCAGGTCACCAGCATCTCCTTGGGCGTGCACTGGCCCTGGACGAAGTCGCAGGAGCGGTAGTCGACGAGCGTCCACTGCTTCTGGAACCAGGCCAGCGCGTAGGTGGACAGCACCCACCGGTCACCGAACCGGACCCCGGCGATCGTCGTGGCGATCCGGATGCCGATCTCGCTGACCACCCCGGCCCCCACGGCCACCCCGAGCGCCATCGCCGTGTGCCGGCCCAGGGACGCCAGGGCGAAGGCCACCGCGCCGGCGGCGAGGATCATCGCCAGCGCCCGCAGGCCGCTGATCCCGGCGGACTGCCACACCCCGGAGGTGACCTTCGCGGTGGTCCCCCGGAAGTTGGCGATCAGCCAGAAGGCCAGGGTCCACAGCGCCCCGAGCACCACGGTCACCCCGGTCAGCGTGGTGAGCACCGCGGCCAGTTTGGTACCGAGCACGGTGAGCCGTTTCGGCCGCCACAGCAGCAGGTTCATCATCCCGCCGGTGCTCCACTCGGCACCCACGAACGAGGCGCCGACCAGGAAGCCGAACAGTGCCACCGCCCCGGCGAAGACGGCGATGAAGTCGCCGAACTCGGCCCGGAAGTCGAACTGGTAGGGCAGGTTCCACTTCGGGTCGAACATGTCGGCGGTGGGCTTCCAGTCCCGGCCGCAGTTCGGGCCGTACCGCTCGTCGGTCTGCTCGCCGCGCGCCTTGGCCGCGTCGCACTCGACGATCGAACGCTCCCACTCCCGGAGGGCGTCGCGGAAGTTCGCGTCCGACTCCGCCTGTGCCTGGGCGATCACGGCAGGCGAGAGTTTGTGGCTGGAGAAGGCGAAGGCGGTGACGATGCCGGCCAGCCCGACGACGAGCAGGATCAGCATGACCCGGGTGAGCCGGCGCTTGGCCAGCCGACGCAGTTCGGTGACGTACAGGCTCATGCGCCCCACCCTCCCGTGGTGCCGGCGGTGTGGCCCGGCTCGCCGATCTTGGCGGACTGGTCGACCTGGCGGTGTTGACCGGGGACCGGAGCGGTGGCGGTGATCTCCAGGAAGACGCTCTCCAGGTCCACCGAGACCGGGGCCAGTTCGCTGACGTACAGGTGTTGTTCGGCGAGCAGCCGGCTGACCGTGGCCGGCTTGTCCACGCCGGCCAGCATCAGGTGGTCCGGGTGGCGGGTGACCGCGACGCCGGCCCGGTCGAGCAGTTCGGCGGCGGCGGCGAGGTCCTCGGCGGCGTCCAGCCGCACCCGTACGCCGCCGTGCGAGTGCTGGGCCAGCACCTGCTCCACCGGGCCGGCGGCGACCCGGCGGCCCAGCGAGATGATGGTGACCTCGTCGCAGATGAGTTGGATCTCGCCGAGGATGTGGCTGGAGAGCACCACGGTCATCCCGGATTCGGCGAGGTTGCGCATCAGGGTGCGCATCTCCCGGATGCCGCCCGGGTCGAGGCCGTTGGCCGGCTCGTCGAGGATCAGCAGCTTGGGGTTCTTGAGCAGGGCGGACGCGACGGCGAGCCGCTGCTTCATGCCGAGCGAGTACGTCTTGACCCGCTCGCCGGCGCGGTCGCGCAGCCCGACGAGTTCGAGCACCTCGTCGACCCGTACGGCGGGGACGTCGCCGGCCCCGGCGAGCAGGGACAGGGTGTCCCGGGCGGAGAAGTGCGGGAAGAACTGCGGGCTCTCCACGATCGCGCCGACCTGGCCGGCGACGGCGGGCAGTGCGCCGGGCACCTCGTGACCGAGGATGGCCATCCGCCCACCGTCGGGCTGGATCAGCCCGAGCAGGGTACGCAGGGTGGTGGTCTTGCCCGACCCGTTGGGGCCGAGGAAGCCGTGCACCTGACCGGCCTCCACCCGCATGTCGAAGCCGTCCAGCGCGTTGCGGACCCCGCGCCGGCGGCTCTTGTACGTCTTACGTAGACCTTCGATCTCCAGGACAGCCGACAAGCTGCGCCTCCCCCGATGGTGGCTGATGACAGCGGTCACCATACTCGGTATACCCGGCAGGGCAATACCCGGTATGCATCGACGCTCGATTACTACCGACGGTGCACCGGCGGGCCACTCAGGCGCAGATGACGGTCACTCCGGCGGCGCGGAACGCATCGACCAGTTCCGGGGCCGCCCCGGAGTCGGTCACCAGGGTCTCCACCCGTTCCACCGGGCAGATCCGGGCGAACGCGTGACCGCCCAGCTTGGACGAGTCCGCGATGATCACGACCCGCTTGGCCCGCGCCACCATCAGGTTGTTCATCGCCGCCTCCCCCTCGTGGTGGGCGGCGGCACCCAACTGGGGATCGAGCGCGTCCACGCCCAACAGGGCGACGTCGAGGGTGACCTCGCGCAGCAGCGCCCCGCCCAGCGGCCCGACCAGCTCGAACGACTTCGGCCGCACCACGCCCCCGGCGACCACCACCTTCATCCGGGAACGGACCAGCAGTTCGTTGGCGATGTTCAGGGCATTGGTGACCACGGTGAGCTGGGCACCCTCGGCGCTGGTGTTCAGGTCGGGGCGGACGGCCAGGGCGCGGGCCACCTCGGTGCTGGTGGTGCCGCCGTTGAGGCCGACCACGGTGCCGGGCGCGACGAGCGCGGCGGCGGCGGCGCCGATCCGCTGCTTCTCGGCCGAGTGCTTGGCCGTCTTGTAGCGCAGCGGCAGGTCGTAGGAGACGCCGTTGGCGACCGCGCCGCCCCGGGTCCGGGTGATCATCTGCTGCTGGGCGAGCTGGTCGAAGTCGCGCCGGATGGTCGCCTGGGAGACGTCCAGCCGCCCGGCGGCCTCCTCGACGCTGACCCGACCACTGTCGGTGAGCATTTCGAGCAGAGCGTTCCACCTGGCGTACCGGTCCACGGGGGGCCTCCGACTCTGCACGAAGGGTGATCGAATGCGTGCACAGTAGTGCGCGAAACTCCTGGTGCGCAAAACCCCCGACTGCGCGATCCGGAGGCAGGTTGCCACGCGCACCTCGTTTCGCGCAGAATAACGCGCGAAAGACGGTGGTAATGAGCCGTATTGCGCACCTCCCTCCCCTGTGCGAGGAGTTCCCCATGGCGTACGTCGACGCGGAGATCGCCAGCCAGCCCGACTGCTGGCGGGCGGCGGCCCGGCTGGCCGGCACCGTCACCGACGCACTCCCGCACCCCGGCGAGCGGGTCGCCGTCGTCGGCTGCGGCACGTCGTGGTTCATGGCCATGGCCTACGCCGGGCTGCGCGAGCGGGCCGGCCACGGCGAGACCGACGCCTTCCAGGCCAGCGAGTTCCCCGCCGACCGCCGCTACGACCGGCTGATCGCGGTCACCCGCTCCGGCACCACCACCGAGGTGCTCGACCTGCTCGCCGCGCTGCGCGGCCGGACCCCCACCACCGTCCTGGTCGGCGACCCCGGCTCGCCCGCCGTCACGCTGGCCGACACGGCCGTGCCGATGCCCTTCGCCGACGAGCGTTCGGTGGTGCAGACCCGGTTCGCCACCACCGCCCTGGCGCTGCTGCGCGCCCACCTCGGCGACAACGTCGAGGCGCTGGCCGCCGACGCCGAGGTCGCCGTCCGCGCCCCGCTGCCGCTCGACCCGGCCCGTATCGACCAGGCCACCTTCCTCGGTCGCGGCTGGACGGTCGGGCTGGCCCAGGAGGCCGCGCTGAAGTGCCGCGAGGCGGCCACCTTCTGGGCCGAGGCGTACCCGGCGATGGACTACCGGCACGGCCCCATCTCGATCGCCGGCCCCGGCCGGCTGGTCTGGGCGTTCGGGGAGCTGCCCGACGGCCTGCCGGAGGACGTGGCGGCCACCGGGGCGGCGTTCGTGCACAGCCGGCACCACGGCTGCCACACCGTGCTCGGCAGTTGGGCGGCCGGCCGGACCCCGGTCGACCCGATGGCCGACCTGATCCTCGCCCAACGCTTCGCGGTGGCCCTGGCGACCAGCCGGGGGCTGGACCCGGACGCGCCCCGGCACCTGACCCGCTCCGTGGTGCTGGCATGACCGACGGGCCGACGGGCGACGACCGGGTCGTCGTCGCGTTGGACGTCGGCGGCACCGGCATGAAGTGCGCCCTGGTCCGCCCGGACGGCAGCGTGCTGCACGCCGAACGGCACCCGACCGACGCCGGGCGCGGGCCGGACGCCGTGGTCGAGACCGTCCTCGCCGTCGCCGAAGGACTGGCCGACCGGGCGCGCGCCGCCGGGTCGACCCCGGTGGCCTGCGGCGTCGCCGTGCCCGGGGTGGTCGACGAGGCCGCCGGGGTGGCGGTCTGGTCGGCCAACGTCGGCTTCCGGGACGTACCGCTGCGCACGCTGGTGGGGGCGCGGCTCGGGCTGCCGGCGGCGCTCGGCCACGACGTGCGGGTGGGCGGGATCGCCGAGGCCCGGCTCGGTGCCGGCCGGGACGCCCGGCACGTGCTCTTCGTCGCGATCGGCACCGGCATCGCCGCCGCGCACGTGGTCGCCGGCTCGGCCGCCGTCGGCGCG
Organism: Micromonospora wenchangensis; assembly: GCF_002210435.1. GTDB lineage: Bacteria > Actinomycetota > Actinomycetes > Mycobacteriales > Micromonosporaceae > Micromonospora > Micromonospora wenchangensis. The sequence continues at coordinate 95,714 of NZ_MZMV01000010.1, forward strand.
CACGGTGCGGCCGGCGAGATCGGCCACATCCTGGTACGCCCTGACGGCCCGCGCTGCGGCTGCGGTCGGCCCGGCTGCCTGGAGGCCGTCTCGTCCGCCTCGGCCGTGGCCCGCCGCTACGCCGAACTGGCCGGATCGGCGGCGAGCGCGGCGGACGTGGCCGGGCGGGCGGCGGCCGGTGAGGAACTGGCCGGGCGGGTGTGGCGGGAGGCCGTCGAGGCCCTCGCCGACGGGCTCGCCACCGGGCAGGCGCTCTACGACGTCGACACCATGGTCATCGGCGGCGGCCTGGCCCGGGCCGGCGGGCAACTGCTCGACCCGCTCCGCGCGGCGCTGCGCGAACGGATGACCTTCCATCGGGAGCCGCGCCTGGTCGCGGCGGCCCTCGGCGACGAGGCCGGCTGCCTCGGTGCCGCCCTGCTCGCCCTCGACAGTCTGGAGAGACGATGACCCAGCGGGTGACCGGCAAGGTGGTGACCCCGACCGGCGTGATCCGGCAGGGGTGCGTGGAGCTGGACGGCGAGCGGATCACCGCCGTCGCCGAGTACCCCGCCAAGCGCGACGGGCACTGGATCGTGCCGGGGTTCGTGGACATGCACACCCACGGCGGGGGCGGGCACACCTTCACCACCGGCGACGCCGACGCCGCCCGCGAGGCAGCCGGATTCCACAGGCGGCACGGCACCACCACCCTGCTGGCCAGCCTGGTCAGTTCCCCGTTCGAGCTGATGCGCACGGCGACCGCCGCGTTCGCGCCGCTGGTCGACGAGGGCGTGCTGGCCGGCGTCCACTTCGAGGGGCCGTACCTGTCGGCGGCCCGGTGCGGCGCGCAGAACCCGGAGTTCCTCCGCGACCCGTCCACCGACGAGCTGGGCCGGCTCATCGCGGACGGCGGCGGGGCGGTCCGCATGGTCACCCTGGCCCCCGAGCGCCCCGGCGCGCTGGACGCCATCAAGCTGCTCACCTCGCACGGGGTGGTCGCCGCCGTCGGCCACACCGACGCCACCTGGGAGCAGACCCGGGCCGCCGTCTCGGCCGGGGCGAGCGTCGGCACCCACCTGTTCAACGGGATGCGCCCGCTGCACCACCGCGAACCGGGCCCGGTGGTGGCCCTGCTGGAGGCCCCGAACGTGGTCTGCGAGCTGGTCGCCGACGGGGTGCACCTGCACGACGGGATGCTCACCTTCGCCGCCACCGTGGCCGGCCCGGAGCGGATCGCCCTGGTCACCGACGCGATGGCCGCCGCCGGGATGCCCGACGGCGAGTACGAGCTGGGCGGCCAGCCGGTCGCCGTGGCCGACGGGGTGGCCCGGCTGGCCCGGGACGGGGCGATCGCCGGCAGCACCCTCACCATGGACGCGGCGCTGCGGCACGCCGTCACCGCCGGCATCCCGATCACCGACGCGGTACGCATGGTCGCCACCACCCCGGCCCGCGCCATCGGCCTCGGCGACCGGGTCGGCGCGCTCCAGCCGGGCCGCCGCGCGGACCTGGTGGTGCTCGACGACGAGCTGAACGTGGTCCGGGTGATGCGCGCCGGCACCTGGCTCGACTGACCCCGCCCGCAGGAGAGGGCGGGCGGGTCAGGCGGTGGGGACCTCGACGCCCAGGACGGCCTGCTCGTCGGGGCGGTGCACCAGCACGTCGGCCAGGTAGGACTGCACCGCCGGCCCCATCCCCACGTCCCGGCCGGCCCGCTCGGAGAGCAGCCACTTGTGCTCGATGATCTGCGCGAAGACCTCCTGCGGCTCCAGCTTGTGCCGCAGGTGCGCCGGGACCGCCCGGACGACCGGCTCGAAGACCTCGGTCAGCCAGCGGTGGGCCGCCTGCTGCTCGTCGGTCAGGTCGCTCTCCACCCGGTAGGCGTCCAGGTCGTTGAGCAGCCGGCGGGCCTGGTTCTCCTCGGCGTCCAGGCCGGTGAGCCGGATCAGCCGCCGGGTGTGGTAGCCGGCGTCGACGACCTTCGGGCGGACCAGGTACCGCCCGTCGTCGACCGTCGACAGGGCCACCTCGGCCACGTCGAAGCCGAGCTCGTTGAGGCGGCGGATGCGGCGCTCGATGTCGTGCCGGGCCTCCCGCTCGACCTGCTGCTCGTAGGTGATCTCGTGCCAGAGCCGTTCGTAGCGCTGCACGACCTCCTCGCAGACCACCTCCGGGTCGATCGACTCGTGCAGCAACCCCGCGGCCTGGAGGTCCAGCGCCTCACCGAAGATGTTGACCCGGGCAATCTCCAGGTCCTCACCGCGCTGCCCGTTGGACAGCGACCGGTGCAGCGCGCCGGTCTCGGCGTCGACCAGGTAGGCGGCGAACGCCCCGGCGTCCCGCCGGAACAGGGTGTTCGACAGCGAGCAGTCGCCCCAGAAGAAGCCGGTCAGGTGCATCCGCACCAGCAGCACGGCGAGGGCGTCGAGCAGCCGTCCCATCGTCTCCGGGCGCAGCGTGCGGGAGAACAGCGCCCGGTAGGGCAGCGAGAACTGGAGGTGCCTGGTGATCAGCACCGGGTCCAGCGGGGTGCCGTCATCGGCCTGCCGGTCGGCCACGATGGCGATCGCCTCCACCGACGGAAAGTCGATCCGTTCCAGCGCCCGCAGCAGGTCGTACTCGCGTTCGGCGACCCGTTCCCCGGTCTCCTTGACCGCGTACACGTAGTCGCCGAGGCGGACGAACCGGACGATGTGCCGGGAGATGCCCTGCGGCAGCGCCACCAGGTGCCGGGCGGGCCACTGCGTGAGCGGGGTCGACCAGGGAAGGTCGAGCAGCGCCGGGTCGACGAGGGCCGAGGTGATCCGCACGGGGACAAGTGTGCCGGCTGTCCCCCGTCCGACGCCCCCCTTCGTGGTTGGGCACACATCGACCCCGGGCCGTGCCGCCCCGGCCACCGCGTCGGCCGGTAGCGTGATCGCGTGCGGGAGCGAACCACGACGGTACGCGGCGGGGTACGGCTCAGACCGGTCCGCCCGGCCGGCTGGTGGTACGACCTGCTGCTGCTCACCGCCCTGGTCGCGCTGACCGGGGCGCTCGCCACCGACCACCTGTTCGGCGTCGACCGGGCGGTCGCCGACTGGGCCGGGGCGCACCGGCCGACCGCCGCCTACTGGATCGCCCGGGTGCTCAACCTGCTCGGCCAGGGCACCCCGTTGACGCTGCTCGCCACCGCCCTGGGGGTGCTGCTGGCCGTCCGGCTCCGTTCGGTCCGCCCGGTGCTGCCCCCGGTGGTCGCGTTCGCGCTCACCAACCTGACCATCGGGCCGCTCAAGGTGTGGACGGCCCGCCCGGCCCCGAGCGCCAGCGTGAAGGAGCCGTTCCTGTCGCCGGAGCAGACCCTGCCGCTGTTCCAGCACGAGCTGCCGGTCCGCTACGCCCAGTCGTACCCGTCGGGGCACGTGGCCAACGCGATCGTCTGGTACGGCGTGCTCGCCCTGCTGCTCGTCCCGCTGCTGCGGACCGTCGGCCGGCGGATGCCGCCCCGGCTGGCCACCGCCGTGCGGGTGGTGCCGCCGCTGGTGGTCCTGTGCACCACCACCTACCTGGGCTGGCACTGGCTGACCGACTCGGTGGCCGGGCTGCTGCTGGGGCTGCTGCTGGACCGGCTGCTGCGCCGGGTCCCCTGGGACGACCTGCCGCTGCCCCGCCGGCTGCGCGACCGGGGCGGCCCGTTCACCGCCGACCCGGGCCGGTCGCCCGACGGGGGCCACCCGTTCACCTCCGCCCCCTAACCTGCGGTGGTGGATCGACTGAGCCGGCGGTTGGGCGTACCCGATGCGGTGGTGGTCGGGTTGGGGGCGATGCTCGGCGCGGGCGTGTTCGTGGTCTTCGCCCCGGCCGCCGCGGCGGCCGGCGGCACCGGGCTGCTGGTGGCGCTGGCGCTGGCCGGGTTCGTCGCGTACTGCAACGCGACCAGCTCGGCCCGGCTGGCCGCCCGCTACCCGGAGTCCGGCGGCACGTACGTCTACGGGCGGGAACGCCTCGGCCCGTTCGCCGGGTTCCTCGCCGGCTGGGGTTTCGTGGTCGGCAAGACGGCGAGCTGCGCGGCGATGGCGCTGACCATCGGGGCCTACCTGTGGCCGGGGCAGGCCCGGCTGGTCGCGGTCGGCGCGGTGCTCGCGGTGACCGGGGTGAACCTGCGCGGCGTCACCCGCACGGTCGCCGCCACGAAGGTGCTGGTGGTCGTGGTGCTGGCGGTGCTGGCCCTGGTCGCGGTGACCGGCCTGGCCGGCGGGGAGGTGCGGCTCGACCGGCTCGCCGAGGGCGGCGGTACGGCCCGGGGTGTGCTGACCGCCGCCGGCCTGCTCTTCTTCGCCTTCGCCGGGTACGCCCGGATCGCCACCCTCGGCGAGGAGGTCCGTGACCCGGCCCGGACGATTCCCCGGGCGGTGCCGCTGGCCCTCGGCCTGGTGCTGGCGGTCTACCTGGTCCTCGCGGTGGTCGCGGTCGGCGTGCTCGGCCCCGACCGGCTGGCCGGCTCCGTCGCGCCCCTGGCCGACGTGGTGACCGTCGCGGGGCTGCCCGGCCTGGCCTGGGTGGTCCGGGCCGGGGCGACGGTGGCGGTGACCGGGGTGCTGCTGTCCCTGCTCGCCGGGGTGGGCCGCACCCTGCTGGCGATGGCCCGCCGCCGGGACGTGCCGGGGGTGCTGGCCGCCGTGCACCCGGTGCACCGGGTGCCGCACCGCGCGGAGCTGACGGTGGCCGCCGTGGTGGTCGCGGTGGTGGCGCTCGGTGACGTCCGGGGCGCGATCGGCTTCTCCAGTTGCACGGTGCTGGTCTACTACGCGATCACCAACGCCGCCGCGTGGACCCTGGGCCCGGACCCGACCCGACGGCTGCCCACCCGGGCGCTCGCCGGGGCGGGGCTGGTCGGCTGCCTGCTGCTCGCGGTCAACCTGCCGGCCGCGAGCGTCCTCGCCGGTTTCGGGGTGCTCGCCCTCGGCGCGCTCTGGTACGCCGTCCGACCCCGCTGATCACTCCTGCGGGTCACGGGAGGCCGGCACCCCGGCGGGCGGAGGCGTGGCCGGTGGTGGCGGCGGGGTGGTCTCGCGGAGCAGGGCGCTCAGCCCCGCCCGCCGGGCCACCACGGTCAGCCGGTCCCCCGCCGAGATCACCATCCGGGGGTCGGCCCGCCAGTCGGTCCTGTGGCCGGGCCGGGAGTGGGCCAGCAGGCGCACCTCGCCGGGACGGGCCACCGCGCCGAGCGGGCGACCGTCCAGGGCCGCACCGGCCGCCACCGGCACCTCCACCACCAGCAGGGCGTGCCGGTCGACCGGGATGGTGGCGATCACCGCCCGGTCCAGCAGCGCGGCGGCGAAGGACGGCGCGGCCAGGTAGGACACGCTGCGCGAGATGCCGATGCCGAACGCCCGCTGGATACGTTCGGCGAAGTCGCCGTCGAAGAGCCGCAGCACCACCCGCAGCTCCGGGTTGAGCGCCCGGCCGTTCAGCGCGGCCCGCAGGTTGACCCCGTCGTCGGTGGAGACCACCACCAGCGCCTGGCAGTGTTCCACCGAGGCCGAACGCAGCGTCTCCTCGCGGGCGGCGTCCCCGACGATCAGCGGTACGCCCAGCCGCCGGGCCAGCGCCGCGCCGCGCGCCTCCGCGCTGCGGTCGATCGCCACCACCTCGACGCCGAAGTCGTGCAGTTGGGCCATCACCCGGGTGCCGATGTTGCCCAGTCCGACGACCACCACGTGCCCGGTGCGCTCCGGCTGGATGCGCCCGGCGTGCAGGGCCAGCCGGGCGTTGACGATGCCGTCGACCACCACGGCGGTGATCAGCGGGATCAGCGCCAGCCCGGCCAGGTTGAGCACCACCTGCATGATCTGGGCGGCGGCCGGTTTGGTGACGTCCGGGTCCTGGCCGCTGAGCGTGGTGACCAGGGTCAGGTAGAGCGCCTCCGTCCAGCTCACCGCGACCGCACGGGCGTTGAGCCAGCCGAGCAGGGCGATCACCCCGAGCAGGGTCAGCACCGCGATACCGATCTTGCGGGTGGCGAAGCTGCGGACCGCCCGCAGCAGCACCGCCAGGGGTCGCCGGCGACGCCGGGCCCGGACCAGCCGGCGGGCCGCCAGCTCGGTGCCGGCGGGCTGGCCGGTCGCCTCGGCGAGCACCACGTCGGCGGCCTTCTCGTCGGCGGGCAGCACCCGGACCAGTTCCGGATCGGCGGTGACGGCCAGCCCGCAGACCACGTCGGCGGGGCGGACGTCGGCACGGCGGGCCACGTAGAGGGTGCGACCGCCGTGCCGGAAGTGGGTCGGGGCCACCTCGCCGAGGGCGGCGGCGACGAACGCCGGGGCGGCCATCGAGGCGTCGGAGAGGACCGCCGAGTCGGGGAAGAGCTGCCGCAGGCCGTTGGCGAGGCTGGTGTTGAACATCCGGACCACCAGGCGCAGCCGGGGTTCGACCTCCTGCGCGCAGAGCGCAGCCTGCATGTTGCCCACGTCGTCCTGGTGCAGCAGGGCCAGGCCGTCCGCCCCGGCCAGGCCGGCCCGGCGGAAGGTGGCCTCGTCGAGCCGGTCGGCCCGGACCACCTGGACACCGTCGACGTCGCGCCCGTCGGGGCCCTCGGAGCGGCGGCGTTCCGGCACCACCAGGGTGATCCGGACCCGGCCGTGCGCCAGGTCGGTGCCGAGCAGCGCCCGCACCACCCAGTACGCCAGCGGGTCGCTGCCGCAGACCACGTAGTGCGGACGGGTGTCGCCGTTCATCCGTAACCGCCAGCCGGTCGCGCGCCGGGCCCGGTCCCGCAGGGGTTCGGCCATGCCCGGATGGTAGCCAGCCGGTCGCCGGGGACGCAGCCCTGGTGAGCGCACCGGGCAGCGGGGGGGACGGCACGGTGCTCGGGCAGGCATGGTGGGCGTGGCGGTGGGTAGAGCAGCGGGCGTGCAGACGTTCCTGCCGTACCCGGACTTCCTGGCCAGCGCGCGGACCCTCGACCAGCGGCGGCTGGGCAAACAGCGGGTGGAGGCGCTCCAGGTGCTGCGCGGGCTGACCCGGCCGGGGTACGGCTGGCGCAACCACCCGGCGGTGAAGATGTGGGCCGGCTACGAGGAGGCGTTGACCCGGTACGGGCTGGACGTGTGCGCGGTGTGGTCGGCGACGGGTCGGGCGGACACCTGCGCGTCGACCCTGGTCACCGACCTGACCACCGCCCGGGGCCACGGCCGGGTACGCAGCCAGGCCGAGCTGGCCGCCGCCGGTGAGCTGCCGCCCTGGCTGGGCCGCGACGACCTGCACCGCAGCCACCGGTCGGCGCTGCTGCGCAAGGACCCGGAGCACTACCGCCCGCAGTTCAGCGACGTACCGTCCGATCTGGAGTACGTCTGGCCGCCCTCCGACCGTCCCCCGCTCGCCGCCGGCCGACCGGTCGACGACTCCGGTGGCGGCACCGCACCGGTCTGACCGGGCCGGATCGGGCCTGGTCGGGCAGACTGGGGTTCCCTCGGGTCGGAAGGTGCACATGGCGCTGTCGCAGAAGCTGGGCCGGCTCATCGGCGTACGCGAGCACGTGGTGGACCCGGGCGGGGGTGGCGCTCCCCGGGTGGCCCGGCCGACCACGGCCGTGGTGGTGGGCGGCGGGATCGCCGGCATGTCGGCGGCGGTGGTGCTCGCCGAACGCGGGGTGGACGTGACGGTGTTGGAGGCCGCGCCGACGCTCGGCGGCCGGCTCGGCGCGTGGCCGGAGGCGCTCGCCGACGGCAGCCAGCTCAACGAGCACGGCTTCCACGCGTTCTTCAGGCAGTACTACAACTGGCGGTCGATCCTGCGGCGGGTCGATCCGACGCTCGGTTTCCTCAAGCCGATCCCCGGCTACCCGATCCTGTCCGCGCAGTGGCCCACCGAGGAGTTCGGCAGGCTGCCCCCGGCCCCGCCGGCCAACCTGCTGGCGCTCCTGCTGCGCAGCCCCAGCCTGCGCCTGGCCGACCTGCGCACGATGGACCGGGACGCCGCGCTGCCGCTGCTCAGCTACGACCCGGTGCGCACGTACGCCGAGTTCGACGACACCACCGCCGACGCGCTGCTCGCCTCGCTGAAGCTGCCGGACCGGGCGCGGGCGATGCTGTTCGAGGTCTTCTCGCACTCGTTCTTCAACCACGAGACCGAGATGTCGGCCGCCGAGATGATCGCCCAGTTCCACTTCTACCTGCTGGGCAACCCGGAGGGGTTGGCGTTCGACTGCCCCGACGAGGACTACGCCACCGCGATCTGGCAGCCGCTGACCCGTTACCTGGAGAAGCACGGCGGCCGGGTGCGCACCGGCTCGGCGGTCGCCCGACTGGACCGGGAGCCGGACGGCTGGCGGGTGACCACCGCCGACGGCACGGTCCATCCCGCCGGGCAGGTGGTGCTGGCCGTCGACCCGCCCGCGCTGGCGGCGCTGGTCGCCGCCTCCCCCGGCCTGGTCGCGGTGGCGCCCGAGCTGGTGGCGCGGATGCCCGCGTTCGGTCGGCCCGGCCCGCCGTACGCGGTGGCGCGGTACTGGCTCGACGGGGACGTCCGGGCCGACCGGGCGGTGTTCAGCGGGGTGTCCCGCCAGCCCACCCTGGACTCGGTGACCCTCTACCACCGGCTGGAGAACGAGTCCCGGCGGTGGGCGCAGCGCACCGGCGGCGCGGTGGTGGAGCTGCACGCGTACGCCTGCGACGAGGGGGTGCCGGCGGAGGAACTGGCCGAGCGGATGCGCACCGAACTGGTCATGCTCTGGCCGGAGGTCGCCGGGCTGGGGGTGCGGGAGCTGCGCGCCCGGGTCGAGGCGCAGGCCCCGGCGTTCACCCCGGGCAGCCACGCCGGCCGCCCAGGGGTACGCACCGACGCCGACGGGCTCTACCTGGCCGGGGACGGCATCGGCACCGACTTCCCCAGCGCGTTGATGGAACGGTCGGCGGCGACCGGGATCATCGCCGCCAACCACATCCTGCGGGCCGCGGGGGCGGCCACCGAACCGGTCCGTTCGATCCGCCCCCGGGGGCTGCTCGCCGGGAAGTGAACCGCCCGCCCGGCCGGTGGGGCCGGGCGGTCAGCGCGCCGTGCCGTGGTACGCGTCCCGCATGAGCTGCTGCATGTCGTCGAGCATCGGCATCCGGGGGTTCGCCGGGGCGCACTGGTCCTCGTAGGCGTTGAGGGCCTGCTGCGGCAGCGCCGCCTCGAACGCCGCCCGGTCGACGCCGATCGCGGCGAACGACGGTTCGATGCCGACCGCGTCGCGCAGCCGTTCCACCGCGTCGGCCAGCGACGCCACCCCTTCCGCCGGGGTGCCCGCCGGCAGGCCGAGCTGGGCGGCGATCTCGGCGAACCGTTCCGGTGCCCGGTAGCTCTCGTAGCGCGGCCAGCCGGACAGCTTCGCCGGGACGGTGCCGTTGTAGCGGATCACGTGCGGCAGCAGCACCGCGTTGGTCCGGCCGTGGGCGATGTGGAACGTCGCGCCGAGGGTGTGCGACATGGCGTGCACGATGCCGAGGAAGGCGCTGCCGAACGCCATCCCGGCGATGGTGCCCGCGTTGTGCATCCGTTCCCGCGCCTCGGGGTCGGCGTCGACCACCGCCCGTTCCAGGTTGCCGAAGATCAGCCGGATGGCGTGCAGGGCGAGCCCGTCGGTGAAGTCGTTCGCGTACACCGACACGTACGCCTCGATGGCGTGGGTGAGCGCGTCGAAGCCGCTGTCGGCGGCGATGGTCGCCGGCATGCTGGCGGTCAGCACCGGGTCGACGATCGCCACGGTCGGGGTGAGCGCGTAGTCGGCCAGCGGGTACTTCTTGCCGGTGCGGTGGTCGGTGATCACCGCGAACGGGGTGACCTCCGCGCCGGTGCCCGACGTGGTCGGCACGCACACCAGCCGGGCCAGCGCGCCGAGGGTGGGGAAGGTGAAGGCGCGCTTGCGGATGTCGAAGAACTTCTCCCGCATGTCGTCGAAGACCACGTCCGGGTGCTCGTAGCGCAGCCACATCACCTTGGCGGCGTCCATCGCCGAGCCGCCGCCGAGGGCGACGATGGTGTCCGGCCGGAAGGCCCGCATCAACTCGGCACCCCGGTCGACGGTGTCGACGCTCGGCTCGGGTTCCACGTCGTCGATGATCTGGAGGGCGATCCGCTCGGGGCGACGTTGCAGCACCCGGTTGATCCGGTCGACGAAGCCGAGCCGGGTCATGGTGGCGTCGGTGACCACGGTGACCCGGTGCACGTCGGGCATCTCGGCGAGGTAGCGGATCGCGTTCGCCTCGAAGAAGATCTTCGACGGGACCTTGAACCACTGCATGTTGTTGTTCCGCCGGCCGATCCGCTTGATGTTGAGCAGGTTGACCGCCGAGACGTTGTCGGACACCGAGGTACGGCCGTAGCTGCCGCAGCCCAGCGTCAGCGACGGCAGGAACGCGTTGTACATGTCGCCGATGCCGCCCTGCGAGGCCGGCGAGTTCCAGATGATCCGGACCGCCTTGACCCGGCGGCCGAACTCCTCCACCAGGTCCTCGTCGGCGGTGTGGATGACCGCGCTGTGCCCGAGCCCGTGGAACTCGACCATCTGCTCGGCGTACCGAAGGCCCTGCTCGCGGCTGTCGGCGCGCAGCACCGCCAGCACCGGGCAGAGCTTCTCCCGGGTCAGCGGCTCGTCGGGGCCGACCCGGTCGACCTCGACCAGGATGATCGAGGTGTCCGGGGCGACGGTGATCCCGGCGGCGTCGGCGATCCAGGCGGCGGTCCGGCCGACCACGTCGGGGTTGAGCTTGCCGGCGGGGAACAGCAGCGCCTCCAGCTTGGCCTTCTCGGCCGGGGTGGCCAGGTGGGCGTGCAGGGTGCGGAACTCCGCGAGGGCGGCGTCGTGGATCGCCGCGTCGAGGATGACGGCCTGCTCGGAGGCGCAGATCATGCCGTTGTCGAACGACTTGGACAGCACGACGTCGTTGACCGCGCGCTTGAGCTTGGCGGTCGCCTCGATCCAGGCCGGCACGTTGCCCGCGCCCACGCCGAGCGCCGGCTTGCCCGCCGAGTACGCGGCCCGCACCATGGCGTTGCCGCCGGTGGCGAGGATGGTGGCGATCCCGGGGTGGTGCATCAGCGCGGTGGTCGCCTCGACCGACGGCTCCTCGATCCACTGGATGCAGTGTTCCGGGGCGCCGGCGGCGACGGCCGCGTCGCGTACCGTGCGGGCGGCCTCGACGCTGCACCGCTGCGCCGCCGGGTGGAAGGCGAAGACGATCGGGTTGCGGGTCTTGAGCGCCAGCAGCGCCTTGAAGATGGTGGTCGAGGTGGGGTTGGTGACCGGGGTGATCCCGGCGACCACGCCCACCGGGTCGGCGATCTCGACGATCCCGCTGATCTCGTCCCGGGCGATCACCCCGACGGTACGGGTCTTCGCCATGCTGTGCGTGACGTGCTCGCAGGCGAAGATGTTCTTCACCGCCTTGTCCTCGAACACCCCCCGCCCGGTCTCGGCGACGGCGAGCTGGGCGAGGGCGGCGTGCCGGTCCAGCGCGGCCACCGACGCCTTCCGGACGATGTGGTCGATCTGCTCCTGGTCGTACCGGTCGTAGTCGGCCAGGGCCTTGAGGCCGTCGGCGACCAGGGCGTCGATCGTGGTGGCGAGTGCGGTCGACATGCTTTCACCTCGGCGGTTGGCGGCGTCTCGGACACCTTCAGCATCCATCGACGGCCGTCTCGGCGGTGGGGCGCAAGGACCCGTCCGACGGTGGCCAAAGGTCCCGTCGTCACGCCGTCCCGGGCGTGTCCGGTCAGCCGAAGGTCCCGATGTCGAGCGGTGACCACACAGCGTCGCCTACCCGACACCGTGCCCCGCCGCCCCCGGCCACCATGATTCGCATGACGGGACCGCGAAAGGCCTACACGTTGCTCGCCGTGGCCGCCATCGGGGTGGCGGTGCTGGCCTGGCGGATCGGGGTCGACAAGGCCAACGCCCTGGTGGGCCTGGCCGGCGTCTTCGCCGCGAGCGCGCTCGGGCTGTTGTCCCTGTTCAGCGCGATCGACCCTCGGCTGTCCCGGGCGGCGGCGGACGCCGCCGCCCTGCCGCCGGGGTCGACCCCGGCCGCGTCCGACGCACCGGCACCGGCCGCCGGCACCGGGTCGGGCCCGGGGCTGCGTCGCCGCTGGCGACGCTGGCGGCTGCCGGCCGGGATCGCCGCGCTGCTGTTGGTGATCGTCGGTACGGTGACCGTGCTCTCCTGGCCGACGGACCGCACGCCGGACGCGCGGGGCACCTCCCCCACGGCCTCCGTCGACGCCGCGTCGGCCGACCCCGGCGTCACGTCGACCCCGGTCGGGCCGACACCCACCACCGGTCCGTCCGGAGCGACGCCCACCACCACCCCGGCGACCCCGGAGCCGGGCCCGGACGGGTCGACGACCGGCCCTCCACCGACCCCCACGCCCACCAGGGGGCCCGACTGGGTGCCACCGGCGGGCGCACCGCACTGGACCCTGCACGCCGACGACTCGGTCTACTTCCTGCCGAAGCCCCGGGTGGCGAGGGGCACCGGCGCGGGCACCCTGATCTTCCAGGCGCAGCACCACCAGCTCGCCCTCTACGACTGGACCGACGACCCGACCGACCTCAGCTACGAGGGTTGCCGGAACCCGAAGGCGCAGCGGTACGCGAGCATCGACCTCGAACAGCTCGAACCCACCCCGGTCACCTACTGCCAGCCCGACCCGGGTGACCCGACGGTGGTCAACTACGTCCGGATCGACCGCAACCGCTACCAGGCGTCGCCGGCCTCGGTCGACGTCACCGTCTGGTCGGTCCGCTCGTAACCGGGTCTGCCGGTCCGGCAGCCCGAAGGGGAGGCACGGCCGGCGGGTGGCATCGAAATGCGTTGCCCGCCCGCACCGCCGCGCATAGCGTGATCCGCGCACGGTCAACCAGTCGAACCGGGAGCACACGATGACGTCGCCGCACCTCACCAGCGCGTGGTCGACGCTACCCGTCGGCGGTTGTCGAGCCGAACATCCCCGGGACGGGAATCCCGACTGACGCGTGCCCGTACGCGCCGGCCGCCCCGTCCCACCCGAGGACCGGGCGGCCTTCGTCGTCCGGGCCGACCTCCGGCGGCGGCCCGGTCCGGGCCGGCCCCACTGCGGACCGCCGACCCCGCCCGCCGACCCCGATCGACCCACCGACCGCGAAGGGAGAGCCCGGTGGACGCCGTCCTCGTCATCAACGCCGACCTCGGCCCGCTGCACCGGGTCACCGTCCAACACGCGATCCGGATGCTGTGCCGTCGGGTCGCCGAGATCCACGAGGCCGAACCGGACCGGGTGATCGGGGTCTTCCCCGTCCCCCGGGTGGTCCGCCTCGTCCGGTACGTCGTCACCCGCTGGCGGTTCAGCGCCGGCCCGGCCTGGTCCCGGGCGGGGGTGCTGCGCCGCGACGGTGGGCGGTGCGCGTACTGCGGCGGGCCGGCCAGCACCGTCGACCACGTGCTGCCCCGTTCGCGCGGTGGTGGCAACACCTGGCGGAACACCACCGCCGCCTGTTACCCGTGCAACCAGCGCAAGGGTGACCGGACCCCGGCCGAGGCGGACATGCCGCTGCGGCGGGAACCGGCGACGCCGAGTTGGGCGAGCCTCGCCGGGCGGTGACCGGACCGGCCGGCGGGCACAGGGGGTCGCGTCGGGTACGCCCGGTGCGACGCCCGCCGGCCCCACCGCCAACGACGGGCCCCCGGGAACGCAGCCCCGCGCCACCGCTTTCCGCCGCAGACCCTCGTCAGCGTGATCGACTCACTTTCGCGGATGTAGTGGCATCCGTCAGCTCCGTTACCACTACATCCACGGTCGTGCACCCACCCCGACGGTGGCAGCCGGGCGGGCCGGGTCACCGACCGGCGGACGGGGACCACGGGAAGTCGGGCGGACGGCGTTCGTGGTGGGCGGCGATGCCCTCGCGGGCCTCGCCGCTGTCCCGCACCTTCCCGTGCCACCAGGCGATCCGGGCCGGGCCGGCCCGGTCGTCGATGATCTCCTTGGCGGCGGCGATGCTGAGCTGGGAGCGGGCGGCGATGGCGGCGGTGATCGCGGTGACCCGGCCGGGCAGGTCGTCGACCACCTCGTCGGCCAGGCCGACCCGCAGCGCCCGTTCGGCGTCGATCAGCTCGGCGGTGAAGATCAGAAACTTGGCCGTGGACGGGCCGACGAGCCGGGTCAGCCGCCGGGTGGTGGGTGCCGGGTAGACCAGCCCGAGCCGGGCCGGCGGCACCCCGAACCGGGCGTCCGGGGCGGCGATCCGCAGGTCGCAGGCGACCGCGAGCAGGCAGCCACCGCCCACGCAGGGGCCCTGCACCGCCGCGACGGTGGGCTTGGCGAACGCGGCCAGCCGTTCCTCGGCGGCCACCGCGATGCCCGCGTCCCCGTTCGCGTCCAGCAGCTCGTCGAGGTCGCCGAGGTCGGCACCGGCGCAGAACGCCCCGTCGGCGCCGGTGAGCACCAGGGCGCGCACGGCCGGGTCGGCCTCCAGCCCGTCCAGCAGCACGGGCAGCCGTCGCCACATGGCCGGCGTCATCGCGTTGCGCCGGGTGGGGTTACGGATGGTCACCGTCGCCACCGCGCCGGTCACCCCGACGGTCAACTCCGCGTCCGACACCGTCGCACCCCTCTCGTCGTGTCACCGGTGCGGCGACCATAACGGCGCGGGCCCGACGACCACCCGGGAGGGGTGGCCGCCGGGCCCACCGACGCAGGGGTCAGGTCAGGACACGTCGAGCGCGGTGTCGTCGACCACGAAGGACGTCCGCAGCGAGGCGTCCTCGGTGCCGGTGAACTTCAGGGTCACGCTCTGGCCGGCGTACGCGGCCAGCGAGAACGAGCGCTGGGTGTACCCGGTGGCCTTGTTCAGGTTCGAGTAGGTCGCCAGGGTCGCCAGCACGGTGCCGGAGGAGTTCAGCACCTGCACGGTCAGCTTGTCGTACGCGGTCGTGGTGGTGACCTCCCGCGAGTCGATGTGCAGCCAGAAGCTGAAGTTGTACGTCGCGCAGCCGGCCGGCAGGCTCACCGACTGGGAGAGCGTCTCGGTCAGGGTGCCACCGGTGCCGCCCAGCCAGGCGTTCCAGGTGCCGCCGTGGGTGGGCTGGCTGGCACCGTTCTGCCCGATGACGCCGGTGCTGGCCGCCCAGACCGTGTTGCCGGACTCGAAGCCGGGATTGCCCAGGAGCTGGCCGGCGGTGCAGCCACCACCGACGCTGCTGACGGTCAACGCGTAGCTGGCCGAGTGTGCCACCGCACCGGTGCCGGTGACCGTCACCGTGTAGCTGCCGGCCGGGGTGCTGGCCGAGGTGGCGATGGTCAGGGTCGACGCGGCGCCCGAGGTCACCGAGGCCGGGCTGAACGTCGCGGTCGCGCCGGCCGGCAGGCCGGACGCGGAGAACGTCACGGTCTGCGCGGTGCCGCTGGTGGTCGCGGTGGCGACGGTGGTGGAAACCGAGCCGCCCGCGGTCACCGAACCGGAGGTCGGGGAGAGCGAGACGGAGAAGTCGTTACCGGTCGAGGAGCAGGGGGCGTCGCTGCCGGAGACGGCCACCGCGGTCCACGCCGCCTGGACGGCCTTGTACTCGGTGGAGCAGCTGCCGTACAGGTCGGTCGCCGCCTTGAGGCTGTACGCGCGGGCGGTGTTCGACGGGGTGCTGGTGTTGACGTACGACGTGTTGGAGGTGAAGTACACGTCCAGCGCGCGGAACCAGATCTTCTCGGCCTTCTCCCGGCCGATGCCGGTGACCGCCGGGGCGGAGCCGCAGACCGGCGAGGTGCCGTACGACGTGGCGCCGGTGCCCTCGGCGAGGTTGAAGAAGAAGTGGTTGCCGACGCCGGAGGAGTAGTGCACGTCCTTGTTCTTGGTGCTGGTGGTCCAGCACGAGTCGGACGAGCCGTCCAGCGACGGGTTGTACATGTAGCGCAGCGGGGTGCCGTTGCCGTTGATGTTGATCTTCTCGCCGACCTGGTAGTCGCCCGGGTCGCTCGGCGCGGCGGCGTAGAACTCGACCATGTTGCCGAAGATGTCGCTGGTGGACTCGTTGAGGCCGCCCGACTCGCCGGAGTAGACCAGGCCGGAGACGGCCTCGGTGACGCCGTGGCTCATCTCGTGGCCGGCCACGTCGAGGGAGACCAGCGGCCGGGAGTTGCTGGCGCCGTCGCCGTAGGTCATCTGGGCGCCGTCCCAGAAGGCGTTGATGTAGTTGCGGCCGTAGTGCACCCGGCTCGGCACGCCCGCGCCGTTGCCGAAGATGCCGTTGCGGCCGTGCACGTTCTTGAAGTAGTCGAACGTCTTGGCCGCGCCGAAGTGGGCGTCGACGCCGGCGGACTGCCGGTTGGCGTTGGTGCCGTCGCCCCAGACGTTGTCGGCGTCGGTGAACGTGGTGCAGGTGGTGGTGCCGTTGTTCATGTCGCAGGTGCGGCCGTTGCCGTGCGACGGGTCGATCATCTGGTAGGTGCTGCCGGAGAGCGTGGTGTCGATGCTGACCGAGCCGGTGTAGATGCCCTGGCCGCTGCCGACCACCGACTCGATCTCGTCGTGCGCGCCGATGACCCGGCCGGTGACGGCGTCGGTGATCACGTGCAGCTTCGACGGGGTCTGCTGGTCGGCCTTCCAGCCGGACAGCACGGTCTCCCAGGCGAGCCGGCCCTTGCCGGAGGTGGCGTCGACGAAGAGTTCCGGCGTACCCACCTCGGTGATCTTGCCGGAGAACGCCTTGCGGGCCGTCGCGGCGGCCGCCGCCGGGCTGATCTTGGCGGTCGTGCCGAGGGTCAGCGGGGCGGCCAGGCCGACCGAGGTGCCGGCGAGGGTGCCGTTGGGCGCGGTGTGGATGACGAAGTCACCGCCGTACACCCGCAACCCCTGGTAGGTACGGGTGTAGCGGGTGTGCGCCGCGCCGTTGGCATCGACCTTGGTGCGGACCGCCTGGTACGCCTCCGCGCCGGTGCCCTGGACCACGCCCGGGTTGCTGCGCAGCAGGCTCTCGGCGCGGGCGGCGGGGGCGGCATCGGGGGCGGGGGGAGCCGCGTGCGCTGCGGTGGCGACGCAGGTCAGCATTCCGCTGGTGAGCAGAGCTGCGCTGACGGCGGCGAGGGGTCTTTTCACGTGCCCTCCTGGCAAGGGAAAGATGTGACGGGGGTAGTCACGCATGTAGATATAGCGATACACCCGGGAAAAGAGAAGGGATGGAGCGGTTCCATGACACGACACTGGCCGAACGGGGGAGGGGTCTTGCCCAGGGAACCGATTGACGTCGATACGCGTCCGATCGGGATGAGATCATCCGCCCTGGTCCTGACCGCGCTCGCGGCCACCGCCGCGCTACTGACCGGCTGCTCAGCAGACGAGCCGGGAACCCCCGCGCCACCAGCGGCCACTACCGCTGCGACCTCCGGCGGAACCGCCACCACAGGCACCCCGGCCGGGACCCCGGCGACCGGCACGCCCGGCGACCCCGGCACCCGGGACGCGGGCGCGGACCGGGTCGTCCTGACCCGCTCCGGCGGTTTCGCCGGCAACCGGGACACGGTGACCGTCGAGCCCGACGGCAGGTGGACCACGACCGACCGGGCCGGCGCGACACGTGCCGGCCGGCTCGACCCGGCGGCCCTCGACCGGCTCCGGATGCTCGTCGGCCCGGCCACCCGCGGCGGTGCCGGCACCCCGTCCGACGACGGCTGCGCCGACACGTACCGCTATCAGCTCACCGTCGGGACGACCCGCGTCGACTGGACCGACTGCCCGACCGGCCCGCAGCCACCGGCCGCCACCCAGGAACTGGCCGCGCTGCTGCTGAAGACCACCACCGGCTGACCGCGATCCGGTCCTCCCCCGCTTCCGGCCAGCGGTGGCGCGGCTCACGGCGGCCTGCGGGGGCGGACACCGCCCGGGGGTGACACTGGTCGGATAACCTACCCGCTCCGATTCGTGCGAGGAGCGTTGTGCCGAAGAGACGACCCGCCGGTCCGCGCCACCCGTCGCGCCCGGCCGGCCCGCGCCGGATGCTCGGCCGGGTCGGGTTGCTGCCGGCGGTGGTCGCCACCATCCTCGTCGCGGGCTGCGCGGTCGCCGACGTCGAACGGACCGCCGACCCCGCCCCGACACCGGTGGCGCGGACGCTACGGACCCCGGACACCCTGCTGGGGCTGCCCCGCTCGGGTACGCCACTGCCCGCCGGGCTGCCCCGGTTCCGGCTCAACGAGCTGACCCGCGAGGCCACCCCGGCCACCAGCACCGTCGAGGGGGTCTACGGGCGGGGTCGGCCCGCCCCCGAGACGATCGTGGTGAGCGCCGTCTCGGGCACCGTCGCCGACCCGCAGGCCACACTGGACCGGCTGCTCAAGCCGTACCGGATTCCGAAGCCCCGGTCGGTGGAGTTCGGCAGGTACGGCGGCGAGGCCCGGTGTGGGCGCGGGCGGACCGCCGACGAGGGCCACCTCACCGCCTGCGCCTGGGCCGACCCGGAGGTCGCCGGGGTGGTGGTGTTCCTGACCGCCACCAAACAGCCGGACCGCAAGGAGGACTTCCTCACCATCCGCGACGAGCTGGAACAGCCCACCGGCTGACCGGCCCGCCACCCCGGGTCAACCGGGGACGCCCGGCACCACCCGGAAGCGTTCGACGACGGCGAGGGTGTCGTCGTCCACCCGGAACCCGGGATCACCCAGCCAGCCCAGGTAGTCCGACCCGTGCCAGTACTCCTCGTGGCCGGCCCGCCAGGCCGCCATCGAGTCGTACCCCTCCCCCTCGTCACGGGCGTGGTCGAGGTCGACGTCGCCGAGCCGGACCACCCGCACCCCGGTCACCTCGATCACCGCGACCGGCCGGTCGGCGGAGTCGACCACCACCGACCGGTCGCCCACCACCGGTAACGGCTCGCCGTCGCGCTCGTAGTCCTGGAGCAGGCCCGTGGTGGAGGTCTTCGCCCCGCTGAGCACGGCGGCGACGAGCTGGTCACGCAGCGGGCCGGGGAAGGCGAACTCGCATTTCGGCAGGTCGGAAGAACTCGGCGTGGTCACCGGGCGACGGTAGCCCGGTGACCACCCCGCCCGCACCCGCGATACGGGCGTCGCCGGGTCAGGCCCGGGGGAACATCTGGCCGATCCGGATCCGGTTGCCGAACGGGTCACGGATGCCGAAGTCGATGCCGTACGGCCGCTCGGTCGGCTCGTCGGTGATGTCGACGCCCTTGGCGACCAGATCCTCGTACGTCTTGTGCGCGTCGTCGGTGGTGATGCTCAGCCACCCGCCGATCGCGCCCTTGGTCAGCAGCTCCCGGACCTGCTCGGCGGTCGCCGGGTCCAGCGCGGGCGGGCCGGGCTTCTCCAGCAGCACCTCCCGCTGCGGGTCGCCGGGCACGTTGACCGTCAGCCACCGCATGAAGCCCAGATCCTGGTCGGTGTTGACCTCGAAGCCCAGCTTGCCGACGTAGAAGTCGAGCGCCTCGTCCTGGTCGAGGACGTAGAGCTGGGAGCGGGTGATCGCGTTCATCGTCATGCCCGGAACGCTATGCCAGGCCGCTGACCTGCTGCTTATCCAAAACTGCTGGGCCTGGTCCAGGCCTTGGTGAAGCAGCTCGGCACCGTCGCGTCGCCTGCCGACCGGCGGCTGCGGTACTCGCTGGGTGACTCGCCCACGATCTGCCGGAAGGTGCGGCTGAACGAGCCGAGACTGCTGAACCCGACGGCGAAACAGATGTCGGTGACGTCCCGGCCGGTCTCCACCAGCATCGACATCGCCCGTTCCACCCGACGTCGTTGCAGGTAGCGGTGCGGGGTCTCGCCGAAGGTGGCCCGGAAGGTACGGATGAAGTGCGCCTCGGACACCAGCGCGATCCGGGCCAGCGCCGGGATGTCCAGCGGTTCGGCGTACGCCCGGTCCATCGCGTCCCGGGCCCGCAACATTGCCCGGTTCGACTGCTCCACCGCACGACTCATCGGCCCCCGCCCGTCGTCCCCGTTTCGCGCCGACCCAGGTTACCCAGCCGGACCCGGCCGGTGGGGCCCGCGCCGGGGCGTCGACGCCCCGGCGGGGAGCCGGAGCGGGCGTCGGCCGCTCCCGCGCGCCGCCGACGGATCGACAAGCGGCAACGCCAGTGGCGGCCGTGCTGTGGAATTGGAGCCCCCGGCCGGGATCGAACCGGCGACATCTCGCTTACAAGGCGAGTGCTCTGGCCAGCTGAGCTACAGGGGCGCGTGGTGCGAGGTCAGCATAGCGACTGACGTCGGGAAATCCCGGCCGGCAGGGTGCCCGAGCATGGAAAACGTCAATCCCACGCCCGCGCCGCCGACGAATCGACGCACCGGAGCCCCGTCAGGCGAGGGGATTGATGCCCGGCCGTGCCCGCCTGACCGAAATGCGTATGCCGTCCGTCCCACTCGGTGTATCCCGTCTTGGCACAGCTGGAAATCCCGTTTACCGTGCAGTGACACGGATGACACCCGGGGTCGGTCAAGGCTGCCTCCGGATGTGGTCCGCGGGTCGGCACCGTGGGTGCCGACAGCTCCTTCACTCGGATCGTCCGGCACGTTCCTGCCGGTGAAAGGAAGCGCACCACCATGGCTACGGTCACGTACGCGAAGGCGTCCCGGATCTACCCGGGCACCGAACGCCCCGCCGTCAACCAGCTCGACCTCCAGATCGGCGACGGCGAGTTCCTCGTCCTGGTCGGCCCGTCGGGTTGCGGCAAGTCCACCAGCCTGCGGATGCTCGCCGGCCTGGAGGACGTCGACGACGGCGCGATCTACATCGACGACCGGGACGTCACCCACCTCCCGCCGAAGGCCCGCGACATCGCGATGGTCTTCCAGAACTACGCCCTCTACCCGCACATGTCGGTGTACGAGAACATGGCGTTCGCCCTCAAGCTGCGCAAGACCCCGAAGGCCGAGATCGACCGGCGGGTCAAGGAGGCCGCCGGCCTGCTCCAGCTGGAGGAGTACCTCAGCCGCAAGCCGAAGGCGCTCTCCGGCGGTCAGCGCCAGCGGGTCGCGATGGGCCGGGCGATCGTCCGCGAGCCGCAGGTCTTCCTCATGGACGAGCCGCTGTCGAACCTCGACGCCAAGCTCCGCGTGCAGACCCGTACCCAGATCGCCTCGCTCCAGGCCAAGCTGGGCATCACCACGGTCTACGTCACCCACGACCAGGTCGAGGCCATGACCATGGGCCACCGGGTGGCGGTCATGCTCGACGGCGTCCTCCAGCAGGTGGACACCCCGCGGGCGCTCTACGACACCCCGGCCAACGTGTTCGTCGCCGGCTTCATGGGCTCCCCCGCCATGAACATCAAGACCGTTCCGCTGAACGAGCGGGGTGCGGCCTTCGCCGAGATGCACATCCCGCTGACCCGCGAGCAGGTCGAGGCGGCCCGCAGCGAGGGTGGCGACAACCGGGTCACCGTCGGCTTCCGCCCCGAGGACTGCGACCTGGTCAGCCCCACCGAGGGCGGCATGCCGGTCGTGGTCGAGCTGGTCGAGGACCTCGGCTCGGACGCCAACGTCTACGGCCACGCCGCGCTGGAGGGTCACGAGGAGCGTTTCGTGGTCCGCACCGACCGGCGGAACATGCCGAACATGGGTGACACCGTGTTCGTCAAGCCGCGTGCCGGCCGCAGCCACGTCTTCAACGCGGCCACCGGCCACCGCATCTGATCCCACCGCACGGAAGAAGGGGCGGTCCGCTTCGGCGGGCCGCCCCTTCTCGTCGTGTCTTCGTCCCGGGCACGGGTGCCCGCGCCGGATCAGCCCTCCGCAGCGCGGCGGCGGGCCACCTCGGCGAGGGTGACGGCGGCGGCGACGCTGGCGTTCAACGACTCCACGTCGGAGATCATCGGGATGCTGACGGTCAGGTCACACGTCTCCCCGACCAGCCGGGACAGCCCGCGCCCCTCGGAGCCGACCACCACGACCAGCGGGCCGACGGCGGCCTCCAGGTCGTACAGGTCGGTGTCGCCGTCGGCGTCCAGGCCGACCACCATGAAGCCGGCGTCCTGACACGCCTTCAACGACCGGGTCAGGTTGGTGACCTGGGCGACCGGCACCCGCGCCGCCGCGCCGGCACTGGTCCGCCAGGCGGTCGCGGTGATCCCGGCAGCCCGCCGCTCCGGTACGAACACGCCCTGCGCGCCGAACGCGGCGGCGGACCGGATCACCGCACCCAGGTTGCGCGGGTCGGTGACCCCGTCCAGCGCGACCAGCAGCGGAGCGGGCTGCTCCAGGGAGGCCGCCAGCAGATCCTCGAACAGTTCGTAGGCGAACGGCGGCACCTGGAGACCGACACCCTGGTGCAGCACGCCGCCGGTCATCCGGTCCAGCTCGGCCCGGCTGATCTCCAGGATGGCGATGCCCCGGTCGGCGGCCGTACGGGTGATCTCGTTGACCCGGTCGTCGGCGTCGATGCCCTGCGCGGTGTAGAGGGCGGTCGCCGGCACCTGGGCGCGCAGCGACTCCAGCACCGGGTTCCGGCCCACCAACAGCTCCGGGCTGTCCCGCGACGGATTGGACTTCCGCCCCGGCGCGACCCGGGGACCACTGCGGCCCGCGCCGGCACCACCCCGGCCACCCGCGCCGGACCGACCACCGCCGCCGGCCCGGACGGGGGCCACGCCCCGGGTGCCCCTGCCCCAGGTGGTGTCCTTGGTGCCCGGCTGACCGATCTTGGGGGCGCGGCCCTCCTCCGCCGCCGCCCGGCGCTCCTTGTCCTGCTTCCAGGCGGTGCGCTGGGGCAGCTTCTCGGTCCCCGAGTACGCCTTGTGCCAGGGACGCTCGTCGGCGGGCAGGGTCTTGCCCCGGCCCGCGAGGGAGTCCTTGTTCTTGCCGCCGGAGCCCTTGGGGGCACCCGCCTTCGACGTCAGTCGCCGGCCACGGCGCTGCGAGTTGCCGGCCATCAGTCCTGCTCTCCAATAGTCCAACGGGGGCCCTGCGGGGTGTCCTCGACCACCACGCCGGCCTGCTTGAGCTGGTCGCGTACGGCGTCCGCGGCCGCCCAGTCCTTGCGGCTGCGGGCCTGCGCGCGCTGCTCCAGGGCCAACGCGACCAGGGAGTCAACCACGCCCCGCAGGTCGTCGACACGACCGCCACCGGTCCAGGCCGGGTCGAGGGGGTCGACGCCGAGGATATCCAGCATCGCCCGGGTGGCGGCGAGGGTGGTGCGGACCGTCACATCGTCGCCGTCGGCCAGCGCGGTGTTGCCGTCCCGCAGGGTCGCCTGGAGAACGGCGAGCGCGGCCGAGGTGTTCAGGTCGTCGTCCATCGCGGCCACGAACCCGGCGGGCAGCTCACCGAGCTGCCCCGCGCCGACCCGCTCCACGGCCCGCTGGACGAACCCCTCGATCCGCCGGTACGCCACCGCGGCCTCGCGCAGCGCGTCCTCCGAGTAGTCGATCCGGGACCGGTAGTGCGCCGCCGCGTAGTAGTAGCGCAGCTCCACCGGGCGCACCCCGAGCGAGTCGACGTAGTCGAGGTCGAGGGCGTTGCCGAGCGACTTGCCCATCTTGGCGCCGCCGATGCTGAGCAGCCCGTGGTGCACCCACCAGCGGGCGAAGGGCAGCCCGGCGGCCTGCGACTGGGCGATCTCGTTCTCGTGGTGCGGGAAGGTCAGGTCGAGCCCGCCGCCGTGGATGTCGAACTCCGCGCCGAGGTAACGCAGGCACATCGCCGAGCACTCGATGTGCCAGCCGGGACGGCCCCGACCCCACGGGGAGGGCCAGTAGGCGTCGGCCGGCTCGTCCGGCTTGACGCCCTTCCACAGCGCGAAGTCCCGGGGGTCCCGCTTGCCGCGCTCCGGGGCGTCCCCGGCGGACTGCATGTCGTCAGGCGACTGACCGGACAGCGACCCGTACGCCGGCCAGGAGGCCACGTCGAAGTAGACGTCGCCGGAGCCGTCGGTGGCCGGGTAGGCGTGACCGGTCTCGATCAGCCGGGCGATCAGCTCGTGCATCTCCGGGATGTGCCCGGTCGCCCTCGGCTCGTACGTCGGCGGCAGCACGTTCAACGCCCGGTAGGAGCGGGCCAGGACCAGCTCGTTGGCGTACGCGATGGACCAGAACGGGCGGCCCTGCTCCTGCGCCTTGACGAGGATCTTGTCGTCGATGTCGGTCACGTTGCGGATGAAGGTGACCTCGAAGCCGGCGGCCGACAGCCAGCGCCGCAACACGTCGTAGTTGACGCCGGAGCGAAGATGGCCGATGTGCGGCGGCGCCTGGAGGGTGAGACCACACAGGTAGACGCCCACCTTGCCGGCTTGCCGCGGAACGAAGTCCCGCACCGATCGGGCGGCGGTGTCATACAGGCGTAGCGTCACCGTACCAGGGTAGCTGTCCGTGCTCCCCCGGGTCGGCCCGAGCCGGGTCGTACGCTGCCTGCTGTGGAGACGACGGCGGCCCCCGACGAGCCGGGCGACCGGGTGCCCGCAGGTGACGACCCCGGCCACCGCGTACCTGCCGACGATCAGGGCCGCCGCGTGCCTGCCGGTGACGGACCCGGCCAGCAGGTTCCCGCCGGGGGCGAGACGGCGCAGACCCTGGACCGGGGTCTGCGCCTGCTGCACCTGGTGGCCGACGCGTCGGCCGGGTTGACCGTCACCGAGGCCGCCCACCGGCTCGGCATCGGTCGGGCCGCCGTCTACCGGCTGGTCGGCGCGCTGACCGGGCACGGGATGCTGCGCCGGGGCGGTGACGGCCGGCTGCGCCTCGGCGTCGGCGTGCTGCACCTGGCCCGGCGGGCCCAGCCGCTGCTGGCCGAGGGGGCCCTGCCGGCGCTGCGGCGGCTCGCCGAACAGACCGGGGCGACCGCGCACCTGACCGTGGTGGAGGGCGGCGAGGGGGTCGCCCTGGCCGTGGTCGAGCCGAGCTGGACGTCGTTCCACGTGGCGTACCGGCCGGGGGCGCGGCACCCGTTGGAACGCGGGGCCGCCGGGCGGGCCGTCCTCGCCGGGCGGGCCGGTCACGCGGGCCCGGTGAGCACCACCGGGGAACTCCAGGCCGGGGCGTACGGGGTGGCCGCGCCGGTACTCGGGGTGCCCGGCCTGGAGGCGAGCGTCGGGGTAATCTCGCTGGCCCCGCTGCCGGTCGACACGGTCGGCCCGCAGGTCACCGCCGCCGCCCGGACGATCGCCACCGCCCTGTCCTGACCCTCCCCCCGCCCTACCGGACCCGGCCCCGGGTCCGGCTCGGCTCGGCCCGGCTCGGCTCGGCCGTGATCGACTCCTCTGGGCCGAAACAGCGGTATCCCGCCGGCCTCCACCCCGCAACTTCGGCCCAGATGAGTCGATCACGGCGATCTTCCCTCGCCAGCGCTCGCGGGGCGGGGCGTGGAGCGCCCAGGAGCGGAGAGCGGGCGGGTGATGGTCGGGGCGCGCTGACGGGAAGGAGACCGCGCCATACCACGCTCCGGCGGGCGGTGGGGGTTTGTCCACAGGGGGTGGATTCACGGACAGGGGCGGTTGTCCACAGGGGTGTCGCCGGGCGTCCGCCAGGCCCGACGCTGAGGTCATGCCACCTCGACCTCATCGTCCGGCCGCCCTCGTCGGGCAGGTGTTCCGCGGCTCGGACGCGATCCGCCAGGGCCTCCTCACCCGACACCAGTTGCGCGGGGCATCCTGGCTCCGGCTCGGCCACGACGTGTACGCCGATGCCCGACTCGCCCGCAACCACGCCCTGACCTGCCGCGCCGCCCTCCTCCGGATGCCCGCCGGCACGCTCGTCGCCGGCCCGTCGGCGGCGTACCTGCACGGGATCGAGCACGCCGCCGGCTTCGGCGACGAGGTGCACGTGCTCGTCCCCCGGGCGGCCCGGGTCGGCTCCCAGGGGGCGGTCACGTCCTCCTTCCGCCGTACCGCCGGTACCAGCAGAATCCGGCTCGAAGCGGACGGGGCTCGACGCGACGCGGCTGGTGGGTGGCCCGGCGCGGCCGGTGGATGGTCGGGCGCGGGCGACGGGTGGCCTGGTCCGCCGGGCGGTATCCGGGTGCACAGCGTCGCCATCCCCGGTGAGCCGGTCGCTCATCCGCGACGGTATGCGTCCCACCAGCTCCCCGAGGACGCCACGCCCACGCCACCAGAAGCCCACCACCTCACATCGGCCAGTCTCACCACGCAGGTCCGGCTCCGGCCCGGCACACCCACGTCGGCCCCGGAACCCCAGCCGCCCCTGCCCACACCTCCGGCGCTGTCCGGTCCCCCCACCGCGACGGCACCGCCCGTCCTGCCCCGGTCGTCCCCCGCGCTCGCCGCCTGGGAGACGGCGGCCTGGCTGGACCCGGTCCGGGCGGTCGGCATCGTCGACTCGCTGCTTGGCAGGGGCCTGACCAACCAGACCGCCCTCGCCGAGATCGCCGCGCGCTTCGCCGACCGGCGGGGTGGGGTGCGGGCCCGCCGGGTCTTCGACCTGACCGATCCGGCCGCGCAGTCACCGCCCGAGTCGCACCTGCGGGTACGACTCGTGCTGGCCGGCCTGCCCCGTCCGGTCGCGCAGCACCCCGTACTGCTGCCGTCGGGGCTGGTGCTGCACCCCGATCTCGCCTGGCCACAGTTCCGGGTCGCGGTGGAGTACGACGGGCACTGGCACAGCGATCCCGGGCAACTGCACCATGACCGTCGCCGGCTCAACCACCTGGTCGCCGCCGGCTGGACCGTCCTGCACGTGACCAGCCGCCAACTGAGGGACGACTTCCCCACCGTGGCCGGCGAGGTCCGCATGGTCCTCACCCGACACGGCTGGCGCCGATGATCCGCCCCCTTGGGCCGGTGTTGCGCTGTCCCCCCGCCCCGACACCGCAACATCGGCCCCGTCGCGCAGAATCGGCCCCGACACCGCAACATCGGCCCCGTCATGCAGGAGCAGAAGGGGCCGGACACGGAGAGGCCCGGACGACCGGGGTCGTCCGGGCCTCTCCCAGGGCCGTGGCGTCAGGGGTTGACGTTCGGCTTGAGCGGGCTGCGGACCGCCGCGTTGGCATCCACGATGCCGTACCCGTAGAAGCCGTTGAAGTTCAGCGACCCGGCGCAGTACGCGTCGAACTCGGTCGACCGGCCCTCGTTGGCGTAGCTCTGCAGACGCGGCTCCGGGCAGGCGTGCTCGGTGGCGGTCCGGTAGAGGTGCTGCTCCACCTTGGCCGGTGCCAGGCCGTAGCCGTCCTTACCCTCCTTCTTGCCCCACTTGCTGACGATCAGCGCGGCGACCCCGCTGACGTGCGGCGACGCCATCGAGGTGCCCTGGAGGTAGGTGTAGTAGCCGCACTCACCGGCGGTGGTGCACTGCTTGAACACCGAGTTCTCGAAGCCCGGCACGACGTTGCCGTTCTCGTCGACCGACCCCTCCTCCTGGAGCACCTTCTTCGGGTACGTCGAGAGGATCATGTTGGCGTCGGTGCGGTAGGTGTCGGTGCCGAAGCCGTCGCGGAACCAGCCACCCGGCGCGGCGACCGAGATCTGCTCGGTGCCGTAGTTGGAGAAGTCGGCCTTCTTGCCGGACGGGCCGATGGCGGACACGCCGATCACGTGCGGGCCCTCCACCGGGAAGTCCCAGCAGCTCTCGTTGTCGATCGGGCGCGGGTACGGGTCGGCGCCGTAGTCCGGGCTGGACACGTCGGTGCGGGGCGCGCCGAGGTCCTCGTGGTTGTTGCCCAGCGAGCCGACCAGGGTGACGCCCTTGTTGTGGGCGAAGTTCAGGGCCCGCTTCATCGCCTTGATGACGGCCCGCTGCTCGGCCTGCGACTCGGGCGAGTCGGCCGGGTTGGCGGTGCAGTTGTAGAGCCACGGGTCGACGTAGAACGACATGTTCACCACGTCGAGGCCGGACTTGCCGGCGTGCACCAGTGCGTTGACGACCGGGTTGAGGAAGAAGTACCCGGAGTCCTGGCCGCCCTTGAGCTCCACCAGCGAGACGTTCGGAGCGACGCCGGACAGGCCGAAGCCGTTGGCGGCCGCGCCGATGGTGCCGGCGACGTGGGTGCCGTGCCCGCCGTCGTCGGTGCCGACCGGGTCGAGGCAGCTCGGCACCTCGCACGGGCCGTCGACCTCGGCGATGTCCGGGGCGAAGTTGCGCGACAGCGCCCAGTTGAAGTTGGGCGCGAGGTCGGGCTGGCTGGCGTCGACACCGGTGTCCAGGATGCCCACGGTGACCCGCTTGTCGCCCGGCATGACCTTGCGGGCCTTGTCGGCCCCGATCATGGTGAGACCCCAGAGCTTGTCGTCGAGCGGGTCCAGCTTCTTGCCCTTGGCGTTGGCCGCCGCCTTGGCCGCCTTCCGGGTCTCGGTCAGCAGGTTCTCCTGCGCGACCCGGTCCAGCTTGGGCTTGCGGCCGATGGCCCGCTGCTCGGCCGCGCCGACCAGCGCGGAAGCGGCGGTGACCCGGCCGGCGAAGTCGGCCCGGTCGCTGGTGACCTGGTAGAGACCGACGTCGTCCGTACGGGACACGACGGTGCCACCGGCGGCACGGATCGCGGCGATAGCCGCGTCCGCCGAAACGCCGTCCTCGGCCACCACGGTGAACGTCCGGCTGGTGGTCGGCCCGGCGTTCGCCGGGACGGTCAGGCCGGTCACCGTAAGTGCCAGGGCCGCCGCGGTCGCGACGGCTCCGGCGGTGAAGCGCTTGCTCACCACATCAGATCCTCTCGTTGAGGGACGTGGCAGCCATCCCATAGCACCGGCGACGATTCCGCCAGATACAAATCCGAATTCGTCCCGCATCAGGCATTCGTCGGTTGCAGGTTGCGTAGCGCCGCCGGCAGGTCGGTGAGCGTGCGCACCTCGGCGTCGGGGCGTACCCCTTCGGGGAGGGGGAGTCCGGGCCGGTTGAGCCAGATGCCGCGCATCCCGGCCTGCTGGGGGCCCAGCACGTCGTGGGCGATCGAGTCGCCGACGTACGCGATCTGATCCGCCGGCACCCCGGCGGCGGCGACGATCGCGGCGTAGAACGCCGGGTCGGGCTTCTTGGGCAGGCCGCCCTCGTGGGCGTACAACTCGAAGGCGAACTCTCCGGGCAGGCCGCAGCGTTCGGCGCGGCTGTTGCCGTTGGTGGCGTAACCGAGGGTGAAGTCGGCCCGCAGCGCGGCCAGCGCCGGCAGGGCGTCGGGGTACGGGTGGCTGAGCGCGTAGCGCCTGGTGAAGAAGAGTTCGGCGAACTCGTCGAGCTGACCGACCAGCCCGGCCCGGTCGAGGGACCGGGCCAGCGCGGCCCGGCGGATCTCCATCACCGGCGCGGCGGTCATCGACCCGAACACCGCCTGCCAGTCGGACTCCACCTCGGCGAAGGTCACCCCGGCCGCCACCGGCGTCCGGCGACGCATCTCCTCCAGTACGGCCACCAGGGCCCCGGTGACCGCCGGGCGCAGGTCGATCAGGGTCTCGTCGGCGTCGAACACCACCACGCTGAGCATGTCCGACACCCTCTCACGTTCGTCGCACCCGGCCACGCCGAGCAGGCCGCCCCGGCGGCGGCAGGGCCGGGCAGGTCGCCCCCACGCACTGGGCAGCGTGCCGCCCGGTCACCCCGGGGCGATCATCGGGCGGCTCAGGTCAGTGCCGGCTCGTCCGTCCGGGCCGCCGCCTGTTCGGTGCGGCCCGCGCGCAGCTCGTCGAGGCGGACCAGGGCCACCCCGGCGACGATCAGCACACCCCCGGCGAGCTGCACGGGCACCGGCAGCTCGCCGAGCACCAGCCAGGCGATGAGCACCGCGAACATCACCTCGGTCAGCCCGACGAACGACGACAGCCGGGCGCCGAGCAGGCGCGTCGCGGCGATCCCGGTCAGGTACGCCACCACGGCGGCGACCAGCGACAGCCCGACGATCGGGACGAGCCAACTGGTGCGCTGCCCGGCGAAGTCGACCGCGCCGAAGGTGGCCCGCAGTGGCAGCACCCCGACCAGGCCGAGCAGGGCGAGCACGGCCGCGCCGACGGCCATCCCGCCGCTGGCCATGGTCACCGAGGGCAGGTCGGCGTCGACCCGGGCGGCGAGGACGAAGTAGCCGGCCAGCCCGACGGCCGCGCCGAGGCCCCAGAGCACGCCGACCGGGTCGAGCCTGCCGGTGCCGGTCAGGTCGAGCACCAGGACGAGCCCGACCAGGGCGGCCAGCGAACCGGCGACGGTGAGCCGGCGGGGGCGCTGCCCGTGCACCAGCCACAGCCAGCCGACCACGAGGATGATGCCGAGGTATTCCAGCAGCAGGGCCACCCCGACCGGCAGGTAGCGGACGGCGTTGAAGAAGCAGGCCTGGGCGGTGGCGACGCCGAGCAGGCCGAAGACGGTGACCGGGCCGAGGTTGCGACGCAGCACCCCGGCCCGGCCGCGCAGCGCGAGCACGGCGGGGACGGCCAGCACCAGGGCGGCCAGGCCGACCCGGGCGACCACGACGGCCTCCGCCGACCAGCCGGCGTCGATCAGCGACCGGGCGAAGGTGCCGGAGGTGGCGAACGTGACGGCGGAGAGCAGGGCGAGTGCCAGGCCGGTGCCGGCGGTGGATCGGTGCGGCATCGGGACTCCTCCGACGTGACATCAGCAAAGTAGGATTACGCCGATGACGCTAGCCGTCGACGACGACAGGGGTCAAGTTGCTTTTCGCCCATGACACGGAGTGCGGGCTGACCGCCGCCGCCGCCCTGGTCAACACCGACGGCCGGGACGGCGAAGGGCTGCCCGACATCGCCGCGCTTGACCGTTTCGTCACCGCCAACCAGTGGACCGGCCGACACGAGCGCACCGACGCCGAACTGCACGCCGTCCGGGCGCTGCGCCCCCGGCTACGCCGGCTCTGGGACGACGACCCGGACACCGTCGTCGCCGTGGTCAACGACCTGCTCCGCGAGTCCCGGGCGTTGCCGCAGCTCATCCGGCACGACGACGAGCCTTACCACGTGCACGCGGTGCCCCGGGACGCCCCGCTGGCCACCCGGATGGCCGTCGAGGCGGCGATGGCCGTCGCCGACCTGGTCCGGGGCGACGAACTGGGCCGGCTACGGCACTGCGCCCACCCCGAATGCCCCAACGTGCTGGTCGACCTGTCCAAGAACCGGTCCCGCCGGTTCTGCGACGCCGGCTGCGGCAACCGGGTCGCGGTCAGCGCCTACCGGGCCCGCAAGGCGGCAGGTGGTCGACCCTGAGCAGCTCGTACTCCACCTCGCCGTGCTCTGTTCCGGCGATCGGGTCGGGCCAGTCGAGGTGGAAGGTGCGGACGTACCGCAGTCCGGCCTTCGCCAGCACCGCCCGCGACCGTACGTTCACCGCCATCGTCTGCGCCCACACCCGGCGTACGTCCGGGATGGTGAAGGCGTGGTCGACCAGCGCGCGGGCGCCCTCGGTGGCCAGGCCCCGCCCCCAGGCCGGGCGGCGCAGCCGGTACCCCAGCTCCGGCCCGGTGCCGCCGTCGGACGGGTCGAGCGCGAACCAGCCCAGGAAGGCACCGTCGACGGTGTCCTCGGCCGCCCACCGGCCCAGCCCCGGGTAGCGGTCGTACCCGTCGAGAATCCGGGGTAGCTGCTCGTCCCGGACCGTGGCGGGCGGGGTCGGCCGGCCGCCGGTGAGGAACCGCATCACCTCCGGGTCGCCGTCCAACTCGACCAGTCGCGGCACGTCGTCGCCGGTGAAGCGGCGCAGCCGCAGCCGGGCCGTCGTCAACAGCACCCCGTCCGAGCCGGTCACGCCCCGGATCATGCCGGCCGCCGGCCGTGCGGTCGACCGGTTTTTCCGGTCCCGTCAGCGCGGCGGCGCGGCCAGGAAGACCCGCCAGGAGTACGCCGGGAAGGTGAGCACCGGACCCGCCGGGTCCTTGCTGTCCCGCACCCCGACCACCCCGACCAGGTTCGCCACCTCGACACAGTCGTGGTTCTGGCTGCTGCGGCTGCTCTTGCGCCAGACCGGGCCGCTCGGCCCGGGAACCGCACGACCTGCCGCACCGGTCAGTTCCACGACTCCGCCACCTCCCGCATCAACTCGATGGACTCTGCCGGGGGCAACGCCTCACCCAGGGTCGACTCCCAGACCTCCCGCATCCGGATCAGCACGTCGGGCTCGGTGAACTCCTGGGTGCGGACCTGCCCGCCGACACACCCCAGCTCCACGCCGTCTGGCAGGGTCGCCAGCACGAAACCCCCGGCGAGCCCCGGGTACTCCCCGGCCGTGCCCGGCACCAGGTGCAGCCGCACCCGGGGGTGCTCCGTCGCCACCCGCGCGAGGTGCGCGACCTGCTCACCCATCACCTTCCGGTTGCCGACCTGACGGCGGAGGGCAGCCTCGTCGAGGATCGCGACCACCTGCGGCGGCTGGTCGCGGTACAGCACCGCGTGGGTCTCCAGCCGGTCGGTCAGCCGCCGCTCCACCTCGGGCCCGTCGAGCAACGCGCCGGCCTCGAAGACGGCTCGGGCATACGCCTCCGTCTGGAAGAGACCGGGCACGTACAGCGGCTCGTACCAGCGGACCGCGCGCGCCTGCTCGATCAGTGCCCGCCAGCCGAGTTGCCACACCCGGGCCCGGTCGAGCGCGACCAGGTCGGTGAGCATCCGGCCGAAGATGCCGCCGGTGTCGAGGGCCCTGTCGACCAGTTCGAGGTACTTCGCGGTGGGCGGCTGCTGACCCAGCTCGATCGCGCTGACCATCGACGCCGAGTAGTTGACCGCCTTGGCGAGGTCGTCCTGGCTCCAGCCCCGCCGGGTCCGGGCCCGCCGCAGCTCGGCGACGAGGAAGGCCGCCGCCGTCATCCGCCCGTCCGTCATCTCCAGCCGCCCTCCACCGCGCCGACGATCGACTCCGACACCACGCCGACCAGGGACGCCGCTGACACAGGACAAGACCGGAAGCCGACAACAACCCTTCACACGGTAGTGGTTTCATCAGCAGACTGTGAAGTGCGACATCGACCGCTCTCCCCCCGGGCGGGCCGGTGTCGCGGTGGGACGGCCCGCTCCCCGGCCGGCGGTCCCACCGCCGGGGGAGACGACCAGCCGACCCATCATGGAGGCGACGCGATGCCCCGGCTCACCTGGCGACACCGGCTTGCCCGCAGATTCCGACCCGCCCGGCTCCCCGAAGCGGCCCCACCCGGCCGGCCCGCTCCCCCGCCCGCCGGACCGGCCACCCACCCGACCCCATCCCCACCCCCGTCGCTGTCCCCGTCCCCGTCCAGCGGACCGGGCGCTCATCCGGCCCCGTCCCCGACCACCGGGCCAGCCACCCACCCGGCCCCCTACCGGGCCAGCGGACCGGACGCCCATCCGACCCCGGACACTGGAGCGGAGGTACCTCCGGGCACCGGGTCGGGTCCGCCCGGGTGGGAGGACACCACCCTCTCGTTTCCCCGGGTGGGGCGGGTCGGTTGGCTCACGCTCGCCCAGGAATGGCGCGCCAACCGGGGACGGCGGTGAACGCGGCGGCCGGTCCGGACGGGCCGCGCCACACCGGCGGACCACCCGACCCGGTCGGCCGCAGCGGGCCGGGGCCGGCACATTCGCGCCCCCACCTGCCGCTGCGCCCGCTCTGGCTGTGCCGGGTGTGCGCCGCGCCGTGGCCCTGCGGGACCGCCCGACTCACCCTCGTCTCCGAGTATGCCCACGATCGGGTCGCGCTCAACATCTACCTCTGCACGGTGCTGCACGACGCCGCCGCCGACCTGTACCGCCTCTATCCCGACACCGGGCCCGACCCGGCGACCCTCTTCGCCCGCTTCCTCGCCTGGGTTCCGCGCACCCGCCCGCCGACCGAGCCATGATCCACTCGCGGGGGCCGATGTAGCGCTATCAAATCCGCCTGACACCGCTACATCGGCCCCACAGGAGTTGATCGAGCAGGAACCGGTCAGGGGTGGGTCATCCGGAGCAGGTCGAGGGCCTCGTCGAGCTGGGTTTCGGTGAGTTTGCCGGAGTCGACGTGCCCCCGGGAGATCACCACCTCGCGGATGGAGACCTGCTTCGCCAGCGCCTCCTTGGCGATCGAGGCGGCCTCGTCGTACCCGAGGTGGCGGTTGAGCGGGGTGACGATCGACGGCGACCCCTCCGCGTACGCCAGGCAGACCTCGGCGTCCGCGACCAGGCCGGCCACCAGCCGGTCGGCGAACAGCCGGCTGGACGCGGAGAGCAACTTGATCGATTCGAGCAGGTTGCGGCCCATCACCGGGAGCATCACGTTCAGCTCGAAGTCACCCTGGCTGCCGGCGAACGCGACCGCCGCGTCGTTGCCGATCACCTGCGCGCAGACCTGCCGCACCGCCTCGGCGACCACCGGGTTCACCTTGCCCGGCATGATCGACGAGCCGGGCTGGAGGTCGGGGATGCGCAGCTCCCGCAGGCCCGCCCGGGGCCCGGACCCCATCCAGCGTACGTCGTTGGCGATCTTGTAGAGCCCGACCGCGACGGTACGCAACTGGCCGGACGTCTCGACCAACGCGTCCCGCGCCCCCTGCGCCTCGAAGTGGTTGCGGGCCTCGGTCAACGGCAGCCCGGTCGAGGCGCGCAGCTTCTCGATCACCCTGCCGGCGAAGCCCAGCGGGGTGTTGATGCCGGTGCCCACGGCGGTGCCGCCCAACGGCAGCTCGGCCAGCCGGGGCAGCGCCGACTCCAACCGCTCGACGCCGTAGCGCACCTGCGCGGCGTACCCGCCGAACTCCTGACCGAGGGTGACCGGGGTGGCGTCCATCAGGTGGGTACGCCCCGCCTTGACGACCGTCTCGAACTCGGCCGCCTTCGCCTCCAACGCCTCCGCCAGGTGGCGCAGCGACGGCAGCAGGTCCTCCACCACGAACTGGGTGGCGGCCAGGTGGATCGAGGACGGGAAGACGTCGTTGCTGGACTGCGAGGCGTTCACGTCGTCGTTCGGGTGCACGTCCCGGCCCAACTCCCGGGTGGCCAGGGTGGCGATCACCTCGTTGGTGTTCATGTTCGACGAGGTGCCCGAGCCGGTCTGGAACACGTCGATCGGGAACTGGTCGTCGTACCCGCCGTCGGCCACGTGCGCGGCGGCGGTGGCGATCGCCTCGGCGACGTCCGCGCCGATCACCCCCAGCTCGCCGTTGACCAGGGCGGCGGCACCCTTGATCTGGGCCAGCGCCTTGATCTGGGCCGGTTCGATGCCCCGGCCGGAGATCGGGAAGTTCTGCACCGCGCGCTGGGTCTGTGCCCGCCACAACGCCTCGGCGGGCACCTCCACCTCGCCCATCGAGTCACGTTCGATCCGGTAGCCCGCTGCGTCTGGAGTCGTCACCCGTCCCATCCTGCCCCGCCCTGGGTCGGACCGCAGATGATCGCTCACTCCGACGGGCCTGCTGCCTCGTCACTCGGCGGACGCTGTTCGTCGAGTAGTCCACCGCGCCAGCTGGCGAATCGGCTCTGGAGATCGTCGAGTGCCCGACCGGTGACGCCGTACCGGGCGAAGTCGTCGGGATCGAGCAGGCTGGCCTGTCCGAGAGCCTCGGCGAAGACGCGTCGATCGAACCCGCGATCGGCGCGGTGCGCAAGGTGGAGCAGCGCTTCCCGGGTGTAGCGACCGGATCGGAGCGCGGCGTCGATGTCGACGAAGTCACGGGCGAACGCCCGTCCGTAGAGCGCGCTCATCTTGTTCGCGACCGCGTCGTCGGGATGCAGTACCGGTCCGATGGTCATGAGGATGGGTTCGTTGGCACGCCAGTCCACGCCGAGTTCCACCTTGGCGGCACGGTCGCCGTCGGCAACGGTCAGCCGGGCGAACGTGTCGTACTGTCGCTCGATGTCGACGGTCAGACCATCGTCACGGTAGGCGTCCACGACGGCCGAGACTGCGGTGCCGAACTCGTCACGGCGGTCCCAGGCGGTGAACAGGTCGACGTCTTCGCTGGGGCGTTCGAGCATCCCGGCGGCCTGCACGGCGTAGCCACCGGCGAGGGCGAAACCGTACCGTCGGGCGGCGGCGAGCCCGGTGCGGGCGAGCCTCTCGTGGAAGGCATCCACCGTTACGCGGCGTTCGTGCCGGCGGTGACGAGTTCGGGGAAGGCGTCCTCCCAGAGTCGTCGGAGCCGGGGCGGCAGCCAGAGGGTGGGCCAGAGCCGCCGGAGCTGGTCGCCGTCGAGCCAGGCATTCAGGTCGTCGACCGTGCCGGCTTCGGTGAGCACCACCTTGTACATGCTGGACAGGCGTGCGGGCCGACTCAGGTCGTACTCGGCGTGACCGGACCAGTCCAGATGACGTGGAAGGGTGACCACGCCCGCGGTCGGGCCGGTCAGTGCGGCGAGGGTGTCGGCCACGACGTAGGGCTTGCGGTCACCGTAGGGGCGGTAGTCCGTCGGTGGCTGCGGCGAAGTCTTGCGGCGACTGAGGTTGGCCGCCTGCCGGATCTCCGGTCGTAGCGCCTGGCGGATCGTCTCCCGGCTGTACCCGGTGATCCGTT
Source organism: Micromonospora wenchangensis (assembly GCF_002210435.1). Lineage (GTDB taxonomy): Bacteria > Actinomycetota > Actinomycetes > Mycobacteriales > Micromonosporaceae > Micromonospora > Micromonospora wenchangensis. The sequence goes on from NZ_MZMV01000010.1 coordinate 132,016, forward strand.
GCAGGTCGACCGGCCGCCAGCCGGCTGCGTGGAACACCCGCAACTGCTCGTCCCGCTCGGTCAGGGCGGCGGCCCGGGTCGCCTCGTACCTGGCGACGACCGCCCGCAGCTCGTCCTCGGAGTACCGGTCCACCCACAGAAGCCTACCAGGCTAGGCCCAGCACGCTAGGCAGACGACGAACAGCACGAACAGCCCTGGACGCTCACGCGCCGAAGCCTCCGGCGCCCCCTTCGCGGCTCCGGGAACGATCAGCGGCGGCCGACCGTCAGCACCGGCTTGGTGACCTCGGCGAAGAAGTCGTTGCCCTTGTCGTCGACGACGATGAACGCGGGGAAGTCCTCCACCTCGATCTTCCAGACCGCCTCCATGCCCAGCTCGGCGTACTCCAGCACCTCGACGTGCTTGATGCAGTCCTGGGCGAGCCGGGCCGCCGGGCCGCCGATCGAGCCGAGGTAGAACCCGCCGTGCTGCTGGCAGGAGCGGGTCACCTGGGCGGACCGGTTGCCCTTGGCCAGCATCACCTGGGAGCCGCCGGCGGCCTGGAACTTCGCCACGTACGCGTCCATCCGGCCGGCGGTGGTCGGGCCGAACGAGCCGGACGCGTACCCCTCGGGGGTCTTGGCCGGGCCGGCGTAGTAGACGGCGTGGTCGCGCAGGTACTGGGGCATCGGCTCCCCGGCGTCGAGCCGCTCGGCGATCTTGGCGTGGGCGATGTCCCGGGCGACGACCAGCGGGCCGGTCAGCGACAGCCGGGTCTTCACCGGGTACTTCGACAGCTCGGCCCGGATCTCGTCCATCGGCCGGTTCAGGTCGACCCGCACCACGTCGGAGGCGTCGAGGGTCTCGTCGGTGACGTCCGGCAGGTAGCGCGCCGGGTCGGTCTCCAGGCGCTCCAGCCACACCCCGGACGGGGTGATCTTGGCAATCGCCTGCCGGTCGGCCGAGCAGGAGACGGCGATCGCCACCGGGCAGGACGCGCCGTGCCGGGGCAGCCGGACCACCCGCACGTCGTGGCAGAAGTACCTGCCGCCGAACTGCGCGCCGATGCCGAAGTTGCGGGTCAACTCCAGCACCTCGGCCTCCAACTCCAGGTCCCGGAAGCCGTGCGCGGTCATCGAACCGGAGGTGGGCAGCGCGTCGAGGTACTTCGCGGAGGCGTACTTGGCGGTCTTGAGGGCGTACTCGGCCGAGGTGCCGCCGATGACGATCGCCAGGTGGTACGGCGGGCACGCCGAGGTGCCGATCAGCCGCAGCTTCTCCTCCAGGAACTGCATCATCCGCGTCGGATTGAGCAGCGCCTTGGTCTCCTGGTAGAGGTACGACTTGTTGGCCGAACCGCCGCCCTTGGCCATGAACAGGAACTTGTACGCGTCGGGGTGCCCGTCCGGGTCCTCGGCGTACAGCTCCACCTGGGCGGGCAGGTTGCTGCCGGTGTTCCGCTCGTCCCACATGGTCAGCGGGGCGAGCTGCGAGTACCGCAGGTTCAGCCGCGTGTACGCCTGGTAGACGCCACGCGAGATCGCCTCGGCGTCGGAGCCGTCGGTGAGCACGTGCCGGCCACGCTTGCCCATCACGATGGCGGTGCCGGTGTCCTGGCACATCGGCAGCACGCCACCGGCGGCGATGTTGGCGTTGCGCAGCAGGTCCAGCGCGACGAACCGGTCGTTCGGCGAGGCCGCCGGATCGTCGATGATCGACCTGAGCTGGGCCAGGTGCGCCGGGCGCAGGAAGTGGGCGATGTCGTGCATCGCCTCGGCGGTCAGCGCGGTCAGCGCGGCCGGCTCCACGGTCAGGAAACGGCGGCCCCCGGGGCCGTGGACGACGTCGACGCCCTCGTCGGTGACCAGGCGGTATTCGGTCTGATCCGGACCGGTCGGCAGCAAGGGGGCGTACGAGAACGCGGCGGCACTGCTCATGACGGAAAAGCCTAGGGCAGACCGGGCGATCGGTGACACCCGCCGGGTGGGTCGTGGGACGCCGCTCTCACCCGTTGCCGTTGGCGCAGAGTTCCCGCTTCGGCCCGCAACTGTCCTCGGGGTCCGGCGCGCCGCCGGTCCGTCCCGGGCCGGAGCCGGTACCGGTACCGCCGTCCGAACCGGCCGGGGGCGCGGCGGGCGGGGGCGCGCCGGCACCAGCGCCGAACCGGACGTACCCGATCTCCCGCCCCTCGCCGACGACCATGCCGTTCGGGCCGACGGCGAGCGCGTTGGCGCTGGTCCGCAACACCACCAGTTCCCGGCCGGTACGCGGGTCCACGGCGACCAGCCGGTTCGGCTTGTCCCCGGTCAGCACCGCCGCGTACGGGGTGAGCGCCGCGCCCGCCTTCGCGCCGGCCGGCCGGTTCCAGCGGGCCCTGCCGGTACCCAGGTCCCGGGCGATGACCGATTCCTTGTCGGCGCTGCGGACCAGGGCGTACCTGTCGTCGACGGCGAGCAGCTTCTCGCCCTCGGCGTCCACCAGCAGCAGCCGGCCGTCGTAGCCGTCGAGGACGGCCTCCCGCCCGTCGGGGGCCACCCCGATCAGCACGCTGCGCGCCCCCTGCGGGTCCTCCCGCTGCGCGCATCCGGCGCTGTCGGCGGTGCGCAGGTTGAACCCGCTGCGCCGCCACACCTCCTGCCCGGTGGCCGGGTCACGGGCCGAGACGGCGTACTGGCAACTGCCGTCGACCGACACCGCGCGGATCCTGAGCAGCCGTCCGCCGACCACCGACAACCGCTCGTCCCGGCCCGGCTCGACGTCCTGCACCACCCGGCCGGTGGCGGTGTCCACCACGTGCACCCGGCCGTCGACCGGGAAGCCGAGCAGCGGCGGCGCCGCCTCCGGCCCGGCCACCGCCTCGTCGATCCGGTGTGCGGTGAGCCGCCGGGTGCCGAGCAGGCCCGGGTTGTCGGCGAACAGTCCGCTGCTGACGCCGGGCAGGAACGCCGTCCACAGTGGGCTGGTGCCGCGCGGGTCCCAGGCGCTCAGCGTGCAGTCGGTGGCGGCCACGCAGCGGGCGTCCAGCAGCATGTTCCGGTACGTCCAGACGGCCACCGCGTCGCCGTCGCGTCGACGTACCGCCCCGGTGGTGGGGTCGAGCAGCTCGTACCCCTTGACCAGGAGCTTGCCCACGGCGACGACGGCGTCGCGGTCGCCGCCGGCCACCGCCGACCAGTCCGCCTTGCGTTCCCACAGCGGAGCGCCGGTGGCGAGGCTGCGCACCTCCGTGCGGGTACGCTGCTCGACCACGACGGTGTCGCCGACGATGGTGACGCTCTTCGGGGTGCCGCCGACCCGCTGCTGCCACGACACGTCCGGTTCGGAGATCGGCTCGCTGCGGTCGACCCAGTCCCACACCCCGGGGAACGGGTTCCACACGCCGGTGACGGCGAGCGCGATCACGATGACGAGCCCGAGCAGCAGCCCTCCCCGCACCCCGCCAAGGCCCTTCACACCGGACACCGTAGCGACGATCACCTCCCCGCCCCGCCCCCGCGCCGGAGTGTCGCCCCGCTTTCTCCCCGGCGGACGGCGCACCCGTCGGGCAGACCGGACGCATCACAACATCGCCGATATAGCGCCAACAGAGCCTTCGGATGCCGCTATATCAGCCCAGGTGGCTTGATCACGATCCGACGGCGGACCGCAGCAACGGCAGCGTGCGGTACGGGATCTGCTCGGCGAGCGCGATGATCGTGGAGGCCCGGCGGATCGCCTCGGACGAGACGATCTGGTCGATCACCCGTTGCAGGTCGGTGTTGGAACGCGCCACGATCCGGCAGAGCAGGTCGCTCGCCCCGGTGATGGTGTGCGCCTCCAGCACCTCGGGGATCGCCGCCAGGTGGGCGGTGACCGTGTCGTGGCCGTGCCGCTGGCTGATCTCCAGGGTGACGAAGCTGGTCACCGCGAACCCGATCGCCGCCGGGCGGATCTCCGGCCCGAACCCGCCGATCACCCCCCGGTCGACCAGCTTGTCCAGCCGGGCCTGCACGGTGCCCCGGGCCACCCCGAGCCGGCGGGAGCATTCCAGCACCCCGATCCGGGGTTCGTCGGCGAGGAGTTGGACCAGCCTGCCGTCCAGCTCGTCGAGCTGTACACCCTGTCCAGCGTTCATGGCTGAACACCCTACCGATTGCGCAACCTGACCAGGGGAAAACGTGAGTGTTGCCCAGTGGACGACCCCCCCGCGATGCTGCCTGCAAGAGCTGACGGACCACCGGCCCACGACGCCGGCCGCAACCGAGGGAGGCCACCGTGACCCAGGCGATCGACCGACCCCAGTCGACCGAGGACATCGACGTCGACACGCTCGTCGGCGCAGTCGACCACGACATCACCCGTGACCCGTTCCCGGTCAAGGGCCTCGACCACGTGCACTTCCTGGTCGGCAACGCCAAGCAGGCCGCGCACTACTACTCCACCGCGTTCGGCATGACCTGCGTGGCCTACCGGGGGCCCGAGCAGGGCTACCGGGACCACGCCGAGTACGTGCTGACCAGCGGGTCCGCCCGGTTCGTGCTGACCGGCGCGGTCCGCCCCGACGCGGCCGGCACCGACCACGTCGCGAAGCACTCCGACGGGGTCAGTGACATCGCGCTGGAGGTGCCTGACGTCGACGCCGCGTACGCGCACGCCGTGGCCCAGGGCGCGACCGGCCTCATCGAGCCGCACGACGTGACCGACGCGTACGGCACCGTCCGGCTGGCCACCATCGCCGCGTACGGCGACACCCGGCACAGCCTGGTCGACAGGTCCCGCTACACCGGCCCGTTCCTGCCCGGCTTCGTGGCCCGGGGGCCGATCGTGGACCGGCAGCCGATGATCGCCGCCGGGCTCCAGCCGAAGCGTTTCTTCCAGGCCGTCGACCACGTGGTCGGCAACGTGGAGCTGGGCCGGATGGACGAGTGGGTGGAGTTCTACAAGCGGGTGATGGGCTTCTCCAACATGGCGGAGTTCATCGGCGACGACATCGCCACCGACTACTCGGCGCTGATGAGCAAGGTCGTCGCCAGCGGCACCCGGAAGGTGAAGTTCCCGCTCAACGAGCCCGCGGTGGCCCGCAAGAAGTCGCAGATCGACGAGTACCTGGAGTTCTACCAGGGCCCCGGCGCGCAGCACATCGCGGTCGCCACCAACGACATCCTGGCCAGCGTCGACGCGATGCGGGCGGCCGGCGTCGAGTTCCTCGACACGCCGGACTCGTACTACGACGACCCCGAGCTGCGGGCCCGGATCGGCAACGTGCGGGTGCCGATCGAGGAGCTGAAGTCCCGCAAGATCCTGGTCGACCGGGACGAGGACGGCTACCTGCTCCAGATCTTCACCAAGCCCGTGCAGGACCGGCCGACGGTCTTCTTCGAGCTGATCGAGCGGCACGGCTCGCTCGGTTTCGGCAAGGGCAACTTCAAGGCGCTGTTCGAAGCCATCGAGCGTGAGCAGGAAGCGCGCGGCAATTTGTAACACTGTCTCGCGTGACGCAACCTCCGAGCTACCCGACACCGCCGGCCGGTGGGCCCAGGCCCGCCGCCGGCGGCTTCGCGCCGCCCGCCGGCCCACACCCCCAGGGGTACGCCGTGCCGCCGCAACCCGGCCCCTACGCCGCCCCGCCCGGCGGGTACCCGCGACCCGGCCCGTACGCCGGGATGCCCGGGTACCCGCCGCCGGCACCCGGGATGCCGCCGCCCGGGATGTCGCCGCGTGGGCTGCCGCTGGCCAGCTTCGGTGACCGGCTGCTCGCCGTGCTCATCGACGGGGCGGTGCTCATCGCGGCCAGCATGGTCTTCATCGTGCCGGCCTTCATCGTCTTCTTCCGGATGGTCCTGCCCGACCTGACCACCACCGCCGACGGCCGGGCCACCTCCGACCCGTTCACCAACTTCCTGATTCCGATGCTGGTGTTGCAGGGCGTGATCTTCGTGGTGGCGTTCGCCCTGAGCTACGTCTACCAGGTCGAGATGATGTTCAAGACCGGGCAGACCATCGGCAAGCGGGTGATGAGGATCCAGGTGGTGCCGCTCGACCCGGCCGCCACGCTGAACCGTACGGCGGCGGCCAAGCGGTGGGCCGCCTACCAGATCGGCGGGGCGGTCATTCCCGTCTTCAGCTACCTCGACGGGCTGTGGCAGCTCTGGGACAAGCCGTGGCAGCAGTGCCTCCACGACAAGTTCGCCGGCACCATCGTCGTTAAGGTTGCCGGGTGAGCGAGCAGAGCGACCGCACCGGACAGCGCAGGGCGAGACCGTGAGCGTGCAACCAGGTTGGTACGTCGACCCGGCCGAGCCGACCACCCGACGGTGGTGGGACGGCGAGGGCTGGATCGGCGCCCCGATCCCGGTGGACGCCACCCCACCCGACGGCCCGCCCCCGCCCGAGCCGGAGCCCGCCGCCGAGCCGCCCGCCCCGACCTCCCCCGCCGGGGCCGCCCCGGCGTCCGGCCAGCACCCGCCGGCCGCTCCCGGCACGCCGGACGCGCCCGGCCCACCCTGGGCGGGCCAACCCTGGACCGGGCAACCCGGGGCAGGCCAGCCTGGGACGGGACAGCCGGGTACGGCAGGACAGCCCTGGGCCGGGCAACCGGGAACGGGACAGCCCGGCGGGCCGCCGCCCGGTTGGCCGTACCCGACCTGGCCGGGGCGTCCGCCGGAACCCCGGCCGCACGGCGTGCCGCTGGCCGGCTACGGTGCCCGGCTGCTCGCCCGGCTGGTCGACTTCGGGGTCGTCTTCGCGCTCAACGCGGTGGTCAACGGCTGGTTCGTCTGGCGGTACTTCGAGGAGACCGCGCCCTACCTGCGCGAGGCGGTCCGTCGGGCGATGGCCGGCGACTCCTCCCAGGAGGGGCTGCCCGCCATCGGTGAGCAGGCCAGCGGCCTCCAGATCGCCATCCTGGTCATCGCGACCGCGCTCTGGTTCGCCTACGAGGTGCCGACGATGGCCTCCGGCGGGCAGACCCTTGGCAAGCGGCTGCTGCGCATCCGGGCGGTGCCGGTCGACGCCGACCAGCCGCTCGGCTTCGGCCGGGCCACCCGGCGGTGGAGCACCATGGGCATGCCCACCCTGCTCTGGTTCTGCTGCGGCTTCGGCCTGCTGCTCCAGTTCGTCGACGCGGTCTCCGCGCTGTTCGACCACCCGCTGCGGCAGGCGCTGCACGACAAGCGGGCCCAGACGGTCGTGGTGCAGGTGCCGCGAACCGACCGCACCGACACCCCCGCCGACGACCCCGCCACCGACCGCACCGACCCCGAGCCCCCGGGAGACACCCCATGACCGACACCGGACGCCACCAGCCCCCGCTGCGGCTGACCCGCGCCGACCTGGACGCCCTGCCGAACTACGTGCCCGGACGCAGCCCGGCCGACCTGGCCCGCGAGCTGGGCCTGGCCGAGGCGATCAAGCTGGCCAGCAACGAGGTGCCGTACGGGCCGCTGCCCGGGGTGGTCGAGGCGGTCGCCGAGGCGGTCGCCGGGTCGCACCGCTACCCGGACATGGGCGTGGTGGCGCTGCGTGCCGCGCTCGCCGAGCGGTACGGCGTGGACCCGGACCGGATCGCCACCGGCTGCGGGTCGGTGGCGCTGGCCGAGCACCTGGTCCGGGCCACCTGCCTGCCCGGCGACGAACTGCTCTACTCGTGGCGCTCGTTCGAGGCGTACCCGATCATCGCGGCGACCAGCGGCGCGAGCAGCGTACGGGTGCCCAACGACGCCGGGCACGGGCACGACCTGGCGGCGATGGCGGCGGCGGTGACCGACCGGACCCGGATGGTGCTGGTCTGCAACCCCAACAACCCCACGGGCACGGCCGTGCACGGGCCGGAACTGGACCGTTTCCTCGACGCCGTGGGCGACGACGTGCTGGTCGTCATCGACGAGGCGTACCGGGAGTTCGTCACCGACCCGCAGGTGCCCGACGGCCTGACCTACCTCGACCGGCCCAACGTGGTGGTGCTGCGCACCCTGTCCAAGGCGTGGGGCCTGGCCGGGCTGCGGATCGGCTGGCTGGTCGGCGCCCCGGAGGTGGCCGCCGCGGTCCGCAAGGTGGTCACCCCGTTCTCCACCAGCATGGCGGCGCAGGCGGGGGCGCTGGCCGCGCTCGCCCAGGCCGACGAGGTGGAACGCCGCTGCGCGCTGGTCGTGGCGGAACGGGACCGGGTCACCGCGGCGCTGCGCAGGTTCGTCCCCGACGTGCCGTCCAGCCAGGCCAACTTCGTCTGGTTGCCGCTGGGCGAGAGGGCCGTGGAGTTCGGCCGGGCCTGCGAGGCGCGCGGCGTGATCGTCCGTCCGTTCCCCGGCGACGGCGTGCGGGTCACCATCGGCACCCCGGCCGAGAACGACGCCTTCCTGGCCGTGGCGGAGGCCGCCCTGTCCTGAACCACCGCCCGGCCCGTCGGCCGGGGGCGGCCGGATGGCCGGGTCAGGTCGCGGCGAGCACCACCGGCTCGGCCATCAGGAAGTACGCCTGGTCGTCGTCGTCCGGGTCGGCGCGCTCCCGCAGCCGCTCCACCGCGACGTAGCCGCCGGCCGCGTACGCCCGGCCGGGTTTCCAGCCGATGCCGTCCCGGCCGGCGGTCATCGGGAACCGGGACCGCTGCGCGCCGGTGACCGGGTCGAGGGTGACCAGTTCCCGGCGTTCGGTCAGCACGTAGAGCCGGCCGGCCTCGGTGGCGAGGATCGTCACCGGGCCCAGGTCACCGCGCTGCCAGCGGCCCCTGCCGCTGCGTGCCTCCCGGCCCTTGAGCACCCCGCCGTCGTCGCCGACGGCCAGCTCGCCGACCAGGGTGGTGCCGGCGGCGTCCAGGGCCGGGGCGGCCATCGGCGCACCCGGGCCGACCTGCCAGCCCCGGCCGCCGGAGCCGCCGTCGGTGCGCAGCCCCCGGCACTGCGAGCGGGGGGTGAGGCAGCCGACCGGGGTGACGGTGAACCGCTCGGGTGCGTCCGGGGGCCGCCAGCGGGTGCCCACCGTGCCGGTGCCGACGGCGCGGAACTCGACCACCGTCGGGCCGGCGCAGGAGTCGACGGAGAAGACCTGCCCGGCGGCGGTGGTGCCCAGGTCGGTACGGCAGTCCCGGCCGCCGTCGACCCGCCACAGCTCCCGCCCGTCGGCGAGGTCGTAGCCGCGCAGACCGTCCCGGCCGGAGACGACCAGCACCGTCCGGTTCCCGGGGGCGGGGGCGACGGAGATGCCGTGCGGGTCCCAGACGGTGGCCGCCCCGGTACGCCGGGCGGGGGCCACGGCGTACGGCGTCGGCCCGTCGGCCCGCCAGGCGACCGTGCCGGTGAGCCCGTCCAGCGCCACCAGCTTCCCGTCCGACCAGCGGCTGAGCACCGTCGTGCCGGCCGCCAGCACTCCGTCGAGGGTGGCCGGCCAGCGCCGGTACGACCAGAACGGGGTGACCCGGTTACGGCTGTCGGCGGGCTGGTCGGCGTAGAGCTGACGCTCGGCGGCGTAGACCCGCAGCCGTCCCGCCACCACCAGCGGCGCGACCGGCAGCCGGCCCACCACGCCGACCGCCGGGGTGCCGGCGGGTGGCGGTGCGCCCCGGGCGGGCGTGACGACCTCGGCGGGGGCGAGCACCCGGTAGCCGATGCCGGCGACCGCCACGAGGGTGAGCAGCGTGGCGACCGCGACCACGGGTCGCCGCCGTCCCTTCGGGAATCCCATGCCCACCTCCGCCCGGCACCCTACCCAGGCGTCCCCCCTCGGGACCGGTCAGGTCGCGTCGCGTCGCGCCAAGGAAGTCGGGCCGGCGGGCCGCCGGTGCCCGCACGCGGGTCAGGCGGCGGTGGCCCGGCCGGTGCTGCGTACGGTGGCGGCCAGCGCGGTCAGGTCGTGCCGGATCGCGCCCTCCACCGTCCGGGCGGCCAGGCCGCCGAAGAGCAGCGCCAGCACCCGCCCGTACGGGGTGGTCGGCAGCGCCAGGTGTTCGACCGCGACGGCGGTGCAGCCCCGGCGACGGCGCTGGACGGCGCGCAGGGTCCAGGTGATCCGGTAGTCCACCCCGGTGCCCGGGGAGGCGAGCACCAGGCGGTGCGGTGGCTCGGCGGCCAGGACCAGGAACTCCTCCGCCTGGTCGCCGCCGTCCGGGCGGGTACGGGTCTCCCGCCAGGCGGTGCCCGGCCCGAACGGCCCGGGGGTGAGCAGTTCGGTCGAGCTGACCGTGCAGAGCCAGTCGACCCGGACGGGCAGGTCGGTCAGGAGTTCCCACACGTCGACGGCCGACGCCTCGATGACAGCGGTGACCGCGACCGTCGACATGGCACCTCCCGTGGCGTCCACCGTACGGCGGGTGAGCGACCGACGGGGGGCCGTACGGTGAAATTTCCGTCACCGGCGTCCCGGGGTGGGACGCCGGTGACGGGGGCGGTCAGGGACGGAAGGTCCCCTGCCGGACGGCGTCGACGAACGCCGTCCAACCCGGTGGGCCGATGACCAGGGCCGGGCCCGACGGGTCCTTGGAGTCGCGTACCCCGACCACGGCCCGGGTGCGGACGAGGTTGTCCGCCACCTCCACACAGAGCCCCTGGTCGTTCGAGCGGCTACTGGTGCGCCACACCGCGCCGACGAGATCGTTCATGCTCGTACCTCCTCTCCACTGGGACGTGCCACGCCGACGCGCCCCGCGCCGCCGACGGGAGACGGCGGCGCGGGGCGTACGGCGGAATCCGGTGGGAGAAACGCGGCAGGAGCGGCTGACGGTCGGACAGCGGGTGCGACCGTCGGGCGTCGGTTCAGCGGGCGGGCAGGATGCGCCCGGTGACCTCGCCGAGGGCGATGGTGGTGCCGTCCGGGCCGGGCGCGGTGGCCCGCAGCGTGACGGTGTCGCCGTCGGCGAGGAACGTGCGGGTGTCCCCGCCGACGGTGACCGGTTCGGCCCCGCCCCAGGTCAGTTCCAGGAACGAGCCCACCTGGCCGCGTTCGGGGCCGGAGACGGTGCCCGAGGCGTACAGGTCGCCGGTCCGCAGGGACGCGCCGTTGACGGTGAGGTGGGCCAACTGCTGGGCGGGGGTCCAGTACATGCCGGCGAACGGCGGCTCGGTGACCCGCTCACCGTTCCACTCCACCGAAAGCCGCAGGTCGAGGCCCAGGTGCGGGGTCTGCCGCAGGTAGTCCTGCACCGGCGGGTCCTGCTGCGGGGCCGGCACGAACGCGTCGGCCAGCGCGTCCAGCGGGGTCACCCAGGCGGAGACGGAGGTGGCGAAGGACTTGCCGAGGAACGGCCCGAGCGGCTGGTACTCCCACGCCTGGATGTCCCGGGCCGACCAGTCGTTGACCAGCACCACCCCGAAGACGTGGTCGGCGAAGTCGCCGGTGGGCACCCGGTCGCCGAGCGCGCTCGGCACGCCGACCACGAAGCCCACCTCGGCCTCGATGTCGAGGCGTACCGACGGGCCGACGGTGGGGCCCTCGCCGGTGGCGCGCTGCCCGCTCGGGCGGACGACCGGGGTGCCGGAGACCACCACCGTGCCGGCCCGGCCGTGGTAGCCGATCGGCAGGTGCTTCCAGTTCGGCAGCAGCGGCGGCTGGCCGGGGCGGAAGATCTGCCCGACGTTGCCGGCGTGGTGCTCGGAGGAGTAGAAGTCGACGTAGTCGGCCACCTCGAACGGCAGCAGCAGCTCGACCGCGGCCAGCGGCAGCAGCAGCGGCTCGACGGCCACCCGGTGCGCCGGGTCGGTGAGCAGTTCGACGAGGCGCTGCCGGACCGAGGTCCACTGCGGGCGGCCCAGCGCCATGAAGTCGTTGAGGGTGGGCCGGCGCAACGCCCCGGCGGCGAGGACCAGCCCGGCCTCCTCCGCCGCCGCCAGGTCGAACACCAGGTCGGCGACGCGTACGCCGATCCGGGGTGGCCGCCCGTCGTGCCGGAACACCCCGTACGGCAGGTTGGTCACCCCGTACGCCGAGCCGTCCGCGCCCGTCACCCAGCTCATCGGTCGAATCCCCCGTTCACCAGCCCCAGCCGGATCAGATCGGTAAGTGGTTCCCGCACGCTGCACGAGCCGAACCCGATCCACAGCGGACGGTCGTCGTCCCGGGCCGCCCGCGCCGGCTCGACCACCCGCACCGGGTCGGTGTCGGCGAGCAGCGCGGCGACGGCGTCCACCTCGGCGCCGCCGGCGGCGGCGAGGGTGGCGGCCAGCACGTTGCCGAACCCGTGGTGGGTGAAGCCGGTCTCCGGGTCGATCTGGCGCAGCGCGTGGTGCAGCCCGGCGGTCAGCTTGAACGGCAGCGCGCGGTCCCGGCAGGCGCAGATCACCGCGGCCAGCTCGACCGGGGTGGGGAAGAGTTCGGCGGCCAGCCCGCCGGTGCGGAACTTCGCGGCGACCGGTTCGCCGGCCGCGCGGGCCTCGGCGAGGGTGTCCAGCCCGGCGGTCAGCCCGAAGGTCAGCGGCAGTTCGGCGTACCAGTCGAGGTCACCGTGGCGGGCGAGCACGCCGCGCAGCGCGGCCAGGCCCGGCTGGGGGTCCTCGCCGCGCCGGGCGACGGCCACCTCGACCTGCCGGATGGCGATGCCGACGGCGGCGAGGCCGGCCAGCGCGGCGGGCACCCCGGCGACGCCGGTGTCGCCGATCAGCCCGGTCACCGTGCCCTCGGGCAGGCCGTCCAGCGCGCCGACGGCGGAGGCGGGCACCAGCAGCGGGCCGACCAGGTCGGCGTACCAGGAGGTGCGGTGTTCGCGGTGTGCCGCGATCGCGTCGGGCAGCGACGCGCTGCCGGGCGGGAAGACGGCCGCGTCGTCGACGAGTCCGGCGAGGAGGCGGGGGACCTGCGTTGACACGAGACAAGAATCTACGGGACGCTGTCAAGGAACGGACAGCAACGTCCGGTTATCGGACGCCACCGGCCGGATATCGGGACAATACGGGAGGCGACATGCCGTACTACCGCAGCGTCGGCGAGGTGCCCCGCAAGCGGCACACCCAGTTCCGCCAGCCCGACGGCAGCCTCTACACCGAGGAGCTGATGGGTCAGGAGGGCTTCTCCGCCGACTCGTCCCTGCTCTACCACCGGCACCCGCCGACCGCGATCGTCGCCGCCGAGGAGTTCACCCCGCCCGGCTACACCCGGCTGCCCAACCATCCGCTCAAGCCACGCCACCTGCAGACCCACAAGCTCGACGGCGCGGGGGCCGACCCGGTGCTCGGCCGGCGTCAGCTGCTCGCCAACGACGACGTCCGGATCGGGTACGTGCTGGCCGACCGGCCGTCCCCGCTCTACCGCAACGCCACGGGCGACGAGTGCCTGTACGTCGAGGCCGGCACCATGCGCCTGGAGTCCACCTTCGGCACGCTCGACCTGGTCGCCGGCGACTACGCGGTGATCCCCACCTCGACGGTGCACCGGCTGGTCCCCACCGGCGACACCCCGGTCCGGCTGCTCACCATCGAGGCCACCGGGCACATCGGCCCACCCAAGCGCTACCTGTCCGTACGCGGCCAGTTCCTGGAACACTCCCCCTACTGCGAGCGGGACGTCCGGGGGCCGGACGCGCCCCTGCTGGTCGACGGCACCGACGTCGAGGTGCTGGTCCGCCACCGCGCCCGGACGGCCACCGGCACCGCCTGGACCCGGCACGTCTACGCCCACCACCCGTTCGACGTGGTCGGCTGGGACGGCCACCAGTACCCGTGGGCGTTCTCCATCCACGACTTCGAGCCGATCACCGGCCGCCTGCACCAGCCGCCACCGGTGCACCAGACCTTCCAGGGCCCCAACTTCGTGATCTGCTCGTTCGTGCCCCGCAAGGTCGACTACCACCCGGACGCGATCCCGGTGCCGTACCACCACCACAACGTCGACTCCGACGAGATGCTCTTCTACACCGGCGGCAACTACGAGGCCCGGCGCGGCTCCGGCATCGGGCAGGGCTCGATCTCGCTGCACCCGTCCGGCTTCACCCACGGCCCGCAGCCCGGCGCGGCGGAACGCTCGATCGGCGTCGACTTCTTCGACGAGCTGGCCGTCATGGTCGACACCTTCCGCCCCCTCGACCTCTGCGACGCCGCCGTCGAGTGCGAGGACCCGGGTTACGCCTGGACCTGGAAGCGCCAGCCCTGACCCCCGGACTCCGGGGCCCGGGCCCCGGGCCCCGGAGGCTAGGAGACGCCCGCGCGGGTGGCGGCGACCAGGGTGGCCGGCACCGCGAGGGCGATCGCGAGCACCAGCGGCCACGGGCTGCCCACCAGGGCGAACAGCAGCAGCAGGGCCGGGCCGGCCGGAACGGCGTACACGGCGAACGCCAACGCCCGGTCCTCGCGGCGCAGCGCCGGCAGGACCACCCGGCCCAGCTCGGGCACGCGCCGGGACAGCCGCCAGGCCAGCAGCGCGCCACCGGCCGCCGCCAGCACCGCCACCACCCGGCTCGCCCCCGCGCCACCGGCAGCCAGGAACGCGAGCAGCAGGCTGGCCACCAGCGACCAGCCGCTGCCGATCAGGACGAGCCGGCGCAGCCCCGCCCAGAGTGGCAGCTTCTCGGCCCGCGCCGGCTGCACCGGCGCCAACGCGGCCACCTGTTCCAGCGCCAGCACCCAGCGCCGCCGCTCCAACCGCAGCACCCCCGGGTCGTGCCGCGCCTCGGCCAGCTCCGGATCGAGCCGCAACGCCTCCCGGTAGGCCCGCTCGGCCAGGTCGAACAACTCCAGCCGGCCGGCGACCAGGGCCAGCACCAGGTGCGCCTGCGGCTCGTCGGGGGCCAGCTCCACCCCGCGCCAGGCCGCGTTCAGCGCCGGCTGGCCGTTGCGCGCCTCGGCCAGGATCGCCGCCGCGCTCCGCTGGGCGTACGCGTCACCCGGCCCGGCCGCCAGGATCCGGTCGGCGGTACGCGCCGACTCGGCGTACTCCCCCAGGTCGGCGAGGGCGATCGCCCGGACGACCAGCGCAGCGGTCGGCACCCTCGCCCCGGCCGCCCCCGACGCACCGGCTCCCCCGGCCGGGCCGGCGGGGGTGGGTGCACCGGGCACGCCGGCCGGGCCGGAGAAGGCGGGTGTCCCCGGCCGGTCGGAGCCGACCGGCGGTGTGGGCCGGTCCGGCGACGACCCGGACGGGTCGGGCGACGTCGGTGGGCCCGGCTGTCCCGGCGCCGCCCACCCTCCCGCGGGGCCGGCCGGGGCGGGCGCACCTGACGGGTCAGCCGGCCGCGACGACCCACCCGGGCCCGGTGGCGCAACCGGCCCCGGCGGCGCGGGCGGGTGTGGCGGTCCGGAGAGCTGCGGCGGGTCGGGGCGGGGTGGGGCGATCGCCGCGTCGGCGGCGGCGACCGCCTCGCCGGGGCGGCCGGCGGCGAGGTGCAGCCGGGCCAGCAGCGTCAACGCGGCCGGGTCGGTGGGGGCCAGGGCGAGCGCGAAGCCCAATTCCTCGGTGGCCTCGTCGTGGCGGCCCAGCTCGGCCAGGAGCTGGGCCCGCTGCCGGTAGCCGTCCAGGGGCGACTCGTCGTCGGTCATCGCGGCCCTACCCGGCCGACGCGTCGTAGACCAGGGCCACCGCGATGCCGGCGAGGCCCTCGCCCCGCCCGGTGAAGCCGAGCCCGTCGCTGGTGGCGGCGGTGACGGTGACCGGTGCGCCGACCGCCGCGGAGAGCACCTGCTGCGCCTCGTCGCGCCGTGGCCCGATCCGGGGCCGGTTGCCGACGACCTGCACCGAGACGTTGCCGATCGCGTACCCGGCCGCGCGTACCCGACGGGCGGACTCGGTGAGCAGCGTGACCCCCGAGGCGGCGGCCCACTCCGGCTGGTCCACCCCGAAGTTCGCCCCGAGATCACCGAGCCCGGCGGCGGAGAGCAGCGCGTTGCAGGCGGCGTGGGCGACCACGTCGGCGTCGGAGTGCCCGGCCAGGCCGTCCTCGCCCGGCCAGTGCAGGCCGGCCAGCCAGCACGGCCGGCCGGCCGCGAAGGCGTGGATGTCGGTGCCGACGGCGACCCTGGGAACGATCATGGATCGAGGGTACGCGTCAGTGCCCGGCGGCCAGCAGGTGCTCGGCCAGGGTCAGGTCGAACGGGCGGGTGACCTTCAGCGCGTACTCCGAGCCGGGGACGCAGAACACCGGCACCCCCTGCTGCTCGACCAGGCCGGCGTCGTCGGTGAGCGGGTCACCGGCGGCGGCGTGCGCGGCGGCGAGCACCTCCCGGCGGAAACCCTGCGGGGTCTGCACGGCCCGCAGGGCGGACCGGTCGACGGTGGCGAGGACGACGCCGGCAGCGTCCACCCGCTTGATCGTGTCGCTGACGGGGAGCACCGGGATCACCGCGTCGTGGCCGGCCCGCACGGCCGCCGCCACCGCCTCGACGAGTGCGGGCGGGGTGAGCGCCCGGGCGGCGTCGTGCACCAGCACGATGTCGGGGCCGGAGGGCACCGCTGCCAGCGCGTTCGCCACCGACGCCTGACGTTCGGCACCGCCCGCCACCACCAGGACCGGGGCGACCGGGGTCAGTAGCTGCCGGACGGCGTCGACCTCGGCGGCCGGGGCGGCGACCACGACCGTGTGCACCGACGGCGCGGCGGCGATCCGGCGTACCACGTGCACCAGCAGGGGTTCGCCGCCGAGGAGCCGGAGCGCCTTGGGACCGCCGGGCCCGAGCCGTACCCCGGCACCGGCCGCAGGAACGAGGACCGCGACGTCACCGCGCGGATTGAGCTGCGCGGTCACGTCGCGGTCCTCGGGAATTCTTCGCTGCGGGGTGGGTGCGACGATGCGGTGGGATCAGGCCTCGGTGAGGACCTTGTCGAGCAGCGTCTCCGCCTCGTCCTTGGTGCTCTTCTCAGCCAGCGCGACCTCGCCGACGAGAATGTCGCGGGCCTTGGCGAGCATGCGCTTCTCACCCGCGGACAGGCCCCGCTCCCGCTCCCGACGCCACAGGTCGCGGACGACCTCGGCGACCTTCAGCGGGTTGCCGGAGGCCAGCTTCTCCAGATTCGCCTTGTAACGCCGCGACCAGTTGGTCGGCTCTTCGGTGTGCGGTGCACGGAGCACGTCGAAGACCTTTCCCAGGCCCTCTTCGCCGACCACCTCACGCACACCCACGATCTCGGCGTTCTCGGCCGGCACCCGGACCGTCAGGTCACCCTGCGCGACCCTCAGGACGAGGTACTGCTTGGGTTCGCCCTTGATGACCCGAGTCTCGATTGCCTCGATGAGTGCGGCCCCGTGGTGGGGGTAAACAACGGTCTCGCCGACGCTGAAAACCATAGGTTCGAAACCCCTTTCGCTGTGTCTAGGGTAACACGCTCAGGCACCAATGTCCCGCTGCCGTCCTGACCGTTGGCGCAGCTCAGGGGCCCTGTGAGAGGCGTTGCTTCGGCTTGACAGGCGGCCAAACCAGTGGTTCAAACACGCTCCGTGAGCAGCGGATGACAACCCGGTACGGGTGATCGGAGCGCGGATTTCTCCAGCTGTGCGCTCCTCCCATGGTAGCCCGGCGGCGTCCCGGCCGCCCACGTCTGGCGGCAGGAGGGTCCGTGCGGGACGCTGGAGGGGTACCGCACACCGCTCGCCGCACCGCTGACCGGGGGGTCCGATGGGCATGCCCGACGCCGAGGGACACGGTCCGACCGACGGCCTGCCCGACCTGCCACCGGAGTGGGGTCGGGTGGTGGTGCCGGACGACGCGTCGGCGCTCGCCGACGAGGCCGCCCAGCTCCGCCGCGAGCTGCGCCGGCAGGCCCGGTCCGGCCGGTGGCGACGCCGGCTGGGGTTGACCGCCCACCCCGACGGTCGGCCACCGCTCGGCCTGCCCCTGCTGATGCTCCTGGTGGCGGTGCTCGCCACCACCGTCGGGCTGGTCACCGTCACCTGGCCCCGGTCGTCCCGGGGCACCGAACGACCCACCGTCCTGCCGCAGACGGGTACGCCGACACCACTGGTCGGGCGGTCGCTGCCCGCGCTGGACCTGGTCGACGTCGACCAGCGGCCGGTCCCGCTGCGCGGCCTGCTACCCGCGATGATCATCCTGGTCGACGGCTGTGCCTGCGCCGAGCAGGTGGCCGCCGCCGCCAGCGCCGCCCCGGACGGGGTGCAGGTGGTGAGCGTCGCCGCCGGACGGGAGGTCACCCCCGCGCCCCCGGTCGGCGGACCGGTCCGCGCCCTCGCCGACCCCGCCGGCGAGCTACGCGCCGCGTTGCACCTGCCCGCCCAGGCCGGTGCCGCCCCGGCGCTGCTGGTGGACCGGGCCGGCACGGTCGTCCGGGTGCTACCCGAGCTGGGCGCCGCCGCCGACTACCGGGGCGACCTGGTCCGGCTCGGCGGCTGAGGCCGGGCGCTCAGGGCACCGCGACGACCTGCGCCTCCAGCTCGACCGAGCCCGGCCCGACCACCGAGAACTCCAACCGGGTGCCCCCGTCCGGACCGCGCAACTCCCAGGCGACCAGCTCGCCGTCGCAGGCCGTCCGCCGGTGCTGCGGCGGATCGTCGTGCAGCACCGAGATCAGCAGCGTCCCGTCGCCCGAGCAGCGGTACTGGAACAGGTGCCGTGCGCCGTCCGGGGCCGACTCCCGACGCACCGGCGCCCGGCCGGACACCAGGGTCATCCGCTCCCGCCAGGTGGTGTCGGTGAACGTCGGCAACCCCACGTCCGGGTCGCCGGAGGTCCCGGGCAGCTCGGTCGCGCCCAGCAGCCGCCCGGTGCGGGCGTCGATCACCACCACCCGCCGGGTCGCCTCCGCGCCGACCGACGGCTGCGGTGACACCGTCGCCGCCGAGCCGACCGGGTCGACCGCCGGGGCGGTGGCCGACCACCACCAGCCGCCCCCGACCAGGGCGAGCAGGGCCGCGCCGGCCAGCACCGCACCGCGCAGCCGATCACCGCCGCCCCTGTCGATCCCCACCCGGCGAGGGTAACCAGCGGCCGACGCCGACGCTCGGCGCAGCGCCGGCCCCACCTGCGCTGACCAGGTCGTCCACCCCACGTTGAGCACTCCCGGCCGGCCGCCGGCGGCTCCGGGCCGCCCTGGACCCGGTGCGGGCCGGGATGGCTGGCGGGTGGGCGACGGCGGCTCAGGAACGGCGTTCGAGGAGGGCGGCGTAGAGGGTCAGTCCCGGGCCGAAGGCGAGCAGCACGATCCACCGGGGCGGTGCCGCCGCCCGCAGCAGCCGGTCCAGGATCAGCAGCACCGTGGGCGACGAACAGTTGCCGTGCGCGTCCAGCACCGCCCGGGAGGCCGCCAACGCGTCGTCGGGCAGGGCCAGCTCCCGCTCCACCACGTTGAGGATGCGCGGGCCGCCCGGGTGCACCGCCCAGCCGTCCACCTCGGCGACCGTAGTGCCGTGCCGGGCCAGCAGGCCCTCCACCAGCCCCCGGACGTGCGCCGAGAGCACCTGCGGCACCTTCGGCGACAGACCCATCCGGAACCCGGTGTCGGTGACGTCCCAGGTCATGTGGTCGGCGGTGGACGTGTCGGTCACCGAGGCGACCTCACGCAGCGCGTACCCCCGGCCGGTGGTGCCGGTCCCGGGGACCAGCACGGTGGCGACCGCCGCGTCGGAGAAGAGGGCGTGCGAGATGATCTGCTGGGTGTCCATCCGGGCCGAGGACGGCTGGATGTGCAGGCTGGTCAGCTCGGCGCAGAGCAGCAGCGCCGGTCGGCCCCGCGCGGTCACGAAGTCACCCGCCGCGCCCAGCCCCGGCAGGGCCGCGTAACAGCCCATGTGCCCGACGAACATCCGCTGGCAGTCCGGGGCCATGCCCAGGTCCCGGGCGAGGAGGATGTCCAGCCCGGGGGTGGCGTAACCGGTGCAGGAGCAGACCACGAACAGCCCGAGGTCACCGGCGGCGAGGCCGGCGGCGGTCAGCGCCCGGCCGATCGCCTCCTTGCCCAGCGGCAGCGCCTCCACCTGGTAGCGCCGCATCCGCCTGTCGGTCGGCCAGTCGGAGACGTCCTCCAGCAGCGGGTTCACCGCCGCCTGCCGGTGGGACACCCCCGAGTTGGCGAAGATCCGCTCGGCGAGCGCCCGGGTGGCCCCCGAGAAGTGCCGGGCGAAGTAGCCCGTCCAGAGTTCGTCCTGGGCGGCGCCGGGCGGGTGTGCCGCCCCCAGCCCCGCGATCAACGGCACGGCCATCTGTCCCGCCTCTCGTCCGCACTGCCCGTCCGGTGGTCGCCCCGACCCCCGTCACCCTCACCAACGAGGGGCCGTTCCGTCGCGGTCCGGGTCACCCCCGAGCACCGCCACCCCGAGCCAGTCGGCGCACACGTCCGAGGTCGCCGGATGCAGCGAGCCGCAGCGGGCGTCCCGGTAGAGCCGTTCCAGCGGATGCCCCCGGCGGGTCGCCGACGTCCCGGCCGCCTCCAGCATGGACGCCGCCACCTCCGCCGCCGTGGTGCCGGCGAGCAGCTTCGCCCGCCACACCCACCGGTTCGTCTCGGCGTCGCCGGGCGCGTCGTCGACCCGGCGGGCCGCCTCGGCCACCACCAGTTCCGCCGCCGCCACCGCCGCGTCCGCCCGGCCGAGCCGGGCCCGCACCGCCGGCAGGCCGCCGAGGTCCCGCGCGGTGAGGTGCTCGGCGGCGGCGTCCACCGCCGCCCGGGCGACCCCCACGTAGACGGCGGCGTAACTGGCCACCAGCCAGTGCGGCATGAGCTGGGCGACCACCAGGGCCAGCCCCTCCACGCCACCGAGCAGCCGGTCCGTCGGCACCGTCACGTCCAGGTGCAGGTCGTGCGACGAGGTGGCCCGCATACCCAGGGCGTCCCAGGTCGGCTCCACGGTCACCCCCGCACCGGCGGGCACCAGGAACTGGGACACCAGCGACGGGTCGGCGGCGCTGCGGGCGGCCACCAGGTAGCCGTCGGCGTGCCCGGCCCCGGAGCAGAAGGTCTTGCTCCCCTTGATCCGCCAACCGCCGTCGACCGGTTCGTAGACCGTGCTGAGCCGGGACAACCGGGCCCCCGCGCCGCGTTCGCTCATCGCCACCGCGTACCAGGCGCCCTCGGCCGCCGCACGCAGCAGCCGGTCGCGGGCGGCCAGCGCCTCGTCCGGTACGCCCAGCGCCTCGGCCAGTTCCTCGGTGACCGCGCCGAGCGCGCCGGTGACCGAGGCGTGCATGTTGAACACCAGCGCGGTCGCGCCGTTGCCCCGGGCCAGCTCGGTGGCGACCGCCGCGTACCTGGCGAAGGAGGCTTCCGCGCCGCCCAGCGCGGCCGGGACCATCAGCCCGAACAGCCCGGACTCCCGCAGGTCGGCGAAGTCGTCGGCCGGGAACGTGCCGTCCCGGTCGTGCCCGGCGGCCCGGGCGGCGAACCTCGGTGCCAACCGACGGGCCACCGCCGGTGCGTCCACAGTCATACGGCCCCCTTCCTGGGTGTTCCTGGTACCCCGAACCGGGGCGGCTACCCGTGCCGGACCCCCCGGCCCTGGTAGAGCACAGCCGTCGACCAGGTCGGACGGATCGCCGGCCCGTCGTGGGTGACCTCCCGGACGGCACCCCCACGGTTACGCCGCACCAGCCAGCCCAGCGTCGCCCGCAGCCCCGGGCGTACCCCGCGTACCCGCAGGGCGACACCGTGCCTGGCACACTCGGCGACCAGTTCGCGGTCGTCCACGAACAACCGTGGGTCGTGGATGCCCCGCGGCACGGTGGGCAGCCGTTCACCCAGCTCCACCGCGACCAGCCGGGCCAGCACCGTGTCGTTGAGGGTGTCCAGCACCAGCAGCCCGCCGGGGCGCAGCAGCCGGCACGCCTCGGCGACCGCCGCCCGCCAGTCGGGCACGTGCTCCAGCACCTCACCGGCCGCCACCACGTCGGCGCACCCGTCGGCGAGCGGCACCGCCGTGGCGTCACCGGCCAGCGTGGTGACGCCGTGCGCCGCCGCCTGCTCCAGCGCCGACCGGGTCAGGTCCACCCCGACGTGCCGGTAACCCTTGCCGGCCAGGTGCGGGGCCATCAGCCCGGCACCGCAGCCCAGGTCGACCAGGACCGCGTCGGGCCGGGACGCCGGCGGCACCAGGGCGGCGCGGGCCCGGGCCAGCCAGTGCAGCATCGCGAACGCGCCGTCGGGCCGCCACCACTCGCCGGCCAGGTCGTCGTACTGGCGAAGGTCGTTGGGGGGCAGCACGCGTACACCGTCGGACACCGGACCGTCACCCATGGCACAGAGCGTGGCACGACCGGCCGGTAACGACCAGACTTCCCTTATGTGGCGGACGGTGTTAGGGCTGGTCAAGGCGAGTCACCCGGAACCGGGCCTGGCCGTGACCACGGTGGCCGGGCTGCTCGCCGTCGCGGTCGGTCACCGTCCGGCCGGGACGGTGGCCGTGGTGCTCACCGTGCTGTCCAGCCAGCTCGCCGTCGGCTGGACCAACGACGCGGTGGACGCCGGGCGGGACGCCACGGTGGGGCGTACCGACAAGCCGGTCGCCGCAGGGGCGGTGGGCCGCCGGACGGTGGTGGTGGCCGCCGTGCTGGCCGCGCTCGCCACCCCGCTGCTGGCGCTGACCACCAACCCGGTCGCCGCGCTCTGCTACACCGTGGGTCTGGTCTCGGCGCTGCTCTACGACTGGCCGCTGAAGTCCACCCCGGTCTCGGTGCTGCCGTACGCGGTCTCCTTCGGCTCGCTGCCCGCGTTCGTGGTGCTCGCCCTGCCGGGGGCGCCCACGCCGCCGCTCTGGCTGGTCGTCGCGGCGGCCTGCCTGGGCGCGGGGGCGCACTTCGCCAACGTGCTGCCCGACCTGGCCGACGACGCCCGGACCGGGGTACGCGGCCTGCCGCACCGGCTCGGTGCCACCGGCAGCCGGCTGGCCGCCGCCGGGCTGCTGCTCGCCGCCACCGTCGCCCTGGTCATCGGGCCACCCGGGCCACCGTCGTGGGTCGGCTGGTCGGCGGTCGCCGCGGCCGTCGCGGTGCCGGCCGTCGGCTGGTACGCGGGCCGCGCCGCCACCCGGCGCGACGGCCGCTCGGCGGCCGCGTTCCGGGCGGTGCTGGTGGTGGCCCTGATCGATGTGCTGTTGCTGGTGGCGAGCGGTCGGGTGGTCTGACCGGCACCCACCCGGGTGGCGGCACCGGGTCCGCGTGCGGCCCTCGATCAGCCCCAACTACCCTGGAGCGCGGTCTGCGCGGGTATGACCACCCCACACCCCGGGGTAGGCACCGGGTGGGGATCGTGACGAGGAGGACCGACGTGACGCGCTCGATCAGGGGTTCCCGGCGGGCCACCCTGCTGCTGTCCGGCCTGGCGGGGGCGACCGCCCTGCTGGCGACGGGCTGCGGGGCGGGCCAGGTGTCCGAGACCGCCAACAAGCAGCCGTCGGTCCAGGGGGTCAACGTCCAGACGTCGGACAACGCGTACAAGGTACGTGGCCTCTACGTCGCCTACCCGGGCGAGGACGGTCTCACCGCCGGCGCCAACGCCGCGCTCAACGCCGTGATCTACAACGACACCCGGGACCCGGTCACCGTCACCGTCACCACCGACAGCGCCCGGCAGATCGTGCTCACCGGGGCCGCCGGCTCGGCCAGCCCCTCCGGCTCCGCCTCCCCCTCGGAGAGCGGCTCGCCGTCCGGGAGCCCCTCGCCGTCCGAGACCGGGTCGCCGTCGGGCAGCGCCTCGCCGGCCGAGGGGGCCTCCCCCTCCGAGGGGGCATCGCCGTCGGAGGGTGCCTCGCCGTCCGAGGGGGCCTCGCCGTCGGCCAGCCCGTCCGCGCCGGCCGGTCAGCCGGCCCGGATCGAGATCCCGGCCCTCGGTTACGTGCAGCTCAACGTGCAGAACGGCCAGCACCTCCAGCTCGTCGGGCTGAACGAGGCGCTGCTCACCGGTCAGCAGGTCAACCTGACCTTCGACTTCGGCGACGGCCGTACCGTCAGCACCCCGGTCCCGGTCGGCGTGCCGCTGAGCCCGGCCGCCCGGCCCTCCCCGATCGTGCACCGCGAGGGCGGCGAGGAGAGCGGCCAGGAGGGCAGCTCCGGCCACGGCGGCTGACCGGCCGGCCCGAGACACCGACGACACCGTCGGCGTGGTGACCACCACGCCGGCGGTGTTTTCGTCACCGGTGGGGGTTAGCGTCCTGGGGTGACCACCTCCCGATCGACGCCCGCCCGCAGCGGGGCCGGCGCGTCCCGGGGCCGGGCCGCCCGCGAGCCCCGCCCCGCCTACGAGTGCGACGCCTGCGGCCACCAGCCGCCCAAGTGGGTGGGGCGGTGCCCGGAGTGCGGCGAGTGGGGTTCGGTGGTCGAGTCCACCGTCACCGGGCCGGTCGTCTCCGGCCGGGTGGTCAGCTCCCGGATGCCTGCCGAGCCGGCCCGGCCGATCGCCACGATCAGCGCCGCGCCGGCCCGCGCCCGCCCCACCGGGGTCAGCGAACTCGACCGGGTCCTCGGCGGCGGCCTGGTCCCCGGCGCGGTGGTCCTGCTGGCCGGTGAACCGGGGGTCGGCAAGTCCACCCTGCTGCTCGACGTGGCGCAGCAGTGGGCGGCCAACGCCGGCAGCCCGTCACTGGTGGTCAGCGGCGAGGAGTCGGTCAGCCAGGTCCGGTTGCGCGCCGAGCGGATGGGTGCCCTGCACGAACAGCTCTGGCTGGCCGCCGAGAGCGACCTGAGCGCCGTGCTGGGGCACCTCGACGCGGTCAAGCCGGGCCTGCTCGTCCTCGACTCGGTGCAGACCATCTCCACCACCGGGACCGAGGGGGTGCAGGGCGGGGTCACCCAGGTACGGGCCGTCACCGCCGCCCTGGTCGCGGTCGCCAAGGAGCGCGGCATCGCCACCGTGCTGGTCGGTCACGTCACCAAGGACGGTCAGGTCGCCGGCCCCCGGGTGCTGGAACACCTGGTCGACGTCGTGCTGCACTTCGAGGGGGACAAGCACTCCTCGCTGCGGATGGTTCGGGGGGTCAAGAACCGGTTCGGCGCGGCCGACGAGGTCGGCTGCTTCGAGATGCACGAGGGGGGCATCAGCAGCCTGGCCGACCCGTCCGGGCTCTTCCTCACCCGCTACTCCGAGCCGGTCCCGGGCACCTGCGTCACCGTGGCGATGGAGGGGCGGCGGGCGCTGCTGACCGAGGTGCAGGCGCTGATCGGCGCGACGGTAGCCGGGTCGCCCCGGCGTACCGTCTCGGGGCTCGACGGGGCCCGGCTGGCCATGGTGCTGGCGGTGCTGCAACGCCGTACCGAACGGCTGACCCTGCACGACCGGGAGGTCTTCGCGGCCACCGTCGGCGGCATCCGGGTGGTCGAGCCGGCCGCCGATCTCGCGGTCGCGTTGGCGGTCGCCTCCGGCGGGCTCAACCTGGCCATCGCGCCGCACCTGGTGGCGATCGGCGAGGTCGGGCTGACCGGCGAGGTACGCCGGGTCGGCGCGGTCCCCCGGCGGCTCGCCGAGGCGGCCCGGCTCGGCTTCCGGATGGCGCTGGTACCGCCCGGCTGCGGCCCCGAGAGCACCGGCGCCGGCCCGGGAAACATGCGGGTGACCGAGGTCACGGACGTCCGGTCGGCGCTCCAGGCGGTCGCCCGCGCATCCGCGGAGTGACCGAGGGTGGCGACGGCGGGGTACCGGTCGGGCCATACCGGTCGACGTCCGGCAGGTCCGACCGGTGGGAAGAATCCGACGCCGTGACACATCACAGTAACCACGAGAGCACCCACCGCAGGGCAGTCCGTAGACTGTGCGCGTGCCGACCGACCGCGACGCCGCCAAGCCTGCCGGCGCGACGCCCCACACCCGCGCCGCCGCCGTGGGCTCGCCCACCCGTCCGATCAGTGTGAGCGTCGCCGGGGCCACCGGCAGCGCCGGTGATCCGCTGCGGGCCAACCTCGCCCTGATGGCACCCGGCACCGCGCTGCGCGACGGGCTCGAACGCATCCTGCGCGGTCGGACGGGCGCACTGATCGTCCTCGGTTACGACAAGGTCGTCGACGGGATCTGCACCGGTGGCTTCCCGATGGACGTCGAGTTCTCCGCGACCCGGGTCCGTGAACTGTGCAAGATGGACGGCGCGGTGGTGCTCTCCAGCGACGGCACCCGGATCGTGCAGGCCGGGGTGCACCTGATGCCCGACCCGTCCATCCCGACGGAGGAGTCCGGCACCCGGCACCGCACCGCCGAGCGGGTGGCCCGGCAGACCGGCTACCCGGTCATCTCGGTCAGCCAGTCGATGCGGATCATCAGCCTCTACGTCAACGGGCAGCGGCACGTGCTCGACGACTCGGCGGCGATCCTCTCCCGGGCCAACCAGGCCCTGGCCACCCTGGAGCGGTACAAGCTCCGCCTCGACGAGGTCTCCGGCACCCTGTCCGCGTTGGAGATCGAGGATCTGGTCACCGTCCGCGACGCGGTCGCCGTGGTGCAGCGGCTGGAGATGGTCCGCCGGATCGCCGACGAGATCGCCGGATACGTGGTCGAGCTGGGCACCGACGGCCGCCTGCTCGCCCTGCAACTCGACGAGCTGATGGCCGGGGTCGACGCCGACCGTACCCTGGTCATCCGGGACTACCTGCCCGCCGGCCGCAAGTCGCGCACCCTCGACGAGGCCTTGGTCGAGTTGGACCTGCTCGGCGCGACCGAGCTGATCGACCTGGTCGCGGTCGCCAAGGCGATCGGCTACCCGGCCGCCTCCGACGCGCTCGACGCGGCGGTCAGCCCGCGCGGGTTCCGGCTGCTGGCCAAGGTGCCCCGGCTGCCGGTGGCCATCGTCGACCGGCTGGTGCTGCACTTCGGCAGCCTCCAGCGGCTGCTCGGCGCGACCGTGGAGGACCTCCAGGCCGTCGAGGGCGTCGGCGACGCACGGGCCCGGGGCGTCCGGGAGGGCCTGTCCCGGCTGGCCGAGGCGTCCATCCTGGAACGGTACGTCTGACCGGGGCCGGTCAGCCGGTGACGACCAGCTTGACCGGCTCGCTCAGCTTGGTGCCCACCCGGGCGAAGACCTGGTAGTTGCCGGCCGGCGGGTTGGGGCCCGCAGCCACCCCCTGCTTGCACCGGCTGGCGTCCATGCCGTTCCAGGTGAGCTGGTAGGAGCGCTCGAAGCCGGGGGTGAACGTCTGCACGTCGGAGCCCCGGCCGGTGCCGCAGGTGTCCGACGACCAGACCTTCTCCGCCCCGGACTTGATGAACAGCTCCTGGGCGTCCGCGCCGACGTCCCGGTTGCAGGTCCGCTGGGACTTGTTCCTGACCTTGAGGCTGAGGTCGACCGGGGCACCGCTGCTCACCTCGGCGGGCAGCGCCACCGGGGTCACCACGATCTCGCTGTCGGTGCAGGTGCCGTCGTCGGCCCGGGCCTGATTGGTAGGCGGGGCGGGCGGATCGCCGGCCGGGACGTTGCTCGTGTCCGGGTCGGCGGTCGGACCGGCCGGCGGGCCCCCCGCGTCGGACCCACCCGACGGGGACGCGGACCCGGCAGGCGGCGAGGCGGCCGTCGGGGTGGCGGCACCCGCAGCGGGGGCCGACGACGTGGCCCCGGCCCCCGGTGTGGCACCGGTGTCCCCCGATCGGGCACACGAGTAGAGCAGAACAACCAGGAGCAGAAGCCCCGCTCCGAGTACGACGGCGCGACGCCGCCAGTACACGGCGGAAGGCAGGGGACCGACCGTCAGACGCATGATGCCCCCACCGTAGCGGCGTCGCGCACGTGAACCTGCCACGACTCGCCGGACATCGGCCACCGGGCGGCGAACGACGTTCCACTGACGACAGTCGGCCGGCCCGCTCCGTCGGGAACCCGCGCCGACGCCGTGGCGGCCGGCCGGGTCACAGGTAGACCTTGCGTTGGTAGACCGCGTGCGCGCCGGCCACCCGGTCGAGGAAGAGCAGCCCGGCACAGTGGTCGATCTCGTGTTGCAGGGCCCGCGCCTCGAACCCGTCGGTGACCAGCCGGACCGGTGTGCCACTGCCGGGCAGCGCCCCCTCGACCACCAACCGGCTGGCCCGCTTCACGTCGCCGGTCAGGTCGGGCACCGACATGCAGCCCTCCCGACCCGGCTTCCACCGGCTCGCCTCCACCACCCGGGCGTTGCAGAGCACGAAGGTGCCGTGCACCGTCACCGCCTTGGGATGCCCCGTCACGTCCACCGCGAACACCTGCGCCTCCACGCCGACCTGCGGTGCCGCCAACCCCACGCAGCCCGGGGACACCCGCATCGTGGCCACCAGGTCGGCGGCGAGCCGGAGAGTCTCCTCGGCGGTCGGGTCCACCTCCGGCCCCGACCGGCTCAGCACCGGCTCGGGGGCACAGACCACCCGACGTACCTCCCCCGGCACGCCCAGGTCCGCCGGGGTCCAGCCACCGAGCCCGACGTACGGTTCCGCGCTCACGGGTTCACCTCGGCTCGCGACTGCGGGGCTCGCACACCCCGCTCACTCCTCGCGCTCACAGATCCGTCTCTCGTTCGCGACTGCGGGGCTCGCAAACCCTGCCCACTCCTCGCGCTCACAGATCCGTCTTTCGTTCGCGACTGCGGGGCTCGCAAACCCCGCTCACTCCTCGCGCTCACAGGAGATCCGGGTCGGCGGGGCGCAGGGAGACCCCGACCCCCAGGTCGGCGGCCGTCCGGGCGAGTCGGCCGGCCAGCTCGTCGGCGCGGCCCGTGGGCAGGTCCACCTCGGCCACCACCACGTAGAGCGTGCCGGCCAGGCGAGTGCTCAGATCCGTCACGTTGCCACCCGCCTCGGCGATCACCCGGGTCATCGCGGCCACGATGCCCATCCGGTCCGCGCCGTGCACCGCCAGCACGTACGGCTCACCCGCCGGCGTCGCCGTACCGTCCGGGGTGACCGCGCGTACGGTGGCCAGGAGTTGACCGTCGGCGGCCAGCGGCGTCAGGGCGGCCTCGACCTCGGCGGCGGCGGGGCCGACACAGATCAGGGTCATGGCGAAGTGACCGCGTAGCCGGGTCATGGTGGAGTCGGTGAGGTTCGCGCCGAGCCCGGCGAGCACCTCGGCGACGTCGGCCACGATGCCGGGCCGGTCCCGGCCGATGACGGTGATCGCGAGCTCGCTCATCCGGGCATTCTGCCCGATCCGCCCGGCGACCCGACGACGCCCCGCCCGGCCCGCCCAACCAGCGGGAAGGCATCGCGTGACATCATCGTCGGCGCGATGACTGAACCCACATTCACCACCCTGGTCAGCCGGTGGTACGAGCAGAACGCCCGCGACCTGCCCTGGCGGGTACCCGGCATCGGGGCCTGGCCGATCCTGGTCAGCGAGGTCATGCTCCAGCAGACCCCGGTGGTACGTGTCCTGCCCGCCTGGCATGCCTGGCTGGCCCGCTGGCCCGATCCCGCCGCCCTCGCCGCCGACACTCCGGCCGAGGCGATCCGGATGTGGGGCCGGCTCGGCTACCCACGCCGCGCGGTACGGCTGCGCGAGTGCGCGGTGGCGATCGTGGAACGGCACGGCGGCCTGGTGCCCGACCAACTGGACCAGTTGTTGGCGCTGCCCGGCATCGGGACGTACACGGCGCGGGCGGTCGCCGCGTTCGCCTACGGCCAGCGGCACCCGGTGGTCGACACGAACGTCCGGCGGGTCGTCTCCCGGGCCGTCGCCGGTGAACCGGATGCGGGCCCGGCCACCACGCCGGCCGACCTGGTCGCCTGCGCTGAGCTGCTGCCGGTGGAGCCGGCCGCCGCCGCACTGGCCAGCGCCGCGTTCATGGAACTCGGGGCGATCGTCTGCACGGCCCGCTCGCCGCGCTGCACGGGCTGTCCGGTCGAGTCGATCTGCGCCTGGCGGGCCTCCGGCCAGGCAGCGCCCACCGGTCCGACCCGCAAGGTCCAGCGGTACGCCGGCACCGACCGTCAGGTACGCGGACTGCTGCTCGGGGTGCTCCGGGACGCCACCGGCCCGGTGCCGCACCAGCGGCTCGACCAGGTGTGGCACGACGACGTGCAGCGGGCCCGCGCGCTCGCCGCGCTGGTCAAGGACGGCATGGTGGAGCCGGTCGGCGAGGAGCACTTCCGGCTCATCGGGGACGGTCCCGCCGCCCAACCGCTTCCCGGCTGACCGGACCGCATCCGGCCGGCGGTGGTCGCGCCCGGCGCACGGACAGACAGGGCGGCGGC
>NZ_MZMV01000011.1 GCF_002210435.1 Micromonospora wenchangensis
ATGATGATGGACATCCTCCCGGAGACCCCAGGTCCCCTGATCTCGGATGTCCGTCAAAACGGGGCAGGCCCAAACAGGCAACACCGCACCATCCGTGCCCAGATCGAACACGCCCTGGCCCGCATGAAGACCTTCAAGATCCTGCGGGACTACCGCCGAGCCGCCCGAACATTTGCCGACACCGCTTCCGGCATCGCCCACCTCCACAACATCATCCTCGCCGGCTGACACCAACACCGGTGCCGGGCAACACCTTCACCGAACTTCGAGACATCCTTTGGCGAGCAAGGCATCTGTCCTCACGCAGGTGGGGGTCCACTTTCGCTACGTACAGCACGGCGTACCGGCGACTGCTCCCTGCGGATGCGGGGTCACGAGGGCACCCCAGCCTCCCAACTCACGCCCCGGGAACGGTGCAGGCGACGGTTCCGTGTGGTGGGCCACCACACCACAGAAGTTCCCGGTAACCCTCGATCCGTCCGGGCGCGTTGACATCGTTGCCGTGGGCACCTGGCTCCAGCCATGCGGTTCAGGAATCTTGAGCTCTCGGGTGGCGCCGCCAGTGCATGACCGACCAGGGCGGCGCGAGTCCGTCGAGCGAGTCGATCTCCATGGGTTTGAGCGTGTCGGGGTCCAGGGCCTCGCGGTAGCGGGCGAAGACCCGTTCGACATAGCGATGCCCGGTGTCTGCCCCCACGACGAGGTGGGTGCGACCGGGGTCCCGTCGTGCCGTCCAGGCCGCCGCGAGGTAGGCGGCGCCGGTGGACAGGCCTGCGAAGACCGCGTGGTCGCGCATCAGGCCGATCGCGCCGGCCATGGCGTATCGGAATGTCAGCCAGTGAATCTGGTCATAGAGGTTGTGCCGGACGTTGTCGAACGGGATGGCGCTGCCGATGCCGGCGATGATGGCTTCGGGGTCCTGGAACCGTTCGCTGCCGAAGCTCACGCTGCCAAACGGCTGGATGCCGACGAGCGGGGTCGCCGGGTCGTGTGCTCGCAGCGGCTGGACCAGCCCCCCGCTGGACGCGCCGGTGCCGACGCTGGACACCACGGCAAGACGCGTGTCCGGCAGCGCGGCGCGCACCAGGTCGGCGAGTTCGGCGTAGCCAAGATAATGGACCGGGTCGTGGTACTGGCGCATCCAATGCATGCCGGGATTGGCGCGCAGCAGCTGGCGTACCCGCTCGACTCGCCGGTTCTGGTCGAGCCGCAGATCGTGCTCGGCCGGCATCTGGTCGACGGTGGCACCGAGGATCTCCAGCTGGGCCCGGATGGTAGGTGTGACCGTGGTGGAGGCGATGATGTGGCATCGCAGGTCGTAGCGGTGGCAGACCATCGCCAGTGCCAATGCGTAGATGCCGCTCGAGCTGTCGACGAGGGTATCGCCGGGCCGTATCGTGCCGTCGGCGAGCAGGGCCCGGACGGCGCCGAGCGCGGCGTAGATCTTCAGGGTCTCGAACCGTAGCAGCACGACGTTGTCCGACAGTCTGATCAGGCTGGGAGCCCGGATCGCGTCGGTGATGTGGCTGTGGACGGTCGTTGGCACGTCGGGCGGGTTCGGCAGTGACATCGGCGGTCGTCCCTGGGGTTGAAGCCGGTGGATGGCGGAGACACTCCAAACGCATTGAAGTCGACGCATGTCTGTGTCGGATGGTAAGTCGGGTCGGCGGCCGCATTAGTTCCGCCGTAGTCGATGCAATAGGTCGGGAACTCTTCGGGCCGGCGGGACGACATATACACCGTGACGATTGCCTGCCTCGAGATGCTCTCCTTCGGGCTTGCCCACCTCGTACGTGCCGCCCGGGCTGCCGGCGAGCGGATCGTGCTGCTGACCGGTGTCGAGGAGTTGTACCTGCATGAACTCGCGAAGCTGCCGCCCGAGGCGATCCAGGTCGTTGCCGTGGACACGAACGATCGTGAGGCGGTCTCCCAGGCGCTGCGCGCGATCGAGGACCTCCGGGGTCTGATCAGTTCTACCGACACGTGGGGCGTGACCGGTGCCGAGCTCGCCGTCGAACTCGGTCTACCGGGTATCGACCCGGCGGTCATCCGGCTGGCGCGCGACAAGTCACGCGTCCGGGACCTGCTCCACGGCAGTAGGCTGAGCCCGTTCCCGGCGTTCGCCGTGGACGACGTGGCCTCACTGTCGCTCGACGAACTGGCGGCAGCCGTCGGCCTGCCGGCCGTTGTCAAGGACACAGCCGGTACCAGCAGCCGGAACGTGTGGCTCGTCCGCGACGCCGACGACTTCGCCCGCCTGCAGCGGCAGGCTGCGGGCGCGACGCTGTTCGGGCGGTTGTTCGCGGAGCCGTTCCTCGCCGGTCCGGTCTACAGCGCCGAGACTGTGACCTGGGCCGGTCGCACTCGCATGCTGGGGATGTCGAGCCGCCTTATGTCGCCGCAGCCCTGGTTCCGGGAGGACGTGACCGCGTTTCCGGTGGCGTTGCCGCCCGACGAGTTCCGGGCGATCGAGGATTGGCTCGGTGACGTGCTGGCGGTCCTCGGCTACACCGATCGGTTCGCCCATGTCGAGCTGGCCATGACCGCCGACGGGCCGCGCCTGATCGAGGTGAATCCGCGGATCGGCGGTGCGCTCGTGGGCGAGTCGATGTGCCGGGCCCTGGATGTGAATGTCTACGGGGGAATGATCGACCTCGCGCTGGGCCGCCGCCCGCGGCTGCTCGACATGCCGTTGGGCGGTGGACCGGCTGTGGCGTTCGTACTGGCGTATCCGGACAGGTCCGGCGACCTCGTCGCCGTGCACGGCCTCGACGACATCGCCCGCTATCCCGGTCGACCCGAGTGGTACCCGACCAGGGCGGTCGGTGCCTCCATCGAGCACCTCAACGACGGGCGCGGCTACGTGGGGATCCTGTTGGCCGAGGGGCCGACCGCGGAGATCGCCACGCACCGCGCCGTGGCCGCGGCGGGTGCCGTGCGTGTCGAGACCCGCCCCGCGTGCTAGGGCCGGGTGCCGCGCACGATGAGCCGTCGGGCGTGGTTGTCGAAGGGCTCGGCATCGAATCCGCCGAAACACTCGACGCCGGTGAAGCCCGCTGCGGTGAGCATCCGCTTGAGCTCGGCGGCACTGTAGAGGTGATGCGTGATGGAAGCCTGCCGGGACCGGCCGCCGCGGACGAGGTAGAAGTCGTCCCGGAAACGGGTCCAGTCATCCAGCACGGTGCCGCGCACGATCAGCGTGCCTCCATCGACGTCGGAAATGATCGGCGCGGCCCCGTCTCGGGCCGCGACCTCCTTGCCGTACAGGTCGATGAGGAGCCGGCCGCCGGGTGTGAGGCTGGTGAGCGCGTTGCGCAGCACCTGCATGTTCTCGTCGTGGTCGTCGAACAGGCCGAACGACGTGTACATGCTGATCACCAGGTCGTACTGGCCGGCCTCGACGAACTGGCGCATGTCCGCCCGCAGCAGCCGCACGTCGACCCCGGCCTCGACCGCCGCCGTCGCGGCCCGATCGAGCAGCGCTGCGCTCAGGTCCACCCCGGCCACCTGGGCACCGCGGCGGGCCAGCGGGATCGTGTACGTGCCCGGCCCGCATCCCAGGTCGAGCACCCTGGTGCCGGGCGACAGCCGCAGCAGCGGCGACGAGGCGACTCTCGTCTCGGCTTCCGCGGCACGTTCGGGCGCGAAGAACACCGCAGAGAAATCGGTCCACATCGACTCGTCCTCGAACCACTCCATCGCCGTTCCCTTCGCCACCGGTCAGATCCACCTCCTTGTATATGTCGTTGCCGGTTCCCGATCGGTTCCGGCGCGTCGAACGATCGGAGAGAGGCATGTCATGCTGAGCCTGTCCGTCGAGCGTGTTTCGCTGCGGCTGACCGAGACCGTGCGGAGTTCCCGCGGTGAGATCGACGCCGTGGACACCTGCATGGTCACCGTCACCCATGCCGGCATCGTTGCCTACGGTGAGGGCACGCCGATCGAGTACGACGGGGTCACCGCGGACGATGTCGCACGGGCCATCGAGGCCGACGGCTCTGCCCTGCTCGGTCCCGACCTGACCGACCCGCAGGCGGCGCTCGAACGTGTCGACGCCTGGGACGCGCCGGCAGGCGCCCGGATGGCCTTGGACGGCGCGCTGCACGACTGGATCGGCAAGGTCGGCCGACGGCCGACCTGGCAGATCCTCGCCGCGCCCCGCCGGATCGGGCCGACGGTGTACACGATCGGGATCGCGAGTCCGGCCGAGGCCGCTACTGCGGTCCGCAACGCACCACAGGTGGGTGCGTTCAAGGTGAAGGTCGGTGGCCCCGACGACATCGATGTCCTCGACGCCATCCGGCAGGTGACACCGCTGCCGATCCGGATCGACGCGAATGAGGCGTGGGATCTCAGCACCGCGCGCGCCCTCACGCCACGTCTGCGCGCGCTTGGCGTCCACCTCGTCGAGCAGCCCTTCCCACGAAGCCGCATCGATGACTACGTCCGCTACCGAGAGCTTCCCGACCGGCTCCCGATCGTCCTGGACGAAGGATGCACCGACGTGGCCAGCGTCCACGCCGCCCGGAAACACTCCGACGGCATCGTCGTCAAGCTGTGCAAGGCGGGCGGCGTCCGCGCCGCACGACGGGTCATGGCAGCCGCCCGGCAGGCCGGGCTCACGGTGCTGCTCAGCTGCATGTGCGAGTCGGAACTCGCCATCAGCCAGGCCGCGCTGCTCGCCCCGCTGGCCGACCACATCGACCTCGACGGCCACCTCTACCTCCGCGATCAACCCTTCCGCGGGCTCGGACTCGAGGGCGGGTGGATCGTCTTGGGCGACGGACCCGGGCTCGGGGTGGCGCCCGCGGCCAGCCCGAAACGGAGTCGACAGTGAACTGGTACGAGGACATGAACCTGTGGTCCGGCTTCTCGGAGGTGCTCTTCACCCCCGAGCGTGCGCGGGCCGCCGCCGATGCGGTCGCCACCTCACCCCTGCTCGCGTTCGCTCCCGCAAGCCGCGTGCTCGACCAATGCTGCGGCACGGGGTTCTTCACCGCGCCACTGGCTCGCCGTGGCTACCAGGTGACCGGCGTGGACCTGCACCCCGAGTTGCTCGAACGCGCGGCGGCCGCGTGCGCCGACGCCGGCGCGACGGCGTCTCTCGTACGAGCGGACGTTCGCGAGTACGGGGCGCCGGAGGCGTACGACGTCGTGGTGAACATGTACACCTCCTTCGGCTACTTCGACGACCACGAGGACAACATGCGGGTGCTGCACAACGCCCACCGGTCCCTCGCTCCAGGAGGCCAGCTGCTCGTCGATCTGCTGAGCAAGGAGACCTACGCGTCGTGGGTCGGACCACCAAAGATCGTCGACGTGCCCGGCGGCATGGTGGTGATGCGCGACACGATTCTGGACGACTGGACCCGCTACCGAACCGACTGGACGCTGGTGCGGGGCGACACAGCCGCGCACACCTCCCTCACCTGCTACGTCTACAGCGCCGCCGAACTGCGCGACATGTTCGCGGAGGCAGGATTCGGGAAGATCGAGTGCTTCGGCAATCTGGACGGCGGCCCCTACGACGCCAACGCGACCCGCCTGATCATCCGGGGCAGCAAGGGAAGCGGGTGAGACCCGCCGCACTCGGCTCGTTCACCGGGGTGCGGATCGCCCTGCTCGGCAGCGGGCTGCTCGTCAACCTGATCGGCTTCTCCGTCTACCCGTACCTGGCGATCCTGCTGCGGCAGCGCATGGACCTCAGCATGGATCAGGTCGGCGTCGTCCTGGGGCTGACGGCATTCGTGCAGTTCGCCGGCGGAGCGCCGGGCGCGGTGCTGGCGGAGCACCTCGGCCTGCGGCGTTCGCTGCTGCTGGCGATGGCGCTGCAGACGCTCGGTTCGCTGGGACTGCTCGCTGGCGAGGTATGGCCGCCGGTGACAGTCCTGGCGCTGATGATCCGGTCGGCGGCCACCGCGCTGTACTCGCCTGCGGTCCGCGCCTACACGGTGCACGGCGCGGACCCGGACGAGCAGCCGCGGCTGGTGTCGGCGAGCTACGCCACCGGCAACGCCGGGATCGCCCTCGGTCCGGTGGTAGGTGCGCTGTTCATCAACGACCCGGGGGTGATGTTCGCCGCCGCGGCCGCCCTGCATGCCGCGCTGACGGTCGGGCACGCGCTCCTGCCGCAGGAGTCGCGTGGCCACACCCGGGCCGTCGAGCCGCTGCACCGTGCCCTGAGCGGGCTGGCGGTCCTGCCGTTCACGGTGACTGCCCTGACCATCTACCTCCACCTCTACTTCTACCAATATCTCGCGTCCTATGCGGAAGGAAGGGTGCCCACGGTGTTCTACGGATCGGCCATGATGGGCTATTCGCTGCTGCTGGTCGTGCTGCAACCACTCTTGGCAGGGCGGGTCGAACAGATGCGGTACACCCAGGCGATGACGATCGGGTTCGGTGGCCTGGCCATCGGCATGACCGCGTTCGCCGGCGGGCACGAACTCACGATCGCCGCCGGCATCGTCGCCCTCGGCGTGGGCAACTCGATACTCTTTCTCAAGAACGTCCTCGAGGCGCTCGCCGGCACCCCCCGCTCGGCGGCGGTGGTCTTCGGGCACCAGCGGCTCGCCGAAGGCGTCGGCGCGCTCCTCAGCGGTGTCGTCGGCGGCGTCGTCTACCAGGCGTTCGAGACCGCCGGACACCTGCCCGGGCTATGGCTGGCCGTGGCCGCCCAGTGTGTGCTGCTGCCGATCCTGGTCGTACTGGTGCACCGAAGGCTCCGGCACCCCGCTCCCGCACCGGTGGGTCCCCGATGACCCCGGCCGACGCAGTCGCCGCGGCCCGCGCCGTCGCGGGGCGCCTGCACGAAGACGTGGTCGCGCGCGAGCGCGCCAACCGACCGCCGCGGGCCGAGATCCAACTGCTACGCGGCAGCGGTCTACTCGCGGCCGATCCCGACGACCTCGAGACCACGCACCTCGTCACCCGCATCATCGCGGCGTCCGACGCCTCGATCGGACACCTCCTCGGCTACCACTACACACACCTCTGGCGCGCCCGCCTGTACGACAACGCCGACCTGGCCCGCCGACTGCGACAAGACGTCAGAGCCGAAGGGCTCTTCGTGGCGTCCGTCAGCAACCCACGCGACACCATCGTGGCGACCACGACCGCAGACACGTTCACGGTCTCCGGCCGGGGCGCGTTCGCCACCGGATGTGCGGTCGCTGACCGGATCCTGGTCGGCGCGATTCGCGACGACCAGGAGTCCCGCATCGTGGTAGTGGTACCCGGTGACGCGGACGGGCTCTCGCATCCACCGGACTGGGACAACCTGGGCCAGCGCCTGACGGCCAGCGGCAGCATCGTCCTGCGGGATGTCACGGCCGGCCCCGCCGACGTGCTGGGGACCTTCCCGCCCGGTGAGGACGAGACGAGCCCGAGATGGCAGCAACTGTCGCTCGTCTCCCTCGCCTTCCAAACAGTGCTCACCCAGATACTCGTCGGCATCACCGAGGGAGCGCTGGACGAGGCTGCCCGCTACACGCGGGAGCAGTCCCGGCCCTGGCCAGCCAGCGGGCTGGCCAGGGCCGTCGACGACCCACACGTGCTCGCCGGATACGGCGAACTCGCCGCGAGCCTCCACGCGGCGCGATTGCTGGCCGACGACGCGACCCGCGCCCTCGCCAAGGCCGACCGGCGGGGCCTGGACCTGACCCCGGCCGAACGTGGCCGGACCGCGCTGACGGTCTCGGCCGCGAAGGTCGTAGCCACCCGCCTCGCGGTGGAGGCAACGAGCCGGATCTTCGAACTCACCGGGGGTCGCGCCACGACACGCTCATCCGGACTGGACCGCTTCTGGCGTGACGCCCGAACGCTCACCGTCCACGATCCAGTCGCCTACAAGGCCCGGGAACTCGGCACGCACCTGCTCACCGGCAACCCGCCACCGACCACGGCGTACAGCTGAGATCCGTTGCTCAGCGGATCGCGACCAGGACCCGCTCTTCGAGATCCTGCCAAACCACGCCGACCTCGGTCAGCCCGGCCTCCACGAGAGCTGCCTGGTGATAGTCGAGCGTGGCACCCGTCCAGTCACGGGCCCCTGCTGGCCACAGCGTCTGCCGTTCGGCGACGGCGTCGGCCAGCGCCGGGTGTGCTTCGACGGCCGCCCACCAGTCCTCCCACGGCTCCGCGCCGGCCTCGATCGCATGCTGCTGGCGCCCCCGGTCGATGGCCTCACAGGCGGCCCGGAGGCGGCTGCCCGCAGGTAGTGGTAGGTAGTCGGCGTTGACCAGGACGCCACCCGGGCGGAGCAACCCGGCCGCGGTACGGTAGACCGCCGTCAGCGCGGGCGGCGTGAGCCAGTGCAGCGCCGTGCTGGACAGGACGGCATCGAACGAGCCCTCACCGAATTCAGGGCCGAGCCGCTCCGCCCACGATGGATCACGGAGGTCAGCCCGGACCCAACGCAGCCGCCCGCCCTGGTCGCCGAGCCCGCCCTCGCCGATGGCGAGCAGCACCGGATCGGTGTCAAGCGCCACCGCGCGGCCCTCGGGAAAGCGGCGGAGAAAGCGTTCGCTGATGGCGCCGGGACCGCAGGCGAGATCGAGCACCGTCAGGCCGGGCTGCGGGCAGAGCTGCTCCAGGACGTCGAACATCACGGTGAACACCCGCTCGCGTTGCTCGATGTAGATGTCCTGCTGGACATCCCAGCGGCGCAGCAGCTCGGCGAACGAGGCCTGCGCGATCGTCTGGTCGATCATGCTTGCTCCTGATTCTGTCGGTGACAGGCGACGGACTCGTCGGGGCGGGGCCCGACGATCATTTGCGGGCGTTCGGCTTCGCACCGGTCGAACGCCTGCGGGCAACGCGGGTTGAAGGCACACCCGTCGATGCTGGCGAGCGGGCCGGGCATCTCCCCGCGCAGCGTAGGAGCCGGCGAAGGGTCCGCGTCGAGGCGTGGGACGGCCGCAAGCAACGCCTGCGTGTACGGGTGCCGAGCGGCATCCATCAGGCGCAGCGTGGGTGCGCTCTCGACGATTCGGCCCCGGTACATGACGGCCACCCGGTCGGCGAGTTGGCGCACCACGGCTAGGTCATGCGCGATGAACAGGCAGCCGAGGCCGAGCCTGTCCACCAGATCCCGGATCAGGTTGAGGACGGTGGCCTGCACGGGCGCGTCGAGGGCCGTGACCGGTTCGTCGCAGATCAGCAGCCGGGGCCGTACCGCGAGAGCGCGCGCGATCGCGACGCGTTGGCGCTGCCCTCCACTGAGCTCACGCGGCCGCCGCCCGGCGAGGCCCGGGTCCAGCTCGACCAGCTCGAGTAGTTCCGCCACCCGCTGGCGGCGTGCCGCCCGAGAGCCGATGCGGTGGATGTGCAGTGGTTCGGCGAGCGCACGGGCGACCGTCTGCCGCGGACTCAGCGATTGGAACGGATCTTGAAAGACCATCTGTACCGCCCGCCGGTACGCCCGGAGGGCGTCACCGCGCAGCGCGTGGACATCCGCGCCGTCCAGAGACACCGTGCCGGCGATCGGGCGTTCGAGCCGCACCACGGTCCGGGCGATTGTCGACTTGCCGCAACCGGACTCACCCACGAGCGCCAGCAGTTCG
Organism: Micromonospora wenchangensis; assembly: GCF_002210435.1. Taxonomy (GTDB): domain Bacteria; phylum Actinomycetota; class Actinomycetes; order Mycobacteriales; family Micromonosporaceae; genus Micromonospora; species Micromonospora wenchangensis. The sequence goes on from NZ_MZMV01000011.1 coordinate 9,564, forward strand.
CCGGGGCGGACACTCAGGTCGACGTCGCGGACCACCGGCACGAGCCTGCCGGCGATCGGGAACGCCACTCGTACTGCGGTCAGCTCAAGCACCGTCGTACCCGATCGGCCGCGCCACCGTCGGACGCACCCAGCAGGCAGAGGTGTGCCCTGGCGTCACCGGTTGCAGCGGCGGTTCCTCGACGTGACATCGCTTCGTGGCATGTGCGCAGCGCGGTGCGAATGCGCAGGCACTCACCTTGCGTCGGGCCGGCTCCGCGGGCGGAAGGGTCCGGAACCGGGTTCCGGGCACCGCCTTGGGTGACGGCACCGCGTCGAGCAGGCCGCGTGTGTACGGATGGTCGGGCCGGCTCACGACGTCGGCTGCCGGCCCGACCTCGACGATGCGGCCGGCGTAGCAGACCGCGATGTCGTCGGCGATCCTGGCCGCCGCCGCGATGTCGTGGCTGATGAGGATCAGCCCCATCCCGATGGATTCGCGCAGATCCGCCAGCAGAGCATGGATCTGGGCCTGGGTGGTGACGTCCAACGCCGAGGTTGGTTCGTCGGCGATCAGGATCTCCGGCTCTCCGGCCAGGGCCAGGGCGATCATCACCCGCTGGCACATTCCACCGGACAGCGTGTGCGGGTAGGCGGAGACCTGCGACTCCGGTTCCGGGAGACCGACCATCTTCAACAGCTCGAGCGATCGGGCGCGCTCACGGCCGCGCGGGACGACGCCAGCGTGCCGCACCGCGTCGTCGAGCAGCGCGCCCACCGTCCGTACCGGGTTGAGCGCACCCCGCGCGTCCTGCAACACCACACCGACCCGGCGCCCCCGCACCGCCTCCTGGATCGCCGGTCCGCCGCCGAGCAGGTCGACCTGGCCCAGGACGGCGCGACCGCTGACCCGCGCGGTGGCATCGATCAGCCCGAGCGGGGCGAGGGTGGACAACGTCTTGCCGCTCCCGCTCTCCCCGACGATCGCCAACGCTCTGCCAGGGGCTACGCGGTAGTCGATACCGTCCACCACCTTCCGTCCGGCAAAGGCGACCGCGAGTTCCTCGACCCGGTACGGGCCGGCGGTCGAGCCGTTCATCCGGGCGCGCCGCCGCGGCATCCCGAGCCGTACCAGCGGCAGGTTGTCGGTGGCGAACTGCTCGGCCAGCAGGTTGCTGGCGAGGACGACGGCGGCGATGGCCAGGCCGGGTGGCAGCGCCAGCCACAGGGCGGAGTCCAGATACGGGCGGGCGTCGATGAGCATCTGCCCCCACTCCGGTTCGGGCGGCGGGATGCCGAGACCGAGAAAGCTGAGGAACGCCAGCGACAGCACGATGAAACCGATCTCGATGCTCGCGTAGACGAGCACTGGTGCTGCCAGGGCGGGCAATGCATGTTGAAAGAGGATCCGGAACCGGGAGGCGCCGAGCACCTGCAGCGCGTCGAAGTAGGCGCTGCGGCGGAGACTGACGAACCGCCCGCGCGCCAACCGGGCAAATGGCGGCCAACCGGTCAGGGACAGGGCCAGAACGAGGTTGGCGCTGCCGTGACCGCGCACGCCCAGGATGGCCAGCGCGACGATCAGTGAGGGCAGCGTCAGCGTCACGTCCATCAACCACAACGCCACGCGATCCGGCCAGCCGCCGAGGAAGCCTCCGGCGGCACCGATCACCACCCCGACAGTGACGGACACCGCGAGCACCGCCGCGGCCAGTATCAGTGAGGCCTGCGCACCGTACAGCAGGCGGGACAACTGGTCCCGGCCCAGTTGGTCGGTGCCCAGCAGATGCTCCATCGACGGCCGCGCCAGGCTGGCCATCAGATCGTTGGCGATCGGGTCGTACGGAGCGATGACCGGTGCCAGGGCCCCGGCCATGACGAAACCCAGCAACGGCAGTGCGCAGATCACCGTACGACGCCGGCGGCCCGCCCCCGACGCCGTCATCCGCTGCTCACCCGCGGGTCGATCCGGCCGTGTAGCCGGTCGGCCAGCCGGTTGGTCGCGGTGAAGGCCAGCGCGAAGCACAGCACGCACGCCTGGATCGCCATCAGGTCGCGGAAGTTCACGGCCTGGACGAAGTAGTCACCGATACCGTTGTGGGCGAAGACGGTCTCCACCACCAGCGCTCCGGTGAGCATGCCGCCGACGATCAGGCCGATCGTGTTGAGGACGGCGCCGGCGACGTTGGGCAGCGCGTCGCGCACGACGATCGACACCGTCGGCGTGCCCCGCGCCTGCGCGGCGCGTACATACGGTTGGGCGAGTGCTTCGCGCAGTGACACAGCGACCACACGGCTGAGTAGACCGACAGCCGGTAGGGCGAGGACGACCACCGGCATCACGTATCCGGCGAGACCGCCGTCGGCGGAGGTGGGTAGAAGACCCAGTTGCTCGGTGAGCACGACGACCAGTAGATAGCTGACCCAGAAGGTGGGCAACGAGACGGCGAGCAGGCCCGTCAGCCGCAGGCCGCGTCGAGCCGGACGCCACGGCAGCATGACGGCCAGCGCACCCACCAGCATGCCTAGCGGCAACGCCACAACCGCCGCCAGCCCGGCCAGCGACAGCGTGACCGGGACTCGTTCCGCCAACTCGGTCAGTACCGGCCGGCCGGTGCGCGCGGACTTCCCCAGATCACCCTGCACGGCGTGGCCGAGCCAACGGACGTAACGTTCGGGGATGCTGCCCTCCATTCCCAGCTCACGCCGGGCCGAGGCGACCTGGTCCTCGGTGACGCCGGGGTGCCCGGCCCGCTGCTGCGCGAGCCGGGTGGCGGCGTCACCGGGAGCCAGCGCGATGAGCCCGAACGCCAGCAGCGACGTGATTCCGAGAACCAGCGCCAACTCGGCGGCCAGCCGGGCCGACCGCCGAGTCCAACGCACGAGCAGACCGTTCATCGTTGCAGCGTCACCGTGGACAGGTCGAAGTCGTACTCCGTGTGCGGCACCTGGAAGCCCTTGACCGCCGGACCGACGGCCCACACCCGTGGCCGGTACGCGATCGGCACGAAGGCGGCCTCCCGGTTCAGCACGGCCCAGGCGTCCTGGTAGTTCTTGGCGCGGGTGGCGGCGTCCCGGGCGTACAACGCTCCGTCGATGAGCCGTTCGACCTCGTCGGTCTTCCACAGTCCGGGATCCTTACGGTCGCCGGTCAGGAAGCCGACCACGAACCCCGACGGGTCGTAAGGGGCGCCGTAGGTCTCCATGAAGGCGAGGTCGTACTTGCCGGCGTGCAGGTCGTCGTAGAACGTGGCCTCGTCGACCGCGACGATGTTCACCGTGATCCCGACCTCGCCCAGTGCCGAGGCGACGGCCTGAGCGCTGAGCCGCGAGTCCTGCCAGCCGACGGCGGCCGTCGACGGGATCCGCAGCGACAGGACCAGCTGCTTGCCATCCTTGACCCGGCCCTTGCCCTCCTGGCGCCACCCGGCCGCATCGAGAATCCGGCGGGCCTGGTCGGGATCGAAGGGCAGGCTCTGCGGCGCCCCTGCGTCCGGGATTCCCGGCGCGAACAGCGTGGTCGCAGCCTTGGCCTGTCCGGCGTAGAGCACCTTGGTCAGGGTCTCCCGGTCCAGGGCGTACCGCACCGCCTCGCGGATCGCCTTGTCGCCCGCGATGCCGTTGAGGTTGAAGCCGAGCATGACGGTGATGTCCGGATCACCGTGCAGCACCGTGACCCGCTCGTCCTTGCCGAGGGTGACCGCCTCGGTCGGCGAGATCGGCGCAAGGTAACTACCGCCGAGCATGTCCACCTCGCCCGCGCGCAGCGCGGAGACCCGGGTCTGCGAGTCCTTTCTGACGCTGAACTCAACCCGGTCGATCTTCGGTTTGGCGCCCCAATAGCCGTCGTTGCGGACCAGGCTCGCGGCCGTCGTCGTGATCTGTTCCAGCCGCCATGGCCCGGTGCCGATGGCCTTGGTGAACTTCCCGGAAGCGTCGACGGCCTTGGGGCTCATGAAGCCGGGGGGCCGGGTGAAGGTCAGTTCCTGCAGCAGCGGGTCGTAGGCGCGTTCGAGGCGCAGCCGCAGCTTCATCGGCCCAGGCACCTCCACGGCCTTGATGATCTTCGAGGCGGCCAGCCAGGAATGCGACTCCTTGCCCACCCAGCGATCGAGGTTCCACTTCGCCGCCTGTTCGTCGAACGGCGTGTCGTCGTGAAACTTCACACCGGTCCGCAGCTCGAAGTCGATCGTGAGTCCGTCCGCCGCGACCTGCCACGACGTGGCCAGGCCCGGCTCCAGGCGACCACCCTGTCCGTACTTCACCAGCGTCTCGAAGACCATCGGCGCGATGAACCAGTCCCCGTTGTAGTCGTGCGGGTCCTGGTCGCCGTACTCGTTCGCGTTCGCCACGCGCAGCGTGCCGCCGGTCGCGGCGGTTCGATCGACGTCCCCGGATCCGCTGGCCGTGCAACCTGCCACCAGAGCAGCCAGCACCGCCAGTGTGGCCAGCGCCCGGGCTGGTCGGCAGGCCCGTAGCAGCGAGGAACCTTCGTCCGAATAGCAAGCGACACGCATCAATGACCCTTCCAGAGTGGCATCTGCGCTGACCAGGGGTGGCGGACACCCCTACCTCGAGAAGGAGGCCGGGGTGATTCACAGACATAGTCGTCTGACGACAAGCGAAAGTTCCCTCAAGGTGAGCCGGCGACCGGATCGGCGAACCAGTCGGATGATGCGGTACGCCGACCGGGCGCGGGAGTGTGGCGATGTCGGCTCTGCCTCACGCAGCCCCGCCACAGTCCGAACCGGTGCCTGGCACCTGCTCCGATCCGGCGACGGGGTGTCCCCGAGGCGAGTCGGTCACGGTGCCGTGCCCCGATCCCAGCGTGCACCCCTGCGCCCGAGCCCTCGTTGTCCCTCCGAAGGTCGTTTGCCGATCCGGCAAGTTTCCTCGCCGGCATCGCGTGACAGGGGGCACCATGCCGGTCGAGCCTGATCGATCGTGAGGACGTGAGCGTATGAAGTACATCGAGCGCCCGGACGCGGCAACCCCGGCCGAGTTCTGGGAGAGTCTGCACCAGCAGGTGGCCGACGCCCAGTGGGAGGTACGCGTCAACCCGATCCTTGCCGCAACGGCCGGCGACCTTCCGCCGGGTGCCGCTCTCGACCTGGGCTGCGGCCAGGGCGGCGACAGCCTGTGGCTCGCGCAACGCGGCTGGCAGGTCACCGCGGTCGACATCGCCGATGCCGCCCTGCAACGGGTGAACGAACGTGCCGCCCAGCAGAGACTGAGCGACAGGATCGTCACCGAACGGCATGATCTGGCAAATTCCCTACCCCGGGGCACCTGGGACCTGGTGAGCGCTCATTACCTGCACAGCCTCTTCGACTTCCCCAGGGCCCGCATCCTGCGTGATCTCAGCGAGCAGGTGAACCCCGGTGGCATGCTGCTGATCGTCGACCACGGTTCAGTAGCACCATGGTCCTGGAACCAGGGGGCCACGATTCCCACCCCGGACGAGACCCTGGCCGGTCTGGCCCTCGATTCCACGTCCTGGCATGTGCTTCGCTGCGAAGCCCGCGACCGGACGGCCACCGGCCCGGGTGGCCAGACGGCCGAGGTGACCGACAATGTGATCGCCTTGCGCAGGACGGGCTGACCGGATCTTCGCTGCGAAGGCGACCGCCGTCGGCCCGGCCCGCGCGAACTGGCCCACGACGGGCGTCATTCGGTTCGGGCAGAGCGTTCCGCGTTACCGGAGGCGACCGTCCCCCGGCGGGCCATGGCGTCGCCGGTGATGAGCAGGCCGTCGGGTTCGGCTGGTTCCACGCTGCTGACGCTGGCGGGTTTGTGGGCGAGGGACCCGCTCCGCTGCTGGTGGAAGGTCGGAACAGGGAACTAAAGCCGTCCACGGCGCGACCAACCCGAGGTGATGACTGACGTTCCTGACGCCGGGATCGCCGGGGTGCGCACCCGGGTGGTGCTGGTCATCCTGTTCGACGGGGTGCAGCCGATCGACGTGGCCGGTCCGGTCGACGTGTTCACGTCGGCTACCCGCTTCGTGGGTGACGCGGACAGCCCGCCGTACGTCATCCGGACCGCCTCTCTCGATGGTGGGGCGGTCCGGGCCGCCGGTGGTCTGCGCCTCGTCCCGGACGGTGACCTGGGCGGCGTCGAGGATCCGGACCTGCTGGTGGTGCCGGGCGGGCCGGGCGTGGGAGACGTCGACGACCGGCTCGTCGCCTGGCTCGCCGAGCGTGCTCCCGGCATCCCGCGGGTGGTTTCGGTGTGCACCGGGGCCTACCTGCTGGCCAAGGCCGGTCTCCTGGACGGTCGCCGGGCCACCACCCACTGGGAGGCCTGCGGTTACCTGAGCGAGATGTTTCCCCGGGTGGCGTTCGACCCGGACGCCATCTTCGTCCGGGACGGGACGATCTCCACGTCGGCGGGGGCGACAGCCGGGGTCGACCTGGCCATGGCGCTGGTCGAGGAGGACTTCGGTCGTGCGGTGGCTCTGGGCATCGCCCGGCTGTTGGTGTGCTACCTGCGCCGGCCGGGCAATCAGGCCCAGCTCAGCGTCCAGCTCTCGACCCAGATCGCCCGGACCGATCCGCTGCGCGAGGTGCAGTACTGGGCCGCCGCGAACCTGGCGGCCGACCTGTCCGTCCCGGCGATGGCGGAGCGCGCCGGGCTGTCTCCGCGGCAGTTCGCCCGGGCGTTCGGGGAACAGGTTGGGATGCCGCCGGGCCGGTACGTGGACCTGATCCGGCTGGAGGCTGCCCAGCGCATGCTGACCGACACCACCGATGGTGTGCTCGGTATCGCTCACCGTTGCGGATATGGGTCGGCGGAGGCGATGCGCCGGGCGTTCCTGCGCGAACTCGACATTTCGCCGACCGAATACCGTCGCGCGTCGGCGAAGGAGTCGGTGATCCCCGACGGATCTTCGTCGATGGCAGATTTGTTGGCCGGTACGTCATAGGCGTGAGCGCGGGCCGCTTCTAAGCTTCCTGACATATGGCGAAATGAATATTTTCATGCCATTTTCAGCTTTCCGTGCATGCTTCATGACAGAGATGTGAGCTCGACGTGACTCTCGTTCCAGACCGGATTGTCCGTTCCACGCTGGCCATCGGCCTCGTCGTCGCGCTCGGCGCCTGCTCGGGGACGACGGTGCCGGACGCTCCGGTCGCATCGGCCGACGCGTCGGTCGCCGTCGGTCCCCGAACCACGTATCCGCTGACGATCGACAACTGCGGCCGCGAGGTCACGTTCTCCCAGGCGCCCCGCCGGGTCGTGCTGCTCAACGGCGCGTCCGTGGCCGAGGTCGAGTCGATGATCGCGCTCGGCGTCGAGGGAACCATCGTGGCCAACAGCCAGAGCTACGGCGTCTCCGACGACCCGACGATGGTCGAACGGATCAAGGCCATCCCGACCGGCGGATTGAAGCTGAACAAGAACTTCGAGGTCCCCCGCGAGCAGGTGATCGCCCAGTCACCCGATCTGGTGATCTCGACGTGGGCAGGCGGGTTCGACGACAAGATCGGCTCGATCACCCGCGACGAGCTCGGCAAGGCCGGCATCAACAGTTTCGTGTCCCCGTCGAACTGCGCCAACGGTGCGACCTCGCCCCGACCGCAGGACACGGCCACGTATGTGACGCGGTCGGTCGAGTCGTCGTACGAGCTGCTGAACCAACTCGGGGTCATCTTCGACGTTCAAGGCAAGGCGGCGCAGGTCGTGCAGGACTCGCGCACGGCGCTGGCCGCCATCCCGTCGCCGACCGGGGCACCCAAGCGGGTGCTGGCCGCCTATCCCAGTATGGGGTCGGCGATGGGTCTCAAGGTGCCTGCCGTGTTCGGCGGCGGCATCTTCGACGACATCATCACCCGGGCCGGCGGTGTCAACGCGTTCGGCGGCCTGACCGACCAGCAACTCACCGCACTCAACGTCGAGGCCCTCGCCGCGGCGAACGTAGAGGTGCTGGTGATCGGCCTGTACCAGCCGGACGACGACGCCAAGAAGTTCGCGGAGCAGCTGTTCGCGCAGTATCCGCAGTGGCCGGCGTCGAAGACCAAGACCTACACCTCGGTTTCCGACAGCTTCTACCTCGGACCGCTGAACGCGGTCGCGGTGAAGAAGATCAGCGATGCCGTCCACGCAGCGAACTGACCGCACCCGCCCGGAAGCGGCCCGTGCCCACCTCGTACCCGACAGAGCCGTTCCGCTGCTGATCGTGCTCCTGACCGTCGCGGTCGTGCTGGCCGCGGCGGTCGCGATCGCCGTCGGCACGGTACCGGTGCCGCTGGGCGACGTGGTCGCGGTGACCTGGGCGCACCTCACGCCGGGAGACACCGAGCGCAGCCTGCTCTACGACCAGATCGTGTGGGACTTCCGCGCGCCCCGGGTGCTGCTGGCAGGGGTCGCCGGCGCGGGTCTGAGCATCGCCGGAGTCTGTCTGCAGGCATTGGTGCGCAACCCGCTGGCCGATCCCTACCTGCTCGGCATCTCAGGAGGCGCCTCCATCGGCGCCGCCCTGGCGCTGAGCTTCGTGCCCGCGGCGATCGCCGGACTGGGTGTCTCCGGCGCGGCCTTCCTCGGGGCGGTGGTCAGCGTCGCCCTGGTCGTGGGGCTGGCACAGCGGGCCGGTCGGGTCGCGCCGGGCCGGCTGATCCTGGCCGGAGTGGCCGTCGCCTATCTGGGCAGTGCCGTCACCAGCTACATCCAACTGCAGGCCAACCCGGGCGAACTACGCGGCATCCTGTTCTGGGTGCTCGGCTCGGTCGCCGCCGCGTCCTGGCCGGACCTACCCGCACCCACCGCCGCCCTGCTGGTCTGCCTGCTCTGGCTGCTGGTTGACGGCCGCCGGTTGAACGCGCTGACGATGGGCGAGACGTCGGCGGCCGGGCTGGGGATCGACGTCAACCGGCTACGTCTCGGGCTGCTCGCGGTGGCGTCGCTGCTGACCGCGACGATCGTCAGCGTCGCGGGTGGGATCGGCTTCGTCGGCCTGCTGGTGCCGCACGCGGTCCGGCTGCTGGTCGGCCCCGACCATCGCCGGGTGATCCCGGTGTCGCTGCTGCTGGGGGCGGTCTTCCTGATCCTCGTCGACCTGTTGTCGCGCACCCTGGACCGGCCGAACGAGATGCCGATCGGCATCTTCACCGCCGTGCTCGGCGCGCCCTTCTTCCTGTGGCTGCTGCGCAGCCAGTCCGGGGCGGTGCGATGAGGGTCATGGCGACCGGCGTCTCGGTGACCATCGACGGCACGACCATCCTCGATGACGTCTCGTTCACCGCCGCCGACGGCCGGGTGACCGGACTGATCGGGCCGAACGGATCCGGCAAGAGCACACTGCTGCGCTGCCTGTACCGCATCATCCGGCCGCAGCAGGGCACCGTGCACATCGGCGATCACGACGTCTGGCAGGTCCCCGCCCGCCGGGCCGGCCAGTTACGGGCGGTGGTCGCCCAGGACCAGGAACTCGACAACGACTACACCGTCCGCGACATCGTCGCCATGGGACGGATCCCGCACCAGCGACTGCTCGAACGGGAGAGCACCACCGACCGCACCATCGTCGACGAGGCGCTGGTCCGCGCCCGCATCGAGTGGGCCGAGGGACGGCGTTTCGTCACGCTGTCCGGCGGCGAACGCCAGCGGGTCCTACTCGCCCGCGCGCTCGCCCAGAACACCCCGGTCCTGCTGCTCGACGAGCCGACCAACCACCTCGACATCGGCGCGCAACTGGAACTGCTCGAGTTGATCCGCGAACTCGGGCTCACCACCGTCGCCGCCCTGCACGACCTCGACCACGCGATGTCCTACTGCGACGCCGTCGTGCTGCTGCACCACGGCCGGGTCGTCGCGGCCGACGATCCCGTCACCGTGCTCACCCCGCAACGCCTGGCCGACGTCTTCGGCGTACGGGGAGCGACGACCACCCACCCACTCACCGGTCAGCCGCACCTGGTGTTCGCGGCGCCGTGTTCCGAACGGGAGATTTCCAGATGACCATGCAGAGCCCGCCCGGCGAGCCGGTTCCCGACGCCAGGCTCACCGCACCCCTCGAACCACCTGCGACCGGCACCATCACCGTGGCCGTCGTTCTCTCACCGCACGCGGAACTGGTCGACTTCGCCGGCCCGTGGGGCGTGTTCGAGTACGCCCGCCTCGACGACGGGCGTACCCCGTTCACGCTGACCACGGTGGCGGCTACGACGGACCCTGTCCCGATCTCCGGAGGCATGGTCGTCGTGCCCGGTCACGCCGTCGAAACAGTGCCGGCACCGGACATCGTGGTCGTCCCGGCCCTGGACACCGGCAGACTCGCCCCCGAGGTGCTGGACTGGCTGCGGCGTGTCCATCAGAACACCGCAGTGACCATGTCGGTCTGCAACGGATCGTTCGTACTCGGCCAGGCGGGCCTCCTCGACGGCCGGACCGCAACGGCCCACCACAGCGCCTACCAGGCACTCCAGGCCATGTTTCCCGCCCTCACCGTCGTCGCCGGGGTCCGCTACGTCGAGGACGGCCGGCTCGCCACCGCCGGCGGGCTCACCTCGGGCACCGACCTCGCCCTGCGGATCGTCGAACGCTACTTCGGGCGCGCCGTCGCGCAGCGCACCGCCACCTACCTCGAATACCAGGGCACGGGCTGGATGCACCCCGACAGTAACGCCGAGTTCACCGAGCCTGCGGCGGTAAACCCGGAACAGCCGGTGTGTCCGGTATGTCAGATGCCGGTATCCCCCGACACCCCGATCACCCTCGAAATGGACGGACGCACCTGGCACTTCTGCGGCGACTGGTGCCAGGAGCAATTCCGGGCGGCACCACAGCGCTTCGCCATCGCGGAGGGATCGTGACATGCAGGTCGCCATCGTCGTCTATCCCGGTTTCACGGCGCTCGACGTCCTCGGGCCGTACGAGGTTCTGGGTCGTCTGCCGGACACCGAAGTCGTGTTCGTCGCCGAGCGTCCGGGCTTGGTCGTGAACGACCTGGGCAGCCTGTCGGTCGACGCCGTCGCGACGTACGCCGACGTGTCCGAGCCGGACATCGTGCTGGTCGGCGGGGGAGCGGGCCAGCAGGACCAGATGGCCGACGACGGCCCGCTGATCGAGTGGCTGCGGGCCGTCGACCGGACCACCACATGGACGACGTCCGTCTGCACCGGCGCGTTCGTGCTGGCCGCCGCCGGACTGCTGACGGGCCGACGGGCGACGACCCACTGGGCCGGGCTCGACATGCTCACCGGCTTCGGGGTGACGCCCGTGAAGGACCGGGTGGTGATCGACGGCCACTACGCGACTGCGGCCGGCGTGTCCGCAGGCATCGACATGGCGCTGATCCTGGCCGGCCGGATCATGGGCGACGAGGCCGCACAGACCGTGCAGCTGATCATCGAGTACGCCCCGGAGCCGCCGTACCAGGCAGGTTCCGTGGACACCGCGCCACCGTCGGTAGTGGAGCGGGCCGGCCGCATGCTGTCGCCTTGACGGGTGCTCCGGTCCACCATGGACCGCCGAGTCTGCCGTCTGGTTCGGCGACACCCACCGCACCTTCACCCACGGCCAGGAACTTTCTCCTCCCGGCCGGCGACTGTTTGTACATTGACGGGTGTCGGGAGGTGCTCCTCATGAGGCGACGGGCAGTGCTGGCGGGTAGTGCGGCTGCGGGCGTGGGCACACTGATCGGCGCACAGCCGGCCGAGGCCACACGGGGTGGTGCCAAGGGTCCCCTGCGAGTTCGCATCGTCCTGTTCGACGGTGTCGAGGAGCAGGACTTCATCGCACCACAGGAAGTGTTCTCCCTGGCCGGCTGGTACAGCAGCAGAAAGATCGACACCAGCTACATGGTGCTTGGCAGGCCGCGCGTCATCACCGCCGCGTTCGGCACTCGCGTGACGGTCGACTGCGGCTGGCGGCCCGAGGAAGCGGATCTGATCGTCGTGCCCGGCGGCGGCCGTCCCGGAGAGCCCGGCATCTGGGCGGAGATCAACAGCGGGGCACTCCCGAAGGCGCTCGCCGCAGCACGCCGCCCGGGGCTCACCATCACCTCGCTCTGCACCGGCGCGATCATCCTGGCCGCCGCCGGTCTGGTCACCGGCCGTCCCTGCACCACCCACACGGTCGCCAAGAAGGAACTGGCCGCGCGCGGCGGTGTGGTCAAGAATGCGCGCGTGGTAGACGACGGCGATCTGGTCACCGCGGCCGGCATCACGTCCGGCTTGGATCTGGCGCTGCACCTCGTCGCGCGCGAACTCAACGCCGACGTCGCGGTCCAAGTCGAAGAGGCTCTTGAATACCAGGCACGGGGCACGGTCTGGACCAGGTAGGGCACCGGCGACGGTAGCGCCACCGTGTCATCGTCATCTTCCCAGCTGGATCATCAACGTCAGGGGGCTGGGGAGGGTATGGCACCCGGCTGATCCCCGGCAGTTATACCCGCTCAAATCAACAGGGTGCGCCAGTAGAACCAGAACTGCTCGCCGATGAGGGCGACGATGATGACGTACCAGACGGTGAGGACGACGGTGTGATACCGGAGGAGCACAGCCCCCCGGGAATTGAACAACTGCTCGCGATGGACGTTGTGCAAGGTGACATACCAGAAGATCGCGATGGTGACGACCCACACCACCATGCAGTACGGACACAACGCGCCGATACGGTAGAGGCTCTGGAAGATCAGCCAGTGCACGAACCCGATACCGAACGTCGCGCCGAGTTGCAGGCCGAGCCAGAACCAGCGCGGTAGTCGGGCGCCGGCCAGGACCGCGACACCGATGGTGGTCACCGCGCTGAACCCGACGATGCCGATCAGAGGGTTGGGGAAACCGAACGCGGTCGCCTGCGGCGTGGTCATCACCGAGCCGCAGGACAGGATCGGGTTGATGCTGCAACTGGGCCGATAGCTCGGATCGGTCAGAAGGTTGATCTTCTCGATGGTCAGGGTCAGCGCTGCGGCGCTACCGATCGCACCGCATACGGCCAGCACCCAGCCGATGATGCGCGCCGCGAACGGCGCCGTCGGGTCCGCTGGGACGACCGCCGGGCCGGGAGCGGTCGTGACCTGCCCGCTCATCCGGCGAGCGCTGCGTCGACGGCGGCCTTGAGCCCGGCGTACGTGGCCTGCCCGTCGAAGCGCTGGCCATTGATGAAGAACGACGGGGTGCTCTGGACCCCGGCGGCGGTTCCGTCGCTCTGGTCGTCACGGATACGGGCCGCGGTGCCCGGGTCGTCGCGGTCGGCGCGGAACTTCGCCAGGTCGAGGCCAAGCTGCTGGGCGTAGCCCTCGAAGACGACCGACTGGTCCTGCTGCTGCCCGCCCCACGTGGACTGGTTCTCGAACAGCTTTACGTACATCTGCTCGAACTTGTCCTGTCGCGCGGCGGCCTCGGCGGCGCGGGCGGCGTTCTGTGCGTTGGCGTGCTGGGTCAGCGGGAAGTTCCGGACCACATAGGTGATCTTGCCAGCGTACTCCTGGCGGAGTCTCTCCACGCCAGGGAACGCCTGTCCGCAGGACGGGCACTCGAAATCGAGGAATTCGACGATGGTTACCTTGCCGTCCTCGGCGGCGGTGAGCCGGTGGCTATCCGCCCTCACCACCCGGTCGCCAGCTGCCTGCCGAGCTTTGTCACTGCTGTTCTGGACGAAGACGAACAGCCCGGCGAGTCCGGCGAGCACGATCGCCAACAGCCCGAAAGTGATCTTGGTGTTGGTGCTCACACATCGGGCGCGCATCGCCTTGGCAGCCTTGTCAGACGCCTTCCTGCTGCGCTCTGCTCCGGAACCGCCAGTCCTGCCGCCGTCGGCGGTCGGCCTTGCGGGCCGGTTGCGCTTCTTGGACATCCGTGGACCTTCCACCCGAGGCTTCGTCGCACTGCCGCCTTCGGGCGGGTGCTGACTTATTGGTCGTTCGAGACCCTGCTGGAGTTCCGGCTCGTGCGACGACCGGTCAGATCCGGATGGCCGTCGACAGAGTCGGGAGGGCGCCGGAGTCCGTGTCCAGCTCGAAGGACAGCCGCCAGACGTGACCGGGGGTAAGGGCCACGTGTCCGATCGCGGTTTGAGCGGTCAGCGCCAGAACCTCGACGTCGGTCCGCAGCTCGGGAGCGGTGGCGTCCACAGCGGTGGCCGCCCAGCCGCGGATCTCGTCGGCGGGGCCGCCGTCGTTGGTCCAGCAGAGGTGCAGGAGGGGAGACGCGGTGTCGCGCTGCAACCACACGTGCAGAGTGTGGCCGTCCCCGCTGATCGCCACCGACTGACGCTTGGGACAGAACGCGCGGTCACGGGCTGCCTGCGCGGTGACCGGTGGCACCGTCACCGCGGCGATCAGCGTGAGTGCGAGGGCGGACACCGCGAGCACGGCTGGCCATCGCTGGTGCCGCTGCGGCCCGGTGAGCGCCTCGTGACGCCCACGGGCACGAGGCGCGCAGCTGAGGACATGACCGAGATCCTGAGTCTTCCCCGTGGTGTAGCCGGCCGTCCGGTGACTCAGCCGCAGACCCGGGCCATGTCGCCGCCCGTGACCGCGTACCGCCCTGGTCGCTGGTGCGGTCACCTGCCGTCGACGAGTCGTCGGGTGTCGAGGGTCGGGGAAGCAGCGGGCCGGGCCGGTTGCGGCGTGGTCAGGCTCCGCGCACTGACCAGGCGACGATGGCACCTCGGTCTCCACGGAGGTGTCTCCGGATAGATCAGGAACACGTCGCCCGGCCGTCAGGAGCAGCCAGACCGTCACGGCCAGACCCACCGCCAGGATGTGTACGCCCGTCATCCGGTACCCCCCGCCACGCCCCGGTACGGCATGCGCCGCCCGCTGGTGGGGTAGTCGCACCGCCGACCCCGCTGGTTCCCGACAACCGGCACGCACCACCGGTCTCGCCGCCCTGACCAGAGGCGACGTCCGGCGAACTGATCACGGCAACGGGGGTGACCAGCCGGCATCGGACTGGGCGTGCTGCTGGCCCACCAGACGCGGGGTTCGGCCGCCCGTTCGGCGGACGAACGGCCGAACCCTGTCAGTGCGTCAGCTGCCGGCTGGCGCGGGGGAGGTGGGGACCACGGCTGGACGGCGTCGTCGCGACACCGCGCCCACGACGACGTCGATGACGAGGAACGCGAGCAGGGTGATCCCGAACAGGGGCAGCGCCCAACCGATTGCCACGGTCACCGGTACGCCGATGAGCAGGACCCACAGCGGCATGCCGCGGACCCCGCCACGGGGCGGCGGGGTGCCGGCGAGGGCGCGTCGGTCGGCGCGGGTGGGTCGGCGTTGCCACCACATGCGGTAGCCCCAGACGATGACGCAGAGCAGCCCGAGCGCCAGCGCCGCGAGCAGGATCTGGTTGACCGGGCCGAACAGGATACCCATGTGGGCCTGGATACCGAGGCCACTGAGTTTCGCCAGCAGCGGCCAGTCGGCGAAGTCGCTGCGGGCGGTGACCTGACCGCCGGCCGGGTCGACGGCGACGCGGTCCTTGGCGACTGGCCAGGTGTTGTCGACCTGCGTGACCGTCCAGGCCGAGCCCGCCTCGGCAGCCGGGGCGATCTCGACCGGGCCGTCCAGGCCGGCCGTACGGGCGGCCGCCACCACCCGATCGAAAGCAGCCGACTCGACCACTCCGCCTGCACCGCTGGCCTCGTGGTGGCCGCCGCCGGTCTCGGCCGGCTCGTCCGGGACGGTGGTGAGGCTGGTCGAGATCTCCGGGGCGCGGGCGCTGAGCGCGTCGAGGCCGGCACCGAAGTTCGCCCCGGCATAGCGGGACCAGGTGAGCCCGGTGGCCGAGAGGAACAGCAGGCCGACGGTGAGCCAGATGCCGGTGGTGGCGTGCCAGCCCCGGGTACGGCGGACACCCTTGCCGGCGGACAGGTCCGGTACGAGCAGGTGCCGGGCGGTGGCCCGGGAGGCGCTGCGTCGACGCCACCACAGGATCACCCCGCCGAGCGCGAGGACCCACAGCCAGCTCGCGGCCAGCTCGGAGTAGTGCCGGCCCACCACGCCCAGGTGCAGG
Organism: Micromonospora wenchangensis; assembly: GCF_002210435.1. GTDB lineage: Bacteria > Actinomycetota > Actinomycetes > Mycobacteriales > Micromonosporaceae > Micromonospora > Micromonospora wenchangensis. The sequence continues at coordinate 25,501 of NZ_MZMV01000011.1, forward strand.
TTACGATGCAGGTCGTCCAGCCAGGTGGTGGCCGGGGTCGAGCCGAACCAGGTGGTCAGCTGGCCCTGGACCTGCGCGGTGTACGGGTCGACGTAGACGGTGTGCTGCTTGTCGCCGAGCTCTGGCAGGGCGAACGTCACCCGGGTGGTCCGGTCACCCTCGCCGGGCTGCACGGTGGTGATGCTGCCCTCCGGGTGGGCGTTGCGGGCGGCACCGACCTGGTCGGCCAGTGGCAGCGGACGGTCACCCACCTGAGCGACGGTCAGTTGGTCGCTGTAGAGGATGCTGTCCAGTTGCGGGGTGGTGGTGTAGGCCAGCCCGGTCAGGGCGGCGACCACCAGGAACGGGGCGACGAGGATACCGGCGTAGAAGTGCAGCCGTAGCAGCAGCGCACCGAACGGTGACGTTCGTCGGGCCGGTCGGGCAGGTGTTTCGGTGGCTGTGGCGGGTTCCGGCGTCGACCCGCCGGACAGTTCGGTGAGAGACATGTTCTTCCGATCGGCATTGGCGAGAAGCACCCCCGCCAGGGGGTGCTTCTCCTGCTGGCATGGTCGCCCGGTGGTTCGTTGCGTTGCTCCGGCTTGGTGAGGTAGTCGGAACGCAAGCCCTCGAGGTTCCCGAGAATTTCTCGGACGGCACCAGGCCGCAGCGTTGTCAGTGCTGGTCGGACCCGGTCGCGCGCCGCGCGCCACTGTCGGCCTGTCCGGACGCGGCGAGGAACGCGTTGTAGCGGGCGAGGTCGTCCTCCTCGCCGGTTGCGTCCGCCCGGTCGGCCGCCCGGTCGAGGCGGACCTGCTCGCGCACATCGGCGCGGATCCACTGGCGAACAAGAATAATCATGACGACGACGGCAGGTAGCTCGCCGAAGGCCCAGGCGATGCCGGCACCGAGGTTCTGGTCGGCCAGCAGCGACGACGCCCAGGCGGGGTGGACGGCGATGTACCAGTCGGGGGCGATGACGGTGGTGGTCTGCATGAGGACCAGGCCGAAGAAGCCGTGGGCCATCATCGACGCGAGGTGGATGATCACCAGCAGGGGATGGGGGAGCCGTCGGCGACCGGGGTCGACACCGATGAGCACCCAGAACAGCAGGTAGCCGGCGACCACGAAGTGGGTGAGCATCGCCAGGTGACCGAGGTGGGAGCGCATCAGCACGCCGAGTAGGTCGCTGAAGTACAGACCGAACAGGCTGCCGGTGTAGATGCCGAGCGCGACGAGTGGGTGGGTGAGCAGCTTGGTGACGCGGCTGTGCACGGCGATCAGCAGCCACTCCCGGGCGCCGCGTACCTGTGGGTCGGCCGGTCGGCGCAGGGCACGCAGGGCGAGGGTGACCGGTGCGCCGCCGACCAGCAGGATCGGCACCAGCATCGACAGCACCATGTGTTGGGCCATGTGTGCGCTGAACAGCACGTACGCGTAGCGGGCCACACCGAGGTTGGTCGTCGCGGCGAGCAACAGCAACCCGCCCACCCAACTCGCCGTCCGGGCGAGAGGCCACCGGTGCCCGGCGACGTGCATCCGGCGTACCCCGGCCAGGTACCCGCCGACGCCGACAGCGCAGAGGGTCAGGAAGAACATGTCCGGCAGCGGCTGCCCGAGCAGGTTGCCCGCCGTGGGTGCGGCAGGCATCGGGAAGCCGAGCAACTCGGTGATCGGGTCGGCGTCGATGCCGGACACCGGGACGGGGGTGGGGCTGCGCGACAGTGCCACGGCAAGGCCCACGGTGGCGGCGAACACGATCAGTTCACCGGCGGCCAGTCGGGTGAACGCCCATCGACTGCCGGCGCGCAACGCCGGCAGGGTACGGCAGCGGTGTGCCGCGCCGAGCACGCCGAGGATCAGCAGGGCGGCGACCTTGCCGAGGACCAGCCAGCCGTAGCGGGACTGCCAGAGCTGGTCGACCGTGCCGAGGCGGACGGCGGCGTTGGCCAGCCCGCTCACCGTCACGGCGACGATGCAGCCCAGTGCCAGGCGGCTGTACCGGGCAGCGGCCTCGGCCAGCATTCGGCTGCGCCGCACCATCAGCAGGGCGACGAGTCCACCGATCCACACCGCGGCGGCGAGGATGTGCAGGGCCAGGCTGGTGACCGCGATCTGGTGGTTACCGGCTCCGGCGGCGTGGCCGGTGAAAGCCGGAGGTAGCACCGCGATCAGGGCCAGGATCGTGACCGTCGCGGCGAGCCCTCGGGACACCCCGGCACGGGCCAGCAGCGCCACGGTCAGGGCCAGCCCAGCCTGCAGCACGAGGGACTGGCCCTGCGAGATCATGGTGGCGAAACTGACGACCGTCGCGGGCTTGAGCGTTTCCAGCGGCTGGCCGAGCAGGTCTGAGACCGTCAGCACCATCAGCGACAGCGCCGCCACCGCCCAGCCGAGCGCGGTGAGGCTCGCTCGCCGTAGCAGCAGGTAGCCGTGGGGCGAGACGGTGCGCCCGTCGCCGGGCAGCAGGAATGCGGAGGTCACCAGCATGCCGACGGTGACGGTGGCGAGGCCGTCACCGAGGAGCCGGACCACCGGTAGCGCCCAGGTCGTGGCTGGTCCCGCATCGGGTAGGCCTGGAATCACGGCGGCGAGGGCACCCCCGACCCGCAGGCCCGACAGCAGCACAGCGATCCCCGAGGCGCAGGCGGTGACAACAAGGAACCAGTCGTAGGCCGTCGATGCGGTGGACCGGAACCGGCTGGCGGATGTCGCCGCCGGCACCGGGATGGTGGTAGCGGAGCCGTCGGCGGCGACCTGCCGGGAATCTGTGTCGGACACGTGGTGACCTTGACCTGTGAAGTGGTGATGAGACGCGACCGCAGGAGAACGGTCTGGTCAACGACGGTTCGCTCGCCGTCGTAGGAGCAGCCCACCAACGACCACCACGACGACGGCGGCCAGCGCGCCGCCGGCGACGAGGACGCCGGTGCCCGGCCCATCGTCGCCCTGCACCGACGCCGCCGCGGACGGCGCGTCGGTGGTCGTACCGACGATCGGCGCGGCGCTGGAGTTGGGGTCGGCCACCGTGAACGGGTACGACCCCTGGACCGGGTGGCCGTCGGTGGAGACGACCCGGTAGGCGACGGTGTAGGTGCCGTTGGGCAGCGCCCCGGTCACCTGGACCGATCCCTTCGCGCCACCGACGACCGGATCGCCCGTGGGTACCTTCCGTTTGGCGGCGTCGGTGAGCACGATGGTGGTGAACGTCGGGTCCAGCCGTTCGACGAACTCGAGCACGATCTCGGTGGGTGCGCTGGACAGCGTCGACTCCTGGGCCGGCGCAGCCGAGCGCAGCGTGTTGTGTGCCCACGCCGGGCTGACCGGAATGAGCAGCGCCACGACGGCGGCGAGCACCGCCGCGCCGAGTCGAACGGCGGTGGGGCGGGACGACGGTGCGGTCATGACGAAACTCCGGTGGACGTGATCATCCGAGTACCTGCTCGCCGATCCATCCTCCCGGTTGACAACCGGGAGGGACGGCGAAGACGGCGGACCCGATCGGGGTGGTCCACTCGTTGAGTAGATCCCGATCGGCCAACCGGCGCTGGATGGGCAGGAACTGACGGGTGATGTCGGCCTGGTAGGACGCGAAGATCAGACCGCTGTCCGCGTGACCCTCCGCCGTCGGCGCACCGTCGTAGTTGTAGGGCCGGCGCAGGATCTTGTACCGGTCGTCGGTGACGTGTGCGCGGGTCATGTGGGAGAAGTCGGGGATGACGGTGAGGCCGTCCGGGCCGGTGGCGGCGAAGTCGGGTTCGTCGTGCTCGGCGGTTCCGGTCAGCGGTGCGCCGGTGGCGAGCCGTCGGCCCACGGCGAGTTCGCGGTCGGTACGGCCGAGCAGGTCCCAGGTCTCCAGGTTCATGCTGATTCGTCTCAGTACCAGGGTGGTGCTGTCGCGTAGCCATGCCGGTCCGTCGGCCACGAAGACGGCCGTGTCCATCGCAACCCCCGGCTGGGGGTTGGCGGTGCCGTCGAGTTGACCGAACAGGTTGCGCTGTGTGTGGCCGCCCGGCTCGACGCCGGGGCTACGCCGGAAGCCCTGTTGCACCCATCGCACGGTCGCGAACGGCCTGCTGTCCTTGATCAGGACCCGTTGGGCATGGGCCACGCTGATCGCGTCGTCGGCGCAGATCTGCAGCAGCAGATCACCACCGGACCAGGCCGGCTGAAGCCGGTCGATGCGGAACGACGGAAGGTCGGCGACCGACGCCGGCCGGCGATCGTCGACGCCGCCCGCCCGGTAGAGGCCCGGCCCGAAGCCGAAGGTCACGGTCAACCGTGCGGGCAGCAGCCCGAGTTCGGCCTCGGTGTCAGCCAGAGCGGGTCGGCCCTGGGTGAGCCGGGCCGCGTCGTCGGTCAGTAGCCGCAGCCATCGACCCAGCGCGGCCCGGTCCGTGCCGGCCCGCAGTGTCAACGCCACGAACGACCCGTGCGCCTGCGGTTCGGTGGCGATCCCGGCCTGCCGGACGCCGTAGAACGGCTCGACCAGTCCGCCGACACTCGCCACCGGCGTCGTGCCGGCGGCGTCCACCGACGGGGGGCCGGTCTGCCCTGCGCGGGTCGCGACAACGGCGGCCCCACCGGCCAGTACCCCGCCGGCGGCCAGCGCGCCGCCGGTGAGCAGGCCACGCCTGCTCACCGGGTGGACGGGTGGTGTCTGCGTCACGATGCTGGGGTCATGGTCATCCCCGGCGTGGCGCTCATGCCGGGCATCGGCTCGCCGTGCCCCGGGGCATAGGTCTCCTGCGCGCCGGTGAACGGCTTGGCGACCGCGGTGAACTGCTGGGTCTTGCCGTCGGAGAAGGTGAGCGTGAAGGTCAACTCGTCGCCGGCCTGGACGGGCTTGGTGATATCCATCAGCATCAGGTGATCACCGCCGGGCTCCAACGCGTGGGTGCTCTTGGCCTTGATCACGATGCCGCCCTGCTTCTGCTGCATGACCATCTTGCCGTCTTTCATGGCCATCTCGTGCAACTCCATCGCGGAGATGGAGGTCGTGGCGCTGGTCAGAGTCACATCGGTGTCGCCGTCGTTGACCAGGGTCCCGAAGGCCGCAGTCATCCCCTTGTCGGCTGCCTTCACCCACGGGTCGCGAACCGTGACCACACCCGCAGCGGCGCTGGCCGACGCGGACGGGCTCGGCTGCGCGGTCGACGACGAGTCGGACGAGGCGCATCCGCCGGCACCGACTGCGACGAGCGCAGCTGCGGTGGCGAGGACAAGGGCCGAACGTCGGCGCGATCCGAAAGGGCTGGTGGTGCGCATAAACTGTGCCTCCGATGATTGCGTGCTGCATTGTTGGTCGGTCGCCGCGGCGCGAAAGTTCCGGGCTGGCGGGTAATGGCCGTCACGTGGCCACGGCTGGCGCAGTGGTGTGGCGTTCTCGCGGTTCAGGCCGCTGACCGGTCGCTGATCCGTGCCGTGCCCGGGTGGGGCGGTGCCAGTCGCAGCCTCGGCCGGGTGGCCTGTGGTTCGTCACCAGCCGTGGAATGCCAAGTGGGACGGGTGGTCCGGCTGTGCGTCGGAGGCTCGTCACGGTGCCGCCTGGTCTGCGACAACGCGACGACGATCAGGTACCCGGCGAGCAGGAAACCGTGGCTGACCAGGCGGGAGGGTTCCACCCGGCCGGTCATCAGGTCATTGACCGACAACAGCATGAGTGTGCCGACAAAGGCACTCAGGGTCGGCACCAGCCCGGTGGAGGGTGTACGCCGCGCAGCCACGAAGAGGAATCCAGCGCCGACGGCGACGTTCCAGGCGGCAGCCTCGTGCCACAGGTGCCCAGAGCTCAGGGCGCCGTGGGCGTGTGCGGTGGACGGGCCACGGCCGACCTGCGCCAGGCCCAGCACCAGCTGAACAGCACCGATGAGCGCAAGCCCTGCTCGCAGGGGGAGCACGAGACGGTCCCGCAGGCGTCGAGGCGCGGGGGGTGCGACCACGACGACGTGGGTGAGAACGGGTCCGGGCGCGGTGAGCGTCAGGCGGGTCCGCCGGGTCACGGCAGCGGCCCGGTCGTACCATCGCCGGCAGGTCGCGCACCCGTCGAGGTGAACGTCGGCCCCGGCCTGCTCAGCGAAGGTTGCCTCGCCGTCCAACTGCGCTGACAGGATCTCCCGCCACTGCTCACACCCCATGCACCGGTAGTCGGTTGACAGGGTGTCCTGGTTCCCGGGTTGACCGGGGATGTGGCGTCCTCGGTCGGTCGCCTTCAGCTGGCCGCGCTGCCGCGCTGCCGCCGCGCCGGCCAAGGGCTCGCGTCGACTGCGGCAACCAGGTCCTCTCGAGCCCGTGCCACCCGGGAACGGATGGTGCCGACAGGGCACCCGCACACCTCGGCGGTCTCGGCGTAGGACAGGCCGAGGATCTGGGTCGCCACGAACGCTTCGCGTCGGTCCGGCGCCAACGAGCACAGGAGATCGTTGAGCACGACCGCACCATCGAAGGCGCTGCCGCCAGCGTCGGGGACATCGTGCCGGTCTGACAGTTGCGTGGTACGCGGCCGTCTCGTCGCCGCGCGTACGTGGTCGACCGCTACCTTCCGGGCGATCCCGAGCAGCCATGTCCTGGCCGACGAGCGCGCGGCGAATGACGGCAACGAGCGCATCGCTCGCAGATACGTCTCCTGGGTCAGGTCGTCGGCCTCGGACGGGCTGATCAGGTGGGCGACGAACCGCCATATGTACTGCTGGGTCGCCCGAATGAAGCGGGTGGCCGATTCCTGGTCGCCCCGGCCTGCCGCTAGAGCCCAGGAGGTGATCTCCGCGTCGTCGGTCACCTGGTACCTCCGTGTCCGGTTTTGCCGGGCGTCCCCCGCCGTCATGACCCGATCGCCGGTGACGACGGGTCGTCGCAGGTGCCGGGGGAGCCTACGGCACCGCTGCGTCTACCGGTGCGGTCACGATCAGTCAGTGGATCAACGTGCGGCGGTTGTTGTCGGCGCGCTGCCCCACTGCCTCGTCGGCCGCTGGTCGCCAGCGGAACAGGCGAAGGCTGTTGAGCACGACGAGCAGGCTGGAGCAGGCCATCGCGGCGGCGGCGAGCATCGGGGTGACCAGACCCACAGCGGCCAGCGGGATCATCAGGCTGTTGTAGGCGAACGCCCAGAACAGGTTGACCTTGATGGTGCGCAGGGTGGCCCGGGCCAGGGACAGCGCGTCGACCACGGCGGTGAGGTCCACGGTGCCGGCCCTCGCGCGGACGATCGTGACGTCGCTGGCCTCGATGGCGACGTCGCTGCCGGTCGCGATCGCCACGCCGAGGTCGGCTTCGGCGAGAGCGGCCGCGTCGTTGACTCCGTCGCCGATCATGGCTACCGTCGCGCCCTCGTCGCGCAGCCGCCGTACGGTGGCAGCCTTCGCCTCGGGTGTGACATCGGCTATGACCTCAGTCAACCCCACCTGAGCGGCGACGCCCTCCGCCGCGGCGAGGCTGTCACCGGTCAGCAGGACCGGCCGCAGGCCAAGTGCGCGCAGCCGTCGCAACATCGGCACGGTGGACTCTCGCAGCGTGTCGGCGATGGTGATCCAACCCCGAAGCTGCCCGTCCCATGCGACGTAGACCACCGTGTCCGCCGATCCGGTCACCTGGTCGACGTCGATGCCGTCCAGGGCGAGGAGCCGGGCGTTACCGATCGTGACCCGGACCTGGTCGACGGTGCCCCGGGCCCCGAGCCCCGGCTCGGCATGGAAGGCGTCAGCCGGCGGCAGGCTCAGCCCATCCTCGGCCCCGGCGGCGATCACGATGGCATGGGCGACCGGATGCTCGGAGCACGCCTCGACTGCGGCGGCCAAGCGCAGCAGTTCGCTGCGGCTGACCTCGGGAAGGGGATGCACGCCGGTGACCCGCATCCGACCGCTGGTCAGGGTGCCGGTCTTGTCGAGCACGATGGTGTCGATGCGACGGGCCGACTCCAGCGCCGCCACCCCACGGATCAACACGCCGAGTTGCGCGCCGCGTCCGGTGCCGACGAGCAGTGCGGTCGGTGTGGCCAGGCCGAGAGCGCACGGGCACGCGACGATCAGCACCGCCACCGCCACCCCGACCGCCGTCGCAGTGGGGGCGAGGACGAGCCAGCCGGCGAAGGTGGCCAGGGCGATCACCAGTACGAACGGGACGAAGATGCCTGCTACTTCGTCGGCGAGACGCTGAATCCGGGCCTTGCCGGCCTGCGCCTCGGCGACCAGGCGGGTGATCTGCGCGAGCCGTGTGTCGGCCCCGACCCGGCTCGCCCGCACGACAAGCCGACCGCCGGTGTTCACCGTGGCGCCGGTCACTGTCGACCCGGGGCCCACCTCGACGGGGACGCTCTCCCCGGTGAGCAGGGCGACGTCAACCGCGCTCACGCCGGCCTCGACCACCCCGTCGGTGGCGATCTTCTCGCCGGGGCGGACCACGAACAGGTCACCGACCCTCAGGTCGGTGACCTGCGTCCGCCGCTCGGTGCCGTCCGTGTCGAGGACAGCGACGTCCTTGGCACCCAACCGGGCGAGTGAACGGACAGCAGAACCAGCGCGGTACCGGGCCCGTGCCTCCAGCCACCGCCCGGCCAGCAGGAACGTCACCAGGGCCGCACCGACCTCGAAGTACAGCGGGTGGTCGTGTCCGGAAAACCAGGACAGGCTCATCTGTAGTCCCGGCTGACCGGCGGGTGTGGCGAGCAACGCCCACAGACTCCACAGGAAGGAGACCAACGCGCCGAGAGAAACCAGCGTGTCCATCGTGGCGGCGCCGTGGCGGACATTGATCATTGCCGCCCGATGGAACGGCCAGCCCGCCCACGCGACGACCGGCGCGGTCAGTGCGGCGGTCGCCCACTGCCAGTACGGGAACTGGGCTGCTGGGGTCATCGAGATCACCATCACCGGGGCGGCGAACGCCGCCGCGAGCAGCAGCCGTCTGCCCGCGTCGTTCGTGGTTTGGTCGTCTTCCTGGGCAATGGTCGTCGGCGCGGGCGGCTGAGCGGTGTAGCCCATCGCGGTGACGGTCGCCACCAGGTCGGGCACCGCAACAGCCGAATCGTGCTCCACGGTGGCGGTGGCCGTGGCGAAGTTGACCGTGGCCCGCACGCCGTCAATCCGGTTGAGTTTGCGCTCGATGCGGTTGGCGCAGGCTGCGCAGGTCATGCCCCCGATTGTCAGTGACGTGTGCAGTTGGTCGACGGTGGTGGTCACGCGGGGCTGCCGGCCAGTTCGAAGCCGGCCTCGTCCACTGCCCGCTGGACCTCGGCCAGCGGCAATGCCTCAGCGCTACGAATGGTGACACGACCCGCCTCGACATCGACCTCGACGGTCTGAACGCCCGACAGTGCGGTGAGCTCGGAGGTGACGGACTGGGCGCAGTGCCCGCAGGTCATACCCCGAACCTGGTACGTGGATTGCACGATGACCTCTTTCGATCAGCCGGATCCGCACGATGTGCGGCGGAGAACGGGCGGCACCCTGCCCTGGTGTCGACCCTGGGTGACGCACCGCGGATGGTCCTGCGGTGGCGTGTCCCGGCTCCGCACCATGGTACGCGGGAAAGGGCGGCGCGGTTCAGCAGAACGCGGTCATTCGCTCGACATCTGATCGAGAACCAGCATCGTCTCGCGACGCAATGTGCCGCGCCGGACGTCGCGTTCTCGGGTGGCGAGGGCGGCCTCCAGCACATGCGCGTCGAGAAGGGGGCGGTGCACGCACAAGTCATCCGACCCGGAGGAGGGAGATGACTGGGCACGGGCGAGCCGGAGACGATCTGCCGTGCCGTTCCGCCAGACCGTACGGTGCGGCGTCGGCGCGGGTCCGAGGATTTCGTCCAGCCCGGTGGGAGAGAGCAGCATCGACGTGCTCACGCCGACCGCTTCGCCCCCGGCGAGCCGGCGGGCGACGCGGCCCGAGTGCTGCAGGCCGGACCCGAGCAGGTCGAGTCGGCAGCGCACTGCCATCCGTAGCCGGTGCGCGACGAGCGGACCCGTGATGGTTGCCGGCGCCTCGGCAACGGGTGGCGTCCAGTACCGCTCGTGGCGAACTGCCCCGTCGTCGTACAGCAGTGCCCCGGTAGCCTCGGGCAGGAGTACCGCGGTGGGCCCGGGTCTGGTGCCGGCGGTCCCGTCATCGAGCCAGAGCCGGCAGACTCCCGCCACATCGCCGGCAACGTACGTGCCGTACGGCGCGCGGACGAAGGTGAGGTAGCTGCCGGGGAGTCGGGCCAGCGCGCCGAACGCATGACGCCGCACGGCCTGATTGGCCTGCTCAGTGAGCAGCCGTGGCGACAGGGGACAGGGACCGAGCAGGACCATCCGGAAGCCCGGAACGTCGATCTGATGAAAAGCCAGCTGCGGCCACCACCCGGTGAGCCAGGGCCTGCCGGAGATCGGATCGAGTACAGTCCGGCGGGGACCTGGCGACCGGCTGTCGGCGGCGTCCGAGGGGCGGTGGCTCATCACCCAGCATCGGGTGCCGGGGATGTCGGAGGTCAATCTAGGCGGAGGCCACGTCGTCCAGCGCGCCCGAGCGGGCGAGTCCGACGATGTCGCTGAGCTGGCCGCCGCTGAGTCGGATCGCGTTACCGAAATCATCGGTGATGACGACCCGCTGCTCGGCGGGTGCCGCGGGGTCGATGTACAGCTCCGGGCATCCACAGTTGCAGTTGCCGCACAAGGTGAGCACATGAACCAGGCCGTCGGCTGCCATATGGGCCTCCATTCGTCGGACGTCGCTGTTCACGTTAGAACGGGTCTGTGCATTCCTGCCGTGACCGCTTTATGTTTGTCAGCGGGCGACTATTCATCACACGGTGGGAACCCGATGCCGGCGGCATCCGACTACCTCCGAATGTGTAGGTGGTCGGGCTACCGACGTGGCTTACCGAGGGTCCGGTTGAGCAGACCCAAAAGCAACGCCGCCGCACCGAGGACGACACCGGCCACGGCGACGGCCAACGCGACTCCGGCCGGGCGGTCGCCGACGGCCGTCGGTGGGGCCGCAGTGATCGGCATCCCGTGTTCATCGACACCGCTGGCCGCCGCCTCGGTCAGGCGCAGGACAATGGCGGGGTTCTCCGGCTCGGGCCCGCCCGCCTGGGGTTCCTCGATCCATCGGGAGATGACGCCGTCGGCGTACGTCTGGAGCGCCTTGAACACGATGCGGTCGCCGGTGGTGGGCAACGGGCCCACGGAGACACTGAACTCCTGGAACTGGTTGCCGTCAATGGCGTCCTCGGCGGTTGCCGCCGTCCAGGTCACCGAGGTGATCGCCTCGGTCACCGTTGCCGAGCCGACCTTGACCGGCGCGGTGAGTGGGCCGTCCTCGACGGTAGCCCGCCACCCGGCCAGCTTGTGAACCGCAGCCGAGGTGATGGGCGTGGCCTCGGGCATCACGATGCGCACGCTCGTCGTCGCCGCTTCGGCGCGCTCGTTGGGCACCCGGAACGTCAGAGTGGTGAACCCACCGGGCGTGGCCTGGGCTGGGCTCACCGAGACGTGCGCATGCGCCGGACCAACCGGCGTGAGCGCGATCGCCGCTCCCACGAGCAGCGCCAGGGTAATCCGGCCCGGTACATGCCGTCGCATCGTTCATCTCCTCCTGCTGGGCGTGCCCTCGCCGGCCTCCAACGGCGGCTATCGCACGATGTTCATCATGGTGGGGAGCCCGTCGGTCGGCGTGTGGGGGGTACGCCAGGCGATGTGACCGTCCGGTCGGACGAGAAGGCCACCGGTGTCGTGCAGGCCGCACTGGTCGAGGAAGACCGTCCGCTCAGCTGGCGGCATCACCCGGTCGAGGTGGTGGACGGTCAGCGGAAACCTGGTCTTTCGCTGCGCGGCTGCAGCCGAGGCCCAGGCTGCGGCAGGGGCGGCGAGCAGGGTGAAACCGTCGTTCGCGACCAGATCCAGGGTGGAGCAGTTCTGTGCCGGGTCGAGCCAGACGTGGGGCAGGCGATGGCCCGGCCGGCCGGTGGGGACGTAGTCGGCCACCGGATCCCCGGCAGGCGGGTCCGTGCCGTCGGCGATGACGGCGGTGGAGGTGTAGTGGTAGCCGAGGACGAGTCCCTCGCTGGGCCGGCCCCGCGGCGGCGCTCCGGTCTGGCGCGCGCCGATGGTGTCGGTCAACCGCAGGTGGCTCTCAGCGGCGCTGGCGAGCGCGACCGGTCGGCGTTCGGGATCGTAGGTGTCGAGCAGAGCGGGAGCAGCCCAACCGTGATGCGCAGCGGCGAGTTTCCAGGCCAGGTTGTCGACGTTAGCAACACCGCAGTTCATTCCGAAGCCCCCGTAGGGGGTGGTGACGTGGGCGCAGTCACCGACCAGGAACACCGGGCCATGCCTGAACCGGCCGGCTACCTGGGCCGAGGCACGCCACAGCTGCCGGCCGACCAGGCCGACGTCGAGATCGGGCAGACCGGCGGCGGCACGGATCAGCGCGATGTAGTCGCCGTCGTCGAGTCGGTCGAGGTCAACCTTCTCACCGTCGGCGACGAGGTTGAACAGCCACTCGGGTCGGGGTGCCGCGGCTGACGGCCCTACTGCGGCAGGGTCGACGCCGGCCAGGGACGGAGCAGCTCGTGAACGACCTCGACGTGGGACACCAGGATGGTACGGATGAGGCTGGCCTGTCGCGCCGTCCGGTGGTCGAACACAAGCTGATCCGCCGCCGAACTCGCACGTCGCCTTCATCCGAGCAGGCCCCGGGAGCAGTGCCCAGGCATCCCCGGCCGACGAACAGGATTCGGTCTGTGCTGGTGGCCGCTACCACGACCGCTCGACACCACCATCCGCGCGATCGCCAGCCTCCTGCGCGAACACCAACAACCTGAGTGGATGTCGCTCACTGATCGGTGTGCCCGTAGTAGTCGAGGAAGATCTTCAGGCTGGGTTCGCGCACGGTGAGGACAGTGACGTCGGCAGCGGCGAGGGCGCGCAGTGCCTCCCGCTTCGACGCCGCCCGAGCCCCGGGTCTGACGCTCTGAGCCTGGTGAGCGCACCCACCCCGCCGCGACGGGGATGGTCCAACGCGCTGCCGGGGTCATCGCCGCCACCCACCGCGGCGACCACGCCGGCGCGGAGGAACTCCTCGCCGCCTTCTCCGGCGAGCAGGCCATAAACCTCGGTTTCTACCTGCTCGCCGACCTCGCGCTCGGCCTGGTCCGGGCCGACACCGGGCAGTCCATGGACGAACTGGTACGGGAGCTGTCCTTACTCGTGGCGCACACCGCCGGTCAACCACGGCCGGCTGCGGCCTGACAGCGGGGTCCCCGTGTCGCCCGACGGGCATGGGGACCCCGCGCAGCGCCGTCCGGACCACGGCGGGCCGCCGATCCGGGGCCAGCCGTGGGACAGCGCCGTCATCCGCTGGTGGCCAGGCGGACACCCAGGGCGATGAAGGCCACCGCGCAGATCCGGCTGATCCGCCGCGACCACCGACCGTCGGTCACCCTGCCGGCGAACCTGCCCGCCCCGGCGCCGAGAGTGACATCGACGGTGAGCTGCACCGCGACGAAGATCGCACCGAGGAGCACCAACTGCGCCGTGACGTCACCGGTCGCCGGGCTGACGAACTGCGGCAGGAAAGCCACGCTGAACAGGATCATCTTGGGGTTGAGGAGATTGGTCACCAACCCGCGGAGGAATGCCCCGCCACCGCGGCTGTTCCGCTCCGCCGCGGTGGCGGCCGTCGCCCTGCCGTCGCGGAGGGCCCGAATCCCGAGGAAGATTAGATAGGCCGCCCCGGCCCAGCGGATCGTGGCGAACAACACCGGCGACGCGGTGACCACGGCGGCGAGGCCACCGACCACCGCCGCCACGTGTACCGCCTCTCCGGCCGCGACCCCGAGCGCGGCGATCACGCCGGCCCGGGTGCCGTAGCGGGTGGCGTTGGCCAGGACGAACATCATGTCCGGCCCGGGAGTGATCATGAGGACGGCGATGGCGGCAAGGTAGCCGGCCAGGGTGGCCGCGGACAGTCCGAGCACCGCTCAGCTCTCCTCGGCGCCGTCGAGCAACGCTCGCCGAAGAGCGAGCCGGTGCTCCCGCCGGATTTGCGCCTCGCGGTACCGACGCCGGTCACCGTCGGTCTCCGGCAGCAGCGGCGGTACGGCGCGCGGTTGACCGTCGTCGTCGACGGCGACCATCACCAGGTGGGCGGTGGCCACGTCGACCGGCGGGACCGCCCGGTCCCAACGGTCCGCGCTGACCTTGACGGCGACCTCCATCGAGCTGCGGCCGGCCCAGGTGATCCGGGCGTCGACGTGCACGACGTCGCCGACGCGTACGGCCCGCAGGAAGGCGGTCTCGTCGATGGCGGCGGTGACCGCCGGGCCATCGGAGTGTCGGGCGGCGACCACGCCGGCGACGGAGTCGATGAGGTTGAGGATCCGACCGCCGTGGACGGTGCCCATCAGGTTGGTGTGGTGCTGGTCCATGATCTGCGACAGGGTCAGTCGTGACGCCGACGGGGGCCGGCCGGTGAGTGTGGTGCTCTCGTGCATGGTTCATCCGTCCTCGGGAAGCACACCGACCGACCAGCCGGCACGCACGTCGAGGACACGCCGCAGCGCATCACCCGCCCGACCCGCCCGCGAGGTCGACGGCAGCGCACCCACCTCGTGGATGCGCAGCGCGGGCAGGTCTTCGGACTCGTGGGCGTGATCCGGATGCCGGATCTCCTACTAGCCGTCGCTTCCCAGGCCGTGCGGCCCAGTGCTGGTGACGGCGGTCGTTCCCACTCACCGCTGCGGGGCAGTCCCGGATTCCCACCGGGTTCCCTCTTACGACGCCCAGGCGTGACGAACGTCCGGGCGAACCAGCGCCACGAAGCAGCCTATCCGCGACCGGTCAGTCCGCCGGCCGCTGCGGGGCCTGATGTGACCCACCTCCCTGACCGTCCTCCCCGGCGGTGACGGGTGCCTCATGCAGCCATCGGCGGGCAGGCGGGGCCACGCCTACGGCGGGACCCGGCACGTCCTGCGGTGCCGCCACCGGCGTTTCGGGTGGCGGCGTGGCCGTTGACGGTGCCGGCTGCGGCGCGGGCGCGGCGAAGGTGACCGGGGCGTCGAACGCGGCCCGCCGGGCGGCGCGCCGCAGGGCGGCCAGCACCGCCGGGCCGGCCAGCAGGACCGCCACCGCGGTGGTGATCGCCCGCCCGGTGTCCCAACCGAATGTCGAGGTGACAGCCGTGAACACCGCGAAGCGGTGCAGATTGTCCAGCACCGGCGCACCGGCGACGTAGGAGAGTTGAGTGTCCGCGCCAAGGCTGAACGGCCAGAACCACAGGTTCATCAGCAGGCCGTAGCCGTAGGCGGCGAACGCACCGTAGCCGGCCAGGACAGCCACCTCGGCCCGGCCGCGCAACCGCGTTGGGAGCAGACCGGCACCGAGACCCACCCAGGAGGCACACAACATCTGGAACGGCAACCACGGGCCCACCCCGGCGGTGAGCAGCGCGGAGGCGAACAGCGACGTCGAGCCGAGGAGGAACCCGAAACCCGGCCCGAAGACCCGACCAGCGAGGACGAGCAGGAAGAACACGGTTTCGATGCCCGCGGTGCCGGCGCCCAGGGGACGTAGCGCGGCGTTGACGGCGGCGAGCACACCGAGCATCGCCAGGGCCTTGCTGTCGATGCCACCGGAGCTGAGTTCGGCCAGGACGAGCGCCACCAGCACCGGCAGCATGACGAGGAAGACCAGCGGGGCCTCACCGGTGCGAGCTGTGCTCTCGGGATGCGCCGGAATGAAGAACGGCCAGGTGAAGGTGGCCAACGCGGCGGCGGAGGCGAGGGCCAGCACCACGGCGGTGCGCGGCGCGACCCGCAGCACGCTCATGCCGGCTCCCGGGTCGGGCCCAGCGCGGCGGTGACCTGCTCGACCGTCAGCCAGGGCGCCGGGGCGAGGACCTTGGCCACCTGCGGGGCGAACGCCGGTGAGGCGAGCATGACCTCGGCGGTGGTGCCGTCGGCCACGATGTCCCCGTCGGCCATCACGACCACCCGGTCGGCGAGGGTCGCGACGAGCTCGACGTCGTGCGTCGCGACCATCACCGCCCGGCCGGCGGCGGCCAGCCCGCGGACCAGGGCGACGAACTGCCGCTTGGCGAGATAGTCCAGCCCTCGGGTCGGTTCGTCGAGCAGGACCACCGGTGGGGCGGCGGTGAGCTGCACGGCGAGCACGAGCGCCAACCGTTGCCCCTCGGACAGGTCACGGGGGTGCCGGTCGCCGGGCAGACCGGGGGCGAGCCGGTCGAGCAGGCTGCGGCAGGTGCCGGCCGCCGCGGCGGTCTCCCGGTCGGCCTGACGGCACTCGGCGTCCACCGTCTCCAAATAGAGCAGGTCTCCCGGGGTCTGCGGGACGAGTCCGACGTGCCGGCGGGCCTGACCGGCTGGCAGCTGCTTCGGGTCGACGGGGTCCCGCCCATCGCCGGCATCGACGGTGACGGTGCCCCGGTGGCGGGGACCGCTGCCCTGCACCGCCCAGAGCAGGCTCGACTTGCCGGACCCGTTGCGGCCCATCAACGCGACGACCCTGCCACGATGCAGGTCGAGGTCGACGCCGGCCACGGCCACGGTGCCCGGATACCGCACGACGATCTTGCGGGCGGCCAGCACCGGGGTCGTGCCCGGAGCCGGCGGCGGGTCGGGAGGAGTCGTGTCGGCGAGCCGCTGGCGCAGGGCACCGGCCCGTCGGCGGGCGTCGCGGACCGACAGCGGCAGCGGCGTCCACCCGGCCAGCCGGCCCAGCTCGACCAGCGGCGGCGCGAGGTCGACGCCGGCCAGCACCGTCGCCGGCTCGCCGTCGACCACCCGGCCGTCGCCGGGCAGGTAGAGCAGCCGGTCGGCGTACTGCACGACCCGTTCCAGGCGGTGTTCGGCAAGCACCACGGTCACACCCAGGTCGTGCACCAGCCGGGTGACGGCGGCGAGGACGTCCTCGGCGGCCGTGGGGTCCAGGGCGGAGGTGGGTTCGTCGAGCACCAGCACCCGCGGGTGGGTGGTGAGGACCGCGCCGATCGCGACCCGCTGCTGCTGCCCACCCGACAGTGTCCGCAGCGGCCGGTGCCGCAGCTCGGCGATGCCGAGCAGATCAAGGGTCTCCTCCACCCGCTTACGCATCACCGCCGCAGGCAGGGCCAACTGCTCCATGCCGTACGCCAACTCTTCCTCGACGGTGTCGGTGACGAAGCCGGACAGCGGGTCCTGACCGACCACGCCGACGACGTCGGCGAGATCGCGGGGCGGGTGCCGGCGGGTGTCCCGACCGTCGACGGTGACGCTGCCGTACAGGGTGCCGCCGGTGAAGTGCGGCACCAGCCCGTTGATCGCCCGCAGCAGCGTCGACTTGCCGGCCCCGGTGCGACCGGCGACCAGGCACAGTTCGCCCTCCTCGACCCGCAGGCTCACCTCACGCAGCGGCGGTGGACCGTCGTCGCTGTAGCGGACGGTCACCCGGTCGAAGGTGATCATGGGTGACCTCCGGGTACGGACGTGGCCGGGTCACCGGTACGGGTAGGTGCCGCGACAGCGCCGACCGGTGTGCCCACCGTCGGTGGTCGGGTCGACGGTGACCCGGGTGGTGGCGGGGCCAGCCACGCCGGCCCCGCCGCCGCGGTGACGGCGAGCAGCATCAGCGGCGTCACCTCGGGCCAGGTCAGCGGACTGACCGGCGGATAGAGCAACTCCGGGGTGACCGAGCCGGCGAGCATCGTCAACGCGGCGGCGGCAATGCCACATCCGGCCACCAGCAGCTCGGCGGAACGCCACCGGTCCGGCCGGTAGCGGCTACGACGCACCCGGCGACCGGCCAACAGCATCCCGGCCACGGCGACGACCAGGCCGGTGAGGAGCATCGGCAGACCCAGGTATCCGGATCCGGTGGAGTCGAGCAGTCCGTACGTGCCGGCGCAGACACCGACCAGCCCACCGAGCACCAGGGCCCCCGTCGCGGCGCGCTGACCGGCCGGCACCGCCGCGGTGCGGCCGTAGCCGCGCGAGTCCATCGCCGCCGCCAGCGCCAACGACCGGTCCAGGGCATCGGCCAGCACCGGCAGGGCGATCCCCCGCAGCGCCCGCATGCCCCGACCGGTCGCGCCGCGCAGCCGACGCGCCCGACGTACCCGCAGCACGCTCTCCACCAGTTGCGGCGCGACCGACAGCGCCACCACCACGGCGGTGCCCACCGCATACAGTGCCCCGGGCACCGCCTTGAGGAGCCGTTTCGGGTTGGCCAACGCGTTGGCGGCGCCGAGGCAGACCAGCATCGTGGCCAGCCGCAGCCCGTCGTAGAAGCCGCCGAGGACCTGCTCGACGGCGACCGGCCCGAACAACCGGATGCCTGCCGCCCACTCGGGCAGCGGGATCTCCGGCAGCGACACCAGCAGGTGCTCGCCCTGCCCGCCGCCGAAGACGATCCGGAACACCACCCGCATCGTGATGATCACCGCGCCGAGGACGAGGTACATCCGGAACGCCAGCGCCCATGGAGCATCGGTGCGCCGCCGCAGCACCGTCAGCGCGGCGACGGCGACGAGCAACGCCAACAGCAACGGATTGGTGGTGTGGCTGGCTGCTGTGGCCAGACCGAGTGCCCACAACCACCACGCGCCCGGATGCAACCCCCGCGGCAGCCGGGCGGCCGACCAGCGGCGCGGTCCGCGCCCCGGGGCGGCCGCAGCCGCGTCAACCCCGTCCCGACGCTCAGTCATCGGGGTCGGCGGCGCGGCGTCGGCGGGCGGTGACCACGCCGCCGACGGCGAGCGCGGCCAGCAGCAGCGCCCCGGCGATCGTGCCCAGCGGCAGCCCGCCGTGGCCGCTGCCGGAGGCGGCGACCTCGGTCACCGCCGGCTCGCTTGCCGTACCGCCCGACGAGCCGGTGACGCCACCGGGCGTCGTCGTCGGCACCGCCGTCGGGGATGCCGCCGCCACACTGACTGACGCCGTGCCTACCGGGGTGACGCCCGGGGTGTCGGCAGGAGGGACGGTCGTGGTCCGACCGGGCCCGCCGGCCGGTGGCACGACCGGGCCACCACCTGCGGCCGGCGGTGGCGCTGCCGGCCCGCCACCGACCGCAGGTGGCGGCGATGTAGGTGGAGCAGGAGGTGCGGGAGCCGGCCGTTTCGGCGTGACTTTCGGCCTGGGGGCGTCGCTGGCGTTGCGGTTGAGCGAGAAGGACCAACCCTCGAAGCTGCCGGCCGGCGGCCTGCGGTTGAGGACACCCTTGTCGCTGTACGCCCAACCACCCCCGTTCGCGGCATGCCAGTACGACCAGTAGGCGCTGGCCGGCGGGGTGTCCACGCACTTCTCCGAGGCAGCCGACGGCTTGCCGTCGATCCGGCAGATGAAACCCTCACCCCAGCGCAGCGTGCCGGTGATCTCGAAGCCGGCGTTCTTGAGCGCCGCGAGACCGGTGGCCTGGGTTCCGGAGGCGCAGCGCACCACCGTGCCCCCGCCCAACTCGTTAAAGTCGACCACGACGGTGACCCCGGAGGCATCCGGGCAGTAGCCGGCCGACCCGGCAGCCGCCGCCGGGCTGCCCGGCCAGGAGACGCTGCTCACCGCAGTGAGCACGACGACCGTCGCGGCATGAGCGGCCCGGCGGCTCATTGCGCCCGCCGTCGACGTCCGAGCACCAACAGCACCACACCGCCGCCGATCAGCAACAACGCGACCAGCACGTACCCGATGATCGCCGCACCGGTGGTGGGGAGGCCGGGCAGCGCGGGAGCCGCCGGGGTGGTGCTCGGCGCGGCGGTGCCGGTCGGTGACACGGTGGGGGAGGGCGTCGCCGGGCTGCCGGTGGCGCTCGGGCTCGGCCCGGCCGTGCCGGTCACCGTCGGTGTCGGTGCGACCGTCGGCGTGGGGGACACGGTCGGTGTGGGAGTCGCGGTACCGGTCGGCGTGGGCGTCGGCGACGTCGGCGGCAGGTCGAGACCGATGCGGCCCAGCGGCACCTGGGCGAGCCCGAGCAGGGCCTGCGCGGTGGCCCTGCGCCACTGGTCCCGGTCGGTGTCCGCGATCCCCGTCGAGACAGCGCCGGTGAACGATTCGGCGTGGTAGGCGATCGCGCCCGCGTCCCCGGCGGCAGCACCACCGTTCGCCGCCGTGAGCTGCAACTGCGTCACAGCGTGGGCGGCCCGTGCAGCCTGGCTGTCCCGGCCGGCAGCGGCAAGCGCCTGCCCGGCCAGCCCGGTGCTGTTGGAGTTCGCGCCGGTGGTCGGGCCGGAACCGCCGAACGAACCGTCGGCATGCTGCTGACCCACCAACCAGTCCGCGCCCCGGCGGGCGGCGTCGGAAGCGCCGGCGGCACCGGAGTCAGCGGCAGCCAGCAACGCCTGCACGGCCATCGCCGTGGAATCGACGTCGAGGGTCGCGCCCGGCTGCTCGTCACAGGACGGCGACGGGCCGTCCGCGGTGTCCGGGTAGAGCCGGAAGCCGCCGGCGGCGCACTGCTGCCGGACGAGGAAGTCGACGGTGTCCTGCGGCAGGTCACCGCTGCGGGCCAGACCCAGCACCGCGAAGGACTGGTCGAAGGTGTTGCTGGCGTCCGGTCCACTGTCCGCTGTGGTGCGACTGGTGATCCGTCCCCGCTGGTGACCGGCGTCCGCCCCGGCCAGCAGGGACAGCGTCACCGCCCGCAGGTCGTACCCGCCGAAGTCGGTGGGGTCGGCGCCGGCGGCGGACGCGACGTAGAGCAGCTTCGCGGTCGCCCCGCCGTCGGTGAAACCCTCGATGCCCCAGTCGTCGTAGCTGTTGTAGGACCGGACGTGCGCCGCGACCTGCCCGGTCGCCGCCTGACGCGTCGGCGCGGACCCGCCGGTGGCGGACATCGCGATGATGCCGTCGATGGTCAGACCCCAGTCCTGACCACCGAACGGCCCAGGCAGCGTGCCGTCGGTGAACTCACCGGCCAACCACGAGGTGGCGTCACGCGCGGCGGCGGCATCAGCCGGGGCGGGTGCGGCCACCCCGGCCAGGGGCACCGCGGCCGTGACGACGGTCGTCGCCACGATCGCGCCGAGGCCGGTGGCGAGACGCCGGGACAAAAGCATGGGATTGCCTTTCGCAGAGCGGTCGGTGAGACCTCCGGAACACACCCCCGGGCACGTCACCCCGCTCCGCATGCTGCGGTGCGGGGTGAACGGACCGTCGACGGCAGCCCGGACCTCACCCTGTAGACCTCGACAGTGGAAGCCGCTCGTCCCGGGCGGGGCATTCCGGCTCGCGAGAGGACCCCTCGCTCACGGTTGCGGGTCAGCGCCGGCTTCTACCGGCTTCCCCCCACACGGGACGTATGCAGTTGTGTACCCGGCGCACCGGATGCCGACACGGTATCGCCCTGGCGTCGCAGGACGCCAGGGCGGCCGCCGACAGCCGACGCGCCGGTCACACCAGGGATGCCGTCAGGATCAGGGAACAGCGATGCTCGGCGCTGCGCCCGCCCCGAACGACCAGCCCTCGACACTGCCCGGAGCCGGGTTGTAGCTGCTCGCGCCCGACGAACTGTAGGACCACGACCCACCCGCCGGGGCATGCCAGTACGACCAGTAGGCGGTCGCCGGCGGCGTGTTGACACACGGCTCGGTCGCCGAGGTGGGCTTGCCGTTGATCCGGCAGACGAACGCCAGACCCCAGCGCGAGGTGCCGGTCACCGTGAAACCGGCCCCCTGCAGGGCGGCCACCCCGGTGGCCGGGTCGCCCAGGGCACACGCGACCTGCACGCCCCCGCCGAGCGCGGCGAAGTCGACCACGACGGTGACCCCTGTGGTGCCGGTGCAGGCGGCGGCGTGCGCCGCCTGCGGCGCGGGCTCCACGGCGGTCAGGGCGACGGCGGCGACGGCAGCGGCCACCAGCCTGGCCAGCCGCACGCGGACGATGGATTGGAGACGGAACACGTGTCCTCCCGGGTTCAGGTCGGCGCGACAGGTCATGGACAGGTGAGGACCGGTGCGCCGGAACCGGCGGCCGCAGCGGAGAGCGTGGCGTAGCCGTCGCCGGTCAGGCCCAGGACGGCCTGGCCGGTGGCGCGGGTGGCGGTGGCCGGGTCGAAGGTGCCGCCGTCGAAGTCGACCGCGCCCCGGTCGGCCGGCGCTGCGCCGCAACCCACCTGCAGGCCGACCAGGTACGCCCGTGCCCGCAACCAGGCCAACGGCCGGTGGCCGGCGCGCAGCGCCTGCGCGGCGAGCCCGGTGCTGTTGGCGTTCGGGACACCCGACGAGTCGGCGAAGCTGCCGTTGGCGCCCTGCACCGACACCAGCCAGCGCAGCCCGGCGGCAGCGTCGGCTGGGCGGCCCGCCGCCTGGAGCGCCTGCACCGCCAGTGCGGTGGCGTCCACATCGGAGGTACACACCGGCTGAGCGGGCAGCAGCGGGTATCCGCCGTCCGGGCAGCGGGTCCCGGCCAGCCAGATGGCGGCGGTCGCGGGCACACCGTGCGCCGTGCGGTCCAGGGCGAGGATCGCAAAGGACTGGCTGAACGCATTGCTGTAGTTGCCGTACGCGGACCGGTCGGTAAACCGGCCGCTGGGCGATTCCAGGCCCCGCAACCGGGCGATCAGATCGACACCGCCGACGTCGGTCGGGTCGCCCCCGCGAACCTGCACGGCGAGGGCGAGCTTCGCGGTCGCGCCGGCGTACGCCTCGGTGCCGCCGTCACCGACGTAACCGTCGCGGATGTCCGGTCGGGTGACCCAGTCCAGTGCCTGCGCGCCGAAGTCGTCGGCGACACCGGCGGCGGCGAAGGCGAACACCGCGTCGAGGGTCAACCCCTGGTCGGGGTAGGCGACGCCGTCGAAGACCACCTCGAATCGTTCACCGTCGACGAGTTGCCGCGCGAGCCAGCCGGCGGCGGCCCCGGCCCGGTCGACGCCGGGGTGCGCGGGTGCGGCGGTCGCAGGTGTGGCGAGGGTGAGAGCGGCGAGTACGCCGCAGAACAGGGCGAGCAGGCGGTGCCGGCTCAGGCGGACGACCATCGGAAGCGCCTTTCCGGCCCGGCGGTCGTCAGAACCCGGACGATCGCCACCGGCAGGCAGGATCGACCGGCCTCCGACCCGTGGGCCACGACGGGTGGGGAACGGAAAATCACGCGTGCGGCGGGTATTCGGGCTCGCCGTCAGGGGTGTCTGCCACCTCGACGACCTACCGTTGCGGGCCAGCGCCGGACTTCGACCGGACTTCCCCCACGCACACACGTTGATGGAGTTGTCGCGACAGTCTGATCTCCACGACAGTGGATGTCAATGCGCCATCGTACGAACACGGTTGGTGAGAACCGGCATGATCGCCGTCCTCTCCGGACGAAGCCGGCCGTACCCTTGCCACCTGACACGAACGCGGTCAGCAACGGCACATTGACTCACCGTCGCCCCCGGTGCGCAACGCTGCGGCCCGAAGCACCGCCGCATCGGGACCCGACGCGATATCGTGACACCGCAGTCGGTCCGCCACGCCACCACGTGGCGGCGCAAGAGGGAACCCGGTGCGAGACCGGGACTGCCCCGCAGCGGTGAGTGGGAACGACCGCCGTCATCAGCACTGGGCCCACACGGCCTGGGAAGCGACGGCCGGTAGGCCTGAGCACGACGCCCACGAGTCCGAAGACCTGCCCGCTGCCCACGTGCACCCGCACGCGGAGAGCTCGGCGACCTTCGAGGGCGGGTCGACCATCGCCGACAGCACGACATCCGGTGCTGCCTGCGACCGCACCGCTCTCAGCCGAGTTCGACGACTCGGCACAAGGAGACCCCGATGCAAGCGCCACCAGCACAACGACCCCGTCGGTCAACGTCCGATGCCGTGACCCCCGGCACCGCCGGCATGCTCGCCGAACGGAACGGCCAGTGAGTAGGCCCGCCGCACCACGTCACATCAGAATCGATGACGAAGATGTCGTCGTCCTCCCGGCAGCGGACTACGAACGTCTCGCCTCCGCGCGACGGCAACTCGGCGCACGCGAAGCGCGAAACCGCAGCCTGACCGACCAGGTGAACACCCTGAGCACACTGCTGGCCGACATCCGGCGCATCGTCGACTCGACGCCGCAGTGCTGTGCGACCCACCGCGACGCCGACAGCCGGATCCGTGACCTGCTAGATGCCCAGCGGATCCCGCGACCGCCGGGCTCGCCCACACCGACGCCATGAACCACTGCGACACCCACCCGGACGCCGCGCGGCACGCGACGGCATCATCCTGGGCCGCCCGATCCCGCCGGAGATGGGGTTCGCGCGAACGACTCATCCGCTCCGGGCGGACCCCAGGGGAGTCCGCCCGGGCCGGCCCAGTCAGCTCGCGCGGACCTCGGCGGCAGCCGCGACGAGGTGTCGGAGGGACGCCTCGACCTCGGCATAGGTGCGGGTCTTCAGACCACAGTCCGGGTTGACCCACAGCCGTCGGGCGGGCACGGCCGCGACGGCCCGACGGAGCGCGTCGACCACCTCATGGTGCGGTGGGACGCGGGGCGAGTGGATGTCCCACACCCCGGGGCCGACCCCCCGGCGATAGCCGATCGCGGCAAGGTCGTCGAGGATCTCCATCTTCGAACGCGACGCCTCGATGCTGGTGACGTCCGCGTCGAGCGCGTCGATGGCGGTGATCACCTCACCGAACTCGCTGTAGCACAGGTGGGTGTGGATCTGGGTGTCGTCGGCGACGCCGCCGGTGGCCAGCCGGAACGCGCCGACCGCCCAGTCCAGGTACACCTTCTGGTCGGCCCGACGCAGCGGCAGGGTCTCCCGCAGGGCAGGCTCGTCGACCTGGATGATCCGGATACCGGCGGCCTCCAGGTCGCGGCACTCGTCGCGCAGCGCGAGCGCCACCTGGTCGGCGGTGTCGGCCAACGGCTGGTCGGTCCGGACGAACGACCAGGCCAGGATGGTGACCGGCCCGGTGAGCATGCCCTTGACCGGACGGTCGGTCAGCGACTGGGCATAGGTGGACCACGCGACGGTCATCGGTGCCCGCCGGGCCACGTCGCCGTGGATGATCGGCGGACGGACACACCGGGACCCGTAGGACTGCACCCAACCGTGGGTGGTGGCGGCGAAACCGTCGAGTTGTTCGCCGAAGTACTGGACCATGTCGTTGCGTTCCGGCTCACCGTGCACCAGCACATCCAGGCCCAGCCGCTCCTGCAACCGGATGACCTGCTCCACCTCGACGCGCATCCGCTGCGTGTAGCCGGCGTCGTCGAGGGTGCCGGCGCGGTGCGCGGCACGGGCCCGGCGCAGCTCGGCGGTCTGCGGGAACGAACCGATCGTGGTGGTCGGCAGGTCCGGCAGCCCCAGCCGTTCCTGCTGGCGGGCGGCCCGCTCGGCGTAGTCGCCACGGTGCCGGTCGCTGGGGCGCAGCGCCGCCAACCGGCCACGCACGTCGTCGTGCCGCCACGCCGGCGGGGCGGGTGGCAACGGGGCCGGCAGGCTGGTGGTGCCGTCGCGCAGCGCACGCCCGAGCAGGACCACCTCGTCGACCTTCTGCCGGGCGAACGAGAGCCGCGCGGACAACTCCGGGTCGAGGGAGGTCTCGGCGGACAGGTCGACCGGCACGTGCAGCAGCGAACAGGACGTGGACACCGCCACGTGGTCGGCCAGTCCGGCGACCGTGGCACCGGCGGCGACGGCCGCCCGCAGATCCGTGCGCCAGATGTTGCGTCCGTCGACCAGGCCGGCGACGACGGTCTTGCCGCGCAGGGGACCGGCGGCGGCGAGCCGGCGCAGGTTGCCCGCACCGGCGACCAGGTCCAGGCCGATCGCCTCGACCGGGGTGTCCAGCAGCGCCGGCAGCGCGTCGCCGAGGTCACCGAAGTAGGTGGCGACGAAGATCCGGGGACGGTGGGGCAGCTCCCCGAGACGTTGGTAGGCGTGCCGCAGGCCGTCGATCTCGGCCGTGGTGCGGTCCGCGACGTAGGCGGGTTCGTCCAGTTGGACCCAGGCCACACCCGCGTCGGCCAGGGCGGTGAGGATCCGGGCGTACGTGTCGACCAGGTCGTCGAGCCGGGCGAACGGATCCTCGCCCTTGGCCAGCAGCAGGAAGGTGGCCGGCCCGACCAGCACCGGTCGGGTGGTGATGCCCAGGTCACGTGCCTGCGCGTACTCGCTCAGCGCCTTCGCCGGGTCGGCCGCGAACACGGTGTCGGGGTCGATCTCCGGCACCAGGTAGTGGTAGTTGGTGTCGAACCACTTGGTGAGTTCCAACGCTGGTGCGGCATCGACGCCACGGGCCATGGCGAAGTAGGTGTCGAGTTGCCCGAGGCCGAGGCGGGCGAAGCGGCGGGGGACCGCACCGACCGTGACGGCGGTGTCGAGCATGTGGTCGTAGTAGGAGAACGTGTTGGACGGGATCGCGTCGAGGCGGGCGTCGCGCAGCGTCCGCCACACCTCGGCCCGCAGCCCGGCCGCGACGTCCTCCAGGCCGGTGGCGTCCAGCGTGCCGGCCCAGTACGCCTCGACGGCCTTCTTCCACTCGCGGTGGGCGCCGATACGGGGATAGCCGAGCACGGTGCTCTGCCCGAATGAGGTGGTCACAGGTGGTCCTTCCCTCGCGGTGTCCGGCGACCACCCGAGAGGAAGACGGATACGCCACGGCGTAACCGGCATTCCGCCCTGGCCCTCCCGAGAGGCCGCCGACGGCGCGCACCGGCGGTACGCGCAGCGCTGGCAGGTCTTCGGACTCGTGGGCATGACACAGGGTCGCCTACTGGCCGTCGCTTCCCAGACCATGCGGTCCAGTGCTTCGTTGACGGCGGTCGTTCCCACTCACCGCTGCGGGGCAGTCCCGGTCTCACACCGGGTTCCCTCTTACGACGCCCCACCCGCGTACGGGAGAGGCGAACCAGCACCGCCCGCGATCCTACGCCCCACCGCCGCCCGCCGCGGCCGGCGTCCGAGGCGCGGGACACGATTCGCGCCTCTCGGCCATGGGCGGCAAGCCGCTCGACCGTCTGCACGGCCGGGGGCTCCCCGCTTCGCGGACCCGAGCCGGGCAGCAGCGCGATGGTCGCCGAGCCACCAGCGCTTTCACCACCGGAGCGTGCACTGCATCTGGCTACCATCGCTCTCCCCGGCCGGTGCCCTAGAATAGGCGTCGGTGCTGGTTCGCGCGGACCGTGACGGTCCGGGCGTCGTAAGAGGGAACCCGGTGGGAGACCGGGACTGCCCCGCAGCGGTGAGTGGGAACGACCGCCGTCACATGCACTGGATGCCCCTGGTGTCCGGGAAGCGACGGCCAGTAGGAGATCGGCCTGTCCGGTCGTGCCCACGAGTCCGAAGACCTGCCCGCGCCGCGTGCGTGACCACGCACGCCGCCGACGGCCTCGCGGGAGGGCCTGGGCGCGGCTGGCGACGGATCGCCCAGCCCTGCCGTCACCTTCCCCGATCCAGCGGCTGGCCACGCCGGACCTCAAGGGAAGGATCCCCAGGCAGATGACGTCCTCGCCCACCCCCGGTTACGGATTTGCCGCCGCCTGGCACGCCACGACAGGCAGCGAAGGGGACGAATCCCTTCTACTCGGCCCGGACGTGTCGCGGACGCTGACGTCCTACATTTGTCCGGGAGAGACCGTGCTCGACATCGCCGCGGATGAGTTCGCGATGGTGGCCGCCCAGGCCGGCGCGCACGTCACAGTGGTCGATGGATCGTCACAGCGCCTCGCTCAGGTGGCGTCCGACGCCCAGCGGCACGGCGTCACCGTCGACACCGTGCACGCGCTCTGGCCGCACGCGGCGGTCGCGCACCACGACGTGGTGGTCGGTGCCGGCGCGCTACGCCGGCACCGCGACTTGCCGGCGGCACTGCGCGCCATGGTGCTGCACGCCGACCGGCTACTGCTCTGCGTCGACGAGGCCGGCACGCCCGCACCGCACGAACAGGTCCTCGCGGCGTTGCTCGGAGCACCGGTGATCCGGCAGGCGCCCCGACATCTGCTCATCGCCGGGACGCTGGCCGAAATGGGTCTGGCCGCCGACGTGCGGATGGTGACCACCGTGCGGGCCGTCACCGTGGCCGACGAGACCGAACTGGTCCAGCGCCTGGCCGGGCGGTCGCTGCCCGGGCCGCTGGCCCGCCGGCTGCTGGACCTGCTCGCGTCGACGCTCAGCCGGACGCCGGCAGGGAACTGGCAGTATCGCTACCCGGCGGAGACCGGTCTGGTGGTGTGTCCGGTGTGACGGTCGGGTCGGCGAAACCGGCCAGCAGCCGCTCGGCGGCCACTGCCGGGGTGAGGGTGCCGGCGAGGACCTGCCGCTCGACCTGCGGAGCGAGGGTTCGCACGGTGGGATGCGTGTGGAGCCGGTCGAGCAGCTCGGCCCGCACCATCGCCCACACCCAGCCGATCTGCTGTCGTCGGCGCCGCTCGGCCAGTTCACCGGAGGCCGTCATGGTGTCCTGGTGGTGACGAATCTGCTGCCACACCTCGTCGAGGCCGGTCTCCTCCTGGGCGCTGCACGTGACAACCGGGGTATGCCACCCTGCGTCAGGTGGATGTATCAGGCGCAGCGCGCCGGCGAGCTCGCGGGCCGCTCGGCGGGCATCGGTCACGTGCGGCCCATCGGCCTTGTTGACGGCGATGACGTCGGCGAGTTCCAGCACGCCCTTTTTGATGCCCTGCAACTGGTCGCCAGTGCGGGCCAGGGTGAGCAGCAGAAACGAGTCGACCATGTCGGCGACCGTGGTCTCGGACTGGCCGACGCCGACGGTCTCGACCAGCACCACGTCGTAGCCGGCGGCTTCGAGCACCACGATCGCTTCCCGGGTGGCCTTGGCGACACCACCGAGCGTGCCGGCCGTGGGCGAGGGCCGGACGAATGCGGCCGGGTCGACGGCCAGGCGGGCCATGCGGGTCTTGTCACCGAGGATGCTCCCGCCGGTGCGGGTGGACGACGGGTCGACCGCGAGCACCGCCACCCGGTGTCCGGCGCCGGTCAGCCGGCAGCCGAGGGCGTCGATGAACGTGGACTTGCCGACGCCGGGTACCCCGGTGATACCGATGCGACGGGCGCCGCCGGCGTGCGGGGTGAGTGCCGCGAGCAGCTGCTGCGCCGCGCTGCGATGATCGGGTCGGGTGGACTCGACCAGGGTGATGGCCCGGGCGATCCACGCGCGCGAGTCAGCGCGCACCCCATCGACGTACGCCTCGACCGACGGGGTGCGCATCGTGCCGCTCACGCTTCCGGGTGACCGAGCCGCCGGGACAGCACGGTGAGCAGTTCCCGGGCGGCCTCGGCGATCACGGTGCCGGGCGGGAAGATGGCCGCGGCACCGGCCTCGCGCAGCGCGTCGAAGTCCTGCGGCGGGATCACACCCCCCACAATGATCATGATGTCGTCGCGGTCCAGGGCGGTCAGCTCCTCGCGCAGCGCCGGTACCAGCGTCAGATGGCCCGCGGCGAGGCTGGAGACACCGACGATGTGCACGTCAGCCTCAACCGCCTGCCGGGCCACCTCGCCGGGGGTCTGAAACAGCGGGCCCACGTCGACATCGAAACCGAGGTCGGCGAAGGCGGTAGCGATCACCTTCTGGCCGCGGTCGTGGCCGTCCTGGCCCATCTTGGCCACCAGGATGCGGGGCTGGCGGCCCTCGGCGACGGCGAACGCCACAGTGGCGGCGCGGACGCCCTCCAGCGCGGAAACCGCTCCCGCCTCGTGCCGGTACACCCCGGAAATGGTACGGATCTGCGCGGCGTGACGCCCGTACACCTTCTCCAGCGCGTCGGAGATCTCCCCGACGGTGGCCTTCGCCCGGGCCGCGTCGACCGCCAGAGCGAGCAGGTTGCCGTCCAGGCCCGGCCCGCGGGTACCGT
The DNA here is from genome assembly GCF_002210435.1 of Micromonospora wenchangensis. Classification (GTDB taxonomy): domain Bacteria; phylum Actinomycetota; class Actinomycetes; order Mycobacteriales; family Micromonosporaceae; genus Micromonospora; species Micromonospora wenchangensis. The sequence continues at coordinate 55,228 of NZ_MZMV01000011.1, forward strand.
CGAGGGCGGCACCGGCCGCCCGGGTCAACGCGTCCAACGCCGAGGTGCAGGTCTGCTCGTCGCGTTCCGCGCGCAGTCGGCGTAGCTTGTCCATCTGCTGCGTACGCACCGACCGGTTGTCGACCTTGAGCACGTCGATCGGCTCGTCGGCGTCCAGGCGGTACTTGTTGACGCCGATCACCGGCTGCCGACCAGAGTCGATGCGTGCCTGGGTACGCGCGGCGGCCTCCTCGATCCGCAGCTTCGGGATGCCCTCGTCGATGGCCCGGGCCATTCCACCGGCCGCCTCCACCTCGCGGATGTTCTGCCAGGCGCGGGCGGCCAGGTCGTGGGTGAGACGTTCCACGTAGGCGCTGCCGCCCCAGGGGTCGATCACCCGTGTGGTACCCGATTCCTGCTGAAGTACGAGCTGGGTGTTGCGGGCGATCCGCGCGGAAAAGTCGGTCGGCAGCGCCAACGCCTCATCGAGGGCGTTGGTGTGCAGGGACTGCGTATGCCCCTGGGTAGCGGCCATCGCCTCGACGCAGGTACGCACGACGTTGTTGAACACGTCCTGCGCGGTCAGCGACCAGCCGGAAGTCTGGCAGTGCGCCCGCAGACTCAGCGACTTGGGGTTCTTCGGGTGGAAGTCGCGCACCAGGCGGGCCCACAGCAGCCGTGCGGCCCGCAGCTTCGCCACCTCCATGAAGAAGTTCATCCCGATTGCCCAGAAGAAGGACAGCCGGGGCGCGAACGCGTCGATGTCCAGCCCAGCATCACAGCCGGCGCGCAGGTACTCGACGCCGTCGGCGAGGGTGTAGGCGAGTTCCAGGTCAGCGGTCGCGCCGGCTTCCTGGATGTGATAGCCGGAAATGGAAATCGAGTTGAACCGGGGCATCCGCGCCGAGGTGTAGGCGAAGATGTCGGAGATGATCCGCATCGATGGCTGCGGTGGGTAGATGTAGGTGTTGCGGACCATGAACTCCTTGAGGATGTCGTTCTGGATGGTGCCGGAGAGCTGCTCCGGCGCCACCCCCTGCTCCTCCGCGGCGACGATGTACAGGGCCAGCACCGGAAGGACGGCACCGTTCATGGTCATCGACACGCTCATCCGGTCCAACGGGATCTTGTCGAACAGTTGCCGCATGTCGTAGATGGAGTCGATCGCCACCCCGGCCATGCCCACGTCACCGGCGACACGGGGGTGATCCGAGTCGTAGCCACGGTGGGTCGGCAGGTCGAAGGCGACCGACAGCCCCTTCTGACCGGCAGCCAGGTTACGTCGGTAGAACGCGTTCGACTCCTGCGCGGTGGAGAACCCCGCATACTGGCGGATCGTCCACGGCTGCGTGGTGTACATGGTCGGGTACGGACCGCGCAGGTACGGGGCGACTCCCGGATACGTGCCCAGGAAGTCCACTCCGTCCCGGTCGGCCACGGTGTGCAGCGGGGCGACGTCGATGCCCTCCGGCGTATGCCAGGTCAGCGCCTCCGGCGCGCCACCGGTCTCGGCGCGCACTGCTTCGCGCCACCGGTCCAGGTCGGTGTCGGCGGCAGTCGGCGGTGCGCCGAGCTCGACGCCGCGGAAGTCGGGAATTCCCGCGCCCATCACGCCACCCCCAGGTCGTCCAGCGTCGTTTCCAGCACCGCGACCGCGTTGCAGCCCGCGAACAGATAGTCGTCCACGCCGCCGTAGCCGGCCGGTTTCCCGGCCAACCACACCCGCGACGCACCCGCAGCGCTCAACGCCCGCGCCACCACCTCCGCTGACTGCCCATACACCCGGTCGGAGGAGCACAGGCAGGCGACGCCGGCGCCGCTGACGGCGAACTCGGCAGCCAGCCGGGCCGGGTCATCATCCCCGACCGACGGCCGTACGGTGGCGATCCCACCGGCGGCGAAGAGGTTCGCGGCGAAGCCGGCCCGCGCGTTGTGCACCGCCACCGGCCCGAGAGTAGCCAGGAAAACGGTGGGCCGCCGGTCCGTGTCCGCCGTATGGGCTTCGGCGCGGTTCCGCAGCGCCTCGTACGCGTGGGCGTACCGATGTCGGGGCAGCCCGCCACCCGGCGGCGCAGGAGCGGGGGGCCGTGCCGGCAGCTGCTCGTCCAGATGCGGGAACTCACTGACCCCCGTCAGCGGGTTCCGACGGTGCGCCACGTTGTCGGCCCGCCGCTGCCATGTCGCGGCCAGCCGCTCAGCGACCATGCCGCCGTCCAGCGCCACGGCCATCCCACCGGCCTGCTCGATCTCGGTGAACCACGCCCACGCCGACCGGGCCAGTTCCTCGGTGTATCGCTCGACGTACCACGAGCCACCAGCAGGGTCGATCACCCGACCCACGTTCGCCTCTTCCAACAGCAGCGACTGGGTGTTGCGGGCGATCCGGCGGGCAAAGTCGTCCGGCAGCCCCAGGCAGTGGTCGAACGGCTGCACGGTCACCGCATCCGCGCCGCCGATACCGGCAGCGAAGCAGGCCAGCGTGGTGCGCAGCATGTTCACCCAAGGATCGCGGGCGGTCATCATCACCGTGGAGGTGACCGCGTGCTGGCGTTGCGCACCGTCCTGGGGCACCCCGCACACCTGCGCCACCCGAGCCCACAACCGGCGGGCCGCCCGCAGTTTCGCGATCGTGGCGAACTGGTCGGCGGTGGCTGCGTACCGGAACTCCAGCTGAGCGAACGCGGCCGCCACGCTCAGCCCGGCGGCAGTGAGGTCCCGTAGGTACGCCACGCCGGTGGCCACCGCACAGCCGAGCTCCTGCGCGTCCGATGCTCCCGCGTCGTGATAGGCCGTCGCGTCGACGGTCATCGACCGCAGTCCAGGAAAGCCGTCGGCGCAGCGACGGGCCCACTCACCCGTAGGGCCTTCCCACACCTGCCCGGTGCGCGCCAACCATCCGAGCGGATCCACACCGAGGCTGCCCCGCACCCCGGCCACTGGCACCCGCCGTTCGGCCAGCAGGGCGAACCACGTCGGCACAGCCTCGACCGCAGCGGCCCCGGCGTCCAGCACGACTCCGGCCAGGTCCAGATAGACGCCCTCCAGCACGGCCGGTAGCCCGGCCGGCGGCAGGCCGTGTTCGCCGAGCACCAGCCACAGGGAGGTGGCACCATGCTCCAGGTCGGCGCCGATCGCCTCGGCGGTGACCTTCAGGTCCGGGTCGGCGTGCCGCGGCCGGATGTCCCATCCTGCCGCTACCGCTCCCGTCGCCCGACCGCCGCGGGTGTAAGGGAACAGTCCCGGCGGCCCCGGCATCGGCGTCGGATCCTCGGCGGTGTACAACGGTGCCAGCGTTACCTCGTCGTCGTGATAAGCCAGCAGGTCCTCGACCGCGCCGACCGGAGTGTCATCGCCGGCAAGGCCGGACTTACGCAACACCCCCATGGTCAACCGCTGCCACTGCTCGCGTGTGGTGGCCGGGAAGTCGGCAGCGAGGGGAAGCGTCTCTGGCGGCACCTTCATGCCGGGATAGTAAGGGCAGCCTGGCAAGACGAGATCGGGATGTGATGACATCAACTACGAACGCGATTGCGTCATAACTACGACGAGGCCCAGCCCGGTCGTCTATGCCCCGGACCGAGCAGCCATGAGCAGCGCCCTCGACGAAACGCGGCCCGCCCATCCGGCACCCTAGGACGCGAAATGTTCACAAGTGCTGAATGTGGCGGCGTCTCGCGCCTCGGACACCTTCGGATCCGTACGGCGTCGTACGGTCGCGGCCGATGCTGGTTCGACTCTCCGGTTCTCGGGCTAGGCGTCTTTTAGGGCAACCCGGTGGAAGATCGGGATGGCCCCGCAGCAGTGAGTGGGAACGGCCGCCGTGAATGAAGCACCGAACCGCACGGTTCAGGGAAGCGGCAGCTCCGTACGCGGAGGACCACATCAAGGAAGAACCTGGTGCGGCGATCGGCGCGGCGGATGGCCCAGGTTGACGGCAGGTCGTGATGCGACTACCGCTACCGGCGGGTTAGCGTGGCGAGCAGGTACCGCAGCTCCACGATCTGTGTGTCGATTGGTGCGGGGGTCGGGTTGCGGATCAGGTGAGTGTCGCCTGGATGGATGTAGCGCACTGCGGGCCGTTCATCCGTGCCGCCAGCCAGGTCGACGATGAGCAGGGGTACCGGTCCCGCGCGCACAGTGTGTTCGTCTTCGGGGCGGGTCCTGAGGCGCTGGATGCGTACGTCGTCGGTGTTCAGGACCGCGGTCAGCGCTGCGCCCTCGGGTGCGTTCTCGGGCCAACCGTCGCTCGTGTCGATGAGGGCTTCGAGTGCTTCTCCCGAGGTGTCCTCGCCGAGGTCGAGTAGTTCGATGAGGCGGTTGCGGTACAGGCTGCGGCCCTGGTTGGTGAGCATGTGCACCGGGGAGACGGGGCGGTAGAGGGCTCCGCCCACCTGTTCGTTGATGAACCGGGCTGGGCTGCCGTTGAGCCAGTCCATGCGGCAGGCCGAGGTGTCGAGGCAGAGCACGAGGTACGGGTTGTGGTGCAGGTGCCAGGGCTGGCACTCGCCGGGGGCGAGGGCCACCTCCCAGACCCGTACCCGGGAATTGGCGAGCAGGACCCGCTGACCAACCTCGCCGAGCACGACGTTGCTGCCATCGGGGGAACGAACGACAGTGCCGGCGCTCATGGGTTCCTTTCGGCAGGCGGGTGCCCGGCCGGTGGCGGCGGGACCTTCAAGTGGGGACGGTCAGTCAGTGGCGGCGAGGGCGGCGATGCGCAGGGAGATCTCCCGGACGATGACGGGTAACTCCCTACCGGTGTGGTCGCTGGTGATGGCGAGGGCGAGTTCGGTGAGCAGGAGGAAGGCGTGGGCGCGTTCGGCGTCGTCGGTGAACGCGTCGGTGAGCGCCTGGACGCCGGCGAGGTCGCCGCGGTGGCGGGCCGCGACGATCCCCACGGCACGTTGCATCCCGGTCAGCAGAGCAGCGGCGTCGGGCGTCATGCGGCGCGGGCGAGGTCCCGCAGCCGGTCGAGCAGCTCCGCCGGATCTGCGTCTGCTCTGCCCTGGGCGGATGCGGCGCTGCCACCGCCCTTTCCCGCCAGGAGACGCTTGATCAGGTCGTTGGCGGCCAGGCCGCGTTGCACGCCGGCGGGGGTGACGGCGACGACGATGCTCGCCCCGCCGACGACGCCGACGACGCCGGGGCGGCGGCCGAGGCGATCGCGGACCTTCTCGGCGAGACGGCGGGCGTCGCCGGTGGTCGTGATACCGGCGTAGGCAACGCCGTCGAGGTCGACGGCGTTGGCGGCGTACGTGTCGGCGTCCAGGTCGATGAGCCGGCCGCGCAGGTCGTCAGCCTCGCGTTCGGTCTGCTTGAGTCGCGCCAGCAGGGTGGTGATCCGGTCGGGAAGTTCCTCGGGGCGGGCCTTGAGCTGGGCGGCGAGTTGGGTGACGAGGTCGCGTTCGCGGGCCAGATACCGAAACGCCTCGATTCCGGTGACCGCTTCGATGCGACGGTGGCCGGCACCGACCGATGATTCGCCGGTGAGCGCGAGGGAGCCGATCTGCGCGGAGTGCGCGACGTGGGTGCCGCCGCACAGCTCACGGGACCACTCGCCACCGATCTCGACGACCCGGACGGTGTCGTCGTAGGTTTCGCCGAACAGCGCCAGGGCGCCCTCGGCGCGGGCCTGTGCCAGCGGCAGGTGGCGGACCTCGACGGGCAGGTCACGGCGGATCGCCAGATTGGCGACCTCCTCGATCTCACTGCGGGTGGTGTCGCTCAGGCCACCACGCCAGGCGAAGTCCAGGCGCAGGTAGCCGGGCCGGTTGTACGAGCCCGACTGCAGCGCGTTCGGCCCGAGGACCTGGCGCAGTGCGGCATGCACGACATGCGTGCCCGAGTGGGCCTGCCGGGCGCCGATGCGCCACTCGGGGTCGACTGCGGCGTGTACCGGGTCACCGACGGTGAGGCTGCCTTCGAGGATCCGGACGGTGTGCGCGATCAGGCCCTTGACCGGTCGCTGCACGTCGATGATCTCGGCGCGCAGGTTCGGGCCGGTGAGCAGGCCGGCGTCGGAGTCCTGTCCGCCGCTCTCGGCGTAGAACGGGGTGCGGTCGAGTGCGATGGTGACGATGTCGCCGGCCCCGGCGGTGTTCACCGTCGCGCCGCCGGACCAGATCGCGACGACCCGGGATTCGGTGTCGAGCGTTTCGTAGGCCAACCAGTCCGTGGGTCCGTGTGCGTCCAGCACCGTCCGGTAGGCCGACAGGTCGGTGTGGCCGGTCTTGCGGGCCTTCGCGTCGGCCTTCGCGCGGGCGCGCTGCTCGGTCATCAGGGCCCGGAACCCGTCGGCGTCCACGGTCAGGCCCTGCTCGTTGGCGATCTCCAGGGTGAGGTCGATCGGGAAGCCGTACGTGTCGTGCAGTTGGAACGCCTTGTCGCCGGGCAGTGACGAACGTCCGGCTTTCTTGGTCTCGGCGATCGCGGTGTCGAGGATGGTGGTGCCGGCGCGCAGCGTGCCGAGGAAGGTGTCCTCCTCGGCGTAGGCGGCCGAGGAGATGCGGTCGAAGTCGGCGGCGAGTTCCGGGTATGACGGGGCCATGCAGTCGCGGGCGACGGGTAGCAGCTCGGGCAGGGCCTTGCCGTGCCAGCCGAGCAGGCGCATGGCGCGGATCGCACGGCGCATGATCCGCCGCAGCACGTAGCCGCGGCCTTCGTTGGACGGGGTGACCCCGTCGCCGATGAGCATGAGCGAGGTGCGGACGTGGTCGGCGATGACCCGCAGACGGACGTCGTCGGGGTGGGACTGGTTGGCCGCCTGCCCGGAGTGCACCCCGTACCGCTTGCCGGTCAGGTCGGCGGCCCTGGCCAGAATGGGACGCACTTCGTCGATCTCGTAGAGGTTGTCCACCCCCTGCAGGATCGAGGCGATCCGTTCCAGGCCCATCCCGGTGTCGATGTTCTTGTTCGGCAGTTCGCCGATGATCCGGAAGTCGGTCTTCGACGCCACGTCAGTGATCTCGTACTGCATGAACACGAGGTTCCAGAACTCCAGGTAGCGATCCTCGTCGACCTCCGGGCCGCCCTCGGCGCCGTAGGCCGGGCCGCGGTCGTAGTACAGCTCGGAACAGGGACCCGCCGGGCCGGGGATGCCCATCGACCAGAAGTTGTCCGCCTTGCCCCGCCGCACGATGCGCTCGACCGGCACGCCGGTCTTGAGCCACAGGTCGTACGCCTCGTCGTCGTCCAGGTAGACCGTCGCCCAGATTCGTTCCGGGTCCAACCCGAAACCACCCTGCTCCACCGGGGTGGTCGACAGCTCCCAGGCGAGGGGGATCGCCCCGGCCTTGAAGTAGTCGCCGAACGAGAAGTTGCCGTTCATCTGGAAGAACGTGCCGTGCCGGCTGGTCTTGCCCACCTCGTCGATGTCCGGCGTGCGGATGCACTTCTGCACCGACGTGGCCGTCCGGTAGGGCGCGGCCTGCTGGCCGAGGAAGTAGGGGACGAACTGCACCATCCCGGCGTTGATGAACAGCAGGTTCGGATCCGAGATCGCGGGCAGCGGTGCCGAGGGCACCACCGTGTGTCCGTTGGCCTCGAAGTGCGCCAGGAAGCGCCGCTTGATCTCCGCCGTCTGCACAACGCCCCCTTATTGCCGCATCTTTGCAACTGCAGTCTATTGGCAGGAGGGTGAGGCGGTTCGGGACGCCCCACGGTCGACCGCCCCGCTCGACTGTCCGTGGTGCGGTGCGGCCAGCGAGCCGACTGGGGAGGACGGCAGGCACTGCGCGAGCGCGGGTTCCGGTCGGTGCCGCCGTCACGTCTGGCGGCACCGACCGGATGACCACCGCCGTCAGCTGTCGGGCGGGGTGGCGGTGGCGGCGACGAGCAGGGACAGTTCCCGCACGAGATCGTCCATGGACTGGCCGCTCTGCGCGCGGAGCAGCCCGAGGCTCAGATCGGCCAGCAGGTAGAAGCCGAGGCTCTTGGCCTGCTCGGAACCGAACGCGGCGAGCAGCTCCTCGGCGCCGTCGAGGTCACCGCGGTGCTTGGCCGCGATGACCCCGGCGGCGCGTTGGACCAGTTCGGCCGCTGCCGGGGTGGGGCTGGTCACGCCGATCAGATCTTTGGCGTGGTGGCGCGGGCGGCGTCGAAGCGGGCGATCACGTCCGACCAGTTGACCAGGTTCCACAGCCGGTCGACGTAGTCCGGCCGGACGTTGCGGTACTGCAGGTAGTAGGCGTGCTCCCAGGCGTCGAAGACCAGCAGCGGAACGGAGCCCTGGCCGACGTTGCCGTGGTGGTCGTAGACCTGCTCCACGATCAGCCGCTGCCCGAGTGGTTCCCAGGCCAGCACGCCCCATCCGGAGCCCTGCACGCCCTTGGTGGCGGCGGACAGCTGCCCGGCGAACGCGTCGAACGTACCGAAGTGCTCCTCGATCGCGGCGGCCAGCTCGCCGTCGGGACGGTCACCGCCGTCCGGGGAGAGGTTGCCCCAGAAGATCGAGTGCAGCACGTGCCCGGACAGGTTGAACGCGTACGTCTTCTCCAGGCCGACCAGGGTCGAGAAGTCTCCCTTCGCGCGGGCCTCGGCGAGCTGCTCCAGGCCGTCGTTGGCGCCCTTGACGTACGCGGCGTGGTGCTTGTCGTGATGCAGCTCCAGGATCTGCCCCGACATGGCCGGCTCCAGCGCGCCGTAGTCGTAGGGCAGATCGGGCAGGGTATAGACCGCCATCAGAACTCCTCGGGTTGCTGCCAAGTTGGTGCTCTTGCCACTATCTTGCAATAGATCCGGTGACTGTGCGGCGAGGAGTGGCGGTTGACCACGTCGGAGACCGAGCGCGTGAACGCTGCGGTGCAGCGACTACGCCGCGCTGGCCTGCGCAACACCGCAGCCCGCCGCGGAGTACTCGACCAACTCGCCCACGCCGTGGGCGGCCGCGGGCACCTCAGCGTGAGTGAGCTGCATCACGCGCTGCTCGCCCGTGGCGTGGTCGTGGAACTGTCGACGGTGCACCGGGTGCTGCGGCAACTGGTCGAGCTGGGCATCGCCCACACGGTGCCGGTCGGCAGGACGACGACCTTCGGGCTCGCCGACGACATCCATCACCACGCCGTCTGCGGCACCTGCGGCGACATGCGGCAGCTACCGGCCGAGGCGGTCGCGGCGAGCGTGGCCGCCGCCCGCGCTGTCGGGATCGACACAGACCAGTCGGGCCATCCCAACGGTGTCGTCGTCTACGGGCGGTGTGTGCGGTGCCGGACGACGGACCGCTAAGGACCGCACCCGCCGGTGCACATTTCGCCCCGGCTTCGGTCACACTCGAACGTCCGTCGCGCGCTCACGGCACCGGGGTGGGCAACCGCAGCGGGCTGACCGGCACTTACTCACTGGCCCTCCGTGCGACGGCACTGGCCAACGCGCGGCTCGAAGACCCTGCGGACGTGTGGGTGCTGCTGGCGGACCAGCCGTGGCTGCGCGACATTGCCACGGAAGCCGACCTGCACACACTGCGGGTGGCCGGACATCGCCTGCGCGAGGTGTTCCAGACCGTGACGGCGGGACACGAGCGGGAGGCAGTCGACCGTCTCAACGGCCTGCTGACCCGGTATCGGGTTCGGCCGACGATTTCCGGCACCTACGCGGGCGACTGGCATATCCACGTCGCCGCACCCGGCACTCCTCCAGTTGAGTACCTCGCTGCTGCCGTGTGGGGACTCGCCGTATGGCTGTGCCAAAGGGGGATCGATCGACTCGGCGTCTGCGCGGAACCCCGATGCCACAACGCGTTCCTCGATGACAGCAGCAACCGATGCCGCCGGTTCTGCTCCGACCGTTGCGCCACCCGCAACCACGTCCGAGCCCACCGCGCCAGACGCCGCGCCACCCACCCCTGACCGCCGCCCGACCAGACCGACGCGCCCGTACCCAGTCCGCAGTATCAAGCGGCGGGAGACCCTTACTGCAAAGTTATGGCAACTACCTATGATTGGCAATTGTGCAAACCTCGGCCGGCGCTCCGCGCCCGATCACCCGTTACGGCACCCCCGTGCTGCACCGCCGCTGCGCCGAGGTGACCGACTTCGATGACAGGCTCGTCCAGCTCGTCGCCGACATGTTCGCCAGCATGTACGCCGCCCACGGCGTCGGTCTGGCCGCCAACCAGATCGGCGTCGACGCACGGATCTTCGTCGTCGACTGCCCCGACGCCACCGGTACCCACACCGTCGCCACCGTCATCAACCCGGTTCTGCACCTACCCGAGCACCGCGAGTTGGTGACCGACTCCGAGGGCTGCCTGTCCGTCCCCGGCCAGCACGCCGACCTGGCCCGCTGCGCCACCGCCACCGTCACCGGGTTCGACCTCGACGGCCAGGAGATCCGGCTCGACGGCACCGGCACCCTCGCCCGCTGCTTCCAACACGAGGTCGACCACCTCGACGGCCTCGCCTACGTCGACCGGCTCCCCACCAAACTCCGCAAACAGATCCTCGCCGCCAGCGCCGAACACCCCGGCGTCGGCGCCGGCGCGGCGCAGGACGCCTGACCGATGCCGGTCGTCCTCGGCATCGAGACCTCCTGCGACGAGACCGGCGTCGGCATCGTCGCCGATGGCATCCTGCTCGGCGACGCCCTCGCCACCAGCATGGACGAGCACGCCCGCTTCGGTGGCGTCGTCCCCGAGATCGCCGCCCGCGCGCACCTGCACGCCGTCACCCCCATGGTCCGCCACGCCCTCGACCGCGCCGGGATCAGCTACGGCGACATCGACGCCGTAGCCGCCACCGCCGGACCCGGCCTCGCCACCGCCGTGCAGGTCGGCCTCGCCGCCGGCAAGGCATACGCCCTCGCCCTCGGCGTCCCCCTCTACGGCGTCCACCACCTCGCCGGCCACGCCGCCGTCGACACCCTCGAACACGGCCCCCTACCCGATCGCTGCGTCGCACTCATCGTCTCCGGCGGACACACCTCACTCCTCCTGCTCGGCGACCTCGCCCGCGACCCCGTCATCCACCTTGGTGACACCGTCGACGACGCCGCCGGCGAAGCCTTCGACAAAGTCGCCCGCCTCCTCGGCCTGCCCTACCCCGGCGGACCCGCCATCGACCGCATCGCCCAGAACGGCAACCCTGACGCCATCACCTTCCCGCGCCCCATGACCAGCCCCCACGACCCGCCCTACCAATTCTCCTTCTCCGGCCTCAAGACCGCCGTCGCCCGCTGGATCGAAAAGCACGGGGACCAGCCCGTACCCGTGGCCGACGTCGCCGCCTCCTTCCAGGAGGCCGTCGCGGACACCCTCACGCAGAAAGCCATCGCCGCCTGCCGCGACCACCACGCGGACACGCTGCTGCTTGTCGGTGGTGTCGCCGCCAACATTCGGGTGCGACATCTCGCCGAACAACGTGCCGCCACCGCCGGAGTGCGGCTGCGCGTACCCTCACCACGACTCTGCACCGACAACGGTGCCATGATCGCCGCCGTCGGCGACCTACTCGTCCGCGCGAACGTCGCGCCGGACCGACTCGATCTCAGCGCAGACCCGTCCGCCGTCCTACGCGGCGCGCTCCTACACGGCCCACGCGGGACCGCGTAGATTTCCGGGCGCCCGACCCGACGTCCGGCCACATCAACGGCTCAGGACTGAGACCGGTAGGACGCGCGGGTCGGAGGGGAATGGCCGGCGACGTACGATCGCGGTGGTGGCGAGGCGTAACGCCGAGATCCCGGCACTGGTGCGAGGGAGGGGTCAGGGTGTTTGGTCGGAAGAAGAAGCTCGACGCTATGGTGGCGCAGCTCAGGCCTGACCTGAGCCGGGAGTCGCTGGGCGTCGGGCCCGGCTTCCCGGGCGTCGCCCCGAATCCGCTCCTGAGCAGTGATGCACGCAAGCGCAATGCGGAACTGCGTACAGGGGCGCTTGCGCTCGGTGTCCTCGTCGGCTGGCGGGAGGTGAACAGCAACCCTCGCGTGGTCCTGATGTTCGACGTGGAGACCGCCGAGGGCATCTCGTTCCGCGGTGTCGCCGACGAAGACCTCACGATCACCGAGCTCGCCCGACTCGCCCCAGGACAGACGTTGCCCGTGCGCTACCGGCCGGCCGTCATGGACCACTACGTCGCCCTCGCCCGGGACGCGGACCCCGCCCGTGTGCGGCAACTCTCTGACCAGATCGCGAGCCGCAAGCGGACCTGACCGGGAACCCCCGGCACCGGGTGCGGGTTGTGCCGTGACCATGAACGTTCACGGTGTTGATTGACACGCCGCCCGTGGTGTCCGTCGTGGCGATCAGGCTGTGGCAGATCTTGTACGCGTGCGGCGGCTCAGCGATCAAGAAGGTCAGCAGCTGCTCAGAGCCACCCGTCGGGGAGCCGGCTCACCGACCGAGGCGGGCGGTGGGGCTGTCCCGGCCAGATCAGCCCCGATGACGAGGCATCCATCGTTGAGACGGCCAACACCCGTTCACCACTGGACGAACCTGCCCATCGAGATCTGTAGCGCCGGGGGGCCAGAAGGGGACCACACGGTGTGCGCAGTGGTGGCGGGCATGCCGTCAACCACACGGTCTGATCGTGGGGACAGCATGCGTGACGGCGGCGTCGCGGGTGAGGTGGCCGTAGATATCGATGGTGGTGGCCACGTTGCTGTGGCGCAGCGTCTTGGACACCACGGCGATCGGCACCCCTCGGTTGATCGTGGTCGTGGCGGCGATGTGTCGCAGGTCGTGCACCCGAATCGCCGGAAGCCCGGCGTCGGCGGTGAGACGCCGCAGGTGGTCGAGCACGTACTGCGGCAGTAGGGGTTGCCCGTCGGGTCTGGCGAACACGAGGTCGAGATTGTCGTGATGGCGGGTGGGCACCTGTTGCCGGCATTGGCGGCGGCGTTGCCGCTGTAACGCGTCGACGGCGCGGGTGGACAGGGCGATCCAGGCCCGGCTGCCGTGGGTATTAGGCGCATTGAACATGCTGCGGCTGTTGTCGACGCTGACCAACGTTGAGCGCACGAACAGTGCCCGTGCATCGAGGTCCGCGATCTCGCAGGAACGCCTCCTGCTCGCGGGATTGAGGCAGCGGTCCGCGCGACCACACGTCGCTGTCGGCACCTCATGACCTGCGTCGCCTTGTGTCATGCTGCTCAGCATCGGGCGATCCGGCCCGATGCCTGAGCAGGTGCCGCCAGTTCGTCCATCCGCTCCGGGTGCGAGGAGGTCGCGGGCGGCTGGCCGCCGCACGGTCATCGCGCGCCGCGTGGTCAGGACTGCAGCGGGCGCACCTCGACAATCATCTCCGTCTCGCAGCAGATGTCCAGCGTCAGCGCGGCGACGGTGACCGCCGAACGGGCGTGCCGTCCGCGCTCGCCGTACAGGTCGATGAGCAGGTCCGAGCAGCCCTCGGCGACCACCGACGGCTTGTTGAAGCCGGGCTCGCCGTAGACGTATGCGTTGATCTTGACGATCCGGACCACGTCGTCCAGGTCACCGATCTCCTGACGCAGCGAGGAGAGCAGGGCGAGCGCGTTGTAGCGGGTCGCCGCACGGGCCTCGGCGACGCCGATGGTCACCCCGACGGGCCCCTTGAAGGGGTAGCCCCCCTCGTGGAACGGACCGTGGCCGGCGAGGTGGACGAGGTTGCCGGTGCGGACCGCGCGGACCCGGCGAGTGCCCGGCTTCTCCGGCAGCACGGGCAGTTCCAGGCCCAGTTCCGCGATCTTCTTCTCGATCTCCATCGTGCTGCTCCCTCAGTTCCGGTCCCAGAAGACGATCCGTTTGCGGGCCAGCTCGATCAGCTTCGTCATGCCGATGCCCATCAGCCCGAGCAGGATGAGGATCGCGAAGACGGTGGCGATGTCGAGCCGGAAGTTGGCCTGGAGGATCAGCACGCCCAGCCCCATCTGGCCGCTGACGAACTCGCTGACGATCGCGGCGATGACCGCGTAGACCGCGGCGATCTCCAGGCCGGCGAAGATGAACGGCAGGGCGCTGGGCACGATCACCAGACGGATGGTGAGCGCCCGGCCGGCGCGGAGCGAGCGCATGAGTTCGAGCCGCTCGGCCGGCACCGAACGCATTCCCGACACGGTGTTGACGAAGATCGGAAAGAACGTGACGAGGACTGCCAGCGCGACCTTCGACTCGATGCCGAATCCCAGCCAGACCACCATCAGCGGAGCGATCGCGATCTTCGGTACGGCTTCGATCATGACGATGTACGGGCGGATGATCGCCTGCGCGGTGGGGGAGATGGCAACCAGGCCGCCCAGCAGGAGACCGATGACCACGCCGCCGCCGAACCCGAGCAGCACCTCTTGGAGCGTGCGCCAGAAGTGCGGGTAGAAGCTGGCCGGACCGGTTTGCGCGAGTCCTCGCCAGAGCGCCTGCACGACACTGACCGGAGTGGGGACCAGCACCGAGTTGACCTGGGTGACCCGGACCGCGACCTCCCAGCCGACGATGATGAGCAGGAGGGAGGCCGGAAACCAGAGTCGCGCGGTGATGCGGCGCTCGGCCGGCTCCCCGCCGCCGAGGGTTTTCCGGGCCGACAGGACTTTCTCCGACACTGCCATGCGTCACTCCGGTCGGTCGAGGAGCTTACGGATCTGGTTGGTGTACGCGCCGAAGTCCGCCGAGCCGGTGACCTCGAGTTCGCGCGGCCTGGCCAGGGTGACGTCGACGATCTCGCGGATCGTGCCGGGGCGTCCGGTCATCACGATGATCCGGTCGGAGAGGAACACCGCCTCGGCGATGCTGTGCGTGACCAGCAGGATGGTCTTGCCGGTCTGCTGCCGGACCCGCTCCACCTCGAGGTTCATCTGGTCGCGGGTCATCGCGTCCAGTGCTCCGAACGGTTCGTCGAGCAGCAGCAGCCGGGGATCCTGCAACAGCGAGCGGGCCAGTGCGGCACGTTGCTGCATGCCGCCGGAGAGTTCGCCGGGGTACTTCTCGGCGAATCCGTCCAGCCCGACCATCTCGATCAGGGATCGGGCCCGGGGCCGTACGTCCCGGAACCGGCGTCCGGCCACGATCCCGGGCAGGGCGACGTTCTGTTCGACCGTCCGCCACGGCAGCAGGACCGCCTGCTGGAACATCAGGCCGACGTCGGTCCCCGGTCCGGCTCCGGCGGCGTTGACGTCCACCGTGCCCTCGGTCTCGCCGGTCAGGCCGGCGACGATGCGCAGCAGGGTCGACTTGCCGCAGCCGGACGGGCCGAGGATGGAGACGAACTCGCCCTCGGCGACGTCGAACGACACGTCCGTGAGGGCGACGACAGGGGTGCCGGTCCGGGTGCTGTACACCTTGGACAGGCCCCGGGCCGATACCACCGGTGTCCGGGTCACGAGGTCGGCCACGACGTCGCCTTGTCCCGTACCGCCGCCGCGTCGATCGAGCCGATCTTGGCGGCCACGTCGTTGGTGTAGAAGGCCGAGACGTCCTTGACCTTGTCCTGGACACCGAGGAACTGGACGTATGCCTGCCACGACTCCGTGGTGAACTGGCCGTACGGCTTCTCCGCCGAGCCGTCGTCCTCGATCACGTCGATCCGGCGTTTGAGCACCGGCAGTGCGGCCTGCATGGCCTTGGCCCGGTCGCCGGTCGGGGCGAACTGGGGGTACTGCTCCCAGTGGATGCGGATGGCCGCCTCCGGGTTCGCCTTGGCGAACAGCACGGATTTGGTGTACGCGCGGGCGTATCCCGCCGCCGCCTCGGGGTTCTCGGTCAGCCAGGCATTGCGGGCGAGCAGCCCGGCTCCGAAGAGGTTCGCGGTCACGCCGGGCTTGTCGAGGTAGCGGAACTGGTACCCGGCGGCCTCCAGCGCGGCGTATCGCACGTCGTTGATGACCAACGCGTCGATGTCGCCCTTCTTCAGCGACTCGGCCGCCGCCGCCTCGGTGCCGACGGCGACGAAGTCGACCGAGGCCGGGTCGACACCGGCGGCGCGCAGGCCGGCCTTGGCGAAGAGTTCGAAACTGCCGCCCAGGGAGGCCAGGCCGATGGTGGCGTCCTTCAGGTCGGCGAAGGACCGGACCGGGCTGTCCGGCAGGACCGTCGCGTCGAAGAGGAACTTCGGTGCGACCTCGTAGAAGTACCGCAGGTCGAGGTTGCGACCGTCGGCGGCGGCCTGCACCAACACGTCCGGGCTGGGCGCGGAGATGTCGGCCTGACCGGCGGCGAGCAGTTGCAGGCAGGCGCCGGTGCCGCCGGAGACGGGCAGCATCTCGAGGGAGATCTTCTCCTCGGCGAAGTAGCCGAGCTTCTCGCCGATCCAGAACGTCGCGCCGCTGGCGGCGAGCGTCTCGGCGCAGTAGACGTAGCGGACCTTGCTGAATCCGTCCGCGCCGCCGTCCGCGCCGTCGTCGCCACACCCGGTGGCGGAGAGCGACACGGCGAGCACACCGGCGAGGAACAACCGCTTTCTGATCATCCGACTACCTCCACGACCGTTCCGGATAGGCCCCCGACTGTCATGTTCCGTTTGGTGGAACATTGTTTCTATGGTTGATGAAGCTAGGGAGTGGTCGGGATCGCTGTCAAGACATCGCCCGGACGGCGGTGGCAAAGTCGGCCATCTGTGCCAGCGCGTCGTCGCCGCTGATCCGACCGGCGAACTTGACCACCAGATCGGTCACCCCGACCTCGGTCTTCAGCCGCCGTACCCAGTCGACGCAGGTGGCGAGGTCACCGACCACGTACCGATCCGTCAGCCGGCTGGCGAAGTCACCGACGCTGGCCTGGGCCACCATGGGATTGCCCCGCAGCAGGTGCAGCTCGTGCGAGACGCGCAGGTACTCCTCGGCGTCCCGCCGGGCCTGCGCGTCCGTCTCGCCCAGCACCACGTGCCGGACCAGGGGTCGCAGGGCGGCCGGTGGCCGGCCCGAAGCGGCCCGGTGCTGGTCCACGGTCGCGAAGCCCTTGACGACCTCGTCCACGGTGAGCGCCGCGTCCGGGAACCAGGCCTCTGCGTGTCGGGCCGCCCTGCGCATCGCGGCCACCGACCGACCGCCGACCCAGACCGGGACCGGCCAAGCGGGACGGGGGGAGAGGGTGAAGTCGACCAGGGTCCGGACGTCGTCCCGGTACGAGATCGACTCCTGCTGCCAGAGCCGGTCCATCAGGGCCAGGTGACGGTCGGTGACGGCACCCCGCCGGCGGACGTCGGCGCCCAGCGCGGCGAACTCCGGCTCGTCCCAGCCGATCCCCGCGCCGAGCACGGCCCGGCCCTCGCTGAGGTTGCTGAGCAGTGCGAATTCCCCGGCCAGCCGCACCGGGTCGACCAGCGGCAGGATCAAGATGTTCGTGCCCAGCCGGACCCGGTCGGTCCGGGCCGCGACCGCTGCCAGCACCAGGTGCGGAGAGGGCCAGTAGGTGGGGTAGCCGTGGTGCTCGCCAAGCCAGACCGAGTCGTACCCCATCGCCTCGGCGGCGACGGCGTGGGCGACGGTACGGCGCACGTCCGGCCCGCCCTCGGGCAGCCGGACCCCGAGTCGGAGCCTAGCCACGGTCGGCCGCCGGGTAGCTGGCCTGGTCGAACACCCTCATGTCATGACCGGGGAGCACCACGTCGGCGTGTTCGGCCAACCGGTCGAAGGACCGGTAGTAGTCCGCAAGGTTGACGTGGGTCCGGGACGGGACCACCCGGTAGGGCCCGGCGCCCCGCCAGTTCTCGAACTGGGCGCAGTGGTCCCCGGCGAGGGCGTACCGGCCGGCGGCGGTGTCCACCACCATGGCGGTCATGCCGGGGGTGTGCCCCGGGATGTGCAGCAACCGTAGACCGGGACGGAGCGTGACGTCGCCCTCGATCAGCCGCGTCCGGTCCATGGTGGCCAGCCAGCGGGGGGTGAAGCCGAGCGCCGGGGCCTCGTAGGCGGCCTGATGCACCGGGTATGGCGCGACGGCGTACGCGACCTCGCTGCGCTGCACCACGAACTCGGCGTTCGGGAACAGGTGGTTGTTGCCGCAGTGGTCGTAGTGCAGGTGGCTGAGCACGACCGTCCGGACCGCGGCCGGGTCCACGCCGGCGGCGGCGAGCGCGGCGGCCGGTTCCTCCTCGGCCGTGCGCTCGAACGGCCGGTGGTGCCGGGTCACCCACTCCGCGTCCGGCGAGCCGGTGTCCAGGACCGTCACGTCGCCCCGCTCGTCCCGGACCACCCAGATGATGTGCGGACTGTCCACCGTGTCCCCGGGGTGCTGCCCCCAGAGCAGGTCGGCGCGTCGGATGCCGGGGGCGCGACCCACTCGTACCGGCACGATCTGCGATCTCATCGTCCTCCCGCCCCGACGGGCCAGCCGTCGATCGGTCCATGTCGGCCCGCTTGGTGGAACACCATTCCGTTGAGCGGCACGGTAACAGTGCGTGAGAGTGAATCCCAGGGTCGGCGGACCGCCATTTCCTCTCCTTGACCAGCAGGTCCGGCACTCGGTACGGTTTGAGGAACGACGTTCCTGCTAACGGAACGACCGAACGACGGGAGTGGGCCGGGTGGGTGGTCAGGAGTCGCGGAGCCGGCGGGCACTGGACGGTGTCCGGGTGCTCGACGTGTCGACGATCCTGGCGGGTCCGTTGACCTGCCAGATCCTCGGCGACTTCGGCGCCGACGTGATCAAGGTCGAACACCCGCGGCACGGAGACGGCATGCGGGGCCACGGCCTCAGCAAGGACGGCATCGGCCTCTGGTGGAAGATGATCGGCCGGAACAAGCGGACCGTCGGGCTCTACCTGGGCGACCCGGAGGGTCAGGAGATCTTCCGGGAACTGGTCCGCACCGCCGACGTGGTGGTGGAGAACTTCCGCCCCGGCACACTGGAGCGCTGGGGCCTGGGCTGGGCGGACCTGCGGGCGCTCAACCCGGCGCTGGTGCTGCTGCGGGTCACCGGTTTCGGACAGACCGGCCCGTACGCCGCCCGGCCCGGCTTCGGCACCCTCGCCGAGTCGATGAGCGGCTTCGCCCACCTGACCGGGGCGCCGGACGGACCGCCGATGCTGCCCGCCTTCGGACTGGCCGACTCCATCGCCGGGATCGCCGGCGCGGCGGCGGTGCTGACCGCCCTCTACGCGCGGGCCACCGGCGACGGCACCGGCCAGGAGATCGACCTCGACATCCTGGAACCGATCATGACGGCGGTCGGTCCGAGCGTCATCTACGTCGACCAGCTCGGCGTGGTCCAGCAACGGACCGGCAACCGGTCGCTGAACAACGCCCCGCGCAACACGTACCGAACCTCCGACGGACACTGGGTGGCCATCTCGACCTCGGCGACCTCCATCGCCGAACGGGTGCTGACCCTGGTCGGGCACGCCGAGGTGATCGGCGAGGAGTGGTTCGCCACCGGCGCCGGCCGGGCACGGCACGCCGACCTGCTCGACGGGTACGTGGCCGACTGGATCGGCGTGCGGACCCGGGTCGAGGTGATCGACTCGTTCACCGCCGCCGGGGCCGCCGTCGCGCCGGTGTACGCGCCGGACGAACTCCTGGCCGACCCGCAGGTCAGGGCGCTGGACATGATTACCCAGGTGCCCGATCCGGACCTGGGCCACATCCGGATGCAGAACGTGCTGTTCCGGATGAGCGACACCCCCGGAGAGATCCGCTTCACCGGGCGGGGCGTGGGAGCCGACACCGACGAGGTGCTCGGCGACGAACTGGGTATCGGCGCGGAACGACTCGCCGAGCTGCGAGACCGGGGAGTGCTGCGATGACCGTGGAGACCATCCCGAGCGAGCGGCGGGGCGACGTTCTGCTCGCCGCCGTCGAGGCGGGGGTCCGGGTCTTCGACCTGGGCCGGCCGCTGCGCATCGGCATGCCCCAGTCGCCGAACCACCCGCCGTTCTGGCACACCCTGCCCCGCCGCCACGGCGACAGTTACCGGGCCGACGGGATGTCCGCCGCCAACGACCTGATCTCGTTGGGCACCCACGTCGGCACGCACATCGACGCCCTCGCGCACGTCTCCGTCGACGGCCGGCTGCACGGCGGCTCCGACGCGATGCGGGCGCAGACCGGCGGCGGCTTCAGCACCGGGGCGATCGACGAACTGCCCCCACTGGTGGGACGAGGGGTGCTGCTCGACGTGCCGGCCGCGCTCGGGGTGCCCGCCCTCGATGCGGCATACGAGATCACGCCCGCCGACCTGGACGTTACCGTCGCCCGGCAGGGCACCCCGGTCGGACCGGGCGACGTGGTCCTGATCCGCAGCGGCTGGGGGCGCCGCTATGACGACCGCGAGGCCTACCTCGGACACGCGACCGGGGTGCCCGGCGTCGGCGAGGCCGGTGCCCGGTGGATCGCCGCCCGGGACGTCCGGGTGGCCGGTGCGGACACCATCGCCTTCGAACGCCTGGCCGCCGGGTCCGGGCACGCCCTGCTGCCCGCGCACCGGGTGCTGCTCGCCGAGCACGGGATCAACCTCATCGAGGCGATGGCCCTGGAGGAACTGGCCGAGTCCGGGGTGCGGGAGTTCACCCTCGTCCTCGCGCACCTGAACATCGTCGGCGCGACCGGCAGCCCGGTCCGCCCGCTTGCCCTGGTCGTGTCCGGATGACCGGCACGCCGCCGGCGGCCACCCTCGCCGGTCAGCTCGCCGCGTTCGCCGCTGAATACGGGCCGGCAGGCGTTGCCCTGCCCCCGCCGGTGGTGCGCAGCGTCGCCCAACGGGTGCTGGACGTGCTGGGTATCGCGGTCGCCGCCACCACCCTGCCCACCAGCGTGGCCGTGCTCGAGCTGGTCGCCGAGCGGGGCGGCCGGCCGGACGCCCGGGTGGTCGGGCTGCGCCAGCGGGTGCCGGCCAGCGAGGCGGCGTTCGCCCACGGTGTGCTCGCCCACTCGCTCGACTACGACGACACCCACCTGCCGTCGGTGCTGCACCCCAGCGCCAGCGTGGTCCCGGCGGCCCTGGCCGTCGCCGAGCGGACCCGGGCCACCGGCGCGGAGGTGGTCGCCGCGATCGCGGTCGGGTTGGAGATCTGCGTACGGGTGGGGATGGCCGGGTACGACGCCGAGACCGGCGCGAACCGGTACTTCGACCGGGGACAGCACGCCACCTCGATGTGCGGGGCGGTGGGCTCCGCCGCCGCCGCCGCGAAACTGCTCGGTCTCTCCGCCGACGGCGTGCTGCACGCCATGGGCATCGCGGCCAGCATGGCGTCCGGGATCATCGAGAGCAACCGCACCGGCGGCACCGTCAAGCGGATGCACTGCGGCTGGGCCGCGCACGCCGGGGTGTACGCCGCGCAGCTGGCCCAACGGGGGATCACCGGACCGCCGACTCTGTTGGAGGGGCGCTTCGGCTTCTTCCAGGCGTTCCTCGGCGGCGAGTTCGACGCCGGAGCGGTCACCGACGGGCTCGGCCAGCGCTGGGAGGTGCCGGGGATCTTCTTCAAGCCGTACCCGGCGAACCACTTCACGCACGCCGGCATCGACGCGGCGCTGGCGCTGCGCGGCGCCGGCCTGCGCCCGGCCGACGTCGCCAGCGTCGAGTTGGCGGTGCCGACCGCCACCGTCCGTACCATCGGCGAGCCCCTCGACGTCAAGCAGTCCCCGGAAACCGGCTACCAGGCGCAGTTCTCCGGCCCGTACACCGTCGCGGCCGCGCTGCTCGGTGGCGGCGGTCTCGGTCTGGGTCTGGACGACTTCACCGACGACCTGGCCCGCGACCCGGTCCGGCGGCACCTGATGAGCCGGATCACCGTGGTCGCCGACCCGCGCTGCGACGAGATCTTCCCGCACCAGTTCCCGGCCGTGCTGCGCGTGCGCACCACCGACGGCCGGCTCCTCGAGGAGGCGGTGCTCGCCAACCGGGGCGGCTCGCACCGCCCGCTCACCGACGACGAGGTCGCCGGCAAGTTCCGCGACAACGCCGGCCGGGTGTTGCCACCGGAGCGGGTGACCGCGATCGCCCGGGCCGCTCGGGCGCTGCCCGACGCGGCCTCGGTGGATGACCTGCTCAGCCCTCTGGTCTTTGAGAACGGTATTCCGCTGTGAGGAACTACGTCGCCCTCGGCGTACAATCTCGTTCGCCGCGTCACGGACCGGAGTGGTCTGACGCCGCAGCGGAAGGACTGTCAGTGAGCGAGACCAGCAAGACGATTCTCACCGTGGGACGGGCGATGGAGGTGCTCACCCTCTTCACCGAACGGAGGGAGTCCACCCTCGGGGTCACCGAGATATCCAAGGCGCTCGGACTGTCGAAGGCCGTCGTGCACCGGATCCTGTCGACCCTGCTGGAGAAGGACTACATCCAGATCGAGCCGCAGACCCGCCGGTACGCGCTCGGCCACGCGGCACTCAAGCTGGGCCTGACCTACTTCGAAGGCATCGACGTGCGTCGCATGGCTCAGCCGATCCTGCACGAGCTGGTCACCGCCACCCAGGAGACCTCCACGCTCTCCATCCGCAGCGGCTGGACCCGGATCTACATCGACCAGGAGACCCCGCCCACCGACATCCGCATGTCGGTGCGGCTCGGTCATCCGTACCCGCTGCACGCCGGTTCGTCGTCGAAGGCGCTGCTGGCCTTCCTCGACCCCGAGGAGCAGGACGCCTACCTGGCGACCGGCCCGTTCGAGCGGCTGACCGACGCCACCATCACCACGCCTGAGCAACTGCGCGCCGACCTGGACCGCATCCGCAAGCGCGGGTACGCCCGGTCGTTGGGGGAGCGCCAGGCCGACGCGGCCTCGGTGGCCGCCCCGGTCTTCGACCACCGGGGCAAGCCGACCGCGGCGATCAGCGTGTGCGGCCCCCTGCGCCGCTTCGAACCGAAGATCGACGAGGCGGCGGACGCGCTGCTGGACGCCGTACGGCGACTCTCGGCCCTGATGGGCCACCGGGAGTCGGCGATCATCGGGCAACGCTCCACGGAGTGATGCCCGCCAGTGGTGGGGCCGCGCCGCCCCACGGGAGGGAACAGCGGTGTCGGTGCCATCCGTGCTCGACCCATCGGGCGACTCGGTGCTCTACGCGGAGCCCGGCGAGGTGGACCGGCTACGTGCCCCGCTGATCGCGGCGCAGGTCCAGCTACTGGCCCGGCACCACCCCCACTACCGTCGACTCTTCGCGCGCGCCGGCGTCGACCCGGACCGGGTACGCGGGATCGCGGACCTGCACCGGCTTCCGGTCACCGGCAAGCAGGACTTTCTCGGTGACCCCGAGTCCTTCCGGCTGACCGCCCCGGCCGACCTGCCGGTCGCCGACCGCACCCTCGCGTACGTCATCTACACCACCGGCACCACCAGCGGAGCGCCCGCCCCGCTCTACGTCACCACCAGCGACGACTGGGCCTACCTGCTGCACGCCCGGCGCTGCGCCCGACTGCTTGGTCTCGGTGCCGACGAGGTGATCGCGAACCTCTTCCCGCTCACCCCGTTTCCGATGGGCGCCCGGATCCGCGCCGACCGGACGGCGGCGGCTGTCGGGGCGACCATCTTCCAGGGGCACACCGGTCGCCCCTCGCCGGACTGGCCGGTGCACCGCCGGCTCGACGAGGCGATCGACCTGGTGGTGGCACACGGTGCGACAGTGCTGTGGGGGGTGGCCGGGTTCGTCCGCCGGGTGCTGATCCGGGCCGCCGAACGCGGGCTGCGGCTTCCCGCGGTCCGCTGGTGCTTCGTCACCGGCGAGGCGACGAGCGCCGCCGGCATCGAGGACTTGCGTGCCCGGCTGCGCGCGGTGGGCGCGGAGTCAGCCCGGGTCGCCAACAGATACGGCTCGACCGAGGGCTGGTCGATGATCGAGTGCGGGCAGGGGGCGGGTTGGCACAATCCCACCCCGGACCTGATCCACCTCGAGACCGTCGACGCGGCCAGCGGGGAGCCGGTGCCCGACGGGGAACCCGGCCTGCTGCTCATCACCCACCTGCGGGCCCGGGGCACCGCCTTCCTCCGGTACGCCGTCGGCGACATCGTCCGGCTGACCCGCGAGCGGTGTGCCTGCGGGCGGAGCGCCGAGCGGATCGTCTCCCAGCCGATCCGCACCAAGGACCTGGTCAAGGTCAACGGCACCCTGGTCAACCTGACCGTGCTCGGCGACGCCCTGGTCGACCTGGCCGGCGTCGCCGAGTACCGGGTGGTCCTCGACCACCGGCTCCCCGGTGACGCGCTCTCCGGCGACGGCGTGGTGGTCGAGGTCGCGCCGGTCGCGGGCCGGGACGCCGACGCGCTGGTCCTGGCCGTGCGGTCGCGGATCCGCGACCTGACCCACCTCACTCCCGAGGTGCGGGTGGTCGGTGTGGACGACATCTACGACCCCCTGGCCGATGCCAAACCCCGTCGTCTCGTCGACCGCCGTCACGTCGGCTGACGTCGTCGACACGAAGCTGTTCAGAGAGGTCGTGACCGTGTATACCGGTGCCATCGACGTGGTCGTCAATCCGTACACACCCGAGATCGTGGCCGGGCGACCGGCGTGGTCGAAGGACTTCCTCGGTCGCAAGATCGGGGTCGGGGACCGGCTGCCCGGGACGACGATCGAGGAGTATCTGGCCAAGATGGACCGGGCCGGGATCGCCCGGTCGTTCCTGATCGCCGCGAAGCTCGGCCCGGCCGGTGATGTCAACAGCTACGCCCTGCAGGTCGAAACGGTCGCGGAACTGGTCGCCGCGCATCCGGACCGATTCAGTGGCCTGGTCGGGTTGGACCCGACCGCCGGCATGGCCGAGTTGCGGCACCTGGAACGGGCGGTCACCGAGTACGGCTTCGTCGGCGCGCACTCGTACCCGCACTGGTTCGGGCTGCCCCCGGACCACCGGCGCTACTACCCGATCTACGCCAAGTGCGCCGAGTTGGGCGTACCGATCCAGCTCCAGGTGGGCCACTGCCTGCGATACGACGACGCCCGGCCGCTGCGCAGCGTCGGCCGGCCGATCACCCTCGACACGGTCGCCTGCGAGTTCCCCGAACTGAAGCTGGTCGGCATCCACACCG
Organism: Micromonospora wenchangensis; assembly: GCF_002210435.1. Lineage (GTDB taxonomy): Bacteria > Actinomycetota > Actinomycetes > Mycobacteriales > Micromonosporaceae > Micromonospora > Micromonospora wenchangensis. Next base: position 80,061 of record NZ_MZMV01000011.1, read on the forward strand.
GGTGGCCGTGGACCGAGGAGATGATCGCGGTCGCGTACAAGCACCCCAACGTGTACATCGGGGTGGACGCGTACGCCCCGAAGCACTGGCCGGCCGCACTGGTGCACTACATGAACACCTTCGGCCGGGAGAAGGTGCTCTTCGGCACCGACTACCCGGTGATCGACCCGGAGCGCGCCATGACGGAGTTCGCCGAGTTGGGCCTGCGGGCGGAGTCGGCCACGGCGGTGCTGCGCGACAACGCCCTGCGCCTCTACGGCCTCACCGGCTGACGGCCCCGCCGCCGGGCCCGCGTCACCGGCGTCGACCGACCACGGTGAGGGCGACAAGCGCGACGACGGCGGCGGCGCCACCGACTGAGAACGCGGCCATCGGGCCGACCGTGCCGACCAGCACCGCGCCCACGGCCGGGCCGGTGGACTGGCCGAGCCGCGACGACGCCGACCACGCGCCGATGAGCATGCCCCGGCCGTCGACCGGCTGCCGGGAGACCGCGTGCACGGAGGCGTTGTACGCGCAGCCCACCCCGACGCCGAGGAGGACCACGGCGACCGCCACCACCCACACCGCCGCGGCGGCGGCGGTGAGCAGCAGGGAGGCCGCGCACAACCCGAGCCCGATCCGGGCGACGTGCCGGTCGGCGGTTCGGCCGGCGAGCAGGGCCAGGGCCGCCGAGGCGGCGAGGCTGCCCACGTTGCCGAGTCCGACGAGCAGACCTCGAGCCGCCAGGGGCACCTCGAAGACCCGGTCCAGGGCCAGCGGCAGCATCGCCGCGGTGGCCGCGGTCATCAGGCCGATGACGACGGTGGTCAGGGTCAGCGCGCCGATCACGGTGCGCAGCTCTCCGGTCTGCCGCAGGTCGGCCAGGAGCTTGGCGGAGCGGTGGTCGCCCGTCGCCCGTCGCCCGGGGCCGAGTCCCAGCACCCGGACGGTGCCGGGCACCAGCAGCGCGCCCAGCGCGTAGAGCCAGAACGCGGCCCGCGGGTCGCCCAGGCTTGCCACCGCGCCGCCGGCCATCGGTCCGACCGTGGAGGCGGTGGTCAGCACGAAGGTGTTGACCGCCAGGCCGCGCTGCCGGGCTGCGCCGGTCAGGGTTTCGCCGATCACGGTCGGGGGGATGGTGAGCAGGCCGGCGAAGCCGATTCCCTGGACCGTCCGGAGCGCGACGGCCGTGCCGAACGAGTCGACCAGCGCGCAGGCGGTGCCGGCGACGGAGAACAGCAGCAGGCAGGCGAGCGCCACCCGGCCGCGGCCGAGTCGGTCGGAGAGGCCGCCCAGCGCCACGGTCAGCACGATGCCCGGCACCGCGATCACGCCTTGGAGGAGCCCGACGGCGGTTTCCGAGACCTGGTACGCGGCGGCGAGTTCCGCCATCGCCGGGGCGAGTGTTCCGTAGCCGGTGGCGCCGACCGCGGACAGGGCGGTGACGGTCAGGATCGCGTCGGTACCGAGCGGTGGAGAAGGCGCCACAGGCGGTCCATTCAGCGGAACGATGTTTCGCTGAACGTACCGTAAACCCTGGCATGGGTCCATAACGGCACGTCAGGCCGTTGACACTCCGGAGAAGCCGGTCCTAGTGTGTAGAAACGCTGTTCCGCCAAGCGGATCGAAGTGCGAATCGTACGGGAGAGGGGTGCCGGGATGAGTCCGAAGACGGAAGTTCTCGGCCGGTTCAGAGCCCTGAAGGTTTCTGCTCTGGTCGGGGTGGTGGCCCTCCTGGCCACAGCCTGTGGTTCGTCCAACGGGGACAAGAAGGCGGAGGCGGACTCCTCCCCGGGAGCAGCCGGGGCGAACATCGTGGTCGGGGTCGGGGCGATCAACCCCGACCTTGACGCATTCTCCGCCACGTCCCCGCCGCGTTCCTTCTACGCCTACCCGGTCTGGTCCCTGCTGACCCGGGTCGACACCCTCGGTGAGGGTGCCAAGGTGGTCCCCGGCGTCGCCGAGTCGTGGACCCGCGTCAACGATCTGACCTGGCAGTTCGTCCTCCGCAAGGACCTGAAGTTCGCCAACGGCGAGCCGGTCGACGCCGCGGCCGTCGTCTACTCCACCAAGTTCATGCTCGACCCGAAGAACGAGGCGAGCATCCGCGGCAAGCTCGGCATCATCAAGCAGGTCGAAGCGGTCGACGACAACACCATCCGGTTCACCATGAGCGCGCCGGAGGCGATCCTGCCCCGGCTGCTCGGCGCGATGCCGATCGTCCCGCCCAAGGAACACGCGCGGGTGGGCGCGAAGGCGTTCAACGTCAAGCCCATCGGCACCGGCGCGTTCATGGTGGAGAAGTTCGTCCCCGGCAAGGAACTCGTGCTGGTGCCGAACCCCAACTCCGGACAGGGCAAGGCCCTGCCGGCCTCGATCACCTTCAAGGCGATCCCGGAGGACGCGGCCCGGGTGGCCGCCCTGCGCGCCGGTGACGTCGACATCATCACCAAGGTCCCGATCGACGGAATCAAGCCCCTGGAGTCCGGAGCCTTCACGCTCTACGACGCGGTCGAACCCCGCACCTACGTGGTGGACCTGTTCACCGACTCCGGGCCGCTGACCGACGTGCGGGTCCGGCGCGCGATCGCCCAGTCCCTCGACCTGGACGCGTTGGTCCAGGGCGTCATGGGCGGCAAGGGTCAGGTCGGCCAGGGCCAGTTGGCGCCGAGCTTCATGTCCGGCTACTGCAAGGACGTCACCCGGTACCCGTACGACCTGGCCGCGGCCAACAAGCTGATGGCCGAGGCCGGAGTCTCCGGGCTCAAACTGAAGTTCCAGACCTCGCAGGGCTTCATCCTCAACGACACCCTGCTGGCCCAGGCGATCGGCGAGATGGTCAACAAGCTGGACGCGGTCGAGTCGGTGGAGATCGCCCCCATGGAGTTCTCCAACTACCTCGACGTGTACTACAACCGCACCGAACGGGCCGACTTCTTCGCCTGGGGCATGAGCAGTTCACCATTCGTGGATGCCTCCGTGCAGCTCGAGCGCCTGGTCAGCGGCTACCCCCAGCACAACATCGGCTACTCCAACCCGAAGTACGACGAGTGGTTCGGCAAGTTGCGCTCGGCCGAGGAGGGCACCCCGGAGCGGCAGCAGGCGTTCTGCGAGTTGTCGAAGATCTACAAGGAGGACGTCCCGTCGGTGGCGGTGATGACCATGCCGGACGTCTGGGCCAGCTCCGACAAGATCCGGGGATTCAAGGTGGACCAGGCGGGCAACCCGGCCTGGGAGCTGATCACCAAGGTGACGGGCTAAACGGGGTCCGACCGTGGCGAAGCTTCTGCGACAGCGGCTCCTGCAGCTGGTCCTGGTCATCCTCGGACTGTCCAGCCTGGTGTTCTTCCTGGTCCGCATCTCCGGCGACCCGGCTTCGGCCATCGCCGGTGCGGACGCGGACCCGGAGACCCTGGCGGCCATCCGCAGCAACCTCGGGCTGAACGAACCGGTGCTCGTCCAGTACGTGAGGTTCCTCGGCGACCTGCTGGTGCTCGACTTCGGCGACTCGTACCAGTACCGCAGCGACGCGATGGCGTTGGTGCTGGACCGGTTCCCGGCATCGGCGCTGCTGACCATCATCGCGATGCTCATCGCGGTCGGACTCGGCGTACCGGCCGGGGTGCTCGGTGCGGTGCACCGCGACGGGCTCCTCGGCCGGGCCGTCAACGGCCTTGCCATCCTCGGGCAGAGCGTGCCGAACTTCGTGCTCGGCCTCGTGCTCATCATGATCTTCGCGGTCAGCCTGGGCTGGCTGCCGAGCTTCGGCGGGGACGGGGCGATGAGCCTGATCCTGCCGGCCGTCACCCTCGCCGCCTTCATCTGCGCCCGGCAGATGCGGCTGGTGCAGGCGTACACCCTGGAGGAACTCAGCAAGGGGTACGTGCGGACGGCGAACTCGCTCGGCTACAGCACCCGGCGGATCCGTTACCGGCACATCCTGCGCAACGTCACCGTGCCCATGCTCTCGCTCGTCGGGCTGGAACTCGGCCAGTTCATCGCGGGTTCGGTAGTGATCGAGTCGGTGTTCTCCTGGCCCGGCCTGGGCCGGTTGATGGTCGAGTCCGTCACCGCCCGCGACTACCCGGTGCTCCAGGCGGGCGTGTTCGTCATCGGCGTGCTCGTCGTGCTGATCAACTTCATCGTCGACCTGCTCTACCAGGTGGTCGACCCCCGACTCAAGGCGCAGTTGGTGACCCGATGAGCACAGTGCTGACCGTCCCTGGCCCCGGCGGGACCGAACCCGACGCCGAGGTCGTCCCCGCGCCCCGACGCCGACGCCTCCTGCCGAGACACTTCGGTGCCCGGATAGCGCTCGGCTTCCTGATCGTCGGCGTCCTGGCCGCGATCTTCGCCCCGGCCGTCGCGCCGTTCGACCCCAACGAGCAGGTACTGCTCAACCGGCTCGCCGCACCGTCGCTGTTCGGCGGCGAGGGCGGGCACCTGCTCGGCACCGACGAACTCGGCCGGGACCTGCTCAGCCGCGCCATCTACGGCGGCCGGGTCAGCTTCACCGTCGGGTTCGTCGCGGCCACCTTCGCCGGGCTGCTCGGCACCGTCCTCGGCGTCGTCGCCGGCTACTACCGGGGCATCGTGGAGTCGGTGATCATGCGGACGGTCGACATCCTCACCGCATTCCCGTTCCTCATCGTCGCCCTCGCCGTGGTCGCCGTCTTCGGCGCCAAACTGTCGGTGCTGATCATCGTGCTGGTGCTCTGGGAATGGGTGCCGTTCACCCGGCTCGCCCACGCCAAGACGCTGAACGTGGTCTCCACCGACTACTTCCGGGCGGCGGTGGCCATCGGCCGCCGGGGCGTCGGCATCCTCGCCCGGCACGTACTGCCCAACATCGCCGGTCCGCTCATCGTCGTCTGGACGTTCGTGGTGGCCCGGTCCATCGTCATCGAGAGTTCGCTCAGCTTCCTCGGGCTCGGGGTGCCGCCGCCCACCGCCACCTGGGGCGGGATGCTGAGCGCCAGCCGTGGCTACCTCGACACCGCATGGTGGATCCCGCTGGTCCCCGGCGTGGCCATCACCCTGGTCGTGTTGAGCGTCAACGTCGTCGGTGACTGGTTGAGTGAGAGGTGGGATCCGCATGGCCGGCGCTGACGCCGTACCGCTGCTCGAGGTCGAAGGGCTGGACGTCACCTTCGACACCCTCGGCGGGCCGGTGCACGCCGTCCGGGGAGCCGACTGGTCGGTGCGGCAGGGCGAGACCCTGGTGGTGCTCGGCGAGTCCGGCTCCGGCAAGAGCGTCTCGCTGCATGCCGTCGCGGGGCTGCTGCCGGCCAACGGCCACACCGCCGGCCGGGTCCGCTTCCAGGGCCGTGACGTGCTCGGGCTGCGCGGCGCGCAGCTGCGCCGGTTCTGCGCCGAGAACTACGGCATGGTCTTCCAGGACCCGATGAGTTCGCTGGACCCCAGCTTCACCGTCGGCGACCAGATCGCCGAGATCCTACGGGTGCACCGGGGCGCGTCGGCGAAGGACGCGTGGCAGCGGGCCATGGACCTGCTCAGCGTGGTCCGAATCGACGACCCGGCCCGCCGGGCGAAGCAGTACCCGCACGAGCTCTCCGGCGGCATGCGTCAGCGTGTCATGATCGCCATGGCGATCGCCCTGGACCCGCCGCTCTTCCTCGCCGACGAGCCGACCACCGCGCTGGACACCAGCGTCCGGGGCGCGGTGCTGGAGACCATGATCGAGTTGCGGGACCGCCTGTCGATGGGGGTCGTCCTGATCACCCACGACATCGGCGTGGCGGCGGCCGTCGCCGACCGGGTCGCCGTCATGTACGCCGGCCGGGTCGTCGAGTACGGCACCGCGGAGCAGGTGCTGCACCAGCCCGGCCATCCGTACACCGCCGCGCTGCTCGGGTCGCTGCCCCGGTTGCGGCGGCTCCGGTCCACGCTGACCGCCATTCCCGGCGCGCCTCCGAACGCGGCCCGGCTGCCGGCCGGCTGCTCCTTCCACCCCAGGTGCCGGTTCGCCACCGACCGCTGCGCCGAGGAACTGCCGGTCCTGCAACTGAGCGGCGCCGGCCAGGTCGCGGCCTGCCACTGGACCGAACGGCTGAGCGCCGACGGCGACCTCGGCTACTGGCGTGCGGGCGGCGATCCGCTCGTCGACGCCCGGCCCGGCGATGCGGAACAACCGTTCGTGGCGGTCGAGAACCTGGTCAAGGAATATCCACTCGGCTCCGGCCGTAAGGGCCGGGTGTTGCGGGCGGTGGACGACGTCTCCTTCACCATTCCGAAGGGCACCACTCTCGGCCTGGTGGGGGAGTCCGGGTCCGGCAAGTCGACCACCGCCATGATCATGTCCGGGCTGCTCGCCCCCACCTCCGGACGGGTGGTCATCGGCGGCGTCGACATCGCCCGGCTCTCCGGCAAGGCCATGCGTGACGTCCGCCGTGACCTTCAGGTGGTCTTCCAGGACCCGTACTCCTCCATGGACCCCCGGATGACCATCGGGCAGATCGTCGACGAGCCACTGCTGGTGCACAAACGGGGCTCGAAGGCCCAGCGGCGGGGCCGGGTCACCGAACTGCTCGACCTGGTCGGGCTGGACGGCGACTACGCCGGACGTTTCCCGCACCAGCTCTCGGGCGGGCAGGCCCAACGGGTCGCCATCGCACGCGCGCTCGCGCTGGAACCCGCGCTGATGGTGCTGGACGAGCCGGTCGCCGCGCTGGACCTCTCCATTCAAGCGCAGATCCTCAACCTGCTGCGCGATCTGCAGGCCCGGCTCGGCCTGACGTACCTGTTCATCGGGCACGACCTGGCGGCGGTGGCGTACATCTCCGACCGGGTGGCGGTGATGTCCAGCGGGAAGATCGTCGAACTGGACCGGGTCGACGCGATCTACCAGCGGCCGGCGGCGGCGTACACCCGGCAACTCCTCGACGCGGTGCTCGACCCCGAGACCGACCTCGGCCGGTACCGGGATCGCCCGACGACCCGGAAGGAGGCGTCGTGCGTCCCCTCGGCCCCGGTGACGCCCTGATCGTCATCGACGTCCAACGCAAGTACGTCACGGGTCCGCTGGCCGTCCCGGACGCCGCCGGGCTGGTGGATCGGATCGCCCGGTTCACCGATGCGGCCCGCGCCCGCGACGTACCGCTGGTGTGGGTGACCCGCGAGCTGCGCCCCGGCGTGTCGATGGGCGCCGCCACCACCGCCGGGTACGGCGCCGCGGTCGCCGAGATGTTCCGGAGCCCGGCCGCCGACCTGCATCCCGGCCTCGGCGCACGCGACGACGAGATCCGGGTGGTCAAGCCCCGCCAGTCGGCGTTCTACGGCACCGACCTCGAGGTGGTGCTGCGCACGCTCGGCGCGGGCCGGGTGGTCCTCGCCGGTGTCACCACCAACATCTGTGTCCAGGCCACCGCCCAGGACGCCCGCGCCCGCGACCTCGACGTGCTGGTGGTCGCCGACCTGACCGCCGCGCTGCCGGTCACCGCAGCCGGTTTCGACCTGCCGGCGGAACAGGTGCAGCGGGCCACACTGGCCACCCTCGCGCACGCCGTCGCCACCGTCCGGCCCGCTGCCGCCGTCCTGTCCGCCTGAACCCGCCCGGGGCGGCACGCCGTGCCGCCCCGGGACCGCCGGCGCGACGTCTGGTCGGGCGGGGTCCCGGATCTCAGTAGCCGCGGTCGCGGTCGAACTCGCCGAGCAGGGGTTCGCCGGCGTGCCAGCGGCGCAGGTTCTCGCAGAACTGCTCGACCACCCGTTCGGCGCGGCGCGGCGACCCGCCGGCGATGTGCGGGGTGACCACCACGTTGGGCAGTCGCCACAGCGGGTCGTCGGGGGCGAGGGGCTCCCTGGTCACCACGTCCAGCCCGGCCCCGCCGAGGCGTCCGCCGGTGAGCGCGGCGCGCAGGGCCGATTCGTCGACCAGTTCGCCTCGGCTGACGTTGACCAGGATCGCGCCGGGTTTCAGCGTGGCGATCCGGCTGGCGTCCAGCAGGTGGCGGGTGGCCGGGGTGAGCGGCACGGTGAGCACCACCACGTCGGCGGTGGGCAGCACTTCGTCCAGTCGGTCCGGGGTGACCAGCAGGTCCACGTCGGGGCCGGGCTCGACGGACTCCGGCTCGACCGCGACGATCCGCGCGAACTCGAAGCCCCGGGCCCGGCGGGCCACCGCACGGCCGGCCCCGCCGAGGCCGACCACCAGCATGGTCCGGTCGGTGAACTCCCACTGGGTGGCCCGCACCGCGATGCGGTACGCGTCGGTCCAGTCGGGCGCGCGCAGCACCGTCGCCACGCCCCGGGTGAGGGCGAGCAGCAGCGCGAACGCGTGCTCGGCCAGGTGCGCGCCGACGATCCCGCCCTTGGCCGAGACCAGGCGGACGTCCCGGCCGGCGAGGTGGGCGGCGATCCGGTCCACGCCGGCGCCGACCGACTGCACCCAGCGCAGGTTCGGCGCGGCGTCGAGGGCGGCCGGCTGGATGTCACCGAAGAGGACGGCCGCGTCGGGGGCGTGCCGCAGCACGGTGGCGGGGTCCCGGGCGACCACCACCTGCTCGGGTGCGGCGGCGGCGCGGATCGCCTCGACCTGCGCCTCGGTCAGCGGGGCGATCAGCGCGTGCGCGGCGGCCAGGACGGTGCCGCTCGACCCGCTCACGTGTCGCCCGGCCCGGCCCCGGGGCCGCCCGGCCGGGGCGGGACACCGCCGGCGTCCAGGTAGCGGTCGCGGAGCCGGGTGACCTCGTCGTAGCCGATGAGCCGGGTGAACTCGCGCAGCGGTACGCCCCGGGCGGCGACCACGCCGGGCTCCGGGCCGAGCAGGTCGGTGTACGCCGCGGTGAGCGCGCGGGCGGTGGCGAGCAGGCCCTGGAGCCCGTAGATGACCACGGCGATGCCGAGTTCCCGGGCGATGCCGGGGGTGAGTTCGCGTTCCAGCCAACTGCCGGGGGCGACCGCGGCGGCCAGTGGCCGGCCGCAGGCGTCCCGGGTGGCCTGCCACGCCTCGAACGGGAACGTCTCGTCGTGGCGCATCGGGAAGACCACGTCCGCCCCGGCCGCCGCGTACGCCTCGGCGCGCCGCAGCACCTCGTCGACGGTGTCGGCGTTGGTCCGGGCGACCACGGCGGCCCGGTCCCGGGCGTCGACGCACGCGCGGACCTTCGCCGCCGCCTCGGCCCGGGGCACCAGGCTCACTCCGGCCTGTTCGCTCAGCGGCCCCGGCTTGGGGGAGATCTGGTCCTCCAGCATCAGCGCCGCCGCGCCGGCCTGCTCGAAGTCCCGGGCGGCGTGGTACGCGTTGACCGCGTTGCCCCAGCCGGTGTCCAGGTCCGCGATGACCGGCAGGCCGCCGGCCCGGGCGGCGACGCCGACCGCGCGGGTCATGTCGGCGCGGGTGTAGAGGTCGGCGTCGGGCAGGCCGAGCGAGGCGGCCACGGCGAAACCGGAGACGAAGAGGCAGCGGAAACCGGCTGCGGCGGCCAGGGTGGCGCTGAGCCCGTCCCAGACGCCGGCAGCGTAGACGGGCGGTTCGGCGGCGAGGACGTCGGCGAAGCCGACCGGGGCGTGTACCGGCATCGGATCACACCTCCGGCAGGTCGACGACCACGTCGACCAGGACGGGACGACCCTCGCGGACGCTCTTGACCGCCTCGGTGAGGGTGGATGCCAGGGCGTCGCGGTCGGTCACGGTGAACGCCTCGACGCCCTGGGCGCGGGCCATCCCGGCGTGGTCGACGTCCGGTCCGGTCAGGTCCATGCCGTGCCGGGCCCGGTCCAGGTCGCCGCCGCGCGTCTGCACCACCCGACGTTGGTGCAGCCAGTCCGCGCCGTAGCTGCGGTTGTTGACCACCACGGCCAGCAGCGGGAGCCGGTGGTGGGCGGCGGTCCAGAGCGCCTGCGGGGTGTAGAGCAGGTCGCCGTCGGGTTGCAGGTCGACCACCACGGTGTCGTCGTCGCGGTGGTGCAGGGCCGCGCCGATCGAACCGCCGATGCCGAAGCCGAGGCCACCGGCGCCGGAGCCGCCCAGGTGGCAGTTGTAGTCGACCAGGTCCCAGGTGCGCCGGGGCCAGCCCCGGAACATGGTGAAGCCGATCTGCCAGGGGCCGTCGCGTACCGCGTCGTAGGTGGCGGCGGCGAGGACGCCCTCGGTGATCCCGCCGTGCGGCGACTCGGGCGGCGGACCCTGCGCGGCGCGCAGCGCGGCGGTGTGGCCGGTCAGCCACTCGCGTCGGGCGGCGACGGCGTCGGCGCGGCGGGCGACCCGCTCGGCGACCAGGTCGGCGAGGACGGGCAGGGCGACGGCGGTGTCGGCGACCAGGTACTCGTCGGCCCGGATCGGCGGTTCCAGGTCGAGGAAGCCGTTGTGTTTCAGGTCGTTGAGGGTGATCACGGCGAGCTTCGTGCCGGGCCGGGTGAGCATCCGGTAACCGCGCCGGTCGTTGTCCACCTGGGACGTGGCCCAGCGGACGTCCCGGCAGTCCAGCGCCAGGACGAGGTCGGCGTCGGCGAGCCGGCCGGCCCGGTCGGCGGTGCAGTCGGCCCAGTGCCCGGTGGGGAAGTTGTGCCGGCTGCCGAGGTCCACCACGGGCACGGCGAGGGTCTCGGCGAGCCGGCGCAGCGCGTCGAAGCCGGCCCGGCTGCGGCCGACGAAGTCGGCGAGGACGACCGGGGAGTCGGCGGCGACGAGCAGGTCGGCGACGGCCTCGAGGCGATCCAGCGGGGCGGTCGGCGGGGCGAGCGGGGCCGGCCCCCAGTCGCCGAGGTCGACCGCGGGCGCGGGCGACTCCTGCATCAGCGCGTCGAGGGCCACGTAGGTGGGGCCGGGCGGTTGGGCCACGGCGAGCTGGTGGGCGCGGAGCATCAGGTCGGGCAGGGCGGCGACGGACGTGGGTTCGGTGTCCCACTTGACCACGTCCCGGACAGCCTGGCCCTGCTGGTTCGCGGTGTGCACCCAGTCGATCCACGGTCGGCGGCGGGCCTGGTCGGCCGGGCCGGAGCCGCCGAGCAGGAGCACCGGCGCGTGGTCGGCGTACGCGTTGAAGGTCGCCATCACGGCCTGCTGGAGGCCGACCAGGTTGTGCACGGCGGCGGCCATCACCTCGCCGGAGGCCTTGGCGTAGCCGTGGGCGACGGCCACGGCTACGCCCTCGTGCAGCGCCGAGATCACCTCGGGGCTTCCGCTGGTGGTGAGGGAGTCGTGCAGGCCCCGGAACGAGGCACCGGGGTTGGCTGCCACGTACCGGATGCCGAGGCGCTGGAGCAGCGCCACCATCACGTCGCTTCCGTATGTCAGATCCATGTGTCACGTCCTGTGTCGGTCGGCCTGTCCCGCCCCCGTCGGCTGCGCTACTTTATGAAACACCGTTTCATCAACCGGAACAAGAGGGGTGCGTGTCATGCATCGACCTGGTCAGGCCGTGGATCTGCACAGTCACTGGTGGCCCCGGGAGTTCGCGTCGGCCGTCCGGGCCGGCCGGCGCTGGCACGCCTGGGACGCCGACCTCACCGCCGCCACCCCTCGGATCGTGGCCGGGGACCGGGACGCCCCGGCCCCGGTCGACCTGTACTCGACCGACCTGGCCGCCCGTCGGGAACGCCGGGCCGCCGAGGGCATCGTCCGCGAGGCGGCGATGGTCCCGGTCTTCCTCTGGGGGTACGACCTTCCGGCTGCCGAGGCCGAGGCGTACTGCCGAGACGTCAACGCGGACCTGGCCGACGCACAGGCCGCCTCCGACGGCACCTTCACCGGCCTCGGACTGCTGCCGCTGCAGGACCACGACGCGTCGCTGCGGGTGCTCGACCACGCAGTGAAGGACCTCGGCCTGTATGCGTTCAGCATCGGCACCAACGTCGAGGACGCCAATCTGGACGACCCGAAGGTGGTCGCCATCCTCGACCAGGTGCTCGCCGCCGGGGCGGCGATCGTCATCCACGCCAACTGGTACACCCGTGCCGGGCGTGAGCGCACCTGCCGGCACATGTTCGACAACTCGGTGGGTGTGCCTCTCGAGTCCGGGCTGGCGTTGGCGTCGCTGATCTACTCGGGCCTGCTGGATCGGCACCCGGGCGCCCGGATCTGCTGCTCGCACGGGGGTGGCTGGCTGCCGTACGGCATCGGCCGGCTCAACCTGCGCTACCTGCAGGGGCGGGACAGTGGCCTGCTGGCCGAGGCTCCGGACCGGTACCTGCGCCGGTTCCACTACGACTGCCTGGTGCACGACGAGCGTGCCCTGCAACTGCTTGTCGAGCGGGTCGGCTCGGACCGGGTGGTGATCGGCACCGACCACCCGTACGGCGGGGACATTCCCGAGGTCGGCGCGGTGCGCTGGGTCGCCGATCAGCCGTTCCTGACCAGCCGGGAGAAGGACATGGTGGTCCGGGAGAACGCGGCTCTCTTCCTCGACGGCGCCCGGCGGGCGGTCGGCGGCGCCGGCTGACGTCCCGTCGCGCCCGACGGCGGATTCGCTGGTCACGGCGTCCGTCCGGCCCTTGACACGGTTCGACGGGCCCCCCTACGTTTCGTGGAACGCCGTTTCGCTGAGTGGAAGGAATGTGATGGCCACGCTTCGAGGGTTCGGCAATCCCCTGTCCCCGTCGGGTCGGGCGGCGCTCGTCGACGACCCCCCGCACCACATCAGCGCCGACGCCATCCAGGTGATCTACCGGGTCGACCCGGACAAGGCCCGCGCCTACCTGCCCGACGGCCTCGACCTGCACCCGGAGGCCCTGGCCTACGCCTACGTCGCCGATATGGTCAAGGTCAGCGACAGCCACCCCGACCAGGCCTGGACCGAACCGCAGTGGTCGCAGTACCAGGAGGGCATCCTCGGCCTCTACTGCACCTACCAGGGCCAGCCCGGCCGGTTCAGCGCCTACATCTACGTCAGCGAGGACTGGTCGGTGGTCTTCGGCCACTTCATGGGCTTCGCCAAGAAGCAGGGCGTCATCCACAAGACCAAGATCCAACCGGCCAACCCGGCGTTCGGGCCGATCGGCCCCGGCAGCCGGATGCGGGGGACCGTGGACCGGTTCGGCCGGCGGATCTTCAACGTGGACATCCAGCTCACCGAGAAGATCGACGACGACGCGGTGCCCTCGCACGGGCACCGCGTCTACACCTACCGGCACATCCCCTCGCCCAGCCCGCAGGTGCCCGACCAGCGGCAGCTCTTCGCCCTCGACCTGGACCGGGCCACCACCATCGACGCCTGGAAGGGCACCGGCGGCGTGGAGATCTTCACCGACGTGATCAACGAGGACCTCGACGGCTTCCAGCCACTGGAGATCGTCGAGGCGTACAGCTTCCAGCGCGGCTGGACCACCAAGGCCGGCGCCACCCTGCTGCGAGAGGACCACTGATGACCGACTGGGCCGCGATCCAGGTCGCCAAGGCCGCCGACAACATCGTGAACACCTCCCTGGCCGTGCGGCCCGGGGAACTCGTCGCCGTCGCCGCCGACCACAACTCCGACCACGCGGTCGTCGACGCGCTCCTCGCGGCGGTTGCCGCCGCCGGCGCCGAGGGCACCCTGCTGGTCCAGCCCGCCCGCGCCCGGGCCGGCGAACCGGCGAACCGGATCGTCGCCGCCGCACTGGCCGGCGCGGACGTGATCATCTCGCCGACCTCGACCGCGCTGAGCTTCACCCCCGAACTCAAGCAGGCACTCAACCGGGGCGCCCGGGCGATCGTGATGACCGGGGTGACCCGGGCCGAGCTGACCGGCGGCGCGGGCATCGCCGACTACGAGGAGGTCCACCGGATCACCAAACCGCTGGCCGACGCGATCACCGCCGGCTCCCGGATCCGGGTCACCTCGCAGCAGGGCTCCGACCTCACGGCCAGCCTGGAGGGCGTCACCTGCGGAGTGGGCGCGTCCTTCGCCCGTGAGCCCGGCCAGATCTCCAGCTACCCCAGCGGCGAGGCGTGGAGCGCTCCGGCCACCGGCACCGGGCAGGGCGTCCTGGTCGCCGACGGTTCCGCGCACCAGCTCGGCAAGCTGCGCGAACCGATCCGGGTCCACTTCGACCAGGGGCGCGCGGTCCGGATCGAGGGCGGCGACCAGGCCGGCGAGCTGCGCCGCATGATCGACGGGGTGGAGAACGGCGACAACCTCGGTGAGATCTCCATCGGCACCAACCCGGCGGCCCGCTTCCTCGGCAACATCACCGAGGACAAGAAGCAGGTCGGCACCGTCCACTTCGCGCTGGGCAACAGTGTGGTCGGCGGGACGGTCAAGGCCCCGATCCACGTCGACCTGCTGCTGCTCACCCCCACCGTGGAGGTGGACGGGGAGATCCTGGTCCAGGACGGGAAGATCGTGAAGGTGGCATGACCGCCGCATCCGCCCCGGCCCCCGGAGACGCCGTCTCCGGGGTGCCGGCCATCGACACCCACACCCACTTCTGGCCCCGAGGGCTGCTCACCGCCGGGCGGGAAGGACGGGACTGGTACGGCTGGCGACCGGTCACCGAGGCCGACGGCCGGCGGGCGTTCGCACTGGGACGTACCGTGCTGGCCTTCGCCCCGCCCGAGGTGGACCTGGCCGACCCGACGGCCCGGCTCGCCGCCCGCGCCGAGCAGCAGGGGATCGGCTTCGAGGCCGTCCAGGTGGCCGGGTTCCTGTTCAACTACCACCTGGACGCGGCCCGCGGCGCGGCCTTCTGCCGGGAACTCAACACCGAGCTGGCCGAACTGGAGGCCGCCGCCCCGGGCACCTACCGGGGGCTGGCGCAACTACCGCTCCAGGACCGCGAAGCCGCGCTGGCCGTGCTCGACCACGCCGTGACGGAGTTGGGGCTGCGGCACTTCGTGCTCACCCCGGCGGTCAACGGGCGCAACCTCGACGATCCGCAGATCCTGCCGGTGCTGGAGGCGATGGCCGAGGCCGGCGTGACCGCCAACGTCCACCCGGCGTTCTTCGACAAGCTCGGCGCCGGCGACCGGCTCGGCCGGTACTACTTCGAGAGCTCGTTCGCCGCGCCGGTCGAGGCGAGCATCGGGCTGATGACGGTGATCCATTCCGGCCTGCTGGACCGTTACCCCGACTTCCGGATGTGCTTCACCCACGGCGGCGGCATCGCGATCCACTCGCTGGGCCGGTTCGACCACCGCTGGCACATGATCTCCCCGGCGCAGCGCACGATGGCCCGACCGCCCAGTGAGTACCTCTCCGCCGGCAACCTCTTCTACGACGTGCTGGTACACGACGAGCGCGCGCTGGAGATGGTGATCGAGCGTGTCGGGGTGGACCAGCTCACCATCGGCACCGACCATCCGTTCGCCTGGGACCACCCCGGTGGCGCCGCGAACTGGATCCGTAGCGCCGACTTCCTGGACACCACGGCCCGGGAGAAGATCCTCTGGCGCAACGCGGCCCGCTTCTACGGCCTCGACCCCGACAGCCCGCCCGGGACGGCCGGCTCATGAACGACTGCGACACCCTGGTCGCCGGCGCCGGAGCGGCAGGCATGGCTGCCGCGCTGGCCGCCGCCCGACCCGGCCGCACCGTCGTCCTCGCCGAGGCTCGGGAGACGTTCCGGCAGGGCAGCAACACCGCGATGAGCACCTCGATGATCCCGGCCGCCGGCAGTCGCTGGCAGCGGGCGGCCGGCGTCGAGGACTCACCCGGTCGGTTCCTCGCCGACATCCGGGCCAAGACCCACGACCGGGTCGACCCGGTCGTGGCCGCCGCGCTCACCTCGGTCGCCCCCGAGCTGGTCGACTGGCTGGCCGACGACTGCGGGGTCCCTCTCGAACTGGTCACCGACTTCCGCTACCCGGGGCACTCGGCGCTGCGCTGCCACAGTGTGCCGGACCGCTCCGGTGCGGCCCTGCACCGCGCCCTGCTCGACGCCGCCGCGGACCGGGACGACCTGCACCTGATCGTGCCGGCCACGCTGGTCGACGTGCGCACCGACGAGGGCGGCGCGGTCCGGGGCGCGGTGCTGGAACGACCCGACGGCAGCCGGGAGGAGCTGAGCTGCCCGGCGGTGGTGCTGGCCACCAACGGCTTCGCCGCCGACCCCGACCTGGTCCGTCGTCACCTGCCCGAGATCGCCCACGGCGTCTACCACGGCGGGGAGGCGTCGCGCGGGGACGCGTTGCGGCTGGCCGAACGGCTCGGCCTGGACACCGGCTACCTCGACGCCTACCAGGGGCACGGCTCGCTGGCCGTACCGGACGCCATCCTGCTCACCTGGGCGACGGTCATGCACGGCGGCTTCCTCGTCGACTCCACCGGGCGACGCTTCGGAGACGAGACGGTCGGCTATTCCGAGTACGCCGTACCGGTGCTGTCCCGTCCGGACGGCCGGGCCTGGGTGGTCTACGACGAACGCGTCCACGACGCCTGCCGGGCGTTCAAGGACTACCGGGACGTGCTGGCCGCCGGTGCGGTCCGCTGGGCCGACGACGTCGACGCGCTCGCCGCCGTGCTGGGCGCTCCGACCGACGCGCTGGCGGCCACCCTGGCCGACGCCGACGCGGCCGCCTCCGGAACCGCGTCCGACGCGTTCGGTCGGAGCGCCTGGGGCGCGCCGCTGCGTCCGCCGTACGCGGCCGTCCGGGTCACCGGGGCGCTCTTCCACACCCAGGGCGGGCTGCGGGTGGACCGGCACGCCCGGGTGTTGCGCGCCGGGCAGCCGGTGCCGGGACTGTACGCAGCCGGTGGCGCGGCCGTAGGCATCTCCGGGCACGGGGCGGACGGGTATCTGGCCGGAAACGGCCTGCTCGCGGCCCTCGGCCTCGGATACCTCGCCGGCCGGCACGCCACCGCCTGATCCGGTACCGGTCCGGTCTGACCCGGGCCGGTACCGGCGGTGCCGCTAGGCCGTGTTTCGTAGCGGCCTGTGGCATGGCGGTGGTCGCTAATCGAAGAGGTCTCCGGTAGTTGGTTCAGCGACCAAGCAGAACTTCACACCGGAGACCTCGTGCCGAGCGTAGCGGCGGTGAGGCGACATGACCTGGCAGACCCTGTATCGATGATTTCGGCGCTGGCAGCGTGACGCTATCTTGGCCCGGCTCCTCACCTCGTGGTGTGCAGACCGAACCGGCCGATCACGGGCTCGGCCGATCGCGGGGCGGCTGGACCACCAAGACCCATCTGGCCTGCGAAAGGGCCGCAAACTGATGGCCGTGGTGGTGACCGCCGGACGACGCGGCGACAGCCCGCGGTTCATCCCCGCGCTGGCCAAGGTGCGCGTCCCCCGCCCCGGTGGCAGCCGGCCACGGACCCGCCCCGACACCGTGCTGGCCGACAAGGCGAACACGTCCACAGCCAACCGAGCCCACCTGCGATCCCGGAGCATCCGCGTGTGCATTCCGAGCAAGACCGGCCAGGATGCCCACCGCAAGGCCACAGGCTCCAAAGGCGGACGTCCGCCCGCCTTCGACCCCGAGACCTACCGCCTGCGTCACGCCGTGGAGTGCGGCATCAACCAGCTCGAACAACACCGCGCCATGGCCATCCGCTACGACTCGCCGTGCGCTACGAAGCCACCCTCACCATCGCCGCCATCAACCAATGGCTCCGCGCCCTACGAAACACGGCCTAGCGGCTGACCGGGCGGCGCAGGTATTCACCGCGCGGGGTGCCGACGACCGCGCCATCGCGGAGGATGCGATGTCCGCGTAGCCATACGTCGTCCACCCGGGCGGTCAGCTCGAACCCTTCGAACGGGGTGTACTCCTGAGTGGACTCACTGGCCTCCGCCGTCACCGTCCAGGTGCGGTCCGGGTCGACCAGGACGATATCCGCGTCGAAGCCCACCGCCAGGTCCCCCTTGCGCGGCCACAACCCGTAGCGCTTCGCCGGATTGGCGCAGACCAACTCGGCGACCCGGCCCAGCGGCAGCCCTTGCCGCCGTCCCTCGGTGATCAGGGCGGGGAGCAGGTACTCCGCCCCGCCGAACCCGGACTTCGCCACGAAGACGTCGTCCCGGTCGGCGCCGAACTTCGCCTCGTCCCGGCAGCAGGCGTGGTCGGAGACCACCCAGTCGACCTGTCCGGCGAGCACGGCCCGCCAGAGCGCCTGCCGGTCGGACTCGGCGCGTAACGGAGGGTTCACCTTGCCGCCGAGCCCGGCGGCGGTGTCGTAGGTGGCGATCAGGTGGCCGATGGTGACCTCGCGGCGGAAGTCCACGTGCGGGAAGGCGGCGGCCATCCGCAGCGCGGACTCCATCGCCTTCTCGCCGGACAGGTGCAGCAGGTTGATCGCCGGCAGGCCGGTCTCGTGGGCCAGGTAGGAGGCGATGGTGATCGCGAGCCCCTCCGAGTGCGCCGGGCGGGACGCGCTGTAGGCGGCCAATCCCTTCAGATCCCCGGCCTCCTCCACCAGTTTCGAGTAGGCCGCCATGATTTCGGCGGTCTCGCAGTGCAGCGACAGGCTGATGCCGTCCGCCAGCTCGGGCCGCTGTTCCCGGACCCGTTGAAGGCCGCGCATGACGAACTCGAAGTGCGCCAGATCGTAGCGCTCACCGGGCGGGGTCATCAGGAACGACGACTGGTCGGTGGAGCGCCCGTGCAGGCCGTGCGAACCGTAGAACATGAAGATCTTGAAAGAGCTGACCCCGAACTCGTCGACCAGCATGCCGATCTCGTCGATGTGGCCGGCCTGCATGGGGGCGAGGTGGAAGGCGTAGTCGACGTAGGCCCGCCCCTCGGCCAGGCTCAGCACCTCGGGAAAGAACTCGGCGTAGCTGCCGCCCCGGTTCAGGTAGTACTGCCCGGTGCGCATGTAGGTCAGCCCGGTGGTGACACCGCCCTGCGCCGAGGCCCGCGACTCGCTGGCGGTGTCGACGTCGAGCGGGTTGTAGATCCCCCAGTGCTGGTGTCCGTCGACCGCGCCGGGGAAGGCCAGTCGGCCGCCGGCGTCGACCACCTCCTCGGCACCGGCGGGGGAGAGGTCCGGCCCGATGGCCGCGATCCGGCCCGACCGGACCGCGATGGATGTTGGGACGGGCTCGTCCTCGCCCGGGCGTACCGCCCGCGTGTTGGCGATGAGCAGGTCATAAGCCATGGGGCCACCTCCTTGCGGTGGGCACAGGCTAAGCCCGTTGGACCGCTGAGCGCAACACCGATCCGTTGAGCGGAACAGATGGATCGGCTACCGACGCGCGCGAGCCAGCACCGCCCGGGCCGAACGGGCGACCGCCTCGTCCACCATCGTTCCGGTGCCGTCCACCGCCGCCGCCCCGCCGCCCCCGCCGGCGTACGCGGCGATGACCCGCTCGGCCTCGGCCACCTCCTCGGCGGTCGGGGTGAAGACTTCGTTGATCACCGGCACCTGAGCGGGGTGGATCGCCGTCCGTCCGGAAAAGCCGAGCCGGCGCAGGGCCTCGGTGCCGGCCCGCAGTTTGTCGGTGTCCCGGTAGTTCACGGTGGCCGGGCCGACCGGCGCGGCCAGCCCGGCGGCCGCCGAGGCGACGACCGCCTCGAACCGGGCCGGAAGCAGCTCCAGCTCGTCCGGACCGGCACGCAGGCCCAGGTCGGCGGTCAGGTCCGCCTCGCCGAGTCCGAGCAGCAACACCCGGGGTGCGGCGGCGACGGCGTCGATCTGCCGGAGCCCGCGCGCCGACTCCAGTCGGGGCGAGACCGCGATGTGCCCTACCGGTAGGCCGCGCTCGCTCTCCAGGTCGGTGAGCAGGGCGTCGAGGCGACTCAGCAGGGACGGGCCGTCCACCTTCGCCACCACCAGGCCGGTGAGGCCGGGGCGGACCGCCGCCCGTAGATCCTCCTCCAGGGCGTCCGGCGAGACCCGGACCCAGGCGTCGGCGTCGCCGGTGGCGCCGGAGTCCAGCCAGTCGGCGACCACCGAACGGGCGGTCGGCCGCTGCGCTACCGGTACCGCGTCCTCCAGGTCCGCGATGATGGCGTCGGCTCCGACGCCGGCGGCCTTGTTGAGCATCCGGGGCGAGTGGCCGGGGACATAGAGCCAGGACCGGGACACCATAACGCCTCCTCAGTTGGAACGGTGTTCCAATCTAGCGCGGTGTGCTGAGGCGAAGCGCGCGGCCTGCCGTTCGGCCCGGCCCGGCCCGTGCCAGGCAGTCACGTCGGGCTTCGGCGACCCCGGTCGGAGAAATGCCGGGTCAACGGGGATCGCACCGATCCGGTTGTCCAGGTCCTGGTTATTTGGCATGTTCCACGCGATAGGTGGCGCGTGCCCGAGGCCGGGTAGCGGTCCGCTGAGACGGAGAGATGACCGGTGACGATCTGACGGTGTTGGCGGATCGGCTGCGATGGGATCGCCGGCGGCATCCCTACCGGGGGCGACGGGAATACTCACAGACCGCCCGCCGGGTGGCCGAGGAGTGTGATCGACTGGTCGCCGAGGGGTGAGCGGATCTCGCGGTGCCGGTGTTGCGCAAGGCCGTCGACCGCATCACCCGAGCCCTGACGTACCTGACTCATGGACCTGTACGCCAAGGCGGGTGCGGCGGCGTTGCCGAACCCGATCAGCCTGGCCGGTTGGCTGCTGGAGGGTGTATACGGCCGCTGCTGATGGCGGCATCGATGTGTCAAGGAAGTCGCGGTCGGCTGCCCGGTTGTAGAGGGCGTCCATCTTGCCGACCACCACGTCGTCGGGGTGCAGGACCGGACCGATGTCCATCTGGACTGGCGGCTGGGCGTGCCAGTCCGCGACCAGTTCCACGCGGTGCTGCTGGTCTGGGTGGCCGGCAGTGCCGTCGACTACGCCCGGTTGGTCGACCCGGCCCGGATCATCTCGCCCGAACGCCGTGCCCGGTACTGGGAAGACACCGCCCTGGCGCTGCGCGGCCGTGGACGCCCACAGGCCACGTTCCAGGCTCTGCTGGCAGCCGAACACGACACCCCACAGGAAGTCCGGTTCCGGCCCTGGGCACAACAGCTCACCACCGACCTGCTCTCCCGCAACAGCCACAGCCTGCCGAACATACGCGAGGATTCGCGCGCGACCAGTGAAGGTGCGATGGTGCTGAGCTGATCGTCCTGGCATCAAGTTGTGTGGTGGACAGTTCGCCTACTTGTTGGCCGGTGAGGGGCAGCAGGACCAGATGGAGTACGTGGGGGACGGCCCGCTCGGTCAGGTGCTGCCTGCCGGCGTCTCCAGCGGGTCGGAACTGTGGGTGTCCTTCGTGCAGATTCAGCAGGTCGGTCAGTGGTGCCAGGAACAGCGGGATCTGGTCCGGGACGCCGTGGGTGGCCAGGAACAGGTGCAGCGCGGCGGGATCTGCCACGTGCAGGTCGTTGTGTAGGCGTTGCCGTTCCCAGCTGACGTTGTCGTAGCCGTGGAGGCTGGCAGCGGTGACGAGGGCATCGGAGTCATCGCGGAGCGCGATGGTGGTGTCGCCGGGGCAGCGGCAGATGTTCTCGGTGAAGAGGCCGGTCGTGGTCAGCTTTCGCGCCGCTTCGATCGTCGAGGGGGACCGTAGTTCGGCCAGGGTCGCCCGGTCGGCCAGGGGCCGGCGTCCTCGCCGCCGTCGAGGATCCGCACGACGTGCGTCCGCGACCACACATCCGAGAGCCAACTGATCACGGTCAACCTCTCCACGCCGTGCCCAGCCCCGCCGCCGATCCGGCATGCGGAATCGTCGGGCTGTCAGCGTAGGCGCTGGTCTGCGTTTCCTCGGATCGTCAGTTGCCGGGGCGATCGATGAGGCGGCGGAGGGCGTTTCCGGTGTGGGGGAAGGCGAGTCGCAGGGTGTCGGCGGTGAGGCGGATGCCCCACCAGGTGAGGGCGACGAGGTAGCCGATGATCAGGGCGCTGTGGGTGTTGTAGCTGATGACGAGGGCGTAGCCGATGGTGAGGCCGGGTGTGGTGATGAGGCGGATGGTGCGGGTGCGGCTGACGGTCAGGGCGGTGGCGGTGCCGAGGAGGGCGGCGCCGATGGTGCTGGCCAGGCCGGGCATGCCGGTGAGGTCGATGGGTGTGGACAGGGTGTAGGCGGCGCGGATGAGCCAGATGCCGGCGGCGGCGGTGGCGGCGTGGGTGATGGCGGGGCGGGTGAGGGTGAGCCAGTGGGGGAGGGCGTGGGCGGGGATGCGGGGTGCGGTGGCCGCGATGAGGGTGGCGCAGGCGGCGAGGGGAAGTGCGCCGCCGAGGGTCCATTTGAGGTAGGAGGTGTAGTCGAAGGAGAAGGCGGTGCCGGTGGCGAGGCCGTAGAGGGTGGCGGTGATGGTGCCGCCGACGGCGGCGGCGAGGTAGCTGCGGCGGATGAGGCTGCCGGTGGTGGGTTCCTCGGTGGGGGTGGTGGGTGTGCCGGTGAGCCAGGTGGTGGGGGCGAGGTGGGCGATCGCGATGGCGGTGAGCATGGCGAGGGCACCGGCGGTACCGAGTTGCGGCAGCGAGGTGCGGGCGCCGACGACCCAGGTGTTGTGGATGGTGATGTCGGCGGTGAGGACGGCCTGCACGAGCAGCGCCAGGGAGCAGGCGCCGATGAGAAGGGTGCCGGTGAGGTCGCTGATGCGCAGCCGGACGCGGGGCAGCCGAGCGGCGGTGGCGCGGGGTGCGGGCTGGTGGTGGGCGGTGAGGGTCAGAGCGCCGTCGGTGAGGGCGTGGGGGTGGTCGACGAGGACGGGGGTGGTGCCGGTGGTGTGGGCGAGGTGCTCGGCGACGGAGGGCAGGGTGGGGTCTGGTCGCAGGATGACGGTGGGGAGGTGGCCGGTGTCGACGTCGGCGGCGTCGAGGAGGTCGGTGACGGCGCGGGGGATCTGGTCGAGGACGGGTTGCGCGGCGCGGGTGACGTCGGCGCGGGTGATGATCGCGGGTTGGCGGGGTGCGGGGAGGAGGACGGGGGCGCGTTCCTGGGTGACGAGGAGTTGCCGGGCGGTGCGGACGGCGTCGGTGAGGGCGCGGTGGTCGTCTGCGGTGGCGGGATCGTCGCCGGGGGCGCGGAGGGGATCGTCGTCGCCGGTGGCGGTGTGGATGACGTGGTCGGTGATGAGGCGGTCGAGGTCGGGGGCGTCGTCGAGGCTTCGGGTGGCCAGTTCGGTGTAGCCGCCGTCGGTGGTGTGTAGGACGGTGAGGGTCGCCGGGTGCCGGTCGGCCTGGCAGACGAGGACGCAGGAGCCGGCGGGTGTGGGGTGGCCGAGGGTCGTGGCGTGGGCGGCGAGCGCGGCGGGTGCGGTGACCAGGGCAGGGGACGGTAGTCCGGCGCGCTGTGCGGCTTCGGTGACCTGGTGGCGGCGGCGTGGCCCCCAGCTCGGTGGGATGGTCACGGTGAGGGCGGTGATCGGCTGACCGATTTGGTGGGCGGCGTGCTGGCCGACATGCCGTAGCACTGCCGCGAGGAGGTCCACGGGGTCGGTGGGTGCGGCGTTGGTGGCGTCGGTGAGAGCGGTTTTGCCGAGCAGGGCGGTCGGGTCGTCGACGAAGCGGTGGTCCGCCGGGATGGACGTCGCTGCGTCAACGCCGACGTACAGGTGCCCGGTGGGGCCGATGACGACACCGGGGGGCATGACGAGGCGGCCGTCGATGAGGATCGGGACGCGGACGCCGTCGCGGCTGACGGTCGCGGCGATGGCGGCGGAGCTCAGATCGACGGCTGCCGTGGTGTCCCCGTGTGGCATGGGGGGCAGTCTGGCCCGTGGGGGTGTGGCGACGTCAACCCTGATTGTCCGCGTGATCCTTTGTGCGCGGATGGTGAGAATCCTTCTCGACGCAATAGCCAGCGACGTGCATTCTCCTGTAAGCGGAGAGCTTCACCGATGAGTCGCAGGGAGGGACGGGTGCCGAAGGTGTCCTCGGACAGGGGCGACAGACTCGCCGAGTACGGCACACGGGCCACGGTCCACCCACCCCGCGACATCCCACCCCGTCGAGTACCTCTCTCCCGCACCGTCGCTACCGGAGCCCGGGTCGTGGCCGCCGCCGGCATCCTCCTGGTGGTCGTGCCAGCCGTGCTGTGGCTCGCCGGCGGGAACCCGCTGCGGCGGCTACCGCAGTGGTCGCAGATCCCCGCCTGGTTCGAACGCTCCAGCGGACGGTTCACCCCCGACGTCCTCATCGGCGCGGCGTTCTGGGTGATGTGGCTGCTGTGGGCGGTGTTCGCCCTGCTCCTCGTCGCCGAACTCGTCACCACGCTGACCCGGTGGCGCATCCCGGCGCTCACCCTGCCGGCACCCCTGCACCGCCTGGTGTTCGGCCTGGCCGGCACCGCCGCGCTCGCCGTCACCTCCGCAGGCTCCCTCGACGCGGCGGCAACACCTGACCGGCCGACGACCCCCGTCGCCACCGCCGAACACATCGATGTTCCCCGCCAGGCACCCGCCTCCGGCCCGGCAATCATCCAGGTCGCCGACCAGCGGTACCTCTACACCGTCGAACGCCACGACACCCTGTCCAAGGTCGCCAAGGAATGGCTCGGCGACGCGAACCGGTGGCCGCAGATCTGCCAACTGAACAAACACCGCCACTTCCCCGGCACCGGCGGCACCCTGCGCGACTGCGACCTCATCTACCCCGGCTGGGAACTGCGGCTACCCGCCGACGCCCGCCCACCACACGCCGCGACCCCAGCGACCCCGACCACCCCACCACCGCAAGCCCCGCCCCGTCGGGTGCCACCACCGACCTCCGCCAGCGCCGACCCGCAACCCCCAGCACCCACCACCCGACCGTCCGACACCACCACCGAAACGCCGCCAGCCAGCCCGAGCAGCACGCCGGCAACCCCAACCATCAGCGGGACGCCGCCAGCACCCTCACCCACCGAGCCGACCCCCACCCCGCAACAACCCACCGCCGTCGACCCGACCGAACCCACGACCACCGACGACCATGGGGTACGGCTGTCGGCCACCGAGTGGCTGCCCTGGTCGCTGGCCGCCGCGATCAGCGCCGCCGCCACGATGGTCTGGCTGCACCGTCGCCGCCGCTACACCGGTGAACCCGACACCGAACCCCTCACCGCGCTGCCGGCACCGGTCGTCCAGGTCCGCCGCGCCGTCACCGCCCACCCATCAGAGCCGGGCAGCGACGAGCAGCCACCGCGCCTGCACCCCGTACTCACATCGCCGCCCGGTGGTGGAATCGGCATCATCGGCGACGGCGCGCACGCCGCCGCCCGCGCCACCCTCGTCGCCGTCCTCGCCGCAGGCGACCCCCACCACCCCGACAACCGCGGCGAAATCATCATCGACACCGCCACCCTGACCACCCTCCTCGGCCCCGACGCCACCACCCTCACCCCATGGCCACGGCTGCACCTCGTCGACACCCTCACCGACGCACTCACCACGATCGAAACCCACCTGCTGCACCGCAGCCGCATCCTCGACGACCACACCCTGACCGACCTCGACACCACCCCACCCCCGGACACCCCCGACGCGGGAGCCCTGCCACCGATCGTCCTCATCACCGACGCACCACCCCCCACTGCCCGGATGCGAACCAGGACCGCCCTCACCCTGGGCGCGGACCTGCACGTGTCCGCGCTACTGCTCGGTGAATGGACACCCGACGCCACCGTCGACGTCACCACCGACGGACACACCCACCCTGCGGCCGAGCAGCCCGCCGGACCGGTGCCGCCGCAACTGCCGGTGCTGGAAGCCGCCACGGCGATGCAGATCCTGCAAACCCTCCGCGAGGCGCACACCGGCACACCACCCGCCGCTGCACCCGCCGTGCCCGTGCCCCTGCACACCAGCCGAGCTGACACGCCACCCGCCGACACCGCACCACCGCCGGGCACCGACCGGCCCGCCGACGATGTCCCCACGGGACGCGCTCGACTGCGGGTACTGGGTCCACCGCGCATCGAAGGCATCACCGGGCCGGGACGTCCGCTGCGCGCCAAAGCCCTCGAACTGGCGGTGTACCTCGCCGTGCACCCCGACGGGGCCGCCACCCGCGAAATCGGCGAGTACCTCGAACCCGACGCCCGCCTCAGCCAAGCCGACCAACGCGTCCACACCAACGTGTCGAACCTGCGACACGTACTCGGTCGCGCCGGCACCGCAGACACCAAGAACGCCTACGTCATCAAAACCGCCGGCCGGTACCGACTCGACCCGACGACCGTCGACGTCGACGTGTGGACCCTGCGCGACCTGATGCGCAACGCCACCATCGCCACCGGACCCCGCCGCCGCGAACTCCTCACCACCGCCTGCGACCTCTGCACCGCACCACTGGCCGAAGGCCAGGACTACGAATGGCTACCCCCACACCGCGAGACCATCCGACGCTGGGGCACCGAAGCCCACCTTCTCCTCGCCGACGACCTACTCCACCATGATCCGCAGGCTGCATCGGACCTGCTCGACAAAGCCATCACCCTCGACCACTACAACGAAGCCCTCTACGTCAAAGCGATGCACGCCCGCCACACCCTCGGCGACGCCGACGGCATCCGCACCCTCCTCCGCGCCCTCACCAAAGCCCTTACCGACCTCGACACCCAACCCCACGATGACACCATCACCCTGGCCACCCAGCTGCGCACCAACCTGAGCAAGTAAGCTCAGAGCTGTACAAACAGGGCTCGGTCAATGTGTGGGCGGCACGGTGGTAGTCATGAAGGGGCCTTGAAGCACTTCATCCTGGCCAGGGCATGGTCGACCCCCGCTCGGACGGTCCGGTGCTCGAGGTTCAGGGCTTCCTTTCAGGCGGGTAGCGAGCTGCCGTCGGCGGGTTTGCGGGAGGGCATGATCTCTCGGGGTTCCTGCGGTAGCCGCCGTCGGCCATCATGGGCCGCCCGTTCAGCATCTCGGCAATGCCCGAGGTCCGGCCCGCCTTGCATAGCCGCAAACGTCGTACACCCAGTACCCCAGATACCTGGCCACGGCCTCGCGATTGGCGAGGTCCAGCGATAGCCACTCCCGTGCTGCCCGGACCCTCTCAGCTCTGGCCTGCTCATGCTCGTCAGGCTTGAGTTCCACCCGGTCGGTAAGTTCGCCCCAGATGAAGTGCACGGAGCCGGCCGCATCCACTTCGATCGACGTATGCGCGGACACCCCGTGGATGCTCAGCGCTGCCTCGTAAGGATCCTCCGCGGTGATGACGCTCTCGGCCAGTGCGGTGACCTCCCGCAGGTAGGCAACCTCGGCGTCATCCTGCCTGGGCCCCTCATGCCCTGAGGATTGCATCCGGCTGCGAACCCCGCTCGGATCTGCGAGACGTCTCTTACGGACACGGTCGAGTTGGTCGCCATGGTCGCCACGGGGAGGAGCGGGAAGGGATCTGGGCCGCGCAGAAGGTTGCGTTCCCGGGTTTCGCCGACTACGAGCGGAAGACCGGCCGCGAGATCCCTGTCGTGGTGCTGGAACCCGCGCCGTAGGTGGGGGCCAGCTTCGCTCCTGTCGTGGACCGCGCGTCGCAGATCATCGGCAGTTGGGGCGGGTAGCGTCAGCGGGAGGATGCTTGATCGATAGGACGGGGGTGCGGTCCATGGCACATGTGCGACGCTTCGACCACGTCGGTATCACGGTGGCGGATCTTGATGTCGTGACGGCCTTCTTCGTGGCGCTTGGCCTGGAGGTCGAGGGGAGGGCGTTCGTCGAGGGGGAGTTCCTGGAGACGGTGTGCGGCATTCCCGACTCCCGTACCGAGATCGTCATGCTGAGGTCACCCGACGGCGGTGCCCGTCTGGAGCTGGCGAGATTCGTCCGGCCGGATGCCGTGCCGGGCTCGCCGGCGGCCATGGCCAACGAGTTGGGGTTGCGTAACGTGTCGTTCGAGGTCGACGACGTGCGGGCCGTCGTCGACTGGGCTGCGGGCGAGGGTTACGGACTGGTCGGTGGCATCGGCGAGTATGAGGGTGCGTGGCGGATGGCCTACGTCCGGGGGCCGGAGGGGATCGTCGTCTCGCTGGCCGAGCGGATCGGCTGAGCCGCGCGACGCCCGGATCCGCGGTGTGCCGCGTGCCGTCATTGCGGGCGATTGGGCGGCTCTTCGGGTTGGTCAGGTGGTTGGCTTGTTGTGTTTGCGGATGAGTTCGGGTAGTTCGGTGAGTGAGTCGAGGTGGAACAGGCCGCGGTCGCTGATCGCTGTGTCGTTGAGGATGTGTGCCCAGGGGCCCCGGCGGATGAGTGCGGTGGGGATTCCTGCTTCTTGCGCTGGTCGGATGTCGTTGTCGAGGCGGTCTCCGACGTAGAGCACCTGGTCGGCGCGGCAGCCGGCTTCGGTCTACCCGGTCGAAGAAGGCAAGGCACGGTTTCTCCACGCCCCAGCTGTCCGAGGTGCCGATGACGTCCACCGGTAGGTTCAGGGCGCGGAGGATGGCTTCTGCGCGTGCTGTCTGGTCACCGGCGAGGCCGACGTGGAGTCCTGCGGGGGGTAGCGCGATCAGGCAGGGGCGGAAGTCGGGGTTGAGGTCGTCTTCGGTGATTGATTCGGTTGTCCTGCTGTGGTGCGGCGTTGCCGTTCCTGGGTCAGGTTGAATCCCGGTCGGAAGACCTGGAAGGTTTCCCGGTAGTCGGAGCCGCGGGCGATGGCTGCGCCGAAGACGGCGGAGAACGTGTGGCGTGGTACGCCGAACCATTCTGCCCAGGTGCCGTACTCGCGGGACTCGTCAACGATGGTCCCGCCCACATCAAAGAACATGCTGGCGATCACCTGGCGGATTGTGCCGTGAAGGCGATCTACCCTGACGACCGCGACGGCGACCGAGAGGGGGATCCCGAGGCTGTGCCCGGTCTGCGCCCCGAGACCACAGGGTCGGCCGACGCCACGTCCCACACGCTTGAGGTCGATGGAGAGACCTTCGTTCTCCGCTCGAACGCGTTCGGTGGCACCGCCTACACGTGGCTCAGCGGGCCGAACCCCGGCTACGGCTTCGGCGTCAGCCCGACGGCGAACCTGTCGCTTGACGAGCACACCACGAACATCCGTGACTTACTGGACACCATCGACGCCGGCAGCGGATACATCGAAGACGACTGAGCATCAGGATCGTCCGACGTTCCGGGCCCGCCGGGCAGGCGTGTCGGGTTCGTCCTCCGTGCCGGGCCCGGGGTACCACTTGCGTGGTGCGGCGCACGATCGGCGGCAGTTCGCGATACTCCGCCTCGACATCACCGCGCCGGTGCGACGGTGCGGCTGTGCTGGTGCGATCCTATGATCAGCGAGATCGTGAAGGGTGGGGGCCGATGCGGGTCGCGATCTCCGGGACGCACGGAATCGGAAAGACCACTCTTGCCGACGCGTTGTGTGCGCGTCTGCCGGGTCACGTCATGGTCGACGAGCCGTACTACCTCCTGGAAGAGCAGGGGTACGAGTTCGACTTTCCGCCGTCACGGGAGGACTACCGGGCGATGTTGGCCTGCTCGGTGCGGAGCCTGCGGTCGCCGCCACCCTCCAGGGCCGTCTTCGACCGCACACCACTGGACTACCTCGCCTACCTGGCCGCGAACGGAGCAGACCCGGCGCAGGAGGCTGACGCCTCCATGTTGCGTCCCGCGTTCGCGACGCTCGATCTACTGGTTATCGCGGTGATCACGCCGGAGACTGAACGAGTCCTGCCCGCCGCGGAGCTGTCCGGGCTCCGCTCGCGCATGAACGACGCGCTCCTGGAACTCGTCTACGACGACCCCCTCGATGCTTGGAATGACACTCCTGTCCTGGAGTTGAGTGGACCGCTCGACAACCGGCTGGAGGCGATCCTCGACGTCCTGAAACCAGCATCAGCGGGCCCAGGTGCGGGCCCGACCGAATCCGGGGCTGAAGAGCCACGGCAAGGGTGACGACGCGTCACTGCGCCGCACCAGGTACCACCGGAGCGATGCCCTGTATCGCACTCCACCCGGGAGATCCCGATGTGGTCAGGGTGCTGGGGGCCGGTCCGAGTGCTACGGAGGCTTGACGCTCAGCGGGGCACGATGCGGCGGATCGCTGCGATCTGGTTGGCCCAGCCGTTCAGTGTCACGAGCTTGACGACATCACCGCTACTCGGCGCGTGGATGATGAGTCCGCTGCCGAGATACATGCCGATGTGGCGGGGTGTGGTTCGGGTGCCCTGGCTGCCGGGGATGAGGATCAGGTCGCCGGGGTGGAGTTGCGTCGGGTCGGTGACGGGGGTGCCGGCGTGGATCTGATCTTGGGTGGTGCGGGGGATGGTGATGCCGGCCGTCCGGTACGCGGCCTGCATGAGGGATGAGCAGTCGCACTGCCTGGCAGGGTCGCCGGAGTGCGGGGCGGTACAGGAACCGCCGAAGTGGTATGGGGTGCCGAGTTGGCCGACGGCCCAGGTTATGGCGGTCGCGACGGCCGGCGGAGTGTCGGCCGGCACCCTGAAGCCGTCCGGTATGGCAGTAGGTGTGGCGGCACAGTCGGTCAGTGTGCCGGTGAGGCGTTGAACCAGGTGGGAGGCGTCGTCGGCCCACTTGGTGTAGGCGTCAGGGAAGGCGGAGATCTGTACTGCTTGTGCGGCCTGGGTCAGTGGCATCGTTTCCCAGCTGGGAACGGCGAGCAGTTTGTGGTAGAAGGCGTTGGCCTGGTAGGCGGGGTCGGCCAGTTGGGCTGCGCTGCCCCAGCCCTGGCTGGGGCGTTGCTGGAACACACCGATGGAGTCGTGGTCGTTGCGGTGGCCGAGGTGGGGCAGGTTCCGTAGTCCGGATTCCTGCAGTGCGGTGGCGACGGCGATGATCCAGCCTCGGCGGGGCACGCCCCTGGCCCGTCCGACGTCGATGATCGTGGTGGCGATGTCGAGCTGCTCGGTATCCCACGTGCCGGTGTTGGGCGGCTGGTCGGAGGGTGGATGGGGTGCGGAGGCGGTGTCGCAGGTGCCGGAGCGGGTGGTGGCCGACATGAGGGCCGCGGGGAGGCCGAGGCAGGCTACGACGACCACGGTGACAACTCCGATGATGACTTTGGTCATCGTGACGGCACGTCCTTTGCGTCGTGTGCGAACGGATGTTGCTGGTCAGGTGGGGGTTCCGGGCTGATGGACAGCGGCACCGAAGTCGCTCTCGTGGCTGCGTATCTCTTCCGCGTCGGGTGGTGAAGCACGAAAAGGACCGTGGGCCGCCCGGAACGGACGGCCCACCGTGGCGGTCAGGGTGTGGTGGCAGGTGGGATGAACAAGTGGCGGCGCAGCGGAGCGGGTTGTCGATGACACGGCTGGTGTGGGGATGGTCGGACCGGGGTGCGGCGTACGCCCAGTCCCAGGTGCCGTTGGACATGGCGGGGACGTGCCGGACGGTGTCGTGCTGGTCGAGGAACCAGACGCGGCTCCGAGGCTCCGCGAGGAGTGCCAAGGGGCTGGGTTGCCTAGGGATGGTGCAGGCGCAGTCCGACTCGCGGTAGGTGGTAGCTGGTGATGGATGTGCAGCGGCGGTCGCAGAGTCGCTGCCATGACGGCGCGTAGGCCACGGCGGTGCTCCTGAGCGTGGGCCGGTGGGGTCGGCGCCATCGGAGGTCGGGGCCCGGGGCAGCAGCACCGATGGCCACTGCCCCGGGCTGTGGGTGGTCAGACTGTGAGCAGGTCGAAGGCGGTGATCTTGAGGTCACCGACGTTGCCGGTGACGACCCGATTGGCGCGGGCGGTGTCGTTCTTGGCGGGCTGGTAGTGGTCGAGGTACTCGGTGATGGCCTGGTATCCGGCCCATCGGCTGCCGGTGATGGCTTTCTGGGTGTCGGCTTCGCGGATCAGGTACTTGAGGGTGCCGAGGCGCTGCTTGGCGTTTTTGCGGGTCTGCTCGGAGGCGTTGTCCTTGAGGGGCCACACCTGGCCGACGATCTGTTCGAACTCGCGCATGGTCAGCTCGGCTTGGAGCATCCGCTCGGCGGCCTTCTCGAAGGTGTCCATGTAGGTCCACATCAGGCCGATGGCCTCGCGGGCCTGGCTGATCTGTGAGGTGACGTTCGAGGTGTGCCGGAAGGTGTAGTGCCCGACGGTGTGTTGGAAGGCGGCGCGTTGGGTGTTGGCGCAGACCACCCGGATGGGGCTGGCGTCGACGCGCAGGGCGGCGGTGCCGTCGTGGGAGGTGGTGCCGATCAGGTAGAGGTCCAGTCGGTCGACGCCGGCGATGTGCATCGCGTCGGGGAGTTTCATGGTGACGAAGACGCTCTTGCCGCCGCGGAGGCTGCCGGCGGTTTCGAAGTGGGCGCCGCCGACCTGGTCGACGAGGCGGTCGAGCATCTCGGCGCACTGTTCGTTCTGGACCACGGTGTAGTCGGTGCCGACGATGCCCAGGTACTCGGTGGCTCCGGTGGCCGGGTTACGGCGGACGGTCATCCGTTTGTCGTCGGCGGGGACCTGCACCTCGACGCCGTCGATGAGGTCGATGCCGACGGTGCGGATGGTGCGTACGCCCCAGTCACCGAGGCGGGCGGCGGCCATGATCTCTTCGGCTTTCATGGTGTCCTGGGTGACGGTGCCCAGCTGATGCCAGGCGGATACGCGGGCGGACGCGAAGGCGGTTGTCCCGTCGGCGAACGTTTCCAGTTCGTGTGGCACAGGGGTTCTCCTGTCGATACGGGTGCGGGGGCCGGGCGTGTGGCTCGGCCCCCGCGGTGGTTGGCGATGGTCAGGACTGGTCGGGGGTGCCCGCGTCGGTGCCGGTCTCGGCGGGTGCCGGGTGGAGGAAGGTGAGCGGGTTGTCGGCGACCAGGAGGATGCGGCCCGCAGCGGCGGCCTTCGTGAGGTTGTTGCGGACGGCCCCGTTGCTGACTGCCCGGTTGAGCTGCGCGGCGAGGGCGGTGGTGATGTCCTGCGGGGTCATCTGGCGGCCGGGGTGGGCGGCGAGGTAGTCGAGGGTCAGGCGTTCCAGTTCGCCGCGGCCGAACGGCTGGTTGCCGTCGGCGTTGACGGTGGTGTCACCGACCCGGGTCGTGGTGCTCGCCGCGCGGAGGGTGGGGCGGGTGGGTAGGACGACGATGTGGGTCTCGCCGTCGGGGGCGACGATGTGCAGGGTGCCGTCCGGGTGGATCAGCGGCTGTACTGCCGTCGTGGCGGTCGGTGCGGTGGCCAGTCCTCGGATGGCCTGGGAGCACAGCGGGCAGCGGGGCGGCTGCGGGTTCGGGTCGACCTCGCTGGCCTTGGTCGGTCCCGGGATCCACCGTGGCGGCAGGCCGGGTAGGCGTCGGGCGGCGTCGGCCTGCTCCATCGCGGTCAGCAGCCGGGTGGCCGTCGGGTGTCCGATGCCGCTTTCGGCGACGATCACGTCCAGGGTCGCGCCGATGTCGCCGTGGTCGGCCAGGACTGCCTTGATGGTCATGACCTTGCGGTCACCTGGGCGGGCAGGCGATACGGCGGCTGCCGGCTGTGCCGTGGCCTGCACGTCGGAGTTCGGCTCGGTGTCGTCGCCGCTGATGTGGGCCCCCTCCTCGTCGGGGACGGCCGGCCCGTTCGCGTCAGTGTCGTCGTCTCGGTCGGGCGGAGTGGTCCCTACCTCGGTGCCGTCGCGGTCGCTGCTGCCGTCGTCGGGGTTGCTCGCGATGTGGTCGGTCGACTCGCCGGTGTCCTCAGCCGGCTGGTCGGTCCGTTCCCCGGTTTCGGTGTCTGCGTTCTGGTTGACGGTGGTGTCGGCCCCGGTGGTGTGCGCGTCGGCGGGTTCGGTGTCCGGCGGCGCGGTGTCACCGGCGGCGGTGGGGAGGGTCCACCGGGTGGGGATGCCGTCGGTGTCGGTGTCCACCGCGATGATCAGGCCGGCGTCGGTCAGGGTCTTGATTGCCTTGTCGGTGGTCGATCGGGCCTTGCCGGCCTTCTCGGCCAATTCGTGGATGTCGCCCTGGCCGAGTTCGGTCAGGGCGTCGAGGACGGCCTGCGTGGCAGGTGTCAGGGACAGGTCGTTCATCAGGGTTTCCCTCCTGGGGTGAGAGCCGTCCGACCCGGTGTCGGACGGCGGTGTGTCGGGGTTGTGGGCAGCGGCGAGCACGGGCCCGCGCTGCCGTGCGGTGGTGCTCGACCCGACGGGTGGCATGGGCTCGTCGGCGACGTCAGTGGCCGGTGCTGGTGCGCAGGATGTAGAGGCGTCCGTTGGTCGGGTCGCGGTAGATACCGGCGTCGGGGTGGGCGAGTCGCAGCGGCTCGACGCTGCCGGACGGTCGCAGCCGGGCGTCGCAGCTACCGACGGTGATGTGGGTGGCGTGGCCGGCGAGGTGCAGCCGGCGGCAGGAGTCGGTATGGGGCAGGACGACCAGGACGGTGTCGCCGGGGTTGACGTAGCGCCGCTGCACCACCCTGCCCTCGTGGGTCTGCGCGTGGACGGTCCGTGTGGTGTCGGCGATGAGGGTGTCGACGCGGTCGCGGGCCTGCCGGTACTCGCGGCCCAGGTCGGTGATGGTCTGCACGACGCCGGTGACCGTGGCGGTGAGATCGGTCAGGTCGTCGGTGTTGATGAGCCGGGTGCGGAGCTGGTCGGCGGCGAGGAGCAGTTCGGTGCGTAGGTGCCGCAGGGTGGCGGCGGCGTCGGGGAGGTGCGCGGCGGCGGGGATCGGGTCGGTGGCGTGCTGGTCGAGGGTGCGGCCGGTCGTGAGGGTGATCCACCGGTTGACCGGGTCGAGGTGCGGCATCAGGTGTCCCGGGGTCAGCTGGTGAGGTGGGCGAGTTCGGTGGGGGTGAGCTGTGCGGGGGTGCGGTTGCGCCACGCGTCGGAGTGGCGCAGCTGCCACCAGCGCAGCAGCGCCCGGCAGGCGGTGGGGAGGTCGTCGCAGTCGGGCAGCGGGTACGCCATCGGGCCGTGGCGGTGGCGGGGGTCGGTGTATGCGGTCGGTGTCCACCCCTGGTCGGTGTCGGTGACCTCCCCGACGATGCGGTTGGCGTACGGGATGTCGAAGGCGGTGGCGGCTTCGGCGTCGGGCATCACCAGCCAGGTGCGGTCGGGGTGGCGGCGCAGCGTGGCGACACCCTGCGCGGGGTCGCCGGGGTGCAGCAGCAGGTGCCGTTCGTTGGTGCCGCTGATCGGCCGGTGGCTGCGCCAGGCGCGGTAGCAGGCGGTGAGCAGGGTGCCGAGGAGGCGGTGGCGTTCACGGGCGGTGAGGACGTCGGTGAGGGTGTGCGGGTAGCCGGTCAGGGGTCCGTCGGCGTGGGAGGTGAGCCGGTGTCGGGTGGTGTCGGCGAGCGCACCGAGCCGGGTGAGGGTCTGGTCGAGGGTGGTGGTGCTGTCGGTGAAGTCGCGGGCGGTGCGGTGTAGGAGGCGGGCGAGGTCGCCGAGTGGGTCGAGGGTGGCGGTGTCGTGTCGCCACAGGTGTTCGGGTAGGACGTCGTTGGTGTCGGCGGCGATACGTCGCAGCGCGGGATCGGTCAGGAACACCGGGGTCTCCTTCACAGACGGGATGGCGAAGGCCGGTCACCGCGTGGGGCGGTGGCCAGCCTTCGGGGGGTGTGTGGGGGTTCAGGCGGTGGCGATGGCGCACAGCCGGGCGTCGGGGCGTAGGGCGCGCAGGTAGGCGCAGGCTTCGTTGAGGAAGCGGAACCGGTCGGCGACGGAGTCGGTGGCGGGGGTGAGGAGGCGGCCGTCGGTGGTGATCAGGGCGTCGCCGATGAGTGCGATGCGCCAGTGCAGGCCGGCGTAGGTCGCTTCCCCTGCCTGGTAGAGGGACAGCTCGTAGGGGTCGAAGGTGTGGGCGAGCATCGCCAGGACGCGGGGTTGCAGCTCGAAGCGGCGGCGGGCCTCGTAGAGGGTGACGGTGCTCGGAGCGATGTGGTGTTGGGCGAGGAAGTCCTCGAAGGGACGGGCCGGTTTGGTGGTGGCGCCGATGTGGGTGTTCCAGGCCCGCCAGCGCAGCGCGGCGTCGTGGGCGGCGCGGGCGGCGGTGCCGGTCAGGTCCAGGCGGCTCTTGCGGCCTCCGGCGGCGAGGGTGACCGCGCCGCACCGTCGGGCGGCGTCGAGCAGCCAGTAGCCGAAGAACCGGGTCAGCC
The DNA here is from genome assembly GCF_002210435.1 of Micromonospora wenchangensis. GTDB lineage: Bacteria > Actinomycetota > Actinomycetes > Mycobacteriales > Micromonosporaceae > Micromonospora > Micromonospora wenchangensis. Next base: position 115,794 of record NZ_MZMV01000011.1, read on the forward strand.
AACCGATCAGCGGGCGGTGGCGGACCCGGTAGCGGCGGATGGGGGTGCCGTTGATGTGGAGCAGGTCGTGGACCTTCTCCGAGGCGGCGAACCAGTCGGCGTTCACGCCGGGGGTGAAGCAGACGGTGATCACGTGGCCGGTGGGGGGAGTGGGGGTGGGCATGACGGAGTGCTCCCTTCGCGACAGGGCAGGGTGAGGTGGTGTGTGGGGTGGGGTCACCGGGGTGCGGCGTCTGCGGCGGAGCACTGCCTTGGGGTGCGGGTGGGGATCACGGGCCGACCGGGAGGGTGGGCTGAGGGTGATCCCGTGGCGCGGGGGCAGGTCCGGGAGGGACAGACGGGCGGCGGTGCGAGCAGAAAGAAGAAGCCGCACCGTAGCGCGGTGACCTGACAGCACCGGCGCTGTCAGGAATCGTGATCATGCGGCTGAGCTGTGCTGCCAGATGGTGTCGGGCCTCTGTCAGGTTTTGTACTCAGCGGCACCCCACGCGAGGGCCGTCTCGTCGCCTCGATGTCGGGCATGATGACGGTATGCGCCTGGGTCGGGCCTCTGTGGCGTTCTTCGTGGCCGGTGCGGCATCTGCGCTCTGGGCCGTGTTCCTGATCAGCGAGGGCTTGGACAAGGCCGACAAGTGGTCCAGTGTCGCGGCCTTCATCGGGACTGTCGTACTCGGCGTTCTCGGCTTGGTGACGGCACGACGATCAGCGAATCCGACGCCGAGCCCGACGTCGTCGCCGGCAGGCGACGGCGGACCATCGCCGTCCAGCGGCGTCCAGACCATCAATGTCCACGGCGGCATCGCACCGATCGTGGGTCCTGGTGGGACTCAGACCAACACGTTCAACACCCCACCGCCGGGCACGTGACCACGCAGTCCCGCCCGCCGCCGGAGACGCACCACCAGACCATCAACGTCTATGGCGGCATCGCACCGATCGCCGCTCCCGGCGCCAAGCAGATCAACATCTTCCGCCACTACAGTCAGGTGGGCGCCTGGGGGCTCGGCGTGCTGTGCCTCGCCGGGTTCCTGACCGCCCCGCTCTATGCGCGGTCGACCCTGCTGTACAGCATCATGGTGGTCAGCGGAGGCATGGCTGCTCTCTTCCTGGTGACCGGGTTCCGCTCGGGACCATCGAAGGCGGCGTACATGGATGAGAGGTCAGGTGCCGCTGATCCCGCCCGACTGCGCGAGTGTGCACGGCAGTTGGCGCTGGTCGTGCGTACCAAGGAACTCGATGGTCGTTCGGTGCTGCTGCACAAGGGGCCTTCCGAACTCCCGGCGGACCTGACCTTCACCCCGATCGAGGCCGACAACGTACTGACTGGTCGACCCGCCCGTAGTGATCTTCCGTCCGGGTCGCTGCGTGAGGTGGCGAACTACTATCGGGCGCTCTCGGCGAAGCGTCTGGTCATTCTCGGTGAGCCGGGCGCGGGCAAGACGGTGCTGGCGACGGAGCTGATTATCCAGCTCCTCGATGCTGGGCTGTCCAACGAGGAGTGGCCAGCCGAACCCAACTCAGTCCCTATCCGGTTCAATCTGGCGAACTGGTCGGATGGTGACCTCTCCGGGTTTCTCGCCCATCAACTCCAGGCGCAGTACCAGGTTCCCCGCGAGGACGCCGAGGAACTTGCTCTCTCCGGTCTGATCCTGCCGGTGCTGGACGGTCTCGACGAGATGGAGCCCGCGCCGGACAGCCCACGGGACCCGCAGTGGGCTGTCGACCGCATCAACGATTTCCGCAGATCGCATCAGGACACCGCCGGGGTGGTGCTGACGTGCCGGGACGCGGTCTACGAGTCCCTCGACCCTCCGGTCATGGAGGCCGTTGTCGTGCGGGTCGGTGCGTTGAGCGTTGATCAGATCACCGAGTTCGTCAGTGAGCGTCTCGACGGCGACCGCGTGGAGCAGCAGCGGTGGCTTCCGGTACTCACGTCGCTGAGGACCGGAGCAGACGGGGCGGCGTACCATCTGCTGCGCACGCCGTGGCGGCTCACCCTCGCGCTGACGGCCGCGGCAGACGCCGACGTGCTGGATCCCACCACGCTTCTCGGTGAGACGGCGGGACGGTTCGAGGCGATGCTGCTGGATGCCTTCCCGTCGGCGATGCTGAACCGCCGTCGGAAAGAGCAGAGGATCATCCGGCCGGGACAGCGCGGCGGCTCCGGATCGAGTTTCACGGTGCCGAACGAGCAGGTACTGCGGCGCTGGTTGCGGGTACTGGCCCGCTACTCGAACTCCACACTGGCCCTACACACGATGTGGGCCATCGCCGGACAGCACCTGGTGCGTCTCGTTCACCTGGTCATCCACCTGGCGTGCGCGCTGGGGTTCCTTATCCCGTGCCTGCTCGCGATCGTCGGCGGTGCAGGGCACGGCGGGTCGGCACTGCGTGCTCTCTGGAGCGGCTCGGTGCGGCTCTCCGAGCAGCAGACGGTCGCCCTGGTCTGGCTGGCTGGCGCCGGCATCGTGCTGATCGTCTGGGCCGGGTGGCTCGCCATCACCCCCACGCCCCGACGGTCGAAAACGAAAACTGCGCAGTACCGCAGCCGCGCGATGCGGCAGATGACCGTCCCCCAGCGCGTCGCCGCAGCCGCGGAGATCAGCCTGGCGATCGGCGCGGCGCTGGGCCTTCTGGCCTGGCTGGTCGGCGGCTGGATCGTCGGTGCCGTCGTGGGGGTCGTGGTTGCGATCCTCTTCGGCCTGGTCATGGACAAGGTCCGGCTGGACCGAGGGCTCTCCGGCGGCAGCGACCTGCGAACCGCCTGGCAGAACGACCTCATCCTCGCGCTGCTCTGCGCCGTGCTCTGCGGCACGGTCTTCCCGATCTTCCTCAGCTATCCGCTGTGGGCCGGTGCTGCCATCGGAGCGATCCTGGGCTTCGCCGGCGCCTTCGTCCTCAGCCTGCAGGCGTGGCTGCGCTACGTCATCGCCATGACGATCATGAAGCTTCGCGGTGACCTGCCGTGGCGGCTCGGCGCATTCCTCGACTGGGCATACCTGGCAGGGCTGATGCGGATCTCCGGGATCGGCTATCAGTTCCGCCACCGCCAGTTGCGTGAGTGGTTCGCCCACGACAGCCTCGACCAGGACGGGCAGGCGCACATCACCGCCGCCCGCTGAGCATGCGCCACGCTCTCGGCGCGTGGTACGGCACCAGCGGCACTGTCGAGAGCGGCGGATCCAGACCGACGGCACCGAAGTGAGGTGCCCGTCACTGGCGGCAGCCCAGGGGAGTGACGGTTGCCAAGAGGTAGCCGTCGGCCCTGTAGGTGGCGGGGTATTCCTGCCGTGCCCACTCGGCGATGGCGGGATCAACGAACTTGGCCCGGTCCGACGGGGCGAACAGGACACCCACGGCACCCTGCGCCCCCGTGATGATGTCGCTGGTGGTGAGGTAGCCACTGCTGATCCGTACCCGTGAGGTGTCGGCCAGCCACGGCGGTGTACGCAGGCCGGCACGGGCGGCGATCTCCTGATCGTCAGTGACCAGGACTGACCCGACGGGCAGGGTGCGCAGGCAGCGCAGCATGGCGCTGGCTTCCAGGCGCGGACTGACCGGCATCGTCAGCACCTGCACGACACAGGTCAGCACGAGTGCCGCTGTCGTCACCAGGTGCATCCTTGGGCGTAGCAGCGTGAAGAAGCCGGCGGCGATGATCGCCGCTCCCGGAGCGACGAACAGCAACAGATGGTGCTCGAAGATCGGCCGGTGCAGACCCGCGAAGACCACTCCGCTGACACCCCACACCAGCAGCGCGAGCACCAGGGGACGCTGCGCCCTGGACAGGCGACGCAGGCAGAGGAACGCCCCGGCTGCGGACAGCAGACCGAACGGCACGATCCATACGGCGAGCATGGTGGTCGCCCCAGCGGGGACCGGCTGTCCTGGAGCATCAGCCGCGCTGAGGTGCAGGGCGACAACCTGGTCCCACACCACCGCTGGCGGCCTGGTCACGATCAGCGTCAGCACGCACACCGCCACCGCCGCGACTGACATCGATGCGAGGGCGGCCAGCCGTCGTCGGCTCATCAGCGTCACGACCAGTAGGGCAGGCAGCACGACCACCGCGATGAGCTTCATGGCCAGGGCCACACCCAGCAGCGTCCCCGAGGCAAGCCACCAGCGCAGCCGTCCCCGGCCTGCGCACACCACCGACCAGGTGACCAGGGCAGCGGTGGGCAGATCAGCACCGAACTGGAAGCAGTATCGCTGCACCGGCGGCAGCAATGCCACCAGAAGCGCCGCAGCCATCCCGGCGTACCGGCCGGCGAGCCCACGGCCCAGGATGCCGGCTCCGGCGGCGAGTAGTACCGCCCAGCCGATCGTGAGGATCCGTGCCGCCAGTTCCCCGCCGTTGAGCGCGAACGGTAGGGCGGACAGCCACGCGTAGAGCGGTGGCTGTGCGAAGAACACCTCCGCGTAGGGCTGGTGTCCGTCGGCCACCGCCAGCGCCGTCTGCCAGTACACCCCGTCGTCGTAGTCGAGTTGCACCATCCGCAGGTGGCTTGCCCGCACCAAGAAGTTCGCCACGACAGCGACACCGGTGGCGGCCAGCGAGCTACGCGCCGCAGCGGAGACATTCACGGGCAGGACTCTAACGACAGCAGCCGCGTAACCGGTTGGAGATGCGCGGTCGATGGATGTCGCCGGCGGAGGGGCCCATCAGGCAGTCAGCGAGCGGTTGCGACGCCGCGAGCAGCGCTGTCAACAGACGAAGGTTCCGTCGTCGTCGAAGTTCGGGTTGTCCGCCACGGGCTGGCCGTGGCTGCTGGGTAGCCCGGCGAGGGGGACCCGGACGGTGGTGCCGGCGGTCAGCCACACCGCTTCGGCGGGGTCGCCGGGATGGGTGGCGGTGGCGACCGGAACGTCGTCGTGCCGGTCGCGCAGAGCCCGGTGCAGATGCTCCTCGCGGCGTTGGCTGCCGAGCCAGAACAGCACCGGGTAGCGGGGGCCGCCGCGGCGGGTCAGCTGCGCGTACCGGTCGAGTTTGGCGATGACCCGGGTGAGGGGTTCGGTGCCGGTGTCGGCTTCCAGGAAGAACCCGACGGTGGTGTCGCCGACGCGCCACAGGCCGTGCCCGTCGGCGGTGATGGTGCGGAACTGGCGGGTGGTCAGTGCCTCGGACCACCACCGGTCCAGGTGGGTCCCCGGATGGTGGTGGGTGTGGGTGGTGAGTCGGACGAAGAACTCGTTGACGGTGAGCAGGTGGGTCAGGTGCGGATTCGCCGACAGCCGGTGCACGGCCTGGCGGGTTGCCCGCAGGGTGGGCTCCGGGCGTCGGTGGGCGGCGGCCTGGAAGCGGTATCCCTGGTGGCCGAGGGTCCAGTGCCAGGGTTGGCTGCCGCCGCCGGCGCGGGCGAACCGGAACCGGTCCAGCAGGCCGAGGTCGGCGAGTTCACCGAGGCGGATCTGGCAGGTGCGGCGGGCTCGGAAGAACAGGCGGTGGATCTGGTCGGTGGTGAGGACCTGGTGGTCGTCGAGGAGGTGCAGCAGGGCCCGGTCGCGGGCGGTGATGTGCGGGTAGAGGGACAGCAGGTTGGGAGAACGTGGTGTGGGCATGAAGGGTCACCCCGTGGAGAGAGAATCCCGTAGGGAGTCTGGATGAGTTGATCGTCCTGTCGTGGGGGCTGATGCCACGGTGTGCGCAGGTCGGGCACCTGACAGGTCCGGTGGTGGGGGCTCGGTTGGGGGCTCGTGTCGTGGACACCCCCAAACGAGCCCCCGATGCCGTACCCGGTCGAGGCCCCGAACGCGCCGGGCCCTCAGACGAGTCAGCGGTCGCGGGAGGTCATCCGTCGCTTCATCGCGGTGCGGGCGAGCTGCTGCATCGGCGGCTCGCCGTCGGTGCGGGTGTGGGCGGTGGCGCAGGCGTGCCGGATCGCGGTCGCCGCACCGACAACCGGCGTCGGCGGGTGGGTGGTGAAGGTGAACGCGGGTAGCTCCCGGTTGCCGACGAGCAGCCGGGCGGCGGCGGTGTAGACGTCGAGGTGGGCGAGGTCGTGCTCGTCGAGTTCGGGTTTCGTGTGGCGGGACAACTCCCGGGCGTCGGCCGGGTCGACGGTGAAGAACAGCTTCGACCGGGCGTTGGCCGACACCGCCGCCGCCACATCCCGGGGTAGCTGGGCGAGATCCTGGTGTGCCAGCACCAGGCCGAGGCGGAAGCCACGTGCTTCGGCGAGCATGTCGCCGATGCTGCCGGGCAACGTCAGGAAGTTCTGGCATTCGTCGATGTAGAGGACGGCGTCGCGGCGGCGGTCCTCGGCGATGCTGGCGCGGGCGATGGCGGCCTGCCACACCCGGGCCACGATCAGCGATCCGAGGATGCGGCTGGTTTCCTCACCGAGAACACCCTTGGGTAGGCGGCACAGCAGCACACCGCCGTTGAGGACCCGACCCATGTCGAACGAGGAGTGGGCGTTGCCGATGACGCTCTTGACGAAGTCCCGCAGCAGGAACGCCCGGAGTCGGGCGAGGACGGGGGCGATGACCTGACCGCGGAACTGGTCGTTGATGCCGTCGTACCAGAGCCAGAACCCGCCGAGGCCGTCCGGGTCGTCCAGGCCGTGGGTGAACCGGCCCCGGAACTGGCGGTCCTGCAACAGCGACGGCACGAGACTCAGCGTGGGTTTCGCATGCCGCATCAGCGTCAGGCACGCCACCCGCATCGTGTCGTCCATGCGTGGCCCCCACTGCCCGGCGAAGATCTTCGCGAAGATCCCGACCAGGTTGTCCACCGCCAGGTGCGGATCACCCTGGTCGTCGAGGGGGTTGAAGCAGCCCGGATTCTCCTGGTCCGGGTCGATGATGACGATCCGGTCGGCGTGGGAGGCGGGTAGCCGGTCGAGGACGTCGGTGACCAGGTCCCCACGCGGGTCGACCACGACCGTTCCCCGGCCGGCCCTGATGTCGGCGAGGATCATGTTCAGCAGCAGCGTGGACTTACCGACGCCGGTCTTGCCGACCACGTGCACATGCTGCCGGGCGTCGGCCACCGCCAACCCGACGCTGTGACCGCCGAGCTGGGAGCGGCCCAGCACCTTCACCCCCCGTCCACCGGAGGGCACCTGCACCGGCGCCGGCACCGCTCTGGCGCGTGCCCGGTCCAGGCCCGGCACCGCGAGGTCCTGCGGCAGCGCGGCGAGGACCGCGAGTTCCGGGACGGTCGCCAGGAACCCGCGGCGTAACCGGCGGCCGGCGAGCGTCGCGACCGGCTGCGGCATCCTCATCCGCCGTAGCCGGTTCGGGCCGGTGTACGCGGCGGCGGCCGTAGCGATCGTGTGCCCGAGGCCGATCAGACGCGCCCGCAGCTGCGCCACGCGGTCGGTGTCGGTGGGGCTGTCGTCGGCGGCGACGGCGAACCGTACGGCGATCTCGACGTGCGGCACCCGCACCGCCTTCTCCACGACCGTCCGGGCGTCGGCCGTGGCCACCGGGTCCCGCTCCGCCACCCGCACCCCCGACGCCGGGTTGCCCGGTCGAGGCGACCCGGGAGTGAACACGTCGAGGAACCACAGCAGCGGGGCGACAGCCATCCCGGCCACCTGCGACACCGCCCGGGCGGCCGGGTCCGGTCGACCGTGGGGGTGGGTGGCGGCGGTCGCCGCCGCGCGGCGGGCGGCGCGGACCCGGCGCGTCGACGCCGGGCGGGCGAGGATCTGCACGCAGGCGTGTTCCCGGTAGCGGACCTCGGCACCGGCGGCGAACAGCGCCCGCAGCGGATCCGTGTCGTGCACGGTCCGCAGCGGCACCCCGTCGCCACGCTGCGGCCAGTACGCCCCACCCACCTCCACGCCGACGTCGGTGGGAATCGGCGCGGCAGTGTCGCTGACGGTCAGGGTGGCGGCGGGCCACGCGGCGCGGACGGCGGCCTCGACCGCCCCCAGCGGCACCGTTGCCGGCACCCACACCCGGATGGTCAGAGACCGGCCGGTCCAGGTGTACTCCCAGCCGACGTGCGGGTAGCCGAACACCCGTCGCCGCCACGCCGGTGGGGTCAGCGCACCGACCATCAGGGTCCAGAACACGGCAGCGGCCTGCGCGGTGACCTCCGGGGGTACGGCGATGGTCAACCAGCGTGCCCCGGCGGTCAACCGGCGATGCCGCCAGGCGAGCACCTGGTCATAGCTGATCACCGCAACGACGATTGCGGTGGCGGCGACGACACCGAGCCACGGCCGGGCAAGGACCCACTGTGCAAGGTCCGCCGGCCACGATGTGGTCGTCATGCGGCCTGCCCGATGCCGGTTGCCGGAACTACCAAGAGTTGATCTCTGTCGATGCTGTTGGTGGCGAATGTAGTCGGTGGCCAGTGCGGCGATCTCACGTTTCTCGTCGGCTGTGCAGCCGGTTGACCGTTGGTCGGGAATCTTGACCTGAATCCTGGCTTCATGACGTCCTGCCAATCTCTTCGATCGTTGGAGGGGTGTGGGGCTGGCTGTCGTGCGTTCGTTGGGTTCGCCGTGTCGGCTCGGATCTGCTGAGGATGAGGGGACTGCGAGCAGGAAATTGGTGGATCAGTACCTGCTCGCGTGTGTGGGGGCGGGGATCTGCGACAGCACCCTCGCCGGTGATCGGTCGACGTTGTTCGAGTTCATCCGCTTCCTGGGGCGGCCGGTGTGGACCGCGAGGCCAGCTGACGCCGACCGCCTGCTCGCTGCGTAGCGCCGTGAGGTCGAGCGGCTTTGACGGTGCAGAAGAAGGCGTGGAGCGTCGAAGAGTTCTTCACCTTCCTGGCCGCCCGACGTCAGGGCGATATCCATGAGCTGACCGGCTGCGTCGTCGACCAGGTCATCGACGAGTTCAACCGGCCGGTCAACGCCGACCATGGGGCGGCGCGAGTGCCGCCGGGCGAGGACGACGTCGAGTTGCTGTTCTCGCAGTGGCGGCAGTGGCTGCCGTCGGCGCGGAAGTTCCTGTCGGCCGCGCGGGACTACCTGGCGGCGTCGTTGTGGCGGCGGATCGGGGTGAGGATGAACGAGACCCGGATGCTGGACCTGCGGGAATGATGCCGCGATCGGGGTGGGTACGGCAGTGTGTACGTCAGGTTCGGCAAGGGCAGCCGTGGGCGGGGCGCGAAGAGACGTGGCCCACGCCGCCAGCGGCTACCTGCGCATGCTCTGCGAACTGTTCGGGCTGTCCACCGCCGGAGCCATGCGCTACATCGAGACCGTCAACAGCCCCGACCGCAGGGCCACGTACCGCATCTGACACGCCTCGATCAGTCCCCGCCCGCGTTCGAACACGAAGCCCCGCAGGTGTCGGCGGTGCACGGGGCAGAGATCACACGAGAATCAGTTCACTACCTGCTGAATACACTGCCTGATGTACTGTTGAGGGTGTGGAGACCGTAACCCCCGGCCAAGCCCTTGCACGCTTCGGCCACGCGTTGTCGGACGCGACCCGGGCCCGACTGCTACTCGCCCTGCGCGACGCGCCTGGCTACCCGGCTGACCTGGCCGATCTGCTTGGGGTGACCCGGCAGAACCTGTCCAACCATCTGGCCTGCCTGCGCGGCTGCGGCCTGGTCGTTGCCGTCCCCGAAGGTCGCCGCTCCCGCTACGAACTCGCCGATACCCGCATCCGCCACGCCCTCGACGACCTACTCGGCCTCGTCCTCGCCGTCGACCCCGCAGTCTGCCCCGATGCCGCTGACAAGGGCTGCTGCTGATGAGCCTTCCGCTGCTGCCCGTCACGCCCGCAAGGCCAAACCCGGCGCGTCGCACCGTCCTGGCCCGCCGAATTCGGCTGTTGGTCGCCGCCACCATCGGCTACAACCTGATCGAGGCCGTCGTCGCCATCAGCGCCGGTGCCGCCGCGGACTCCACCGCACTGATCGGCTTCGGCCTGGACTCGATCATCGAGGTCTCCTCCGCTGCGGCGGTCGCCTGGCAGTTCGCCGGCCACGACCCCGAAGCCCGGGAGAAAACCGCCCTGCGGATCATCGCGATCTCCTTCTTCGCGCTCGCCGCCTACATCTCCGTCGAATCCGCCCGCGCGCTACTCGGCGGCAGCGAGGCAGCGCACTCCACCATCGGCCTCATGCTCGCCGCACTCTCCCTCGCGTTCATGCCCGGCCTGTCCTACGCACAAAGACGGGCCGGCCGCGAGCTCGGCTCCCGCACCGCCGTCGCCGACTCCAAACAGACACTGCTGTGCACCTACCTATCCGCCGTCCTACTCGTCGGCCTCGGACTCAACAGCGTCCTGGGCTGGAACTGGGCCGACCCGATCGCCGCACTGGTCATCGCCGCCGTCGCCCTCAAAGAAGGCCGAGACGCCTGGCGCGGAGAAACCTGCTGCGCCCCGGCACCCACCGGCGAAGCCTCGGCCTGCACCGACCGGTGCTGCACCCCCGCGAACCAGACCACCTGACCACCCGCCGGCAGACCAGAACCCCTGACCTCGACAAAGCCCTCCAGGCACCGAGGAGGGTCAAGGCACCTCGAATGTGTCGACACGCAGGACCAGACAATCCGATGTTCCCTAAACCCTGGGGTCCCCCCTTCGGAACCGGAGCAAAGGACCCCAGAGTTCGGTCGGGATCACCGATCAGATTTCTCCAACTCGAAGCCGGTGACGGCAAGGGTGTGCTCGGCGGCCGATGCGACGCTGCGGAACGGGATGCGGCTGCCGCCGGCGACGAGCAGGCCCTCACCCCGCGACGCGGACAGCAGCAGCCGCGATTCCCCGGTGGTCAGGCCGAACGCTTCGCTGACCGCGTCGATCGACTGGGTGGACTGGCGCATCAGTACCTGGGTGGCGGCGTTGGACACCACGGCGAGTCCGAGGTCGGTGGACAGCACGTCGGCGGCGTCCTGGGTGATGACGGCGAGCCCGGCGGAGCGTTTGCGGGCGGCTTTGGCCATCCGGAACAGGAACCGTCTGCCCTCGCCGTCGCGCATCAGCAGCCATGCCTCGTCGACCACGACGAGGTGCCGCCGGCGGTGGGTGTCGGGTGTCGGGGTGTCGATGCCCGACCAGATTGCATCCAACGCCAGCAGGGTGCCCACGGTGCGCAGTTCGTCGGGCAGGTGCCGTAGCGACCACACGACGAGGTGCCCGCCCGGTGTGGTGGTGGTCGGCCCGTCGAACAGGCTGGCGAAGTTCCCCACCGTCCACGGGGCCAGTCGGGTGGCGAGCTGCCGGGCGGCCGGGTCGCTGTCGGCGGTCAGCGTGTCGGCCAGGTCGCGGAGCAGCGGCGCGGGTCGGGTCCAGGTGGCAGGGTCGCTGGTGATGCCGGCGCGGTGGTAGGTGGCGGTGATGGCCCGGTCGAGGGCGGCGCGTTCGGCCGGTGGTGGTGGCGTGCCGAGGAGGACGGCGATGACGGTGTGCAGGTAGAGGCCGCGGCGGGTCAGGGTGTCGGGGCGGGTGTCGGCGGGCAGGTCGAGGGGGTTGAGGCGGACGCCGGGCCGGCCCAGGGCGATGACGGTGCCGCCGACGTGGTCGGCCAGGGCCGCGTACTCGTCTTCGGGATCGATGACGCTGACGGTCGTGCCCTGGTACAGGTTGCGCAGGACGTCGAGTTTGACGAAATAGCTTTTGCCGGCTCCGGAGCGGGCCAGGACGACGGAGTTGTGGTTGTCCTGCGCCCACCGGTTCCAGATCAGCACCCCGTTGCTGGTGGTGTTCACCCCGTACAGCACCCCGTCGGGTGGGGTGATCACGCCGGGGGCCGGGGCGGCGAGGTCGGCTGAGGCGAGGGGGAACGCGGCGGCGAGGGCGGTGGTGTCCAGGATGCGGCGCATCCGCAGCGGGTCCACCCCGACGGGCAGGGTGGCGATCCAGCCCTGCTGATGGCGGAACGTGGCCGGTTGCAGATCCAGCAGCACCCCCGCGGCGGCGGCCTTCACCCCGGCGGTGACGGTGGCGAGTTCGTCGAGGGTACGGGCGTGGACGGTGACGTAGATACCGACGTCGAACAGCTTCGCAGCGCCGCGGGCGACCCGGTCGGCGAGACCGGCCGCGTCGGCGGCTGCCGCCTCGACCATCGGGTCGTCGAGACGTCCCCGGTCGGCGTCGAGACGGCGGGACGACTCCAGGCGGGCGCGTTGCCGCTTGAGCATCGGCGCGGCCAGCTGCGGTGCCACCGGGTCCAGGTGCACCGCGACGTCGACCCGCCCGGGATACGACAGCAGCGGATCCAACCACGCCGGACCGACCTCGGCGGGGTAGCCGCAGAGCACGTAGGTGGCGGCGTAACCCTCGCCGACCTGCACATATCCCGGGGTGACCGACACGGCGGCGGGGGAGGGCATCAGGTCCCCACCTGCGGCGTTCCTCGTCATGCTCGTGGGTCGTTTCATGGGGTGCTCCGTAGGGTGATCGGGATGCCGGGCACCGCGCGGGGGCCCGGCGGTGGGGCAGCGAACGGGTCCACCGCGCCCGCGAGCGCGGCAGCGACGGCGGGCCCGTCCAGGGCGGTGGCTTCAACACCGAGACCGGACAACGCGCGCACAGCCGTGTCGGCGGTGTGTGCGCCGGTGACGACGGCGAGGACCTGCCGGCGCAGCGGATCCCGCGTGTTGTCCAGGTCGACCAGGAAGTCGGCGTAGTCGGCGGCGGCCGCCCGCAACGACGGATGCGGCAGCCGGGACGCATGGTCGACGGTCGCCTGCGCGTACCCGGTCAGGTCGTGGCGTTGTGCGGCGACCACGATCTGCGCGGGCCCGGTCAGGCCGTTGAGGAACCGACCGAACCCGTCGAGCAGTGCGCTCTGCTCACTGCCGGTGCGTAGGTGGATGTTCGTGGTGCCGCAGGCGATCAGCACCTTGTCGCTGCCCTCGCAGGTGAGGACACCGCTCGGGCTGACTGCCGTGACCGGGGACCGCAGCGGCGCCGGCACCGGCGGTGTGCCGGCAGCCACGGCGACCGCGCTGGCTCGTGCCGCTCCCGGGGTCAGGATGCGCGGGCTGCGGCGCAGCATCACGCCGTGGCGTAGCCACACGTCCAGGGGTAGGTTGTCGCGGCGGCCCAACGCCACCACGGTCGCGGCGGCGAACCCGACGATCCCGGCGACGATCCACACCACCGGCGGCAGCAGCGGACCGTAGGTGCGGTAGGCGGCGAATCCGGCCAGGCCGGTGCCGCCGATGATGCCGAGCTGCCGGAACGTCAACCCGAACGCGATCCGGTCGGGTTCGTTGATGTTCGCCGGAACCACAGCATGCGGGCTGCCGTCATCAGAGTTGTTCATGTGCCTCTCCCAGGCATACGGCCCGACAGGGCGGGCGGGGTGGTGGGTTATCTCGGGCGGCGGACCGGGGCGAGGCGACCCAGGCCACGCGTCATCCCCTGGAGGGTGACGGTGCGCAGGACGAGCCCGACGATGTTCGGGCTGCGGCCGGGCCGGGTGACGAAACGCCCCATCAGGCTGGGGATCTTCACCGTGGTCCAGAGCACGACGATCACGAGCAGCAGGTTGAGGGCGTCGGAGCCGGGCAGGCCGAGCAGCATCGGCAGGTTCGACTCCGGATCGGTCAACAGGTGGATGCCGGTGGAGAACGCGACCGCCTGCAGGGTGGGCGTGGCCAGACAACCCAGGAGACTGCGCCACCACAACTGCGCGGCACCCTGCGTCCAGGGGGTGGCGTAGCAGGCCAACGCCACCGGGGCGATCCCGACCAGGATGACCAGCACCCCGATCCGCACCAGCCAGCTGACCACCAGGGTGAACAGCAACCCGACGATCAGCAGCCCGATCACCACCGTCAGCAGGGCGGCACTCTGGTCGGTCATCGCCGAGACCAGCCGCGCCCGCACGAACGTCACCGCCTCGGTGGTCGGTGCGGACACCCCGACCATCGACACCGTCAGCGCATTCGCGACATCGATGAGGGCCCCCGTCAGCGGGACCGCGAACGCCGACAGGACGAACCCGACCACCAGCCGGGGCAGCAGCTGTTTCACCTGGTAGCGGGTCTCCACCGCGTCACCGACCATCACGGTGACGCCCGCGGCGATGATCGCCAGGACGAAGCAGGCGTTGACGACCAGTGCGCTGCGGGCGGCGATCGACTGGACCTGCGGCAGGACGGTGACGTCCGGCGAGACGAACAACGACGACGTCAAAAACGTCAGCAGAGCGCCGAGAAGATCGACGACCTTCCCGGCGAGCCAACCGACCATGTCGTCCATCAGCCACGTGGCCATGACCGGGGCCTCAGCCGCCGAGGATGCCCTGTAGCACCTGCAGGATCACCGGCGACAACACCGCCAGGGCGTAGCCGACCAGAGCGGACTTGAAGTTGGTCTTGGCCTGTTCGATCTGCGCCGGATCGCCACCGGCGGACATGTAGCGCAGGCCACCGATGACCAGGAACATCGTCGCGACCATCGCGATGATGCCCATGATCCATGCGGTGATGTTCGCGATGACCTGGTTGATGCTGTTCACCGCCAACGGCGGCGACGCAGCGAGGTCGGACAGCACGGAGAACGTGAGGTGCATGGCGGCGCTCCACAACGGGTCTGCGGGGGCCGCCAGGCGGGGACCGAGAGACGAGACCGGTGGTCCGGTGGGGGCGCTCCTCCCTTACCAGTGGTGAAAGGGATAGCGGTGTCAGTACGCCGCGCCGACCGTGCCGAACCGAGTGCCTCGTCCCAGAGGTGGTCCCCACCGGGCGGGCATGCCGTGGATGACATGCACCACCCAGATCTCGGCTGTCAGGCCGATCGAACCCACCGCAGGCCTGTCACGACCTGACCGAACCGATCAACAGGGGTTCCCCGGGCCCGCGCACCGCACACACCGGCGGGTCCTCGACGCCCCTGCGGTGATCTCTCGACTCACCGGCGGTACCGCTTCGCCGCACGCAAATGAGCCCGGTGCGCAGGGGGCGGCAGTGGCCGGGAAGCCCAGTTCAAACGGTGAAGAGGTGGCTGAGCTGGTAGTGGTCCCACCAGGTGCTGCGGTGCAGGCGGACGACTCCGTCGGTGCGGGTCAGCAGCAGGTAGTTGCCGTCCTGGATCAGAGCGGCGTCCTCGGTCCGACCGGCCAGTACCCGGGCCACCGCCGTCAGCATGTTCGGGATTGCCTTGTCGGCCAGGTCGTCGGCGCGCATCGAGAAGGTGACGTTGACGTAGATGGCCGGTTCCCATTCCCAGCGGGCCTCGTCGTCGGCCTCGGCTTCGTAGTAGCCGTGGGTGCCGGGGCGCACGGTGACGGCGCAGCCGCGTTGGTCGTACAGGCGGGCAGCGAACAGGCGCGGGTTCGACGTCGGCTGCGGCGTCTCGTCGCGGGTCGCGGCGGTGACCTCGCCGACGGCAGAATCACCGGCCAGGACCAGCCGGAACTCGACGCCCATCCCCGGCCCCTCTGCGTAGTCTCGCCCGACGATCCGATGAACTTTGCGGGGTTACGTGCGACGCCCAGCGTATGGCCCGCCATGCCGACCACGTCATGCGGTCAGACCGTCACGATCGCGCGGGAACCGGAACCCGGACCCCGCCGGACAGGTCGCCTCGAACGACAGCAGCCGCCACCACCCGTTCCGCTCGCCGCCTACGCATCCGCAGCGCCGCCGCTGTCACACCCCGCTCCACCGCCAACTGCTCGATCAACGCGTCACCGAACCGGGTCGCGCTGATCAACTCGGCTGCCTCCCCGGTGATCAGACCGGCTGCCGCCGCCCGACCGAGCAGCAGGTCCGGATGCCCGTACGGCATCCGCGGCAGCCGCGACCCGCAAGACGGATCCGCCGGCAACTCCTCACCCTCATCGGCCCTGACGACTGAGGCACCCGCCCGCCACGCCGCCCAGCACAGCCGTAGCCACAACCGGGGCGCGGCAAGGTCCGCCGTACGCAGCGCCTGCAGGAAACCCGCCAGGACCTCGGAGTCCACATCGTCGGCATGCCGGGCTGCCCGACCACGACTGATCTTCGCCGCGAGATGCGTCAACGCGGGCAATGCGACACCGATCGCTCCCACCACCCACACCGGACCCAATTCGCGGGCATGCTGCGCCAGTTGCCGCCACAACTCGTCGGTGGTGTCGCTGTCGAAACGCTCGCACCGTAGCAACACCCGCAACTCGGTCAGCGGCAGCAGCACATCCGGTAGGCCCGGCACCGGACGGGCATCGAACACCAACGGTGCGGGCTCACAGGTCAACAACGCGAACGCCGACTCGGCGGTGGTCAGGGCCGTCACGGCACCACGGGAACGGCTGGTCGCAGTCATGCAGATGCCCCTCGACAGATGGTCCCTCGCTGACTGCGGGAACCGAGACCACCGATTGGGTCAGCAGGACCTGACACGAGACCCGGTTTGTCAGACCGCGACAGGACCTGTCAGCCCATGACAGGTTCGCTGCTCGGCACGACACACGGCCAACCGGCGGACGAAGTCCCTGCGCGCCCCGGCCACCTGCCGCTGACTGTCGATGCTCGCCGAGGGGCCCGACGATGCCGACCGTCCGTGGCCGGCGGGTCGTTGCCGGAGTCGACCACGAGTGCTTCTGATCTGGCGCGTCGGTGATGAGGTGGTGTTGTGAGCCTGGCTTGTGGCGGTCAACTGGGCTCGTACCGGTTTTAGGTCGCCCCTGAGCGCCTGGATGTGCGAGCCGTCGACCATCACCCGGGACGTGCCCAGCTGATCGGCGACCGGCAGCACCTCGTGCAGTCGTTGCCACACAACGGCTTCGTTTCGGTCCGGCAACCATCCCTGGGCGGAGTTGCTCATCTCGTTCGCGGTCGGGTGCGGGCCGATGTCGCCCGGGCCGCGGTCGCCGCCACGATCGCGGCGAGGTCGTCGGGGGCGTCGACGGGAACGAGGTGTCCGCTGTGCGGGAGCAGGTGCTCGTCGAGGTGGTCCGCGATCAGCGTGAGCTGCCGCGCCGGGGCGTCCCCCACCGTCGAGGCGCCGACGGCTGTCACCGGCATGGTCAGCCGGCCGTGCTCGGCCCAGGAACGGTTCCACTGCGCGTTCGCGGGCATCGCGCGGTAGTGCTCGAAGGCCGCACGGAGACTGTCCCGTCCTGTGTAGGCGCGGACGAAGTGTCGTGCGAGGTCTTCCGGGACCCCGGCGCGGGACCCGTTGCCGAGGAAGAACCGGAGGTAGCGGTCCTCGTCACCGCTCAGGACGCTCTCGGCGAGACCGGCCGGTGCCTGGTGGAACCCGAACCACCACGGTCCGCTGGCGTTCAGGAAATCCTCCGCGCCGGCGAGTCCGCTGATGACCGCCTCGACGATGGTGAGGCTGAGCACCCGGTCGGGGTGGGCGGCGGCGAGAGCGAACGCGGGCGCGGCGCCGACGTCGAAGCCGACGACATGCGCTGCCCGCACGGCGAACGCGTCGAGGAGGCGGATCTGGTCCATCGCGAGGCTCGCGGCGTCGTAGCCGCCCGTCGTCCGTTGGGTGCCGCCCGTTCCCCGCAGGTCGGGCATGAGCACCTGGTGGCCCGTGGCGACCAGCAGTGGCTCCACCTCCCGCCAGATCTCCTTGGTGTGCGGAAAGCCGTGGAGCAGCATGACGGGGCTTCCCGTACCGGCTCGGCGCACGCTCACGTGGAGATCGTCGAGCTGAATCTTCTCGATCGTCGCCCGGTACCCGTGGGTGGTACAACTCATCACAACTCCTGGTTACCATCGGTTACCTGGGAACGTTAGGAGAGTTTCTGTGAACGGGAAAGAAGGCACATCGGGCAGCCCTGGTCACCCCGAGGTAACCACCGCAGGGCGCGGTGACCTCTTCGACGCCGACTGCCCGACGCGGCTCCTGCTCGACCGGGTGGGATCGAAATGGACCGTTATGATCGTGTTGCTGCTCGCCGACGACCAGGAGTTGCGGTTCGGTGCGCTGCGCCGGCGGATGCCTGGCGTTTCCCAGAAGATGCTCACCCACACCCTGCGGCAACTCGAAGACGACGGTCTCGCCCACCGCCGGGTGGAGCCCACGAGTCCGCCCGCCGTGCACTACTCCCTGACCGCGCTCGGCGACACGCTCGTCGGTCCGTTGCGCGAGCTCAAACGCTGGGCCGAGACGAACATGGGCACGATCGACGCGCTGCATACGTCGGCGGTCAAGTCTCGTCGGGACCAGTAGGTGAGGGGGTGAGCCTCAGTGCCCCGGCAGAGTTTTAGCAGCTGAGGTACCAGTTGCGTGGATCGCGCTGCACGTCTCCGACTTGTCCGGTCATCGACGAAGTGGCTGACTGGGTTGCTGCACGGTCAGATGTTCCGGCAAGCTGATTAGCCACTGAAAGCTACTGATTCGTTGCACAGAGATGCGGGTTCGCCTCGGTGGCCTGCAGACGGGGGACAGAATTGGAACCGTCAACTTCGACTGCGGGGCGCACGCGTTCGACTTGGACACTCCCCACGCTCTGGCTGGTTGGGCCGATCTTTGAGCTGCCCGTGACGATCATGGCTGTGTCCTCCTTCCCTGATGTCGCCGAATTCGCTCTCCTCGGCTCTCCCTGGACACAGGTGGCACTCGCCGCCGCGTTCGCGGTAGCTCTGCTGGCTGCTGTCGTGACGTGGGCAGAAAAGCAGGTCCCGACTGCTGCCCGGCGCGGGATTGGAGTCCTCGCCTGGGTATCGGCGGGCCTCGTGGCTACGGTCATGCTCGGATTCTTCGTCGGTGGCGCCTGGGTGATCTTCGGCGTACTGCTCGCTCACTCGTCCGTAGCTCTTGCCGCTCTCGGACTGCTTGCCGTTCGCTCGGCCAGCAGCGTGACGTCTGGACCGGCGGCGAGCAGATGAGTGACGAGATCCTCGGCAGGCTGCGTCGGCTTCATCAGTACACGGCGGATCTGAACGCCTTGATGGCCTCGGTCAACGCGCGTACGCCCTCAGAAGAGGCGACGGGAACTGATCCGAGCGGCGCCGTGCGAGTGACGGTCGGGGCAGACGGCCTGCCCACTGTTATCCGTGTTGAGAGCGTTTGGCAGCACCGTGTGGAGCCGCAGGACCTGGGGCGGGCCGTCACGGCAGCCCTCCAGGACGCTGTAGCCGAGGCGCAGCGTGCATGGTCGGAGGGGTTCGACAGCGCCTCCTGGCTGGCCAGGGTGGAGCGCATCGAGACGCGCGCTCAGCGCAACTACAGGGGTGAGACCTCGGACCCGCTGCCCAAGACCCCGCTATACGGCCAGCCACGAGACAATCTCGCCCTGACCGAGGACGTGTTGAAGGCCCTTCAGGCGGTCCGCACAAGTGGCAGGGAGCAGCCGGCGTCGGCATCGGGCCGGAACCGTGAACGGACGATCTTCATCACGCTCTCGCCTGCCGGCTTGCAGGAGATCGAGATCGCGGCGAGCTGGGCGCAACGTGTAGGCGCAGCGGAGATCAACTCCGGGTTGTCCGAGGCGTTGGGGCGGGCGCGGTCTGCTCTACATGATCAAGTATTGAAACGTGAGGATGCGGCGGCGGTTGCCGACACCCTGGCCCGGGAGACGTTGGCGACCCTGGCACACCTCGCGCAGGCCGACCACGAGCGAGAGGAACGCTGATGCCGCCCCCAGATCGTGGCCAGGTAACCGTAGCTACGAACACTCTTCGCTCTGAGGCGAATGAGTGGGACCTTCAGAGCGAAGCCATCGGGACGATCGGGTCGAAGGTCGCTGGGATGGAGTTGGGTCGGGTCGAGGCCGGGTTGTTCCAGCTCATCGTGTCGCCGTACAACGACGTAGTGCGCCAGGTCAGCCAGAGATGCAGCGAGGGACGGACTGCCACCACCGAGGTGGGGCAGACCTTACGGAAGGTTGCTGACACCTACGACGAGGAAGACCGGAACAACGCGCACAAGATCCGAAACCTCTACTGAGCTGGGGCTGACCGGTGGACTTCAGTAAGGCACAGTTCGAGGCCCTGATTGCCGACATCAGGAGCGGTCTAGACGACTTCGACAGGCGCTTGGACGAGATCATGCCGGCTACCATCGCCGCCGCCGCTCGTTGGTACGTACCTGAAGAGGTCTCGCAGGCCCTGCTGTGGCTGGGCCGCGAGAGCGTCAAGGTTGGCAAGTACCTGATCGAACTCTTCCTCGACATCCTGAAGGGCGCGACTGCGCCGATCTTCATGTTCATGGATGCCTGGGAGTGGATGAACGTTCGCGGTTCAGCCACGGGGGTAGCCAGCGCTCTGTCCGCGCAGCACCTGGTGGTCGATGACTCGGACTGGTCCGGCAAAGCCCGCGACGCCTACGTGGCCAGTGTGGAGAGCCACTCCACCGCGGCGTCTCGGATCGGCACCATCGCTTCGAGCACGTCAGTTCACCTGCTGGCGTGCGCTGCGGCCGGCGCTGCCTTCTACGCCACCTTGGCAGTCGTACTGACCAAGCTGATCGCAGCGTCCACCATTGCCATCGGGTTCCTGGGGACAGCTGTCTTCTCGTGGGCAGGGGCGGCCCTGCTCCTGGAGGAGGCAGGCTTCAGCACCGCAGTCATCGCCACTGCCATCGGCACCCTGACGACCTTCCTGACGGCCCAGGCCGCCACGATGGTCAACCTGCACGGCGAGGCTGTCGATGCGACGGCGTTCCCTGGCGGAAAGTGGCCGTCGCCCAACACCTCCACCTATAGCGATGCGACTGTGACGGACGGAGACGCGGACTGGTCGCTGGCGCCGGGTTAAGTCAGTGCTGCGGGGCGTGCAGACCCACGTGGATGTTGGCTGCCTTGAGTGCCCGGAGGAGGTCGGCAGTGCTGCTGTCTGGCGTCACGTCCCAGAGGATGTTGGTGTCCAGAATGATCAACGGTGGTGGCTCCGTCCATGCTGGCCCGACTCGTGCGGGCAAACCTTTTCAGATTCAGAGCTTGGGTGCAGTATCGCTTCGCCGTCAGCGAGGCAGCGCTTGTCAGCAAGGGCCGGCCTTCGTCTTGCCGGGGTTCTCCGCCTGCCCTCGTCGCCGTCGAGATGGCCTGCAGGTGCTAGTCCACAACGGGCGTGAGGGGCGGCTCCGGTTTCCCGCTGGTCGGACAGAGATCCGCCGCTAGGAGCTGCTGGCCCCCCGCTGGGCTGCCTGGTAGTCGTCGAACGCCTTCGCCGCCAAGTAGATGGCATCAGAGAGGACCTCGGCTTCCTCCAATGCCCGCTTGATGTTAATGCGGTGCGGGCCGAGTTTGAACTCACCGGTGGCCGGGTCGTACCCGCCTCCCCAGTGATCGCGAGCTGCGGCTACTGCACCGTCTCGTTTCTTCTGCTGCTTCTGACGGGTGCCTTCACCGAGGGCGTAGTCGTGGAAGTGGATCAGAATGTCTCGGGCTGCGATTGCGCCTGGGACCTTATCCAAGAAGCGCTCCCGAGCGGCCTCTAGTTTCGCCCGAGCTGCTGGGCAGCAGTCGAGCAGCGTCCCCTTCAGCATCAAACGGGTGGCGTACTCGACCTGCCGCAGGGCAACCACGAACTGCCGAGCGTCAATCTGCCGGGGGTCAGGCAGCCACAGGCCAAGCTCCTGCTCGTCGAGGCGGCGTGCGCAGAGCCGGAGCGTCCAGACCCACCACTGCGCTTCGGTGACGGCGATGGATTCTGGGTGGTGTGCTGGCGACCAGGGGTCGGGGGTGGCCGCCGTTGCCTCAGTCATCCCAGCAGTCTGCCTTCACGGCTCTGCCGTGGGTAGTGAGATAAAGGACCTTGGAGGCGGCAACTGTCGTCGCGCACGATCGGACGCACAACGACCGCGACCACACCATCTCCAAGGGTTGGTCCATCGTCAAAGGCTACGGGTCGGGCAGCGTCGCCACCCTGCCGCCGCGACCGGGTACCCGCAGGTCGGCCCGTCGCCTCTGCCCAGTGGGCTTCGCTACCATGCCGCAGACTGGCGGGAGCTGACGTGGGTTCGTCCTGAGCAACCTGCTCCTTCTCGCCCTTCTGACTACGCTCGGCACCCTGCGCCGGGCGGGTTGCCAGTTTCTGTCAGGCCGGGGGTGGGTTCGATCGGTCTGTCAGTGGCGCACTGAGAGTCGTCAGTACGTCCGCCGGTCCGGGGGCCATCGTGCCTATGGCCGACAGAGATTCACACCGCGCGCCGATGCCCGTCGGGGACGTGGTGCCCGGTGATCCGCCGGTGCCGATCACCGTTTGGCCGGTTCCCGCGCCCCGGGCGGGCGAGACCATGTCCGACGCGATGGGGGTGCGGCTGGTCCACAACCTCACCCACCCGTCGGGGTTGGTCATCGATCTGACTACGGGGCCGCAGTTGGCGCGTGCGGTCATCGCCGCCCGACGACGCAGCCACCTGCACGCGGGCCGGCACGTGGGGTGGGGTCGTGAGCCGGCCATGTTGATCGTCACCGGCTGGCCGGGCACCGCAGCGTCCCCGGTCGGCTTCTTCCAGCGGTGCCTGGCCAACCTTGTGCCGGGTGGGTGCGTGGCGGTCCTGTTGCCGCACGGGGACGTGATCGTGCCGGTTGACGTGGTCGTCGCCGCCAGGCAGGCCGGATTGGCGTACCTGCAGCATGTGGTGGCGGCCGACCGGCCGCCGCGACGCGGCCACCAAGGTCTGCTCGACATCCACACCGACGTGCTGATCCTCACCCGCAGCACGACGTCGGCCGGGCAAGCCGATGGTTGAGCCGATGCCGGTGACGTCAGTGTGGTTGACGTGTCAGCAGCCGGCGCGGGATCAGCGGCGGGGCCGGTACGTGTCGGCGACATCCAGCCACCCCGGGAAGATGCTGCCGCATCTGGCCGCGCACGCGATCGGTGCCTACACCGCGGCGGGGGATCTGGTGTTCGACCCGATGTGCGGGTCTGGGACCACGATGGTCGAGGCCATGCATCTGGGTCGGCAGGGGATCGGGATAGACGTCGAGCCCCGGTTCACCGCGTTGGCGGCCGCGAATGTGGCGCTCGCGGCGTCACAGGGCGCGGCGGGTAGCGGGCAGGTCTTCACGGGTGACGCGACGGGTCTGCTGGATTTGGTGCCGTCATCGGTGGTCGGGCGGGTGGCTCTGGTGCTGACCTCCCCGCCGTACGGGCGGGGAACCCACGGGCTCGTGCGGTTCACCAGCAGCGGGGTCCGCAAGCGCCACCACCTGTACGGGGATCGGGAGGCTGGCAACCTCGCCTACGGCGGCTGGTCGCGGCTGTTCGACG
Source organism: Micromonospora wenchangensis (assembly GCF_002210435.1). Taxonomy (GTDB): domain Bacteria; phylum Actinomycetota; class Actinomycetes; order Mycobacteriales; family Micromonosporaceae; genus Micromonospora; species Micromonospora wenchangensis. The sequence continues at coordinate 138,830 of NZ_MZMV01000011.1, forward strand.
GGTTCGCCGCGATCCTGGCAGCCAGTTGCCAGTTGTTGCGTCCGGGTGGGTTCGTGGTGATCACGTGTCGGCCGGTGCGACGCCACCGCGACGATCTGATCGACCTGCCGGGGGAGTTGCTTGCGGTGGCCCGGTCGGTGGGGCTGCTGCCGGTGCAGCGGTGTGCGGCGATGCTCGCCGCCGTGCGGGACGGGCGGATCGTGCACCGGGCGAACATGTTCGGTCTGCTGGCCGTGCGGCGGGCCAGGGACGCGGGCATCCCGGTGCACCTGGTGGCGCATGAGGACGTACTGGTCCTGCGCCGCAGTGGAAAGTCCTGAAGTTCCGACGAACCCAAGTGTTCGCACGACGAATCCGGGTGTCCGGAGGGCTCATCATGCCATGCGGGTACTCGGGTTCGGTCGAACCCAATCGGTAAGTGATTGCGGAGAACTCGCAAGGGGTCGGGCGGCGTTGCTCGCGGACAGTGGCGCGGGCGCTGATGCTCAGACGGGGGTCTGCTGGCTGCGGTGCATGGCTCGGAGAAGGGCTCCGCGTGGTGCCGGGGCGGGCAGTTCGCGAGCATTTTCGCTGGCGAATGCCTGGAGCAGGTATTCGACGATGCGTTGCCAGGCGTCCGGGGCTGTGCCGGCGGTGGCGGCGACGACTCCGGCGTTGGCCATGAGCAGCAGGATCATGTCGTCGGGGTGGAAGTCGGCGCGCAGCTGCCCGGAGGTTTTGGCGCGGCGCACGATGGTGACAAAGTCGCGGTAGGCGCGGGCCCGGTGGCCTTCGAGGTCCTCGATCGTGGGATTGGTGGCGGCGAAGGTCAGGGTGAGTAGGTCGGCGAAGCCGCGGTCGCCGGACTGCATCGCGCACACCTGGCGCACGTAGCCGCAGAATCCGGCCCACGGATCGGGGTCGGCGAGCGCCTGTGCTGCGGCGTCGGCGTAGTCGGTCATCTTGTCGTTGAACGCGGCGGCGATCAGGGACTCGCGGTCCGGGAATCGCCGGTGCAGGGTCGCCTCGCCGACGCCGGCTCGGCGGGCGATCTCGTCGAGCGGCACCTGTAGCCCTTGTTCGGCGAACGCGTGCCGGGCGGCGGTGATGATCGCTTTGCGGTTACGCGCAGCGTCGGCTCGCAGGGGCTTTTCGGCGGGTGTCCGGCTTGTCACACCTTCACCATCGCACAAGTGGAGCCAGGTCACCACTTTGCTGCTACGGTTAAGTGGAGCTAAGGCACCACTTATGCGTGTTGTGATGAGGAGACAGCGATGACGGACACCGCAACGGTGAAGACCACCGCGCCCGTGGCGGGTCGGCTGACGGTCGAGGTCTGGACCGACCTCGGCTGCCCCTGGTGCTATCTGGGTATCCACCGGCTGCGCCACGCTGTGGACCGCACCGGCACGGCCGGGATCACGCTCATGCTGCGCTCGTTCGAGCTGGACCCGGACGCCTCGGCCGAACCGATGACGATCCCGGAGATCTTCACCCGCAAGCACGGCCTGCCGGTCCAGGCCGCGATGCAGGCCGAAGCCGCCATGCGCGACCGGGTCGCCGCCGAAGGGTTGCCCTTCACCACCGACCGGCTGCACGCCAACTCCTTCGACGTGCACCGCGTCCTGCAGCTGGCGAACCGGCGCGATGCCGGCACCGTCTTCTTCGAGACAGTGCAGAAGCGCTTCTTCGCGGGCGAGATCAACCCGTACGACCACGCGAGCCTGAACGCTGTCGCCGTAGAAGTCGGCCTGGACGGCGACGAGGTCCGCACCGTCCTCGCCGGTGACTCCTACGCCCAGCAGGTTCGCCATGACGAACGGCGCGCCCGCGAGCTTGGCGTCACCGGAGTCCCATTCGTCCTGCTCGACCAGCGGTTCGCCGTCGCCGGGGCTCAGTCGATCGACGCGTACGCCCAGGCCATCACCCGCGCCCGCGAGTCCCTCTCGTGACCAGCAACCCGGCCGCTCCCGCCGACCAGACCGATCCGATCCCACAGGACGATCCGCTACCGATCGGCGAAGACCCGGACGGTCCCCGCGACCAGCCGGCCGCAGGGACCATCATCCACCTCGTGGCCGGCGGCGACTCCTGCCGGCCCGGAGAACTTTGCGACTGACAACCCACCGTCACACCCCGAAAGGAACCATCATGCCCACAATCGCCATCGTCGGCGCCGGCTCCGGCCTCGGCCAGTCCATCGCGAAAACCTTCGGCAGTAACGGCTTCTCCGTCGCGCTCGTCTCGCGTACCCAAAGCAAACTCGACGCCCTCGCTGCCGAACTCGGCCAGGCCGGAATCGACGCCGCCGGTTTCGCCGCCGACGTCATGGACCGCCCTTCGCTGGTCGACGCCTCCGCCCGGATCAAGCAGCGCTTCGGCACCGTCGACGTCCTGGAGTACTCGCCCGCCCCGCACACCCCGGTTCCCGGCATCACCATGGCGAGCCCTCTGGACGTCACCGTCGAGAACATCCAGCCGCAGCTCGACTACTACCTCTACGGCGGCATCACCGCCGCCCAGCAGGTCCTGCCCGACATGCTCGAACGCGGCAGCGGCACCCTGCTGTTCACCACCGGCGCTGCTTCGCTCAACCCCACCCAGGCCGCGCCGGAGTTCGCCAACATCGCCATCGCGGGCGCGGCCCTGCGCTCCTGGGTCCTCAAGCTGCACCAGGTCACCGACGGCACAGGCGTCTACGCCGCCCACGTCCCCCTCTCGGTCTGGATCGGCACCGGCGGCCCCGAGACCCAGCCCGACACGATCGCCCAGCACTACTGGGACCTCTACACCAAACGAGACGGCGCTGAGCACCACTACAACACGTTCTGAAAGCCCACAACCTCAAGGCCGCACCACCACACTCACCCACGCGGATGTGGCCTTGGCGGCTTGACCATCCCAAGCCCGTTGTGCTCCGGTCATTCGCGGAACGTGTTCCGGAGCCGATAGTTCACGACCCAAAGCCAGTCATCGGTCGGCTGTAGCCGCAGCGGGGCCTGTCTCGCCAATGGCTCTGTTAGATCCACAGGCCCGCTGTGTGAACCGCCGTCCGCCCCGCCAGGGCTGCCGGTGGTCGCGCCACGGCAGGCCGGGGTGCCGCCGGGTCTGCGGCGGACAGGTACCGCTGCCGCCTGCGGGCTGTCAGGCGCTGACAGACCACCGAACCTGACACGTCGCCTCGCCGCCGTCGACGGAACCTAACCTGGGGACTCTCCCTACTTTCCGTGCCACTGATCTGATGCCTTCCGCGACGGCATCGCGCCCACCCTGTTCGGTCGGCCGCCGTCGTCGGTTTCGGATCTGGCGCTCATCCCACGCTGCACCTCTCGCGTTGTAGATCGCGAGCAGCGTTTTCCACCCATCCTCAGGCGTTCACCGCCCGGTGCTCGCCGTTTCGTGCTGCCCTACGGAGGACGACATGCTCCAGCACACCTGGTACCTGGACGACATCGACTGGTTCGCCACCCTGCCCGACGCACCGCGTCTGACCGACGACAACAGCACCGTCATCGGTCAGCTCGCCGACCTGTTCGGCGGGGAAGCGCCGTTGGGGCCGGCCACGACCGTCACCGCCACGTACGTGATTCTCATGGCCCTCGAGCAGGTCGGGGAGACCATGACGTACGCCGCCGCAACCCACGACACGACCGAGTTGGGGCGGCTGCTGTGTGGTCTCAACCTCATCCAGGCCCACCTCACCCAGATCATCCAGCACACCGCCCGGCACGCCGACAACCGCAGCTTCCGTGGCCTCGCCCGGATGCCCGCCACCTCCGTGCAGGCGCTGACCGCACGTCTGACCACGGCGGGTGCGGTCGGTGAGGCCCTCGCCGGCCACCTCAAGGACGCCCACACGGTGCTGCGGACGACGACTGCGTAACACCCCGGCGCAGCCCCGGGACCGGTTCCGCCGTTCCCTGTTGTTCCACCGGCCGTGCCCGGCCGACCGCGCAATCCCGCGCACCGTCCGGGCACGGCCGACCGTCGTGCCCGGATTCCCATCCCTGCGGAGGATTCCGATGCCCCACCCTTGCGGCCCGCTGCGGGCCACCTCGGCCAACCACTCATACCCAGACCCGGACACCGGCGGCTGCCGGCGGCGGTCGATCCACCGGACGTGCCCTGCGGCCGCCGGTCCCGGGTCTCTGCCGACGGTGCCGGCATGATCGCGCCCGACGTTCCGGCGCTCCTGGCGTCCCGCCCGCTGGTGGGTGGCCTCGCGGTGCCGTGGATCACGGTACGGATGCCCGACGGTCGGTACCGCTTCGGCGCCGTCGACTACCACCGGCACCGCCGCGCATTGCGCGATCGGCTCTGCCAGACCTGCGGCGGTCCACTCGACCCTGCACGGATCGTCTTCGCGATGCGCGACAGCGACCTGAAGCTGCTCGTTAGCCCTGAACCGGGTATGCACCCCGTCTGCGCCGACTACTCCGCCCGCGGCTGCCCGATGCTGGCCGGCCGGTTACCCCACCACCGCGCCAGCGACCCCGCCGCGCACCTGGCCGACCTCGGCGTCACCTCCCACGGTGACCCCACCGGCAGCCGGGCGGCAGCCCCCGCCGAGCGATGGCACCTGCTCTGGGTCACCGGCTACCAGCCGATCATCAACCCCCTCACCGGTCAGCCCGCCGCGCTGGTGCTGCCCGAACAGATCCTGCGTGTCCGCCCGACCGGACCGCCCCCGCTGAGACCGGACGACACCGGCACCCCCGCCGGCCCGGCATCGCACCCCTGACCCGCAACGGAGTCCTGCCATGACGCTGCACGTCATCGCCGTCTACCACAACACCGACAGTCGTTTCCTGCCCCACCAGCCGGGCCACACACTCACCCAGGTCATCTCCCACTGGCGGCATCTGCCCGACACCGCCACCCCGCAGCACACCGCCGACTGGATCTCCACACTGTTCAACGTCGACCTCGACACCCTGGAAGCCAACCGGGCGGCACCGCACGGTGAAGCCGACTTCCTCATCGCCTGCACCTACCGGCTGCTGCGGCTGCGATCGCTGTCCACCGGAGACGTCGTCGCGGTCACCGCCCGCGGTGACACCACCTGGCTGGCGTGCGAGTTCGTCGGCTGGAAACCCATCGACACCCCGACCCGGCTCACCGGTGCTCCGCTGACCGCGGCCGGCGTCGAGCAGCAGCTGCGGCGGGACCGTCGTGCGTGAGCAGCCGAACGGTGAGGTGACGCACCCGGTGCGGGTGTTCGCCCTGTGGCTGAACTGCGGTCACCTCGTCACCGTCGAACGTAGCGGCTGGTACCCGGTGTCGGTGCCGTGCTGCGACCGGCTCGGCGGCACCGTCCTGCACGGCGTCTACGTGCCCTACGCCTCCCACGTCGACCTGGTCATTCTGCGCTCCGAACGCCACGCCTCCCGGCCGGCGGGCAGCCCCGCCAGACCCGACCGGCTCATCGGCCGGCGTGCACGCACCGACGACCCCTACCGGCCAGCGCATCCCGGCGACGGCGGCCACTGCGGTTGCTGGCCGGCCCACGTCGGCGCCACCTGGAGCCTCGACGGCTCCCTCCCCGAGCCCGACTGATCGGTCGACCTCACCACGCCGGCCCCGCTGCGGCGGCCACCGAAAAATACGGCCCGCCAACAGGCGGGCCGTCGTCGTTCAGGACCCGGGACACTCCACCTGCCCACGGAGTACGTCCCGGGTCCTTCCCATGATGGGAGGAACCCGTGCCCACCACACTCCTCATGATCGCCATCCCCGTGGCCGTCACCCTCGGGACCGCTGCCGGCTACCTGGCCACCCGGCGGACCGTCGAGCGGCTACGCGCCGAACTGGCCGACGCGGCCTGGCAGCTGACCCACGACCCGCTCACCGGTCTGCTCAACCGCATCGGCCTGCGCACCGCCCACAACGCCGTCGCAGCCGGCCCACCGTGCCCGCTCATCGTCATCCTCCTCGACCTCGACCGGTTCAAGGAGGTCAACGACGCCCACGGCCACGACGCCGGCGACGACCTGCTCATGGAGGTCGCCGACCGGCTCGGGCACCTCGCCGACGCCGCCGACGGCACCGCCGCCCGCCTGTCCGGCGACGAGTTCGCGGCCATCCTGCCCCTGCGCCACCACCGCCTCGACGACGTCGCCGACCAGATCACCACGGCGATCGCCGCACCGGTCACGATCCAGGCCGGCAACGGCCCGGTCACGGTGACCGTCACCGCCAGCGTCGGCATGACGATCACGGCCAGCACCGACCGGCTGGAGGACGGGCCGCTGCACCGGGCGGACACCGCCATGTACCAGGCTAAACACCACGGCGGCGACCGGCACCTGCTCTACACGCCCGGCATGGTCATGCCCGAGCAGGGACACCGTCGGGGACCACGCCCCCGTGACCTGCGCCGCGACCGGTCCGGGAGCGTCGAATGAACCTCACCTCCCGCACCGCCTGCGCGACCTGCCACCTGGTGCTGACCGAGTCCACGCAGGAGGGCCGCACCGTGTACCGGCATCCTGTCGCCGAGGGCCGGCACGCCGTCGTCCCCGTCGACGCCCGCCAGCTGCCGGCCGTGTTCGATCGCTGCCACACCTGCACCGGCGCGCCACCGGTGTGGAACTACCACACCGGTCTCATCCAGATCGCCGCTGCGGGCGCGGTCGAGACCTACAACGACCAGTGGCACGTCTGCTACCGGTGCGCCCACCACATCGAATCCGACGACGTCGACGCTCTCACCGCGCACTGCGCCGCCCGCATGCAGTGGCCACCCCGCAGCGACGAGTACCTCATCCTGCGCACCCTGCACCGGTGCCTCCTGCTCGGCAGGGAACACCGGACGCTGCTGACCGCCGCCGACTGGCCGTCGGCCCGGATCACCGCCGACATGCTCCCGAAGATCCGCGACCGGCTCACCCGGCTCCTGCGCGGCCCCGACCACCTGCCCGCACCCCTGCACGAGCCCGGCCACCGCCGCACCCTCGCCGACCAACTCGACCTCGCCCCCCTCTACTGGATCAACCAGGACTTCACCGACCACATCGCCGACGTCACCACCACACAGCCGCCGGCGACCGTCACCGACGACCTCGTCGCCTCACCCGCCGGCCTCATCACCTGGCCCACCCCCATCGGTGCCACCGGTCACCTCGCTGCCGCGTCCTGGACACCCCACCGCGACGGCTGGCAACTCACCGGCTACCGCAGCATCGGCACCGCCCTCGACGACGACCTGATGCCCGCACTACGCCACGAGATCGGCTGGCTGACACCCCTGCACACCGAACACCTCACCCGCCGCGCCACCCTCGACGGACACCACCCCCTCGGCCCGCTCATCACCACCTGGCTGCTGATCCACCAACAGCTGACCGACACCGTCGCGGCGAAACTCCCCAAGGGCACCACCAGGGCGTACCAACGCCAACGGCGACCGGCCCCCGACGTGCGGATCGTGCGGATCGCACCGCACCCCACCACCGCACCGCAACCCTCCGCACCCGCCGGCCTGCGTACCCGGGCCAAGCCCGACCACCGGTTCTGGGTCTCCGGCCACGAACGTCAACAGGCGTACGGCCCCGGCCGAAGCCTGCGCCGCCCGGTCGACATCCAACCCTTCCTCAAGGGCGACAAGCACCTCCCGATCAAGCTCAGCACCACCGTCCGTGTCCTCGGCGACCGCACCCCCGGCACCGAACCGTCCCCCGACCAGGGCTGACAGCACCGCACGCGGCACCAGAGGGCCTGCCCTGGGGAACCCGCGCCCCTGTCGGCTGCCCACACCCCGGGCCCCTCGACACGGCGGCCCACCCCCCGGTGAGCCGCTGCCGGCCTCGCCTCGTCCCGCGCCGTACGGCGGTGTCACCGCACCTGGTGGCACTGCCGTACGCGTCCCGGCCCGACCTGCACCACCGCAGCGCCAGGGGCAACCCCGATCTCCCCGGCTGCGGCTTCTCCCACCAACACAGACAAGGACAGCACCATGTCATTCCCCGACAAGAAACTCACCGTCCGTTCCTCCAGCGATCTGGCCACCGCCGTGCCGTACCTGCTCGGCTTCCACCCCGACGACGGCAGCGCCGTCGTCATCGCCATGCGGGAACACCGCATCGTCTTCGCCGCCCGCGGGGACCTTCCCGCCACCGACGCCGCAGCACAGGAATTCCTCGACCACGCCGCCCACCTGGCAGCGGTCATCCACCGGCAGCACCACATCACCGACACCGTGATCATCGGCTACGGACCCGTCGACCGCATCGACCCCGCCCTGCGCCTCTACGACGAGGCGTTCACCGCCAGCGGGATCACCGTCCGCCACCTGCTCTGCGTCACCGGCACCCGGATCACCAGCCTCACCTGCGGCGACCCCACCTGCTGCCCGCCCGAGGGAACCCCGTTCGACCCCACCACCAGCCTCGTCGCCGTGCAGGCAACCGCCGCCGGGCAGGTCGCCCTCCCGAACCGGGCAGCCCTGGCCGCCCGCATCACCCCCGTCACCGGCACCGCCCGCGACGCCATGCACCTCGCCACCGTCGAAGCGGCCCCCCGCCTCATCACCCTGCTCGCCGCCGGGAACAACGTCCTCGAGCAGGCCGGCACGGACGCCATCCGCTACGCCCTACGCCAGCACGACGACGGCGAACGACTCCCCGACACCGACATGGCGTGGCTCACCCTGCTCCTGACGCAGACCCCGGTACGGGACGCCGCCGTGGACCTCACCGAACCGGAGGAGCACCACATCACCTTCTGGGTCGACGCCGTCCGCCGCGCCGACGAACCCCTCGTCCCGGCGCCCGCCACCGTCCTGGCCCTCACCGCCTGGCGCAACGGCAACGGCGCCCTGGCCCTCATCGCCGTCGAACGAGCCCTCCAGATCGACCCCAACTACCCGCTCGCCGACCTGCTCCTGCAAACCCTCCAGGCCGGACTGCCGCCCTCCACGTTCGACCAGGCATAACCCGACCCCTCCCGGCACAACCCACACGACAGGAGAACACCCGTGGACCCCACCCGCAGCATGCTGCTCGCCCTCGCCAAACGGGCCGAAGAGACCCGGCTGGACTGGCAGGCCGGCCGTGCCGCAGTGCGTGCCCGCGGCGAAACGCCCCACCGCAACGAGGCGTTCGCCCACCACATCCAAGCCAACCTGTGCCTGCTCACCGCGATCACCGCCGCCGACCTCCCGGCCACCTTCCGCATCCACGACACCACCCTGTCCACCGACCCCGTCACCGCAGCGCAGCAGCTGCGCGACCTCGCCCTGCCCTACGACCGGCACGGACCCATCGAAGCCACCCACGAAGCAGCCCGACAGGCCTACCGGGAGGCGTTCGCCGAACCGATCACCGCGCAGGAACAGCAGTACGTCGACCTCCTCGCCGCCCTCACCCCAGCCCGCCGCGACAAGGTCATCGCCGCCGCCGAAGTACGCGCCTCCCACCCGAGGCCATAGCAGCCACCTGACAGGGCTCGCGGCCGCCGCGTCCCCCCTCCGCCTCAGCACTGTGGTCATCGCGCCCCTCGTCGGTCACCCCCGGCTTGGGGCGCGATGCTGGGCCGGCAGCCCCATGCAGGTTTCGTCCAGGCCGATTCTGAGGGCTCCGGGGGTCGGCTGGCTGCCGCGTAGGCAGATCACGTCGAGGCATCCCTCGGCCTGGACCGCCGGTGTCCGGCGTTCTACGGGCCTGGACCAGCTGCCCGAGACCCTGCAGGCGCAGCGTGAGGGCACCGCCGACAAGGTGTTCGCCGCCCCGCACGGTGTCCCGGTCGCGCGGGGCAGCACGGGCCCGAGTCAGGCGGCCGGGTCGCCGCTGCCCTGTGCCAACCCGTCCGGCGGGATCGTCGGTGTGGTGCGCGAGGATGGGCGCGTGTTCGACGGGATCGACGACATCGACTGGGTCCGGCTCGGTCACGCCTACGGCTCGGCCGGCGACGTGCCCGGCCTGCTCCGCGCCCTGCGCTCGCCCGACGAGGAAGAGCGCCACACTGCCTTCGGTGCGCTCTACGCCAGCATCTTCCACCAGGGCACCCGCTACGATGCGTCGGCTCACGCCGTGCCGTTCCTGCTGGAGCTGCTCGCCGACCCGGCCACCCCCGACCGGGAACTGGTGCTCTACCTGGTGACGGTGCTTGCGGTGGGCCACGACGCGAGGTGGCTACCGCAGGGCGTCCCGGTGGTCGAGCTGCGTCGGGCGGCCGACGGCGGGCGGGAACTACTCGCCGCCAAACCGCCCCCGTGGCACGGCGACGACGAGACCCGCAAGGAGTACGTCGAGTACACGTATGTGGAGTCGCTCGACGAGGCGGACCAACAGCGGCTGTGGGCGTACATCGAGCTGACCGTCTACGACGCGGTGCGGGCCGGCGTGCCCCTTTTCCGTGACCTGCTCACCGACGCCGACCCGGGGTTGCGCGCCGGTGCGGCGTACGCGCTGGCCTGGTTCCCGCAGGACGCGGCCGGCAGCATCCCGGCGCTCGTCGCGGCAGCCGAGGCCGCAATGGAGGTGCACGAGGGGGAGACGGCGACAGCCCTGGTGGCGGCCGGGTTGCTCGGCGCCGCGCCCGACGCCGGGCTGCTGGCCGATCCGCGGCCGGTGATCCGCTGGGCCGCCGCGATCGGCCGGGCCCGGGTGCTCGGCGTCGACGCCGACGAGGCGACGGTCGACGAACTGCTCGCCTGGACCGCCGCCACCGAGCCGGACAACCAGCCGGCCACCGGCAGAGTCGGAGTGCCTTTCCTCGACGGCGACCTCAACGGGTACGCGGGGATGTCCCTGCGCCTGCTCGGCCCCCGGCACACCGATCGGGCACTCGACGCGCTGCTCGACCGGCTGTCCGTCGCCGCCGGTGAACAGGCATTGCCGGTGGCGGCCGAGGCGCTGCGCCTGGCGTTCCCCGATGGCCGGCTGCCCGCCGGGGTGCCCCGGGCTGCGTTGGCTTCCCGGCAACGGCGGCTCGTCGAGGTGCTGGCCCGCTCGCCCGGGGCGTGGCTGATCGACGGTGTGTCGTTCGGCAACTTCGCGTCGCTCGTCGGCGACTACGGGCTGCCGCGCAGCCGGGAGGCGATGCTTGCCTACCTCGACGCCCCTGCGGGCTGACCCTCGGCGGTCCGCCGGCATCCACCCCGGCAAGCCCGGTTGCACCGTCAGCAGCAGATCGGTGGCGGCGTCGTCCTGCGGATGACGGTGCTGCCGTCTATCCGAGCGAGGCGAGGATGAGTTCCCGGGCGGCGCGGACTGTGGGGGAGTAGCTGTCCTGGTTCCGGCCGAGGCGTTCCGCGCCGACGCGCATGACACCCGCAGAGCAGCTCCACCACGAGGTGCACGTCGCCGACGTCGCGGAACTCGCCGCGTTGGATGCCGTCGCCGACGACGGTCTCGACCCCGACGACTATCGCGTGGAACGGGCTGTCCGGGCCCTTCGGCATGTCGACGAACGGCAGGCCGGACGACACGGTCGAGCATCCAGTCGGAGAGCAACCGGGCCAGGCCGATGACCAGGGCAGCATCCCGACCGACGGCGCAGCGGGGGCGCAGTCTGCGGGCAGTCACGGCCTTCGCAACGACCCGGGCGGCGGTGTCGGGCGGCACCCGTCAACCAGGACGCACACGACGTGCAGTTTGCATGCATGCAGAACGTGACCGCTGCAATCCGGGTGCGGGACACATGAACTGCGCGCCAGCAATGACGCATGACCCCTGACCACCGAGCCGGGCGGCACTCTCCCGCTGTCCGGCTCGGCACCGTCTTGTCCGCGCGACAGATCAGGAGCGGCTTCTGTGGGTTCCAGCAACGTCCTCACCGCGTACGCCCTGTACGCCGGCAAGGTACCTGCCACCTCGATGCAACTACTCGCCTACATGGCCGCCGTATCCAGAGACGACGACGCACGCCCCTGGTTCGGTCGGGGCCACCACGCCCTCGCCGAGTTCGCCCTCGGCCGGGGCAGGAGCGGACCGCTCACCCGCGCCGACATCAAAGCCGTCGAACGGGCCATCGGCCCCCTGGCCGCCGCAGGAGCGATCAGCACCGACCGGAAGGCGTCCCTGCGGCGCGACGGCACCCACACCGCCCGGTACCGCCTGCACCTCGACACCCCTCACGTCCCCCGGGAAACGGGGGACGACACGGGGGCGCCTGATCGGCCACGTCCCCCGGAAACCGGGCACGACGTCCCCCGAAATGCGTCCGCACGTCCCCCGGAAACCGTCCCCACGTCCCCCGGGAAACGGGTGACAGAGGAACCAGGAGGAACCAGGAGGAGCGAGACAACCCAGGAAGAAGTCACTGTCGTCCGTACGGACCCTGCTGTAGCGCGCACACGCGACGGCGGCCCCGATTCCACCCTCGACACCCCGAGCGGACCGACGCCCCTGCGGGCGATCGGGGACGACCCCACCCGGACGGTGCCGCACGATGTCGGCAGCGGCCACCCGGCAGCCGTGCCTCGGCTGCCCCACAATCCGCTGCGCCGACCCGACCGGGTCGCCCAGGCCATCGCGGAGGCCAGCGCCCGCCGACAGGCCGCCGTCGCCGCCCACCGGGCTGCCCGAGAGGCAACCGGCGACTGACACCGGCCCCGGCATACAGCGGGCCCGAGCCCGGGATGCATCGCCGTGACAAGCCCACGCCCCCCCATCCCCTGACGCGGCGGCCGGTCGGTCGGGGTCAGGTGACGGTGGTTCCCTCCCAGCCGGCACACCGACGGCGCTACTCGCAGGCGATCCCATCGCCGTCGCGGTCCAGTTTCCGTGAGTACCCGGGGTCACCGCGTCGGATCGGGGCCGCGCCCGCCGCGCGTACGGCTGTGCAGTTGGCGTAGTAGACGTCGCCGTTGGTGTCGTCGTAGCCGCCCAGGTCGCCGTTGCCGCCGCCCGGCTCGCAGGCTTCCCCGTCGCCGTCTCGGTCCAACCCGGGCCGGTAGCCGGGCTCGCCCTCGAACAACGGGGCGTCACCGGCTGCCCTGACCGCGTCGCAGTTCTTGTAGTACAGGGCAGGTTTCGGCTTGCTGGTCTTCTTCGGGGTGGGGCTCGGAGTGGGGGTTGGCGTGTCGTCGGGGGTGGGGGTGACGGTGGCAAGTGCATCGCCGAGTTTGCGCGCCTCTACCGTTGCGGACGCCGTCGGTGCCGATGCCGGCTTCGTGTCATTGTTGTCGCCGAATGCGCCGGCAAGGCCGCTGCCGCAGCAGCACACGCCGAATAATCCGGCGAGAGTGATGCCGATGGTTTGTTTGGCCGTGAGTGCTTTCGTCACCGGCCGAGTGTGCTGGCGGTGAGCCAGGCCGCGGGATGGTCCTTTCAGGCGGGCGTCTGTCGAGTAGGCGACTGCGGGTTCGGCGGCGGCAGCAGGATTTGCCGTACCACCTATGGGCCCCTACCCGAAAGCTTGGCGATCTTTGCGCTTGCGGCATCGAGCCGCAGAAAACTGGCGGGATGGCGTGGCTTTTCGGGTCGGCCTTCGGACGCGGGTTGGTGCATGCCGGGCCCGACCAGTGGAGCCGCATCCCTCAGCTGGCCACACTCGCTGTCACCAAGCCGACATCGCTCCCATCGGGCCGACCCGACCGGCCAGCATCAACCGAGTATCCGACCAAGGAGTGATCGTGACCATGCCGCAGTACCCCGGCAGCCCGCAGGACACCAGCCCGCAGCAGCAGTGGGTCAGCCCCGACGGGCAAAAGCACGACTACCCGAACGCCGGGACCACCGCGTGGGCACCCACGTCGGCAGGGAAGCCGGGGAAGCCGATCCTCCTTGCCGCGACCGTCGCCCTGGCCGTGTTCGTCGTCCTCGGCTTCGGCGGGTACGCCGTGTACGACCAGTTCATCCGCGAGGACTCGGGGGTGGCCGCGTGCAAGGCGATGGCCGCCGGGAAGAAGATGGACGGCAGCCCCAAGACCACCGGCGGTGACACCACCGTCGACAAGAAGATGACCGAGGCCGAATACCGGAAGGCACGGGCGATCTTCGAGGATTCACGGTACGAGAAGCTACGCGAGCACGGAACGGCGATCGTGGACGTGGCATGGCAGATGCAGGGGCTGGACGACGACAGCGGGATGGCGGGACTGGCATTCATGGGTCCGCTGGGAACGCACCTGTCGGGGTTGCAGTCGGCATGCGCCGACCAGGGAGTCATCGTCGACTTGAACGTGAAGTGACGGTGTGCGGAAACGGCAGCTGCCGCTTCACGACCATCTCCCAACCTCAGCAGCCCTACTTCTCTTGCGATGCCGTGTGGTCTGCCCATCGGACGAGCGATGGGCGTTGACAGGTCGCGATGTACTCAATGACTGCCCGGTGGGCGGTTTCCACCGACAGCACCGCCAACTCGGCGGGGATGGTGACCAGAGGGGAGTCAGACGACTCCAGAACCACGATCGGTTCGGCCGGCGGCTGTTCCACCGCGTGACCGCCATCGGGCAGCCAGCGCAGCGCGGCCCTTGCGTTGTCGTAGTCGATGTCGAGGCGTAGGACGTCGTCAGCCCCGCTCGGTGCGAACCAGAATGCGTGTGCCCGGGTGCCGTGCGGTCCGATCATCAGCGTCTGCTTGTCGAGGAACACCCGGGTGGCCTCCGCGTCAGGTAGCTCCTGCTCACAGATGTCGAACACCACGCGGAATGTCATCACCTGATCCTCTCACCCGTGCCTGTGTAGGTCGTGGTCCACCAGGTTCGTCCGCTGTCCTGTGTCGCCCAGACAGTCAGGTCAGATCGAGTCTGTAGCGGGTGTAGGGCGGTCTGTTCGACGGCATGGAGGTGGCCGACCGGGTTCGGCTAAGGCGTTGACCCGGCCGGCAACGGCGCTGACTTCCTGCTGCGGCTCGGGGCGCGGGAAGGATGCGCCTTTCCGAGGGGGCGCTGTTTGTGGAGGTGCCCCGCGTGCTCGTCCTGGTGGGTGTGGGGGCGCGGCGTAATACGCCCTCACCATGCCGCTGTGCGGCGACCCCGATCCGGCACGTGTTCGCCGACTCCGGGTTCGCCGGGCGTCTGGTCGACTGGGCCCGCGACATCCTGCGCACCACCCTGGAGATCGTCCGCAAACCCGCCGACCAGCAAGGGTTCGTCGTGCACCGCCGCC
>NZ_MZMV01000012.1 GCF_002210435.1 Micromonospora wenchangensis
CACGGACGGTGCGCCGGCTCGGGCTGCCGCCGGAGCGGTCCCGGCGGCCACCGTGCCGGCAGCGGACGACGTCGACCCGCGTTCCACCCCGGTCGACCTGTGGACCCCCGCCGCCGAACGGGCCGCGCAGACCTCCCCGGCAGCACCGAACACCGCCGCGCAGGCCTCCCCGGCGGCACCGACCACCGCAGTGCCGGCCTCCCCGGCGGCACCGGGCCCGACCACCGACCCGGCCCCGACCGGTAGCACGCCGCCCGGAACCCCGTCGACGACCGTCGGTGCGGACACCCCGGCGACCGCCGACGAGCCGTTCCTGCCCGCCAACGAGGTCGAGGAGAACCTGCTGGACGCGGTCGGCGCCGGCAGCACCGACGGTTTCCTTTCCACCCTGCTGCTGGCCCGGGTGCTGCTTCCGGTCAACCCCGATTCGGTGGCCGGCAGCCGCCCCGGCGAGCCCGGTTTCCAGTGGCGTACCGGGACGACCGACGGTGAGACGTACGTGGTGGTCTACACGTCCCCGGAACGGCTGGCCGAGCACGACGTGCCGCCGGTCGAGACGATCGAGGTGCGTTTCGTGCAGCTGATCCGGCGGTGGCCGGACCCGGGCTGGGCGTTCGCCGTCAATCCGGGCAGCCCGGTCGGGGCCAAGCTCCCCGGTGAGCAGATCGTGGCCCTGGCCAGCTGGGCGGCCGAGGTCGGGCTCGGTGACGAGGCGGACGTGGAGCCGGTGGCCGCCGCCGAGGCACCCGCCGAACGCACCCGGTACGCCCCGCCGGTCACCGACCCGTCCCGTCCGGTGGTGATGCAGAAGGCGGTCGCCCCGAGCCAACTCGCCTACTACCTGGAACGCGGCTACGACCGGGTCTCCGGTTTCGTGCACCGGGCCGGCGAGTTGGCCCACCTGACCACCCCGGCGGAACTGCACGACGCCCTGGGGCTGGGCTACCCCGATTCGCCCTTCGCCCGCGACGCCGAGGCCACCTACGTGCTGCGCTGGCCCGCGTACCGGCCGAGTCTCTACCGCATCCCGTACGGCGGGCAGAACGAGGCGGCGATGCGGGCCATGGAGGGCTGGGTGATCGAGCGCGCACCGTTCCGGGGCAACGGCTTCGCCCCCGGCGAGAGCAGCGACGTGGTGGCCGAGTTCAAGGTGGACAGCGCCAGGTTGCCGCACGGCGCACAGCTCTGGCGGATCGGCACGGAGGGCACCGAACGGGTGATCGCCGTCCTGGACACCGACGCGCTGGTCTGGCGACGGGTGGGCGAGCCGTGATGCGTGACGGCTACGTGGCCCGCTGGCAGGGACGGGAGTACCAGGTCAGCCCGGACGGCGACCACGTACGGATCTACCAGCCGGAACCCGCCGACGGCTTCGAGGAGGTACGCCCCGGCCGGTACGTGCGGGTCGTGCCGGCGGGTGAGGTCGAGGACCTGGCGTACGTGCGGACCACCTGCACCTGGCAGGGGCAGCCGTTCATCGTGCTCGGTGAGCACGAC
Organism: Micromonospora wenchangensis; assembly: GCF_002210435.1. GTDB lineage: Bacteria > Actinomycetota > Actinomycetes > Mycobacteriales > Micromonosporaceae > Micromonospora > Micromonospora wenchangensis. Next base: position 1,498 of record NZ_MZMV01000012.1, read on the forward strand.
GGGTGGCTGCGGGTCGAGTACACGGGTGGTCGCTGGCCGGTGGCGCAGGCGATGGGGCTGGAGGTCTTCGACTTCGGCGTCTACCAGGGCTGGGCACCGGCCGGCGAGGTCGCCGAACTGCGCGAACAGCGCGTCTGACCGCCGACCCCGACCCCGACCCGGAAGACCCGGTCCCTGGCACGAACGGGACCGTCGACAGGGGACCGTCGACCCGGCCGGTCGGGTCAGGACTTGGTCCAGCGCAGGATCTCGCCGAGCACCACGTCGCCGGCCTCGACGTGGGGAAAGTGGCCCACCCCGTCGAGCAGCCGCCACTCGTAGGGGGCGCTGACGTACCGGCCGGAGCCCTGCGCGGTGCGCGGCAGGGACGCGACGTCGGCCGCCCCGTGCAACTGGAGGGTGGGGGTGACCAGGGGTTTCTGCATCAGCCGGACGAACCGGTAGCCGTGCAGCCGCAGCACCGAGCGGAAGGCCCACCGGTAGCCTTCCAGCGCGCAGAAGGCGGCCTGCGGGATGAGCATCGCCTCCCGGCAGCGCTGCGCGTACCCGGCGAAGTCGGGGCCGGCCACCCAGCGGGGGCCACCCCAACGGCTCAGCATCTCCTGCACCTCGGCGGCGTCGTTGCGGGTGAGCACGTGCTCGTACCGGGGGAGCTGGAACTTCAGCGCCGGGGTGGAGGCGGCGAACTGGCCGCGCGGGTCGGCGAAGATGGCCGCGCGCAACCGCAGCGGATGGGGCGCGCCGAGCACCACCAGCCGGCGGACCAGGGTGGGGTGGAACGAGGCGGCTGTCCAGCCGATCAGCCCGCCCGAGCCGGCGCCGACCACGGTGGCCGACCGTTCCCCGAGGGCGCGGATCAGGCCGGCGACGTCGGCGGCGAGGGTGTAACCGTCGTACCCCCGGGGTGGTTTGTCGCTGGCGCCGTAACCGCGCAGGTCCACCGCGACGGCCCGGAAACCGGCGTCGGCGACGGCGGGGAGCATCGTGTGCCAGGCCCACCAGTGCTCCGGGAAGCCGTGCAGGAAGAGCACCATCGGCCCGGTGCCCGCCTCGACGACGTGGAACCGGCTGCCGTTCGCGCCGACGAACCGGTGCGTCCACGGCCCCTCGGTGAGGACGCAGGACTCGTCGGTGGGCCCGCCACGCTGCTCGGTCATGGGCACAGCCTAGGACCTCGGCGCCTGTCGATCGCCCCGCCGACCCGAGCGGACGGCCGCACCCGCGTCGGACCGGAGGCCGGCGGGCTGAGCGGACTCAGCGGACGACGCTGATCCGGACGACGCCGACCGGGGTGCCGGGGCCGCAGGCGGGGGGTGGCGCGGCCGGGTCGACGGTGACCACGACGGTGCTGCCGGTGGCGACGGTGCCCAGGCCGGGGCCGTGCAGCGCGTACTCGTGGCCGTCGTCGGTGACCAGGGCGTAGCACGGGCCGTCGCCGCCCCGGGTGATCCGGCCGGCGAGCCGGTCCGGCCGGCGTCGGTCGGTGGGGTGCCGTGGGGGTGCGGTGGGCCGGCGCGGGGCGGGCGGCGGGGCGACGGAGAGCGGTGCCGGCCGGCCGGCGGCCGGGCCCGGCGTCGCCGCGCGGCCGGCGGGCGGTGCCGGTGGGCGACCGGCAGGCGGGTCGGTGGTCGGGGTCCGGTCGTCGGTCGGGGTCGGGTCGTCGGTCACGGTCGTCTCCGTTCCCGGCGCACCCGCCACGGGTACGCGCAGAGCCAGCGTGCCACGGCGGCGGCGCAGCGGCATCCGGCCGGCCCCGGACGGGCCGATGCCCGGGCAGGAGTCCTGCCCGGGCATCGGGTACAGCAGGTGGTGCGCTGATCAGCGGATCAGGAGAAGCGGACCTTCAGCGAGGTGCCGTTCTGCTCCACGACGCGGATCTTGGTGCCGGTGGCCGGGAGCTTGACGCCGTGGTTCGGCAGCTCCGGGTACCAGTACTGCTTGGTGTCGTCGAACAGCGGCTGCGCGGCCTGGCCGCGGACGTACTGCGGCACGCTGTTGATGTGCAGCGTGAACGAGTCCGCCTTCTTCAGGCTGAACGGCGCGTCGTACACCTGGACGCGGGCCCGCCACGGGGCACCGGTCAGGTTGTACAGCGGCTCCGGGTGCGCGTCGATGATCATGTTCCGACCCTCGCCCGGGTGGTCGAAGGTGTCGTTGTCGGCCCACCGGAGGTTCCAGTAGGAGATCAGCAGACCCTCCTGGTACGCGTAGTGGTCCACGTAGTCCGGGCGGCTGTTCGCGTAACCGAAGTAGTACGGGCCGGTCTTGAGGTACTGGTCGTACGACACGTACGACCGGTTGCCGGCGATGTAGTAGTTGTCGAACTTGCGGATGTAGGTCTCGGCCACGATGCTGAACCCGTTCAGGGTCCAGCCGGCGGCACCGGCCTCCGCACCGTCGGTGAGCACGGTCTGCCCGTCGGCGGTGATGGTGATCGCGTCACCGTAGAAGCCGCCCTCGGAGACGCCACCGTCGGTCTGGTAGCGCAGCCGGAACTGCACCACCTTGCCGGCCGCCGCGTTCATCGGGATGTTGACGTCGACCCACTGGCCGTTGCTGGAGCCGTCCAGGGCGAAGCGCCCGGGGGAGATCTCCTTGAGGGCCTTGCCGTTGGCGGTACCCGGCAGGGTGGCCCAGGTCTGGCCGCCGTCGGTGCTGGCCTCGAAGAAGAGGTAGTCGTAGTCCGCCTCGATCGAGTAACGACCCTTCATGGTGAGCGCGGCGCTGGTCTTCCCGGTGAGGTCGATCGTCCGCGTCATCGTGGTGTTCAGGTCGTCGTCGTTGCCGGAGAAGAACTGCTTCGTCCCCTCGAACGGCTTGCCGTTCTGGAAGCTGTACTCCCGCTGCGGCAGCACGACCACGGCACCCTGCGCCTTGTCGGAGTTGTACTCCTGCGGGCCCAGGTTGAGGGTCTTCTGCTGGCCGGCCACCACGACCTCGTAGTCGAGCCAGCCGAGCTGGAGCTTGTTCCACGCGCCGAGGTCGCCGCCCCGCTCGCCGATGCCACCGTCGTTCTTGGCACCGAGCCGGCTCTGGGCCATCAGGGTCCAGTGCTCGTTGTTGTTGTCACCGCTGTTGATGACGTTGTAGTCGTCCGGCAGACCGAGGTCGTGACCGTACTCGTGGTAGAAGACGCTCCGGCCACCGTTCTCCGGCTGGATGGTGTAGTCGCCGATCCAGACGCCGGTGTTGCCGATCTGGGTGCCGCCGGCCGGGAAGTTCGCCGGGCCGGTGTTGCCCTGGTCGCTGGCGAAGGCGTACCACCGGTGGCTCCAGATGGCGTCCTCACCCTGGATCGGGTCGCCGTCGGCCTGGTCGCCGCCGGAGTGGACGATCTGGAAGTGGTCGATGTAGCCGTCCGGCTCGTTGAAGTCGCCGTCGCCGTCGAAGTCGTACCGGTCCCACTGGTCCATCGCCTTGACGTCGGCGGCGATCTGGGCGTCGGTGCGGCCGGCGGCCTTCTGGTCGGCGACCCACTGGTTGGCGGCGTCCCGGACCAGGGCCCAGGTGTTGTTGCAGACGTTCGAGGCGCAGGGGTAGCCGTTGGAACGGCCGTACCGGGCCTCGTTGTACTTCACCTTGACCCAGTCGGTGACCTCGCCCTCGACGCTGTAGCGACCCGAGGACTGGGCCTCGTAGTACTGCTTCAGCGACTCGTCGCCCTGCCCGGTGCCGAAGTACAGCTTCCGGAAGTGGTCGGCGTTGTAGTCGGCCTGCCAGACGGTGGAGTTGTCCACCGCCCGGTTGGGGGCCGGGATCTCGTTGTGCAGCGGCCCGTCGAACCGGGTCGGGCCGGGGACGGCCGGGGCCGTGTCCTGGTCCGGGTAGCTCGGGTGCCGCTCGTTGCCGAACTCCGCGAGGATCACGAAGATCTTGTCGGTCTGCTCGCGGCCCAGCTCGACGTACTGGTCCTGCGTCTGGGCGACGCCCGAGGCCGTCGTCCGGGCGTTCTTGCCCGCAGCCTGGGTCTTGCCGACCTTGACGACCGTGCTGCCGTTGATCTTCTGCGCCTTGGCCTTGCCGGAAAGGACCTCGCTGAGGCCCTCCTGACGCAGCGCCCGCCGCTTGGTTTCGAGCGGGTTGGGCAGATCGTGGTCCGCGTTAGCGGGCTCCGCGACCGACGGGGCGGCCGTCGGGAGCTTCGGCGTCGGCGCGGCGCTGGCGGACGTACCCGTCACCAGACCTGTCGCCGTCAGCGAGAGCCCGAGCAGACCCACTGCGACTTTGCGCACGTGGTACCTCCGGTGTGAGGGAACCGGCCCAACGGGGGTACGGGCCGGCATGGACGTCCCACTAGTGGGACCCATGGTGAACATAGACACTGCTGGGACGGGTGGGAAGATGTCCGCGTCGATTTGTTGCAAGATTTTGATGGGAACGCTTTTCACCGTCACACACCGGATGTTCACCAACGGTCATGAGCAGCGCGGACGGTCCGGTGGAGAATCGTAGTGATGTATTTCGATTCCGTTGCCGGGATGCGGGAAACAGTGGGCCGCCGGCTTGTCCACCGACGGCCCACCGTTCACCGATCAGTCAGTTACTGACCCTTACCACCGCATCGCCGGGCGTACCCGGCGCGCGACTTCAGTACTTCGCCGGAGTGATCCGGACGACCGCGTACGAGTTGTCCGGCGCGGCCGACTCGATCTTGATGGACACGCCGTTGCGGACCTTCGAGTCCGACGGGTTGCCCGTGCCGAGCACGATCGCCCCACCGCCCAGGGTCACCCCGTAGTAGTCGGTGGCCGGCGTGCCGTCCGGGTTCACCACCCGGGTGGTGTACGGCTTGTTGCCCCGCGACGGGACGACCACCGAGGCGTCGTTGTCCCGGGCGTACGGCGAGCCGTCGCGGATCTCGATGCCCGGGTACCAGCCCTTGGCGTCGTTGAAGCCCGACACCGGGCGCTGCCGCCCGAACTTCGTGCAGTACGCGCTGTACGGCTCGTCCGCCGCCTCCAGGCACTCGGTGAACGGGTACGTCGGGTTCAGCGAGAACGCCGCGTTCGACGACTGCGGCCGGCTCGGCAGGTTGTCCAGCACCGACGGGTCCTTCGCCGCCGCCTCACCGGTACGCCGCAGCGGGTCGTAGTGCGAGTCCACGATCAGCAGCCCGCCCTTGGACCCGTAGCTGGGCAGCGCGGTCATCTGCCCGGTGACGTGGTTGACGTCGCCCAGCATCGTGTCCCGGTACCAGACCAGCATGCCCGGCGCGTTGTACGAGATCCGGTCGACCTTCCACGCCTCGTGCGAGTAGATGGTGTCGTAGGCGTACTTCAGGCCCATGTCGAAGCCGTCGAAGTTGCGCCACTCGGCCAGGTAGTACTGCGCCTTGGTCTGGGTGCCCGGGTCGATGTGCCAGCCCGCGCCGGTGGTGTCGGTGAAGGTGCCGACGGTCTGCGTCCAGCCGTTCGTGCCGCCCTCCACGTCGTCGCTGAACGTGGTGGCCCCGCCGCCGGTGACCGACAGGTCGTCGACGAACCAGCCGCGCTCCTGGAACGCCTCGTCGGTGGCGTACCGCAGCCGCACCTGCACGGTCGTCCCGGCGTACGCCGACAGGTCGACCCAGTCGTGCCGCCAACCGGCGGTGCTGCCGGTCAGGCCGTACTTCTTGTTGCCGAAGTCGACCATGCGGCCGTTCGGGTCGGCGTAACCGTCGTTGGTGGAGACCAGCGCGCCGGCCGCGTCGTAGACCTTCTGCTCGGCCCAGGTGGCCCCGCCGTCGGTGGAGACCTCCACGAAGCCGTAGTCCCAGTCGTCCTCGATGACGTAGTTGTTCCACATCCAGAACTTCGCGTCACCGGCGGCCGGGACGGCCACCTGCCGGCTGAGCCTGACGTCGGCCCAGGCCTGGTCGGCGCCGCTGTACCACATGCCGGTGCCGCTGTGCGGCTGGGCGAGGGTGACCACCTTGTCCGGCAGGTCGATCTTGATGCCGTCCTGGGTGCCTACCGGGGTCCGCGAGGTCTGCCCGAGCGTCGCCGTCCGGGTCCGGGTGCCGGGGGCGATGGTCAGCGGATCGGCCCAGCCCAGCACCCACTTGTCCCAGATGCCCATGTGGGTGGGCAGGGCCTGGAAGATCTCACCGGTGTGCGAGCCGGACGCCATCAGGTCCCAGAAGTCGACGTCCGAGTCGGCGTTGCCCGAGGTGTCGTAGAGGTCCGGCAGGCCCAGGTCGTGACCGAACTCGTGGGCGAAGACGCCGACCCCGGCGTCCTCCGGCTGCACGATGTAGTTCGACACCTTCAGGTTGGTGCCGGGGATGGTGTAACCGCCGGCGACCGTGGAGGAGTGCGCCCAGACCGCGTACACGCCCTGGTCGCCGCCGCCCCGGGACTTGCCCTGACCGGCGTGCACCAGCACCAGGTGGTCGATCACGCCGTCCGGCTCGTTGACGTTGCCGTCGCCGTCCCGGTCGCCCTGGTCCTCGATGTCGTAGTCGGCCCACGGGAAGTTCGGGTCGGCCGCGGCCAGCGCGTCGATCGCGTCGGTGGCGAGCCGCCCCGCGCCCTGCGGGTTGTCCGGGTGGCCGTTCATCGCCTGCTGCCGGCCGGCGACCCAGGCGCCGGTCTCGTCCTGGAAGCAGCGCGAGGCCGCGTACCAGCCCTCCGAGTGCGGCACGCTGATCCACGGGCTGGCCTGCCCGTCCACCGTGTACGCGCCCTTGGACATCTCCAGGTACATGTTGTGCATGGTGCGGCCGGACAGGTCGATGCCCTTCTTGCCGTCCGGTCCCTTGAGGTCCTTACGGACCCGCTCGGTGATGCCCTGCTTGGTGTAGAGCATCTTGTCGAAGTGGGCCGGCGAGAAGTCCGGCACCCACATCGAGTTGTTGTCCTCGTGCGGCAGGGTCGCCGGGTTGGGGATGTTGTTGTGCTTCGGTCCGTTCTGGACGGTGCCGGGCACGCAGGTGCGGTCCTCGAACACCGTCTTGGGGACCATCACCCCGGTGAAGTCGTCGTTGGCCTGGTCGTTGAACTCGACAAGCAGGGTGAGCAGCTTGGCCGTCTGGGTGCTCTTGGCCTTCTTGAACGCGCGCGGGCTCTGCCCGGTGCGGATCGCCCGCGCCTCGTTGCGGGCCAGTTCCCGGGCTGCCAGCGGGTTGCCGCCGGCAAACTTGCGGTCGTACGCGCGCGCCTCGTCCGCCGCCGGGGTACGGATCCCGTCGGCGCCCCGGACCTCCTTACCCGCGGTGTCCGGCTGCACCTCCGGCTCGGCGTAGTTGAGGTAGTGCTCGTCGGCCCCGATCCGGGTCGGTGTGGCCGGCCCGGCAGGTTGGGCCGCCGCACTGCCGGTCACGGTCAGTGACGAGGCGACGAGAGCGAGGGCGGGCAACGCGACGAGGAGCCGTCGACGTGCCCTGGTGGACGGGAGAATGTTCATGCCACTCCGTTTCTCGGGCATGGGAAAGGGATCGCCGGTGAGACCTGCGTCGAGCCCAGTCGATATCGCTGAACCTAAATGAGAAGGGTTCGCACCCGGAAGGGGGTGCCGGTGCCTCTGCCCGTTCAGCCCGAGTCGGCTCGGCCTACCGACCGATTCGTACCCCTAAAAAGACGGTGGGTGCCGGCCCTCGCGGACCGGCACCCACCGTCGGGTACGGCTGTCGTTAGTCCTCGTCGGACTTCCCACCGCTGAGCCCGGAGGAGATCAGCTCCATCACCGAGGAGTCCTGGAGCGTCGTCACGTCACCCAGCGACCGGTTCTCCGCCACGTCCCGCAGCAACCGGCGCATGATCTTGCCGGAACGGGTCTTCGGCAGCTCCGGCACCAGCATGATCTGCCGGGGCTTGGCGATCGGGCCGAGCGTCTTCGCCACGTGGTTGCGCAGCTCGGCGATGAGCTGCTCACCCGCCTCGCCCGCGGTGTCGGCGGTGCCGCGCGGGATGGCGAACGCGACGATCGCCTGCCCGGTGGTCGGGTCGGTCGCGCCGACCACCGCCGCCTCGGCCACCGCCGGGTGCGACACCAGCGCCGACTCCACCTCGGTGGTGGAGATGTTGTGCCCCGACACCAGCATCACGTCGTCGACCCGGCCGAGCAGCCAGATGTGCCCGTCGTCGTCCTTCTTGGCCCCGTCCCCGGCGAAGTACATCCCCTCGAACCGGGACCAGTACGTCTCGATGAACCGGTTGTCGTCGCCCCAGATGGTGCGCAGCATCGACGGCCACGGCTCGCGCAGCACCAGGTAGCCGCCGCCACCGTCGGGCACCGACTGGCCCTGGTCGTCCACCACGTCGGCGACGATGCCCGGCAGCGGGGTCATCGCCGAACCCGGCTTGGCCGCGGTCACCCCCGGCAACGGGGAGATCATGATCGCGCCGGTCTCGGTCTGCCACCAGGTGTCCACGATCGGCAGCTCACCCCGGCCGACGTGCTGGCGGTACCACATCCACGCCTCCGGGTTGATCGGCTCGCCGACGCTGCCCAGCAGGCGCAGCGACGACAGGTCGAAGCCCGCCGGGATGTCCTCGCCCCACTTCATCATGGTGCGGATCAGCGTCGGCGCGGTGTAGAGGATGCTGACCTTGTACCTGTCGACGATCTCCCAGAACCGGCCCTTGTGCGGGGTGTCCGGGGTGCCCTCGTACATCACCTGGGTGGCGCCGTTGGCCAGCGGCCCGTACACGATGTAGGAGTGCCCGGTGACCCAGCCGATGTCGGCGGTGCACCAGTAGACGTCGGTCGCAGGCTTCAGGTCGAACACCGCGTGCGCCGTCCACGCGGCCTGGGTGAGGTAGCCGCCGGTGGTGTGCAGGATGCCCTTCGGACGGGCGGTGGTGCCGCTGGTGTAGAGGATGAACAGCGGGTGCTCGGCGTCGAACGGCTGCGCGACGTGCTCGGCCGACGCCGTCTCGACCGTCTCGTGCCACCAGTGGTCCTTCGCCGACCAGCCGACCTCCTCGCCGGTGCGCCGGACCACCAGCACGTGCTCGATCGACGGGCAGTTCGCCACCGCCTCGTCCACCGTCGGCTTCAGCGCCGACGGCTTGCCCCGCCGGTAGCCGCCATCGGCGGTGATCACCACCTTGGCGCTGGCGTCGGAGATGCGGTTGCTCAGCGCGTCGGCGGAGAAGCCGCCGAAGACCACGCTGTGGGTCGCGCCGATCCGGGCGCAGGCCAGCATCGCCACCGCCGCCTCGGGGATCATCGGCAGGTAGATCGCCACCCGGTCACCGGCGACCACACCCAGGTCGGTCAGCGCGTTCGCCGCCTGGCAGGTCAGCCGGTGCAGGTCGGCGTAGGTGAGGGTGCGGGTGTCGCCCGGCTCGCCCTCCCAGTGGATCGCCACCCGGTCGCCCAGGCCGGCCTCCACGTGCCGGTCCAGGCAGTTGTACGCCACGTTGAGCTGGCCGCCGACGAACCACTTCGCGAACGGCGGGTTCGACCAGTCGAGCACCTCGTCCCACGGCCTGGCCCAGGCCAACCGGCCGGCCTGCCGCTCCCAGAAGGCGAGCCGGTCCGCGCCGGCCTCGTCGTACGCGCCGGCCGTGACGTTGGCCTGGGCGGCGAGTGCGGCCGGCGGCGGGAACTGGCGCGTCTCGTTCAGCAGGTTGGCCAAGGCCTCGCTCATCCGGTGACTCCTTCGTCGGTGACCTGCGTCTCTACCCGGCCGAGGTTAGTCCGGGCAGCTCGGGACCGCGACACCCCCGGTGCCGTCCGGCGCGCTCAGCGGCCGTCCCGGCGCGCTCGACGGCCCGGATTCCCGCCCTGATCAGGAACGGACGCGACCCCCCGGGCGGTGCTGATCTTGGACGTCGGCGGGTCGGTGCCGGGCGGGGTGGCGTACGCCCGGCGGCGGGTGGCGTCCGGCCGGGGTCGTCCGGTCGCTAGCGTGGCGGGGTGACCACCGATCCGCTCGCCCCGCTGCTCGCGCTCGCCGACATCGCCCCCGCCGTCGAGCGGGCCCGTGAGCGGGTCGACCAGGCGATGCGGCACCGCGCGCTGCGCCGCCACGGCGGCCAGGTCGCGGCCGAGGTCGGCCTGCGCAGCGCGGTGGCCAGCGCCGCCCTGGAGGGGTACGACCACGAGCGCGAGGCGGTCCGCGCCGGCACCGTCACCGAGCCGGTGCTCCAGGGGGCGCTGCGGGTGGCCGGTGCGTTGCCCGGGTTGACCGAGCTGTGGCCGAAGGCCCCCCGGCAGGCACTGGCCCGGCTGCACGTCCTCGCCGCCCGGGACGTGGTCGCCGAGGCCGAGCTGGGGCGGCCGGTCGCCGACCCGGTGGTGGCCGCCCGGCTCGACGGGCTGGCCGGCCTGGTCGCCGGCGGGACGACGGTCTCCCCGCTGGTCCTCGCCGCCGTGGTGCACGGTGAACTGCTCAACCTGCGGCCCTTCGCCGGCCCGTCCGGGGTGGTGGCCCGCGCCGCCGCCCGGCTGGTGCTGATGTCCCGGGGGTTCGACCCGCGCGGCCTGGTCGCCGTCGACGTCGGCCACCGGGAGCGGCAACCCGAGTACGTCGGCGCGGCCGGGGCCTTCGCCACCGGCACCCCCGACGGTCTGCGCTCCTGGCTGCGGCACTACCTGACGGCCGTGGAGGTCGGCGCGGACCAGCTCACCGTCGTCGGCGACGAGATCATCGCCGCCGCCTGACCGGGTTCCGTCCGCGCCTTCCGACCGGTGCCGGGTGCGTGGTCAGTCCCGGCGGGCGGCCCGGTTCACCCGGGAACGCAGCGCCCGCCGGGCCACCGGCCCGAGGTCGTCGACGATCTCGATGAGCACGGCGAGCTGGTCGAGCGCCGACATCGCCTGCCGTACGCCCGCCCGGTCCACCCCGTCGTAGAGTTCCAGGCCGACGAACGCGGCGCAGACGGCCCGGGACAGGCCGGGCACGTCCGCGATCTCGGCGAAGGGTGAACCGGCGAGCAGCCGGCGCAGCACCGACTCGATCTCGTCCACCCAGAGTTGGAGCGCGGCGGCGGTGGGCGCGGCGAGCCGCTCGTCGGTCTGCGCCCCGGCCAGCATCTGGGCCAGGAACGAGACGTTGCCCAGCTCGCGCTCCTGCTCGTGCAGCTCCTGCCCGACGGCGAGCAGTTCCCGCAGCGAGCCCACCCCGGCCAGCCGGGCCGACCAGTGCGCGAGCCGGTCGGCCGTGCTGGCCCGGCAGGCCGCCGTCAGGAGGTCGTCGACCGTGCCGAAGTGGTAGAAGACCAGCGCCTGGTTCACCCCGGCGGCCGCGGCGATGGTGCGGGCGGACACACCGGCGATGCCGTGCGTACGGATGGCGGTGATGGCGCCGTCCAGGAGTCGCTGCTTGGTGCCGGACATCGTCCTCCTCGGGGGCCCGCCGGATGCGGCGGTGTGATCATCGCATCGGTCACCAGTTGCGCCAGCCAACCGATCCCGGGCAGCCGCAGGACCCAGCCGACCACCGCCCACCCGAGGTGCAGGTGCCCCAGCGCGGCGGCGACGGCGGCCACCCCCCGTTCCGACCGGCCGTCGCCGTCGGTGTACGCCGCCCGCCACAGCACCCCCTCGGCCTCGGTGGCGGGACGTACCAGCAGGCCCACCGGGTGGCGACGGGCGACGAACCGCCAGGTCGCGGCGCACGGGCCGCAGGTGTCGTCGAGGAACAGGACCGCCGCCGGCCCCACGTGGTACGGCCGCCGACGCGGCCACCAGTTCCGGACCTGCCGCCGGTACGCGCGCCACGCCCCGCCGTGCCGGTCGGCCAGGTCGTGTTCCTCGTGCGGGCGGGCCACCGCCACGCTGAAGGCGACCGCCACCACCGCCGCCAGCACCAGTGCGGAACTGCGGGTGAGCGCGGCGGTGAGCAGCACCAGCGCCACGGCACCGGTCTGCATCGGGTTGGCCAGGTAGGCGTACGGCCCGGTGGTGACCAGCCGTACGGGCGGATCCCACGGGTACGGCGTGCCGTCGCCGTGGGTGACGAACTCGCGGACCGCGGCGAGCGCCGGGGCGGCCAGCACCAGCGCCACCTGGGCGAGGAGCAGCAGGGCGGGCCGGGGCAGTTCGGTCACCGCCGCCCAGGACCCGTCGCCGACCTCGAAGGCCAGGCTGGGGACGAGCCACAGCAGCAGGGCGGTGAAGACCCCGACCTGGAGCAGCGCGCGGGCCGCCAGGTGCCGCCGGTCGGCGCACCAGCGGCCGAGCAGTTGCGTCGGCAGGGCCACCACGAGCAGCCCGACCAGCTCGCCGACCAGCCAGTCCGGGCCGAGCCGGACCAGCGGGTGCAGCGCGGGCATGGCCACCGCGTCGACCCAGAGCAGCAGGCCCAGCGCCACCGGCAACGGCAGGGTCCGGCGCAGCAGCACGGGCAGCGGACCCCAGAGCACGGCCCAGCCGATCCAGAGGTCGACAGGCATGCCCCGGTAGCTTCCCCGGACCGGGATGAACGTGTACCAGCCGGCGCGCCGGGCCACCTCGTCGAGGGCGGCGATGCCGATGCCGGCGGCGAGGAAGGCCAGCAGCGCCGCCGCCCGACCGGCGCGGCTCCGGTCGACCCGGGCGGCGGCGAGCACGGCCAGCAACGGCACCGCCAGGCTGAGGTAGCGGGCGGCGATCATCGCAGCGCCATCATGTCCAGCAGGTGTCCCGTCCCCGCGCCGAGCAGTGCCTGCTGGATCGGCCCGAAGTACCAGGAGGGGTCGAGCCCCCGGGTGTAGTCCACCCGGATGCGTACCTCGGTGTGCCGCTCGTCGACGGCCCGCCAGCTCAGCGTGGCGTGCCGCCAGCGGAACCAGCGCGCGGTGATCGAGCTGTCCTCGACGAACCGGAACCCGACCCGCTGCACCCCCACCGTCTCCACCTCGGCGAGGAGGTGGCCGCCGGGGCCGTGCGCGCTGCCGTGGTAGCCGAACATCCACCTGTCACCCGGGTCGAGCCCGTCCCCGCTGACCTGGCCGGGCGTGGGCACGCCGAGCAGCCGCAGCGGCACCGAGCGCACCGGTACGGGGCGGGGACCGGCGGCGAGTCGGGCGGCCACCTGGTCGGCCGGCAGGGCCACCACCCGGGCCACCTCGACGGACTGGTCGGGTGCCAGCCGGGGAGCCGGTCCGCTGCCCTCCAGCCCCGGCAGGAGCAGCAACGGCACCGCGATGACGGCGTACGGGCGGGAGGCGTCGCGCAGCGCGCGGATCAGGGCGGTGGTCCCGTGCGACACCGCGTAGACCAGTGGGGCGGCGAGGACGACGCAGACCGCCCCCTCGTGCAGCGCGACCGCCGCCAGCAGCAGGGCGATCGTGGTGACCACGAAGACCCGGCCGTGCGCGGTGCGGCCGGGCAGCAGGGCGAGGGTGGCGGCGAGGGCCGTCGGGAGCAGCACGAAGAGCAGGGCGCTGTCGGCCCGCCCGTCGAGCACGGTGGCGACAAACACCACCATGCCGAAGGCCGAGATCAGGCCGGCGAGCACCCAGTTCGCGGCGGTCCGCCGGGGCGGTCGATCCTGCTCGTTCATCTCTACCTCCCGATTTTGAGCACCTGCTCAAAATCGAGCATAGGCTGATTTGAGCGATCGCTCAATCGGGGGTACGCGGGGGTCTTGCCGGGGGGTCCGGGCGGCCGGAAGGGTCTGGGGCGGTCGTGGTGGGTCAGGAGGCCCGAAGGTCAGGAGATGGTCGCGGTGGGGCGGGCGGCCTGAACGGGCGGGGGCGTCAGGCGGCCTGGACGGCGCGGGTGCGGCGGTGCCGGCCGTACCAGGCGATGCCGATCGCCACCCCGACGCCGACGCCGAGCGCCGCCGCGGCCACCGGGACGGCCGGCCGCTCCCGCAGCCGACGGCCCAGCGGGATCGGGTGCCGGAACTCCAGCACCGGCCAGGCGTTCTCCACCGCGAGCCGGCGCAGTGCCCGGTCCGGGTTCACCACGCTCGGATGCCCCACGCACTCCAGCAACGGCCGGTCACTGTACGAGTCGGAGTAGGCGTACGAGTCGGCCAGGTCGTAACCCCGGGCGGCGGCCAGCTCGTTGACCGCCTCGACCTTGCTCGGACCGGCCGCGTAGAACTCCACCTCGCCGCTGTAGCGGCCGTCCTGCACGCTCATCCGGGTGGCGATCACGTCGGTCACCCCGAGCAGCGCGCCGATCGGCCGGACCATCTCCTCACCGGAGGCGGAGACCAGCACGACGTCCCGGCCGGCCGCCTGGTGCTCCTCGATCAGCGCGGCGGCCTCGGCGTACACGTAGGGGTTGATCAGCTCGTGGAGCGTCTCCGCGACGATCTGACGGACCTGTTCCACCCGCCAGCCCTTGCAGAGTGCGGCGAGGTAATCCCTGGTCCTGGCCATGGTCTGCTCGTCGGTGCCGCCCAGCCGGAACATCAGCTGCGCGTACGCCGACTTCACGACGTCCCGTCGCGTGATCAGCCCGTCCCGGTAGAACGGCCGACCGAATGCCAAGGCGCTCGACTTGGCGATGACGGTCTTGTCCAGATCGAAGAAAGCGGCACTTCGGCCCACGGCGGGCAAGTCTAGTCCGACGCCCCAGGGTCGGCGGGTGCCCTGGGGTCAATACCCCCTCGACCTGCGGGAGCATTCCGCCCACGAATGCTCAACGTGATCGCAGTCACACTCTCCGATCATAATTTCGCAATGAGTGGGGTCGACAGCACTCGACGTGAACAGTCCGCTCGGGCAGACTTGTCCCCACGACAACGATTCATGTGCCGGAAAGCTGAGAGACCCTCGGCGGTCGCACCCCCCGTGACCGCCGGGCCGGTTCGGCTCAACCCCCCCGGAGCCGAACCATTCGACGACCCCCGTCTCCCCCCGACGGGGGTCGTCCCTTTCCCATGGAAGCGCTCCCGGCCAGTTCACAGGTCGTCATCTTCCTTGTCGAGGCGGTGTGCCGATGGCGTTTCCTCGGCCGGAGGCAGCAAAAAGGCAGCGGAGCCGTCGAACGCCTCCAGGACGCGCGCTGCATAGTCGCCCGGGGTGTGGGTGTACCGGTTGAGCGTCGTCGACGCCTGTTCGTGCCCCATGACCCGCTGCACCAGATTGATCGGGACACCGTCGGTGACCAGCCAGGTGGCGTAGGCGTGCCGCAGGTCGTGGAAGCGCATCCCGCCGGCGGACCTGGCCGCCACACAGGCGACGGCTTCCCGCTCGGTGGTGAACTCGGCCGACCACTCGACGCCTTCCTGATCGGTCCAGACCGCGCGGTACCGGTGCGGGCCCGTGGCGACGACCTGGCCGAGCAGGCCGGCGCGGACCAGCGACGGCAGCCAGACCCGACGCCGGAAGTTCGACCGCCGCAGTGGCCGTCCCACCCGGTCACGGAAGACCAACGTGCGCGGGTCCGGGTCGTCGGTGGCGGCCCGCAGCTCGCGGAGCGCGGACAGCAGGAAGCCGGGTAGCGGTACGGTCCGGACCCCGGCGCGACTCTTCGGGTACGGACGCAGCACGATCCCGCCGTGGGTCTCCTCGGCCACCTGGACCACGCGCAGCGATGCCCGGTCGAGGTCGACCGACGACCACGTCAGCCCGGCGCACTCACCCCAGCGCAGCCCGGCCCCGGCGGCGGTGGAGACGATCGCCCGGTGGCGGGGTGGCACGGCGGGCAGTAGCCGACCGAGAAAGTCTTCCCGGCTGATCGTGACCGGCTTGACGTCGCGGGACCGGTCGCGTGGCAGCTTCACGCCCTCGGCCGGGTTGGTGGCGATCAGCCGTGCCTGAACCGCCGTCCGAAGGATCATCGAGAGGAGTTGGTAGCACTTGGCCACGGTGGTGGGGGCGAGATCCCGACCGAGGCCGCTCACCCACTCCTGCACCGACATGAAGTCGACT
Source organism: Micromonospora wenchangensis (assembly GCF_002210435.1). Classification (GTDB taxonomy): domain Bacteria; phylum Actinomycetota; class Actinomycetes; order Mycobacteriales; family Micromonosporaceae; genus Micromonospora; species Micromonospora wenchangensis. The sequence goes on from NZ_MZMV01000012.1 coordinate 17,238, forward strand.
TTGCCGAGTGGCCAGTCACCCCACTTTGGCAGGACGTGCGTGCGGAGCATGGACACGGTCCGCTCGGTGGTGCGCGCCTCGACGGTCCGGGTGGCGAGCCACTGCTGAGCGAAGTCACCGAAGCGGGTACGGCCGGCGTGCGGGTTGACGTAGGTCCCCCGGTTGAGGCTTCCCTCGACCTCGGTGAGGTAGACGTTGGCCTCCCGCTTGGTGCGGAAGCTCTTGGACTTCTGCCCGCCGGCAGGGTCGCGCCAACAGGCGCGGTAGGTGCCGGCCGGAGTCTTGCGGACGAAGCCCATCAGCGCCTCCGCCCGTGCTCGGTGCCGGTGGCGGCGGCCGGTTCCTCGGTGACGCCGTCGAGCCAGGTGTGGAAGCGGGCGCGGGGAATCAGCCAGCGACCACCCAGGCGGGTCGCCGGGATCGTGCCGTCCCGAACGAGGGCGTACGTACTGCCCAGCGAGATGCCCAGCAGCTTGGCGACCTCCCGGACGGTGTAGGTGACCGGCCCGACGACGGTGACCCCGGTACGCGGGACGAGCCGGACGACGGGACTCGGGCGGGCGGTGGTGCTCATGACGGATGACCTCCCCAGGTCTGTTCGGATTGGACGGCAGCCGGCGTGATGCCGGCCGGGGTGGTGCTGAGTTCGTGGGCGAGTTCTTCGCGGCCGGTGGCTTGTCGCTCGCGAGCCATGGCGGCGGCGGTGTTGGCGAGGAGGGCGTCACCGGTGGTGTGCCAGCCGACGCCGGCGAAGGTGAGGGTGCCGACGATCAGGGTGGTGTCGTCGTGCTCGTCGACGAGCTGGCCGCCGGTCGGGTGCGCGTGGTCCTGGCCCTCGTGCTGCCGGTGTTGGCGGCGGGTGTCGCGCAGCAGTTGGAAGGTGACGGAGTACCGGCGGGCTTTAGTGAGGAAGTGGCCGCCGAAGCCGAGCATGTGCGCCCAGCGGCGCAGCCGGGCGTAGGGGTTGGTCGTCGGTCTGTTGGCCGGTTTGGTGTCAAGGGCGGCTTGACGGTCGGCGACGCAGACGGGGCAGGCGGCGTACCGGGTGTGGGTGCCGCAGTCGGGGCACTCCCAGCGATCGACGAAGCCGGGCCGGGGCCGGTGGTCGCGGGGCCGTTGCCAGAGGGGCACGGGGGTGCCGGTGGGTTGGCCGATGCGCCAGCAGGCGTCGACGAGGCGGGCGGTGTGGTCGCCGTCGGGGTCGGCGTGGTCGCCGATGGTGTCGGCGGTGAGCCTGACGGAGCGGTGCCCGGTTACCTCGGTGCTCTTGGTGGCGTACTTGGCAAGGTAGCCGGCAACCATGCTGTCGGTGACCTCGCCGTGGCCGTTCAGCGTGATGGGTCGGATGTCGAGCTGCTCGCCCCAGGCGATCGGCCAGCCGTCGGGCCGGTCGGGGTGGGTGGGGGTGGCGAACGCGACCTGCGCGGCGGCGTGGCGGAGCGCGTCGACGAGGTCGGCGGTGGTGAACGCGGCCGGTGGTGGGACGACGGCGGCCGGGTCGTCGGGGTCGACGCCGTCGAGGCGGACGAGGGCGTGGAAGTGGACCGCGCCGCGTGCCTGGAACTCGGCGGCCTTGCCATGGGACAGCCGGACCGGTGGGACGGTGCGGGTGTTGCCGGCGGCGGTGACGACCTGGACGCGGGGAATGCCGCGGTGGCGGGCGAGTTTGGCGAGGTGTCGTTCCGCGGCCTGCTTGGTGCGGTGCCACAGCTCGCCCGAGAAGAGGTTCCAGACGACCTGGTGATCGTGGTCGTAGCAGTCCAGGCACAGCGGTTGACCGAGTGTGGCGTCTCCGGGTTCGTGCCTGGCCCAGCAGACGGCGGGGCGGCCGTGGGGGCAGCGGCCGGCGGCCGGGTCGGTGGCACGGCGGGCGTGGCAGGGGTCGGGACGGCAGTCGCAGCGCTTACGGTTCCGGCAGGTGTGCTTGCGGACCGCCCGGACGTGGACCGGTCCGAACGACGGTGCGGTGAAGGTGGGGAACACCGCCGGGTGTTGGTTGACGGTGTCCGGTACGCCCTTGCCGCCGACGAGGCCGGCGCGTAGGAGTTGGTAGGCGTCGCGTTGGTAGGTGTGGGCGCAGGAGGGGCAGACGGTGGCGCGTCGGTTGCCGCAGGCGGTGTAGATGACCGCGTCGGGCATGGCGTCGGTGTGCCGCTGATCGAGAACCCGGCCGGTGGTGGGGTCGACGGTGAGGAGTTGGCCGGCGAGGCGGATGGGGCGGGTGCAGCCGGCGGCGGCGCGGACGTGCTCGATCCAGCCGAAGTAGTCCGGTCGGGTGGCGCGTTCGAAGGCGGCCCCGGCGGCGGTGTAGTCGTAGATGGGTGGGACGTCGGCGTTCGAGCCCACCCCCCGGGCCGAAGCGCGGGGGGTGAGGTCCAGCGTCGAGCCCATCAGGCCGCAGTCCCGTTGGGGGTGCGGGTGGTGATGGTGCGTTCCGTGACGATGACCCGGCAGGCGCCGCATTGGCGCTTGGTCGGTTCGTGCCGGTGGCAGGGGATGCGGGTGGTCTGTTCGCCGCAGCGGACGGTGACCGGTGCCCGGCAGGGTCCGCCGGGGATGACGTCGACGACGGTGCGCCGGATGTCGTACGGGTGCCCGTCGGGGTAGACGGGGCAGGTGTGGGTGGCGTGTTCGATGTCGACGATGACGATGGTCATTGGGCACCACCGGTCAGGGTGATGAGGAGCTGCCCGGCGACGGCCGGAGTGACGTCGAGCCGGTCGGCCAGCTCGCCCGGGGTGATGGGTGCTCCGGTGTTCTGCTCGTGCTGAACGGCGGCGAAGCGGGCCATGGGCAGCAGGTGGGTCGGGACGTCGACCGGCTCCGGGGCCAGCATGGTGGCGGGTTGCGGCGCGACAGGCGCAGCGGCGACGGGTTCCGGCTCGGTGGGCCGGGCGACCGTGATGGGTGCCGGGTCGGTGGTGATGGCGGCCGGCGGTGCCGGTTCGGTGGTGACCTGCTCGGTCACTTGGACGTGGATGGGTTCGGCAGGCTCGGCGGCCGGCGGGGTGGGGTTGTCGCTCTTGACGGGGGCGAGGACGAGTTTCACCAGGGCCATGAAGGCCAGGGCGGGTACGGCGGACAGGAGCCACCCGGACAGGCCGGGTTTGGCGACCGCGAGTTGTGCGGCGAGGGAAAGGCCAGCGGCGGCGATGAGCAGGAACAGCGGGTAGCCGATGGAAGCGCCGAGCCGGCGGCGTCGGCGGATGGTCAGTAGGCAGGCGATGGGGACGAGTTCGGAGATGACGGCGTTGGCCCAGCCGAACCATTCGCCGGTGCCGGTGGGGGAGTTGGCAAGGGTCCAGTCCTTGACATGGGTGAACGAGGCCGCTCCGGCGAAGCCGGCGACGGTGATGAGGATGAGGACCAGGACGACGCCCTCGATGCGGGGGCCGGCGGGTTGACGGTTCATCGGACACCGCCCATGTAGGCCATGGCGATGCCGATGAGCAGGATGACGGCGAAAGTGATCAGGACGCCCATTAGTGGCCTCCGTGGCAGTCGAGGCAGCAGCCGTAGCGGCGTGGGATGTAGTAGGGCTGCACCAGGCCGCACGTCTGACAGGTGCGGCGGGCGCGGAGCGCCTTGGTGATGGCTTCCCGTTGGGCGGGCGAGGCGGTCCGCTTCGGCTTGGCGAGGTCGAGGCGGTAGAGGTAGGCGACGCGCTTACCGCGACGCCAGAGGACCTGGCAGGCGGGTTCCTGCCCGGCGGGCCGGAGGCCGGCGGCGCGCAGTTGCCGCCGGGTAGCAAGGCCGTCGGGGGCCATCCGGTACGGATAGGTGGGCATGCCGTAGCGGCTGCCGGTCGGGTCGTAGAAGACGGTCATGAGCGGTCTGCCCAACGCTGTTGGGCGGCCTGGCGGGAGATGCCGAGGCGGGAGCCGATCTCGGCCCAGGAGTAGCCGAAGGCCCGCAGGCCGATGACGGCGTCACCGATGGCCCGGTCGAGGTCGGCGGAGAGGGCGACGAGGTCACGGAGTGCTTCGACGTCGCCGGTGGCGACGCGTCGGCCGTGGGCGCGGATGATGCGCCGGGTGAAGGCGGCGAACTGGTCGTTCTCGACGACCTCCCGACGCTTCTGCCGGGGAACGGATGGCGTCAAGGACGCCTTGACGGTGCTCACCGGTTCTCACCTCCGGCGGTGTGGAGGCGGTCCCACTCGGTGGCGGCGGCCTCAAGGGCGGTGACGACCTGCTCGGCGGTGCGGGTCGGGTCGTCGTTCCAGGAGTAGGGGGAGGTGTGTTCGTCGAGGAGGTAGCCGTCCTCGTCGACGAAGAACACGGGCGCGGTGGCGTCGAGGTGGTCGACCAGCACGTCGAGAGCGGTCACGTAGTCGGCGATGGTGTCGCCGTCGAGCTGGGCGAACTGCTCGACCGGGCGACCGGCGCAGGCGATGCGGATAGCCCCGGCGGCGCAGGCCGGCGGGGTGGGGATGTCGGTGGTGGGGGCGTAGTAGGTGCCCTGGTGCCAGCCGTGCCGGCGCAGGTAGAGGGCAGCCATCCGGAGCAGGTCAGCAGGGGTGACCGTTCCGGTGGTGGGTGGGTTCTGGGTAGCCTTCACGGCAGCCACGTCCTTTCAGAAGGGCTTGGTGGGAGGTCGGCGGAACCGGTCTGCTTTCCAGGGCTTGAGCCGGTTCCGTCGGCCGTTCAGTTGGTGCGGAGCCGCAGGTAGCGGCGGAATCGGGTGGGGTCGTCGGGCAGCGGCACGGGCGCGGAGGCGAAGGCGAGAATCCCGTGATCGGCGGCCAGCTTCAGGAGCGTGGCGAGTTCGGCGGGCGTGCCGACGACGAAGCGGTTGACGTATCGGGTGGTCGGTCGCGGGGCGCGACGGGCGTGGATGCGCTGTAGCAGGCTCATGCGGCGGTCTCCCAGTCGACTCGGGCTCCGGTGGGTGCGGATAAGCGGGTGGGGCGACGGGTCCAGGTGGCGTAGTCGGCGATGCCGGCGATCTGGGCGTCATCGAGGTAGGCCACCTTGATGCGGCGAGGGGTGCCGCCTTCGGCGATGAGGTAGGCCGCGCCCTGGTTGGTGGGGGCGATGTCGGTGGCGGTGTAGCCCTGCTCGGCCCAGCCGTGACCGAGGACGATGTTCGAGCTGTTGGGGGTGGTGCAGCGGAACGCGGCGCGGTAGCCGAACAGGTCCCGCAGGCTGGTGGGGATGATGTCGAAGGACGGCCGCTGGGTCGCGGCGATGACGGGGATGCCGGCGGCACGTCCCCGGGCGACCAGGTCGCGGAGCAGGGCGACGAACTCTTCCTGCTCCTGCTTGCTGCCGATGGTGGCGGAGTAGAAGGCGATCTCGTCGACCAGCACCGTGATGACGGAGAGTCCGTCGAGGGCGGTGACCTTGCGACGCCCGTGGGCGCGTAGCCAGGCGTAGCGGTTGTTCATCACCGTTTGCAGGCGTCGTAGAACGTCGAGGGCGGCGGTGATGTCGGGGCCGATGAACGCGTCGGCGCAGTCCTCCCACTGACCCAGCTCGACGAGCTTGCCGTCCAGCAGTACAAGGCGGGAGTCGACGGAGAGCGCGGCGTGAGCGGCGATGGTGTTGAGGAGGCCGGACTTGCCTCCACCGGGTTCACCCCCGGCGAGGAGGTTTCGGTAGGCCAGGGTGATGTAGACGTGCTGGCCGAACTCGTCGATGCCGATGAAGATCGGGTCGAACATCGACAGGCCAGGCCCCACCGGAATGCCGGCGGTCGGGGCGGATGCCGTAGCCATGGGTGCCCTCCTTGGGCGTTGGTGGGCGCGGGAAGCCACACGAAGGAGCCCGTAGGGCTCCCCGCGTCCGGGTCGGGAAGGGGTGGGATCAGAGCCAGTCGGAGAGGTCGTCGGCGTCCGACGACGGCGCGGGGGCCGGCTTGCTGCCGTTGGCCGACGTGGCGGCCTGCTTCTTGGGCTGGACGGGCAGGGTGATGGTGGGGGCCTGGACGTCGGGCAGGTCCAGGGCGGTGGGGATGACCGGCGTCGGCCGGTCGGTGGCCGGGGCGTCCGGGTCGATGACGTCGGCCAGGGGAGACGTGACGGTCGCGGTGAGCACCTCGCGGCGTTTGATGTCGAACCGCAGGTACGCGGCGTTGCCATCCGAGGCCCGTTCGACCAGGACGGATGAGGCGTGGCAGGTCACGGCGATCTTGTCGAGGCGGCCTTCCAGGTCCGCCAGGGACAGGCCGGGCCGCAGGTAGACCCAGACCCGCTCACCGACCGGGGTCGGCGTGGCCCAGAGGATCAGCGGGAGGGAACCCGACTGGTTGGCGATGATGAACTGCGCGAAGCACACCCGCAGCCGGTGGCGCACGATCAGGCACCACACCCAGGCGACGACCTGACGGCGCAGAGCAGGAACAGCAGCCGGGACGCCGAGGACGACGGCGACGACGGCCAGGGTGACCGGGGTCGGAGTGTGGGTGGCGAGCTGCACCCAGCCGGTGAGCAGTAGCACGGCCAGGACGATTTCCGGGGTCCACCACCAGAGCAGCCGCAGTACCGGCCAGATGCGGACCAGGAGCCAGGCCAGCGCGCCACACGGGACGCTGACGGCCGCGCCGATGAACAGCGCGATGATCGGGTGTACGTAGGCAGCGGCCACCACGGCAGCGAGTACGCCGATGATGACCGCAGTGAGGATGAACGCCATACGGGCGTTCCGGGCCGACGACCGGTGAACCTTGGCCTCGATGACCGTCACGGTTCCGGTTGACTTCCGCCCGAACGAGCGGCGAGGGCTAGACTTGGACATGACACGTCCTCCCAAGCGATTGGGCTGGATGGGTTGGAGAGCACGGGGTCGGCAGGTGTAGGAGCCAGTACCGGCCCCGCGCTCGAAATCACTCAGGCCGCCGCAGCAGCCGATGGGCTCAGATGCAGGCGATGAGCAGCGCGGACACCCACAGGCAGGCCGCGTGTAGGGACTGGTCCGCCAGGTACATGCCACAGATCGGGGCTTGACGGTCGGCGAAGTCGGCGCTTCCGGTGTGGATGAGCAGCCACCGCACCGGCCAACGCCGGTCGAGGATGGCGTGGGAGACGGCGGAGAAGCCGACACCGGCAGCGAGCCCGACACCCGTGACGGGCAGGTCGAGCGCGACGATGGCGATGGTCAACATGACCACCACCACGAGGTGATAGGCCACGATGTGGCCCAGCAGGTGACGCCAGCCGTCCCAGCCGGGAGCGGCCTTGTGGGCGGCCTGCTTGTCGGACTGACCGAAGACGTGATCGGCCACCTGGTGACCGGCGTAGAAGGTCGCCGCAACAACGGCGAACACGATGGCGGAAACGAGCATGACAACCACTCCCAACGACAATGGGCAGACGGGTTGGATGGCAGGCGGGGTCGGCAGGTGTAGGAGCCAGTACCGACCCCGCGCCATATCGAGAGGGCAACCGCAGGTTGCCGAGGGCCGGGAGAGTAGGAGCCAGAAACGCTCCCGGAACCTTGGGCGGATCAGATCAGCGGACCGTCAGGCCGCTTCGTGCGAAGACACCAGAGGCTCACACAGCACGGTGAGCGAAGAACCTCACTTGGCCGCCGAGGCACCAGCCTTCGGCTTCAGCGAGATGGCACGGAACGCGACGCCGTTACGCCCGTTGGTCGCCCACGGAATGGCCTCCAACTGCTCGACAGCGACGAGCTGTCCCACCGTCACGCCCGGCTTCTCTCCCGCCGTGGTGATGGTGATGATCTCGCCACCGGTCTCGTCGAGCACGAAGACCTGGGTGGACCACATGAGCCGGCCAGTGTTCTTCTCCGACCGCTGGTTGCCGTTCTGGTCGTTCTTCGGCTCCGGGTCCCTCGTCACCTGAACCTGCTTGCTCTGGGTGTCCACGTACAGCTTCACAACAAACCTCCTGTGTCTCGGGCCAGGTAGTGAGCTTGTCCCCGGTGGACTTTCTGCTCTTGGCCTCTGCGGTAAAGACTCCCGGAAAGCGGGGGACAACCCATCCGATGGGCTGGACGACTATGGGACGTCTCGGCTACTTTGTAGTCGTCCTAAAGTCGTCCCTTGAGGAGTGTCCGATGCCGAACGACCGGCTACGCGATGCCATCCTGCGCAACGGCCTGACTCCCGTCGCCGTGGCGGAGCGGATCGGGGTCGACGCGAAGACCGTGGAACGCTGGATCACCCAGAATCGGACGCCGTACCCGCGTCATCGGCACGCCATCGCGGCGATGGTGCGCGAAGACGTCCCCTATCTCTGGCCGGAGGCAGTGACCCCGGAAAGGGCATCGAAAATCGGGCAGAGCGAAATGGTCCAGCTCTACTCCCGGCGTTCCTCGGTGCCGAACGACCTGTGGCGACGACTGATCGAACGGGCCGAGCAGCGCATCGACGTACTGGCCTATGCCGGCCTATTCCTCGTGGAGCAGGACCCGATGCTTGTCGACGTCCTGCGTCAAAAGGGCCTTGACGGCGTAACGGTGAACATCCTGCTCGGTGATCCGACCAGCGCCGCGATCGAACGAAGGAGCGTCGAGGAGGGTGCGCCCGGCGTGATGGCCGCGAAGATCCGCCAGGTCCAGGGGTACTACAAGCGGCTTGACGATGCGCCCGGGGTGAACGTGCTCTACCACGACACGACCCTCTACAACTCGATCTACCGCTTCGACGACGAAATGCTGGTCAACATGCACGTTCTCGGTTTCCCGGCACCACACGCGCCGGTCATGCACCTACGCAAGCTCAACGGCGGCGATCTGTTCCGCACCTACTCCGACAGCTTCGATCGAGTCGTGTTGGCCTCGAAGCGCCGACCCGGCGACGAGGTGGCAGCCTAGAGACATGGCGAGAACCGAGCACTACCACGACCCGAACGCACCGAAGGCCAACAGCATCGTCGTCGCCGTCTCCGTTTTCGTCCGGGACGAGCAGGCCCGGGTGCTGCTCATCCGGCGCACCGACAACGGTCTGTGGTCCCTGCCCGGTGGTGGCCAGGAGATCGGCGAAACGGTCGCCGAGACGGCGGTCAGGGAAACCCGCGAGGAAACCGGCATCAGCGTCGAGGTGGCCGGGATGGTAGGCGTCTACTCCGACCCCGGTCACGTCATCGAGTACTCAGACGGCGAGGTACGACAGCAGTTCTCGCTCTGCTTCCGCGCCGTACCGGTCAGCGGCACCCCGACCCCGAGCGACGAGTCACACGAAGTCCGGTGGGTTGCCCGTGACGAGTTGGCCGCGCTCGACATCCACCCGTCGACCCTGCTCCGCATCACCCACGGCTACGAGGAACGCCCCGAGCCCTACATCGGCTGAGCGACGCTGCCCGCAAGCCGGCGCTGAGTCCTTTGCACGGCGGCGACCATCTCCGGTTCCGCCCGACCGATGAACCGGGTCACCAGGTGCTCCGGCCCATACCGTGACCTGATCTCCGCCAGCCGCTCCAACACCTCGAAGTCCTGGCCGTCCGGCCCGGTCGTCATGTCCGAGAAGCAGAGCCCGTCGGTCACTGCGGTTTCCTCCCGAGCGAACTCGGCGGCCAGGACCTCACCGAGCCCACGTTCCTCCGCTTCCAGCCACGCGCAGGAGTGATGAGCCACCAGTGCGGCAATCCGCTCGTTGAACCGCTCACGCCGCAACCATCGCCCACCGTCGAGGGAGTGAAAGCCGGTGTTGACCAGGTCGGGGCTGTAGCCCACATCATGCAGCCACGCCGACGCTACGAGCACCGCGCGATCTTCGACCGGGACCGCCGCACTGATCCGGTCCGCCTTGGCGGCCACCGCCTGGACGTGACTCCACCGACGAGGCAACGGCGTCTCCAACAGGCGTCGCGCAACTTCCCGAGCGGTATCGACGAGGTCGGCCATCCCGCCAGGGTACGGAGCGACCCGGTCCCCGCACCATCCCGTGTCCAGTCACCGACGGCCGGGGCGGCCGGCTGCCGGCGATGTGGTTCAAAGTTTCTGTACGTCTTCAAGGCGGCCCTGAGCGGGCCGCACGCGCCGCCGCCTGGGCGCGCGTCCGTCGCTTCGCTGGCGCTCCGACTCCGGCCACGCAACACGCCCGGCGGCTGGCGCGGAGGGCGGGTAGCCCGGTGGGCCGCCGCATGACGACAGGTCGTTGTCCGGTGGGGTGGTGGGCCGGCAGCCGGCCGGGCCGCGCGGCGAGCACCGCGCGGCGTAGGAGAGCGGACGCCGGGTCCGTCGGCGGCTGCCAGGTGGTGAAGGGGTGGCGGTTACTGCGCCTCCGGCGGGGGCGCTCCGGCTCCAGGATGGCCGGGGGTCCGTCGGCGGCTTGCGGTCGGTGGGTGGTGGCGGTGGGAGCCATCCCGCCTGCCGTCGACCCGGGCGAGCCGAGCAGACCACCGCCCGACCCGCCAGCGTCCGTACGGGCGTCAAGGCCGTCTTGACGTGGCGGGCCGGGCGGCCGCCCGCTCCCCGGAGGGCGGGTCGACGGCAGACAGTGAGGATGGTGGGGTGGGTCGCCGGGTTGGTCTGACTCACCGGCAGACCGACGCTTGCTGTCCTGATCCCGATTCGTCGGCCGGTCCGGTGGCCCCGCCCACTGCATGTCACCGGTCAGGCGGCGTGACTTGATAGGAGCCTGTGCGAGAGGCGCCCACCACTGTGTTGTCCGATCGCCTGACCGGTGACGTGTCCACGTGTTCTCGACACGACCGAGAAAGGCGGACCTCACCAGCATGGCAGCGAAGAAGCGATCGGTCATCGGTGGTGTCGACACCCACCGGGATGCCCACCATGCGGCGATCATTGACAGCACCGGCGGTCTCCTGGCGGATGCCGAGTTCCCCGCGACCAGCGACGGCTACGCAGACCTGCTGGCCTGGATGCGGTCCTTCGGTCGCCTGGTGGCGGTCGGGGTCGAGGGCACTGGTAGCTACGGCGCTGGCCTCGCCCGCCACCTGGGCAGCCACAAGGTACCCGTCGTCGAGGTCGACCGCCCGGACCGCAGGACCCGCCGAGCCAAGGGCAAGTCCGACCCCATCGACGCCATCGCCGCAGCCAGGGCCACCCTCGCCGGCACCGCCATGGGCATCCCGAAGACCCGCACCGGTCCAGTCGAGGCCATCCGCGCCCTACGGGTCGCCCGCCAGGGCGCGGTCAAGGCCCGAACCGCCGCGATCAACCAGATGCGGGGCCTGGTCACCGCTGCCCCGGAAACCCTCCGGGCCAAGCTCACCAAGCTCAGCGCCGCTGTTCTGGTCAACCGATGCGCCACCCTCACCGCCGACCTGAAACGACTCCACGACCCGGAACAGGCCACCGCTGCGGCGCTGGTCGGGCTCGCTCGCCGGGCGCTCGCTCTGACCGAGGAGATCCATGTTCTCGACCGGCAACTGGCACCGCTGGTCCGCCGGACTGCACCTCGCACCAGCGCCCTATTCGGCGTCGGCACCGACGTCGCCGCCCAACTCCTGACCACTGCCGGCGACAACCCCGACCGGCTCCACTCCGAGGCCGCACTCGCCCACCTCTGCGGAGCAGCACCCATCCCCGCCAGCTCCGGACGGGTGCGCCGCCACCGCCTCCACCGAGGAGGCGACCGCCACGCCAACCACGCCCTACACACCATCGCCCTCTGCCGCCTGCGCTACGACGAACGCACCCGCGCCTACCAGCAACGACGCATCACCGAAGGCCTCAGCAAGCAAGAGATCCTACGCTGCCTCAAGCGCTACATCGTCCGCGACGTCTACACCGCCCTCCGCGCAGACTTCGCCGCCCTGACCACTTGACCTCCATAGGAGCATCGGGATGACAGGTTAGGTAGGAAGAAATATCTTGACTCAGATATTTCCCAAGACATAAGATAGTGCCTATGACGAGCACTTACGAGGAGCTTAGGGACGCCGTCGAAGACGCGGGCGGCCTGTACGTGACGAACATGGCGGAGCTGCGAGACATTCGCGGAGCCGGGCGGCTGTCGACTGGAATCTGCGCCGCGATCAGTGATGACCTGGCCTCCCATGGCTTGGGCCACATCCCTTCTGAGCTGCCCACCAGTCAGTGGCATGAGGCTCGCATCTATCGGCTCGGCAGTTCCATCGCTTCCGTGGTGAGCGCCATCCTCGACCCGTCAGAGGCGGGAGACAAGACGCTCCGCAACCTCGCAGAGGACAACCCCCGCGAGATCCTGCAACGCATCCGAGAACTCGTCAGCGAAGCTTGAGCGGCTAACTCTGGCCGGCCGAGAGGGTGACCAACTGAGTGACGACCGGGGTGGGCGATGCCGGACGGCGGTGGACGTTCGCGGACTCCTCCGGCAGCTCAACCTGGTTACTCGCCCAGCTTCTCGACGGCTGATCGTTCCTTTGGGGCGCAGAAGTTAAGTCTCCGCCAAGACGACGGCGGAGACTTAACTTCATGGGAGTATCCGTGATCGCGAAGGCCCGTATGTGGTTACTGCGATGCCCCGGCCGCTCGTGTGTTGCGCCGGTCGATGCCTTTCCGTGCCTGTTCGGGCAGGAGTTGAAAGAGCTGATCAAGGTGCTTTGGCCGAGAGATCATTTCTTCCACAACCATGTTGATCAGTTTAAACAGGGACGGAACCAGGTTCGGATCATCTTCTAAGCTAATCTGCCCCGGATGCACGGCGTTGTTGCCCACGACTCGCACGATGTCCATTGCCCTGTGGACGCGTGGATCTAACCCCGAGCCGACAAGCTTCCCGATCTTTGCGTCTAGGGTGCCGGCCCCTGGCTCTAGTTCATCGATGAGGATTTGCAGGGCGAGCCGCAGAAGGCCAGCGGCGCTACGAGGCGAGCGCTGAGCCACCGCCCTCGCTTCTTCGTAAATCGCCGCCACGTTCGACGGCATGTCGGTATGCGGTGGCAGCCCAAGCACGAACTGGGGGAAGACCAGCATCCAGCTTGCGCCATGCTCAGGCATTACCCAGACGGCAGGGGTTGAGCAGCGCTGGCAGACTGTTGCCTTCAAGACCGGGTAGACGTTGACAACAGCATCGATAGCCACGTCGGCGGTCTGCTGGTGTGCGAAGACGCCACACGTTGGCTGGGGGCAAACGAAGCGATCTTCATAAGGACTGGGATCTGGTGCCACATCACCGGAGGCGTTGTCGGCAGGGGTGTCTGGGGGCACGGTTGGCTCCTATGACGTTGAGCGCGCACATTGTGTGGGGCTAGGCCGTTGTCAGGCCGTCGCAGGCTAAATGTTTGTGACCAACGACGACCACTGGTGACGACGTTTGTCCAGATAACAAGGCGTGGTCGGCCCGATGACCAGGCCGGCCGGCACCTTCTTACCTGTAGTTGGTGAACTGATGAGGTTGCCCACCCGTCTCGTACTGCTGCTCATCCTGTCTGGTCCAGGCCAGGAACGCCGATCCTGTCGCGTTGCAGCCGATGGCGTAGACGGTGGCCAAGACGCCAGAGGCGATCTTGCGAGCTGCTTCACCCATGGTCAACCTCCTCTTCTTCGCTCGTCCCGCTGAACGAGTAGGGCTTCTGCGGCCGTCTAGCAGGTGCTTCAGCAGGGGAGCGACGAAGGTCAGAAGACCAACGACTACGAACGTTAGGCCCGATTCGAACAGGCCGCCAGACCCAGACCAGACAGGACGAGGCCGACCTAACGAGTATAGGTCGGCTGTCTCTCCAGAACGGCACCCGGCTACCTCATCGGCGGTGGACGGTCGCCAGCAACGCCGCCGGACGGCGGCACACCGACGAGCACTGGCAGGGACGAGTCTCCGAGCGTGCAGCCGTTGCGAACACGTGTGGACGCGACGCACAGAGCTTGTAAGCGAGGCGTCAGGCAGCGAGGCAGCGAGAAGGCAGCGCGAGCGTCGGCAGGGACCGACCCTCATTGCGAACCACCGGGATCCTGCACCTGCTCGCCGACGCGGGCTGCCAACATCTGGCCCCGGACGACAGCTTGAGACCGCATCCCCCCGACGGGGGTCGTCCCTTTCCCCGGGAGCGCTCCGGTGATTGACCGCTCGGGAGGAAACAGCCCCGCCCCCTGTTCGGGAACGGGGCGCGGGGCCGCTTCGCTAGCGAATCGTCGCTCCTGTCGCGGTGGCGAATTCGGGAACGACGACAGCGGCTGCCGGGCCGGGCTCCGGCGGGTGCGTTGAGTCGACGCGGTCGTGGCCCTCGTCGTCCCCCCTGTGCGGCCCTTCAAAGTCCCGGCCCCGACGGGTTACAGTCAAGCCGACTCCTTCCGTTGCACGCGGTCGAGTCGAATGCGGCGTCCGGTTGCAGCCGGGCGCCGCTGTGCTGTGGCGGCGCTGTGCCGATCGACCGGTCAAGCATCCCGCGTGCGGCGGTCTAGCACAAGACCCGCGATTTGTCTGTCGGGTGGCTGACAGTCCGTCCTTTGAAGAGATCCTGCTCAGCGGCTGTCCGCAGGAGATGCGGAACCGGATGACCGGGCTACCGCACCACCGCCCGCATCGTCGTGCGGGCGGGCAGGAAGCAGGCCAGGGCCCGGCCGTGCCGGTCGGTGACCACCCACGGGTGCCCCACGTACGTCTGCTGGCGGTAGGACCGGCCCGCGTCGAGCGCCTTGTACTGCCGGCGCTGCCCGTGATAGTCGAGCCAGTAGACGACGACCCGGGAGCCACGGGCGTTGACGAACTCGACGTACGTCGAGGGACCGTTCGAACTGGACCGCAGCGAGTGTTCCTGCCAGCCCGGCAGCGGGGTCAACTCGGCCGGTCCGGGCGGGTTCGTCGGTGGCTTCGGCGTCGGGCGGGGCGCGGTGGTCGTCGGGGCCGGCCGGGGCGGCGTGGTGGTGGGGGCGGGGCGGGACGTCGTACCCGTGGCGGGTTTCTGCGGCTGGCGGGGCGGTGCCGGTGGCGGCGCGGCCGGGGTCGCGGCGCGGGTGGCCAACGAGGCGGGTGCGCGCGAGTAGTCGGCGACCGGGGTGGGGCTCTCCACGGCCGCGAGGTCCGGGCCGTCGGCGATCCACGAGGGTGTCGTCGGGAGGGCGGCATCGTCCCGCTTCGGCCCGGACCACAACGGCGACAACGCCAGGACGAGGCTGGTGACCAGTCCGAACGCCACTCCGGCCAACAGCAGGGTCCGTCCGATACCGGCGGCTTCGACGGCGTGCACGGGGGACGGCAACGGGTCGCCCGGTGACCCGGACGTCGGAACGTCGATCAGATGCCGACCGGCCGGGGGAACGAGGTACGGCGGCAGCGTCTGGCGGTACCGGGGTGCCGGCAGCCAGCCACCGATGCGCAGGGTGGGGGGTGTTTCGTCGGATGAGTCGGCCATGGCCCCGTTTCCGAGAGCGGCGGATGCCACCTTCGCGGTGGCGGTCACGATTATCGGCGTACGAGGCGGTATGCCGTCAATCACTCGGGCGGGGTGAACGGGACATTTTTTCGCGTTCCTCGTCGGGACGGCACCGCCGCCGCCGGCGTCGTTCGGTCGTCCCGGCCCTCCGGGCGGCGCGCTGGACCTACCTCCGGTGCAGGTCATCCCCCTCCTGCCGGGTCGACGGAGGCACTGAAAGGCCGACCCGGGAGACCCCGACGGCCAGCCCGGCCCGCAGTCCCGCCACCGAGGCGGCATAACAGATCACCGGCGGTGGCGGAGGTTGTCCACAGCCTCTCCCGTTGTCCACAGGTGAGGTGACGCGGGCGGCGCGGACCGGAGAGAACGGCGCAGGGTCTGTCCCAGCAACCCCGAGCGCTGGAGGCCGTGATGCCACCCCGTACCTCCCTTCCGCCGTACCGACGACTGCCGCTGCTGGTCACCTCCGACGGTGACCTCCTCGACGAGTTGCTGCGGCTCGCCGCGGCGGGCGGCACCGAGGTGGAGGTGGCCGCCGATCCCGCCGCCGCCCGGTCCCGCTGGCTCCCCGCGCCCCTGGTCCTCGTCGGCAGCGACCAGGCCCAGGCCTGCCTGCGGGCCCGGTTGCCCCGACGGCCCCGGACGGTGCTGGTCGGACGGTCGGGGGAATTCGACCCCGGCTGGGAGATCGCCGAGTTGATCGGCGCCGAGCATGTCGCCACCCTGCCCGCCGCCGAACCGTGGCTGGTCGACCGGTTCACCGAGTGCGCGCCCGGCGGCGAACCGGCGGCCCCGGCCCGGACGGTCGCCGTGCTCGGCGGTCGGGGAGGGGCCGGGGCGAGCGTCCTCGCGGGTGGCCTGGCCGTCACCGCCGCCCGCGCCCGGCTGCGGACCCTGCTGGTCGACGCGGACCCGCTCGGCGGTGGGCTCGATCTGGTGCTCGGCTGGGAGGACCTGGACGGGCTGCGCTGGCCCTCGCTCACCGACGCCGACGGGAGGGTCGACCCGCCCGCCCTGGTCCGTGCCCTGCCGCACCGGGGCGACCTGGTCGTTCTCTCCTGGGACCGGGGCGAGCCGCTGGCCCTGCCCGCTCCGGCGATGGCCGCCACCCTCGACGCCGCCCGCCGGGGCCGGGACTTCGTCGTCGTCGACCTGCCGCGCCAGCTCGACGACGCGGCCGTGCTCGCCCTCCAGGCCGCCGACCAGGCGTACGTGGTGGTGCCGGCCGAGCTGCGGGCGACCGCCGCGGCGGCCCGGGTGGTCGCGGCGACGGCCCCGCACTGCGCCGCCCTGGGGGTGATCGTCCGGGGTCCCGCCCCCGGCCGGCTGCGGGCGGCCGAGGTGGCGCGTGCCCTCGGGCTGCCGCTCGCCGGCACGCTGCGCCCCGAACCGGCCCTGTGCCGGGGGTTGGAACGCGGCGAGGCACCGGCCGCCGCCGGCCGCGGACCGCTCGCCGCGCTCTGCCGTCAACTGGTCACCGAACTGACCGGGCTGCCCGTGCCGGGTGCGGCGTGACCGGGCGACCCGAGGAGTTCGCCGCCCGGGTCCGGCAGCGGATGGCCGACACGACGACGCCGGTCACCCCGGCGGCGATCGTTTCCGCCGTACGCGCCGAACCGTCCGCCGCCGTCCTCGGTGACACCGCCGTGCTGCGGATCGCCGACCGGGTGCACGACGATCTGGTGGGTGCCGGGCCACTCGCCCCGTTGCTCGCCGACCCGGAGGTCACCGACGTACTCGTGAACGGGCTCCGGGTCTGGGTCGACCGGGGTGCCGGGCTGCACCAGGTGGCGGTGCCGCTCGGCACGGTCGACGACGTACGGCGGCTGGCCCAACGGCTCACCGCCGCCGCCGGTCGTCGGCTCGACGACGGCTCGCCCTGCGCGGACGCCCGGCTGCCCGACGGCACCCGGTTGCACGCCGTGCTGCCTCCGGTGGCGACCGACGGGCCCTACCTGTCGCTGCGCACCTTCCGGCACCGGCCGTTCACCCTCGACGAACTGGTCCAGCAGGGCACCGTGCCGCAGCCGGTCGCCCCGGTGCTCGCCGGGGTGGTGGCCGCCCGACTGGCCTACCTGGTCACCGGCGGCACCGGCTCGGGCAAGACCACCCTGCTCAACACGATGCTCGGCCTGGTGCCGACGACGGAACGCATCGTGCTGGTCGAGGACGCCGCCGAACTGCACCCGGTGCACCCGCACGTGGTCGGTCTCCAGGCCCGCACGGCCAACGTGGAGGGCGCGGGCGTGATCGGGTTGAGCGAGTTGGTCCGGCAGGCGTTGCGGATGCGTCCCGACCGGCTGGTCGTCGGCGAGTGCCGGGGTGCTGAGGTCGTCGATCTGTTGGCCGCGCTCAACACCGGCCACGACGGTGGGGCGGGAACCCTGCACGCCAACACCCCGGCCGACGTGCCGGCCCGACTGGAGGCGCTCGGGCTGCTCGGCGGACTGCCCCGGGCGGCGCTGCACGCGCAGGTCATCGCCGCACTCCAGGTGTTGGTCCAGGTGCGTCGGGGCCCCGACGGCCGGCTGCTGGAGTCGATCTGCCTGCTGCTGGCCGGGGGCCCCGACCGGCTGGTGACGGTGGTGCCCGCCTGGGTACGCGGCCAGGGCGTCGGCCCGGCCGGGCCCGGTCTCGCGAACCTGCTCCGCGACCGGGGAGTGCCGGTGCCGCCCCTGCTGCGGGCCCCCCGGCCCGGTACGACGGGACGGCCATGACGTCGCCGCTGGTGCTGGTCGCCGCACTTCTGACCGGTGCGGCCCTGGTGGTCGCCTGGCCGGTACGCAGCAGTCGACGCCGACGCCACAGCCTGTTCCCCGCACCGCGACAGCCCGGGGCAGAGCCTGTCGACCCCCACCTGTCGGCGTCCGGTCGACGGCTGCTGCACCGGCTGGTGTCCGGCCCGCCGAGGCGGATCCTGCTGCTGGCCGGTCTCGTCGGTGCCGGTACGGGTGGCCTCGCCGCCGGGCCGGTCGCCGCCGTCCTCCTGGCCGGCTACGGGATGCTCGGGGCGCGTGCCGTGCACCGGCGGCGGCTGGCGGGGCAGGTCGGCCGGGACCGTCGCCGCGACCTGGACCGGCTCGGGGCACTGGCCGCCGACCTGCGGGCCGGCCTGCCCGTCCCCGGCGACGTCGCGCCGAACCAGGAACCCGGGGCGGCGCGACCGGGCGACGACCCGGCCGGGACGAACCGGCTCGCCCGGTTGACCCGGTCGGCGGTCCGGCTCGCCGACCGGACCGGAGCGCCTCTGGCCGAACTCCTGGAACGCGTCGAGGCCGACGGGCGGGCGTTCGACCGGGGACTGGCCGGTGCCGCCGCCCAGGCGGCAGGGGCCAACGCCACCGCGCTGCTGCTGGCCGCGCTCCCGCTCGGCGGCATCGCCCTCGGCTACGGCATCGGCGTCGATCCGCTGGCGGTGCTGCTGCACACCCCGGTCGGGGCCGGGTGTGCCCTCGCCGCGATGGGCCTCCAGGCCGGCGGGTTGCTCTGGGCCGAGCGACTGGGCACCGTCCCCACCGGAGGCGGGTGATGTCCCCGACGCACCTGTCGGCCGGTTGCCTGGTCCTGGCCGCGCTGCTGGTCGCGGTGCGCGGCAACCGCGCCGGCCGGCGGTGGAACGGCCTGACCGGCCGGCGTGCCGACCGGAGCCGGCCGGGCTGGTGGCCGGACCGGACACGACTCGGAGCCGTCCTGGCGGGTGTGGCGGTCCTGCTGCTGGTGGGCGGTTGGCCCGGGGTGCTGGGCGGCGCGTTGACCGCCCCGGTGGCGGACCGGTTGCTGCGACGGATCACCCCGCCCGCCGTGCGGGAGCGTCGGGCACGGGAGGCCGCCGACCTGCCGCTCGCCGCTGACCTGCTGGCCGCGGCGATGCGGGCCGGCGCACCGGTGGACCGGTCGGTGCTCGCGGTGGCCGACGCCTTGGACGGTCCACTGGCCGTCCGACTCGCTCGGATCGGGCGGACGCTGCTGCTCGGCGGCGACCCGTCGGAGGCGTGGGCCCACCTGGCACCGGTGCCCGGAGCTGACCGGATGGTGGCTGCCGCACTGCGCTCGTCGCGCAGCGGGGCGGCGTTGGCCGGTGCCCTCGGTCGCGTCGCCGACGACCTGCGGGCCGACCGCTCGACGGCGGCGGAGGCGTCCGCCCGGCGGGCCGGCGTGCTGATCGTGTTGCCGCTGGGCCTGTGCTTCCTGCCGGCCTTCATTCTCGCCGGCCTGGTGCCGGTGATCGTCGCCGTCCTCGGCGACGTGCTGTGACCCAACATCGAGAAGGGAACGAGCGATGCGCAAACTCCTCACCCGCCTGCGCGGGGACGCGGGGATGAACACCGCCGAGTACGCCGTGGGCACCCTCGCCGCCGTCGCCTTCGCGGGCATCCTGCTCAAGGTGCTCACCTCGGGCAACGTGCAGGCGGCGCTGACGGCCGTCATCGACCGGGCGTTGAAGTGAGACCGCGCCGGCCGGCCGGTCGGGACCGGGGCTCGTTCACCGCCGAACTGGCGACCGGCCTGCCGGCGCTGCTCCTGCTCCTGTTCGCCGGAATCACCGCCGTGGACGCGGTCACCACGAAGGCGGCCTGCCTGGACGCGGCCCGGGAGGCGGCGCTCGCCGCCTCCCGGGGCGAGGACGGGACCGACGCGGGCACCCGGATCGCACCCGAGGCGGCGGACGTGTCGATCGCGGTGCACGAGGGTCGGGTCACCGCGACGGTCCGCGCCCCCGTCCGTGCGCTCGGTGCCCGGCTGCCCCGACTCACCGTCGAGGCCGGCACGGTCGCCGCCGTCGAACCCGGCGCACCGCAGCCCGGCACGCCGGAACCGGACCCACCGCAACAGGATGCGGCCGCTCCGGGTGGACCCGGGGTGGGCGAGCCGGGAACCGGCCCGTGAGCCGCGCCCGCCGGCCCCCGCGCGCTACTCACCGATCCGGGATGACGGGTCCCGAGGGGAAGTGGCCCGGTGGCGGCGACCGGGGTGGGGCCACCGTGCTGGTGCTCGCCATCGGCCTGGTCTTCGTGCTGGTCGGGCTGTTCGGGGCGGCGATCGGCGCGGCCCGGCTGGCGCGGCACCAGGCCCGGGTCGCCGCCGACTTCGGTGCCCTGGCGGGGGCCGGTGCGGCGCGGGACGGTGCCGGGGCGGCCTGTGCGACAGCCGACGATTTCGTCCGCGCCAATGCCGCCCGGCTGGTCGCCTGCCGGGCGGACGGGCTCGACGTGGTGGTGACGGTCGAGGTGGCGGTCACCCCACTGCCGGGACTGCGGCGGTACGCCACCGCTACCGCCCGCGCCGGCCCGGTCCGGGGCTGACCGGTCCGGGGCCGAGCGGTCCGTGGTTGACCGGTAAGCCCCGGAGCGGTGCTGAGACCAGCCGGATCGGGCCGGCCCGCCCCGTAACACGGCGGGCCGGACAACTCCGGAACCAGGCGGGCCGCCTCGAAGCAGGTCGGGCCGGCCAACCCGGGAGCAGGAGGGACCGGCCCGACCCGCAACCGGGCGGTGGGTGGCTCAGCGGCCCTGGAGCGCGTCCAGGCCGATGGCCATGGCGATCACGAGTCGCCTGTCGATCTGCGGGTGCGGCACCTCGACGACGTAACGGTCCCGCAGCCCCCACTTCTTGATCACCGAGAACACCGGCTGACCACCGGCGGTGAAGTCGAAGTGGTACGGCAGCCAGGACAGCGAGTCGACGAACCGGCGGAGCAGTGCCACCGGCATGCTGCGCTCCTGGCCGGTCATCGGCGGCAGACCGGCCTGCTCGACGTGCCAGGTCGAGCGGAGCAGCGACTGGGCGAAGTCCTTGCGGAACAGCCCGATCGGTGTGCCGGCGTGATCGGTCACGTCGTACGTGGCACCGAGGTCGAGCCGCTGACGGGCCTTGAAACCGAGCAGCGGGTGCTGCTTGGAATCGTCGGAGTAGATGGTGACCTGCTCCTTGAAGGCGAGCCGCTTCTGCTGCGCGAACGCCAGCAACTCGCCCTCGGTGCCGTCCGCCGCCACCGCCCGGACCTCGTACTGGTTGACCATCATCCGGATCCGCTGCCGGACGTGGAACTGGTGCTGTGCCTGCAAACTGTCCAACTGCATGAGAACTCCTCCGAAGGGTGGGCCGGAGTCTCGCACAACCCCACGACCTGCGCCCGCTGTCGCCGGTCGGCCACCCCCGTCAGCGCCCGGCGTCGCCGGGCGGCCGCCCCACGAGCAGAGCGTCCGCCGTCAGCGTCCGTCGGCGGTGGCCTTGAGCGCCCAGGTGTTGAGCACCTGGTGGATGCCCCGCAGCCGCTCGTTGATCTGGTCCAGGCGTTCCGCCTGGGCCAGGCTCGCCAGGGCGGCACCCAGCGCGATCAACTGGTCGGGGGTGAGATTGTCCTGGTCGATCGTGTAGAGCAGGTCGACGGTCTCGGCGATGGTGTCGGCCACGGCTTCTCCTCCGGGTCGGCATGGACGGCAGGGTCGGCGGTGAGGCGGCACTTCCGATTATCGATGGAAGCGCTCCCATGCATCAATGCCCAGATGTCGTTCCGCTCAAGCACGATCCCGGGAGTCAATGGCGGCCACCCCCACCCAGTGACCGCCGGCCTGGTCCCCGCTACCGGTCGGCCGGGCCGGGCTGGGCGGGCGCGGCGGCGACGGCGGACAGGTTGGCCAGGACCACGTCGAGGACCCGGACCGCGCCCGCCTTGGACAGCGGGTTGTTGCCGTTGCCGCACTTCGGGGACTGGACGCAGGACGGGCAGCCCGACTCGCAGCCGCACTCGACGACAGCGTCCCGGGTGGCGCCCAGCCAGGCCGCCGCCGTCCGGTAGGCCCGCTCGGCGAAGCCGGCCCCGCCGGGGTGCCCATCGTAGACGAACACGGTCGGTGCCCCGGTGTCCGGGTGCAGGGCGGTGGACAGCCCGCCGATGTCCCACCGGTCACAGGTGGCCATCAGCGGCAGCAGCCCGATCGCGGCGTGCTCGGCGGCGTGCAGCGCCCCCGGCACGTCCGCCGGCTCGACCCCGGCCGCCGCCAGCGACTGCGGGGAGAGCGTGAACCAGACCGCGACGGTCCGCAGCTCCCGGGCCGGCAGGTCCAGCGGGCGGGTGTCGATCACCTCGCCCGAGGCGATCCGGCGACGCTGGTAGGAGACCACCTGACTGGTGACGTCGACCTCGCCGAGGAAGAGCCCGACCGGCCCGGCGTCCCGGTACGAGCGGACCGACACCACCGAGAGCGAGGTGACGTCCCGGGCGTGGGTGGACCAGTCCGGCTCCTCGGCGTGCACCAGCGCGCACCCGTCGTCGAGGTCCAACGCGTCGACCACGTACGAGACGCCCTGGTGCAGGTAGACCGCCCCCGGGTGGACGAGGAAGTGTGCCGACCCGCCGTCGACGGTGCCGAGCAGCCGCCCGGTGGACGCCTCCACCACGCAGACCGGCGCCCCGCCCTGGCCGCGCAGGTCGATCTCGGGGCGTTCCCGGTGCCGCCAGTACCAGCCGGTGGGCCGCTGCCGCAGGTCACCGGCCTGCACCAGCTCGTCGACGGCCTCCTTCGCCCCGTCGCCGAACAGTTCCAGGTCGGCCGGGGTGAGCGGGGACTCGGCGGCGGCGCAGGCGAGCTGCGGGGTGAGCACGTACGGGTTGGCCGGGTCGAGCACCGTCGCCTCGACCGGGCGGCCGAACAGCGCCTCCGGGTGGTGCACCAGGTAGGTGTCGAGCGGGTCGTCCCGGGCCACCAGCACGGCGAGCGCCTCGTCGCCGGAGCGTCCGGCCCGACCGGCCTGCTGCCACAGCGACGCCCGGGTCCCCGGCCAGCCGCAGATCAGCACCGCGTCCAGCCCGACCAGGTCGACGCCGAGTTCCAGCGCGTTGGTGGAGGCCAGCCCGAGCAGGTCGCCGTGGAGCAGGGCCCGTTCCAGTTTCCGGCGTTCCTCCCGCAGGTAGCCGGCCCGGTAGGCGGCGACCCGATCGCCGAGGCCGGGCACCGCCTCGTCCAGCGCCCGGCGGGCGTTCGCGGCGACCACCTCCGCGCCGCGTCGGGACCGGACGAAGGCGAGCGTGCGTACCCCCTCGGCGACGGTGTCGGCGAGCAGGTCGGCGGTCTCCCGCAGCGCCGACCTGCGGACCTGGGTCAGGTCGTCGGCGACGGCCCCGACGTCGGCGGGCGGCGGCAGCAGCGGCGGTTCCCAGAGCGCGAAGGTGACCCCGCCGCGCGGCGAGGTGTCCTCGGTGACGGCGGTGACGGGCACGCCGGTGAGCCGCCCGGCGGTCGCCGCCGGGTCGCCCGACGTCGCCGACGCGAGCAGGAACACGGGGGTACGCCCGAACTGGGCGCACCGGCGGCGCAGCCGACGCAGCACGTGCGCCACGTGCGAGCCGAAGACGCCCCGGTAGGTGTGGCACTCGTCGACGACCACGTACGTCAGCCGGCGCAGGAACCCCGACCAGTGGGTGTGGCCGGGCAGGAGGCCGTGGTGCAGCATGTCCGGATTGGTCAGCACGAACCGGGAGTGCCGGCGGATCCACTCCCGTTCGGTGCGCGGGGTGTCCCCGTCGTAGGTGGCGGGGCGTACCCCGTCGAGGTCGAGACCGGCGACGGCGCGGAGCTGGTCGGCGGCGAGGGCCTTGGTGGGGGCCAGGTAGAGCACCGTGGCCCGGGGGTCGGCCAGCAGCGTGGCCAGGATCGGTAGCTGGTACGCCAGGGACTTGCCGGACGCGGTGCCGGTGGCCACGACCACGTGCCGCCCGGCGTACGCCAGTTCGGCGGCCTCGGCCTGGTGCCGCCACGGGGCGGCCACGCCGCGTCGGGCGAACGCCGCCCGTAGTTCCGCGGGAGCCCACTGCGGCCAGGGTGCCTGCTGCCCGGCGCGGGCCGGCACCCGCTCGACGTGGGTGACCGGGTCGACCGGATGCCTGGTGCGCAGCCGGTGCAGCAGCTCGGCCGGGCCTCGCCCGGTGCCGGGAGCTGCGGTGGCGGTGGCTGCGGGGTTCACGTCCTGCACTCTCGCACTGGTGTTCGGTGCTGAACAACCGGGCCGGTGGGTATGGAGGAGCCGCCGCCGGTGACCTCGCCGGGCCGTCCGGCGGGGATGGTTAGATGCCCAGGAGAGTTTACGGCTCTCGGAGGAGGACTGATGGAGCTGTCGCTGGCGACCCGCACCGTGGGGGAGCACACGGTGCTCGAGGTCGGCGGTGAGGTGGACGTCTACACCGCACCCCGACTGCGCGAACGGCTCCTGGAGTTGATCGACGGCGGTGCCCGGCGGGTGGTCGTCGACCTGGGGCGGGTGGACTTCCTCGACTCCACGGGCCTGGGTGTGCTGGTCGGGGCCCTGAAGCGGCTGCGGTCGGCCGGGGGTTCGTTCGCCCTGGTCTGCGACAAGGAGCCGCTGCTGAAGATCTTCCGGATCACCGCCCTGGACCAGGTCTTCCCCCTGCACCCGACGGTGGACGCGGCGATCGCCGCCGACCCCACCGTCTCCGGCGCGTGATGGCGACGGTCCGGCTCTCCTTCTCGCCGGCGCCGGTGCACGTGCGTACCGCCCGCCTGGTCGGTGTGGCGGTGGCCCGTCGGGCCGGGGTCCGGGAGGACCTGCTCGACGAGGTGCGGCTGGCGATCGGTGAGGCGTGCACCCGGGCGGTCGCCCTGCACCACCAGTACGGGTTGCCGGACCCGGTGCTCGTGGAGATGTCCGACTCCGGAGCGTATTCGGTGCGGGTGGTGGACCGGGCGCCGATCGAGGCGGGGCTGGGCCTGGCCGCGTTGAACGCCGACGAGTTGGCCAACGAGGCGTTGACCGACGAGGCGCTGACCACCGGCGTGGGCTTCGCGCTGCTCGCCGGTTTCGTGGAGGACCTCCAGGTGCGGCCGGTGGCCGAGGGGGTCGGGACCGAGGTCCGGATGGTGTGGCCGGTCGGCCGCTGATCCTCACTGTGCGTATGCGAGGCCGTGACCCCTGGTGGGGCGCGGCCTCGTAGTGTTGATGGCCTCCTATATCAGATTTTTCCTCATAACACAGTTACGGAGATCATCCGGACACGGTGTCCCCCAGGTGTGACCTCCAACACTGGCCGGGGCTACAGTCTGTTGGTTGTCAGTACGTGATCGTTCCCGCAGCCAGCGGATATGGATGTTGATCATCTTCCGTCGGGGCGGGTCGGAGCACGTGCGCCACCGCATCCAGGCGTCGGTCATACGTCCACTGGCCGGCGCGACAGTGTTCGGTACAGGAGGACATAGATGTCCGGGACCTTGGCCGCCGAAGGCGGCGCGCTGTCCCTCACCGGAGAGAACGTGACGTACGTCGTCATCGCCGCGGTCATCGCGCTGGTGGCACTCGTCTTCGCCGCCGCCTTGACCAAGGCCGTGCTGGCAGCCGGTAAGGGCACCACCAACATGCAGGAGATCTCCGGCGCGGTGCAGGAGGGCGCCTCCGCCTATCTGCTCCGGCAGTTCAGGACGTTGGCGATCTTCGTGGTCGTCGCCGTCGTGCTGCTCTTCCTGCTGCCGGTGCACGACACCGACGGCAGCGAACTGGCGGTGAAGATCGGCCGGTCCGCGTTCTTCGTGGTCGGCGCCCTGTTCAGCGCGTTCATCGGCGGGGCCGGGATGTGGCTGGCCACCCGGGCCAACCTGCGGGTCGCCGCCGCGGCCCGGGAGGCGGCCGGCGGCCGGGAAGCCGCCATGAAGATCGCCTTCCGTACCGGCGGCGTGGTCGGCTTCCTCACCGTCGGCCTCGGCCTGTTCGGCGCGGCGCTGGTCGTCATGCTGTTCAAGGGCGACGCGCCGACCGTGCTGGAAGGCTTCGGCTTCGGTGCCGCCCTGCTCGCCATGTTCATGCGGGTCGGCGGCGGCATCTTCACCAAGGCCGCCGACGTCGGCGCCGACCTGGTCGGCAAGGTCGAGCAGGGCATCCCCGAGGACGACCCGCGCAACGCCGCCACCATCGCCGACAACGTGGGCGACAACGTCGGCGACTGCGCCGGCATGGCCGCCGACCTCTTCGAGTCGTACGCGGTGACGCTGGTCGCCGCGCTGATCCTCGGCCGCGCCGCGTTCGGTGAGGACGGCCTGGTCTTCCCGCTGATCATCTCCACCATCGGGGTGCTGATCGCCATCGTCGGGGTCTTCATCACCCGGCTGCGCACCTCCGACCGCAACGGCCTGACCGCCATCAACCGGGCGTTCTACCTCTCCGCGGTGCTCTCCGCGGTGCTCGTCGCGGTCGCCGCCTTCCTCTACCTCCCGGCCAGCTTCGGCGAGCTGGAGGGCGGGCTCACCGACGTCGACCAGAACCCCCGCGTGGTCGCCATCGGCGCGGTCGTCATCGGCATCGTGCTGGCCGCCGCCATCCAGGCGCTGACCGGCTACTTCACCGAGACCAACAGGCGTCCGGTGCAGGACATCGGCAAGAGCTCGCAGACCGGCCCGGCCACCGTCATCCTCGCCGGCATCAGCGTCGGCCTGGAGTCGGCGGTCTACTCGGCCCTGCTGATCGGTGCCGGCGTCTTCGGCGCGTTCCTGCTCGGCGGCAGCTCCATCACCCTGTCGCTGTTCGCGGTCGCGCTGGCCGGCACCGGCCTGCTCACCACCGTCGGCGTGATCGTCGCGATGGACACCTTCGGCCCGATCTCCGACAACGCGCAGGGCGTGGCCGAGATGTCCGGCGACATCGACGAGAACGGCGCGCGGATCCTCACCGAACTGGACGCGGTCGGCAACACCACCAAGGCGATCACCAAGGGCATCGCGATCGCCACCGCCGTGCTCGCGGCCACCGCGCTGTTCGGCTCGTACACCGACACGCTGCGCACCGCGTACTCCGACGCGGGTGTCGGGGACGTCGGCAGCGAGATCCTCAACGCGCTCAACGTCGCCAACCCGCGCAACCTGGTCGGCCTGATCATCGGCGCGGCGGTGGTCTTCCTCTTCTCCGGGCTGGCCATCAACGCGGTGTCCCGCTCGGCCGGCGCGGTGGTGATGGAGGTCCGCCGGCAGTTCCGTGAGCTGCCCGGCATCATGGACCGCACCCAGCGCCCCGAGTACGGCAAGGTCGTCGACATCTGCACCCGGGACGCGCAGCGCGAGCTGATGACCCCCGGCCTGCTGGCCATCCTCGCCCCGATCGCGGTCGGCTTCGGCCTCGGCCCCGGCGCGCTGGCCTCCTACCTGGCCGGGGCGATCGGGGCGGGCACCCTGATGGCGGTCTTCCTGTCCAACTCCGGTGGCGCGTGGGACAACGCCAAGAAGCTCGTCGAGGACGGCTCCTACGGCGGCAAGGGCTCCGAGTCGCACTCGGCGACGGTTATCGGCGACACCGTCGGCGACCCGTTCAAGGACACCGCCGGCCCGGCGATCAACCCGCTGATCAAGGTGATGAACCTGGTCTCGCTGCTGATCGCGCCCGCCGTGGTGGCCTGGAGCGTCGGCGACGACCGGAACACCCCGCTGCGCCTGACGATCGCGGTGGTCGCCACCCTGATCGTGGTCGCGGCGGTGGTGTTCAGCAAGCGCAAGGGCGTCGCCATGGACTCCACCCCGGACGGTGGCGGCACCGGCACGGGCAACGACCCGAAGCGGGTCGAAGCCGCCAACGCCTGAGTCACGACGCAGCGGGTCCCCGGTCCCACGGGGGCCCGCCGCGCCGGGCGGCGCACCCGAAACCTGACCTCTGGCGCAATCGCCCGGAGGCCGTACGCTGCAACGCATGCGTACGTGTCGGGCGGGTGACGCCGGGAAGCTCACGGTGGTCCTCGTCACGGTCGTACTCGTCGTGGCCGGATGCGGCGGCGGGCCCGGCCCCCGGGCCTGGGCGGCGTCGGTCTGCGAGGCGCTCACCCCGTGGCGGGCCGAGATCAGCAAGCTCACCAGCAGCACCCACCAGCAGATGACCGCGCAGACCACCCCGGCGCAGGCGAAGGAGAACCTGGTGCGGCTCTTCGGCGGCGCCGAACAGGCGAGCGAGACGGCCCGCCGCCGGATCGCCGACGCGGGCATCCCGGAGACCGACCACGGTGACGAGGTGTCGAAGGGGTTCCGCACCTCCCTGGCGAAGATCAGGGACGCCTACGGCCGCGCCGGGGACACCATCGACGCCCTGGACACCACGCGGGCCGCCGCCTTCTACGACGGCGTCCAGGCCGCGGTGGACACGCTCAACCAGGAGTACGACGCGAGCGCGCTGGACACCGGGCGGCTCAACTCGACAGAGCTCAAACAGGCCTTCGACGAGGTTCCGGAGTGTCGCTGAGGCGTGCCGACCCGCCCGGGGAACCGGGGCGTCAGCTGTCGCTGTTCGGCACCGAGGCGGCCGATCCGTCCGTCGCCGACCTGGCCGGGCTGCTCGCCGGCCCGGGGGAGGTGCACCGGATGGGCCGTACCGCCCGGTTGTCCGTCGGGGTGGACGCGGCCTGGCGCGTGCACGTGCTCGTCGACGAGCTGGCCCGGCGGGGGCTCGCGGCGGGCTGGGAGTCGACCGGGGAGCAGCGCTACGTCGTGCGTACCCCGTACCTGACCACGCTGGCGCCGTTGGCGACGGCCTGGTTGGCCGGTGGGGTCAAGCGGCCACCACCCCGGTTCCACCTGCACGGCCGGCGGCTGCGGCTGTGGCTGGCCGCCGCCGGGGCCGCCGACGACGCCGGGCTGCTGCTGCGCCTCGACCGGCGGGACGAGCCGTGGTGGCCGGTGGTGCGGGCGGCGCTCGCCGTGGTGGGCCTGCCGGCGGCGCTGCTGGAGCCGGAGGCGGGCGGCCCGGCGTACCGGATCGGTGGGCGACGGCTGGCCCGGCTGGCCGAACTGGTCGGCGACCGCCCGCCGGCCGCCCCCGCCGACCTCTGGCCGTGACCGCCCCGCCCCGTCCGGGTCCGCCGCCCGCCGCGACCCGTGGCTCGGGCGGCTATCGACGCAACGGGGGCTGTGCGGTGTCGGAGCGACCGGATGCCGCCACATCGGCCCACTGGAGTCGATCAGCCGAGATGGGCCAGGTGCCCGATCAAGGGTGGAATCGCGGACAGTATGCTGGTCGTCTCACTCCGTGAACACCCGGGTTCGCCCAGGTCGGAGGGCCGGCGTCGTCACCGTGGCCCACTTCGGGGCCTACCCACGGTGTACGGTGGCGCCGTCCGGTCACTGAGGCCGCGCGGCGCCGGCGGTGCCGCCGCGCGGACCCTGTTTGCCGCCCCCGGGGCCCGGAACCAGGGCGGCGCGTTACGTTGGACATCCGGACCGACGGTGGTCCGGCGGGCGCAACACGGCCCGAAACGGGCCTGGAGCAGGAGCGAGGTCGGGGAGAGACGTGCCGAGCAGAGCTGGAACCACCCGTCTGGTCATCGTCGAGTCTCCGGCGAAGGCCAAGACGATCTCGGGCTACCTCGGCCCGGGGTACGTCGTGGAGGCCAGCTTCGGCCACGTCCGGGACCTGCCCCGCAACGCCGCCGACGTGCCGGCCAAGTACAAGGGTGAGTCGTGGGCCCGGCTGGGGGTGGACGTCGACAACGGCTTCCATGCCCTCTACGTGGTCTCGGCCGACCGCAAGCAGCAGATCAGCAAGCTGGTGAAGCTGGCCAAGGAGGTCGACGAGATCTTCCTGGCCACGGACGAGGACCGCGAGGGCGAGGCGATCGCCTGGCACCTGGTGGAGACCCTCAAGCCCAAGGTGCCGGTCAAGCGGATGGTCTTCCACGAGATCACCAAGCCGGCCATCCAGGCGGCGGTGGCGAACCCCCGCGAGATCGACCGGGATCTGGTCGACGCCCAGGAGGCCCGCCGCATCCTCGACCGGCTCTACGGCTACGAGGTCTCCCCGGTGCTGTGGAAGAAGGTCATGCCGAGGCTCTCGGCGGGCCGGGTGCAGTCCGTGGCGACCCGGATCGTGGTCGAGCGGGAACGCCAGCGGATGGCCTTCCGCACCGCGGAGTACTGGGACATCCTCGCCACCCTCGCGGTGGTGGACGCGGGCGAGGGCCCGCGCAACTTCAACGCCACCCTGGTCGCGCTCAACGGTGACCGGGTCGCCACCGGCAAGGACTTCGAGCCGACCACCGGCCGGGTGCGGCCCGGCGCGGGCGTGGTGCACCTCGACGAGAGCGGCGCGCGGGGCCTGGCGGCCCGCCTCGACGGGCGGCCGTTCACCGTCACCCGGGTCGAGGAGAAGCCCTACCGCCGCCGCCCCTATGCGCCGTTCATCACCTCCACCCTCCAGCAGGAGGCGGCCCGCAAGCTGCGGTTCTCGTCGCAGCAGACGATGCGCACCGCGCAGCGGCTCTACGAGAACGGCTACATCACCTACATGCGTACCGACTCGGTGAACCTCTCCGAGACGGCCATCGCGGCGGCCCGCCGGCAGATCGTCGAGCTGTACGGCGAGCGCAGCGTGCCGCCGGAGCCGCGTCGCTACACCGGCAAGGTGAAGAACGCGCAGGAGGCGCACGAGGCGATCCGCCCGGCGGGCGACAACTTCCGCACCCCCGGCGACGTGGCCAAGGAGCTGTCCGGCGAGGAGTTCAAGCTCTACGAGCTGATCTGGCGGCGCACCATCGCCTCGCAGATGACCGACGCGGTCGGCTCCAGCGTGTCGGTGCGCATCCGGGCGGTCTCCGTCGCGCAGGAGGAGGCCGACTTCGGCGCCACCGGCAAGACCATCACCGACCCGGGTTTCCTGCGTGCGTACGTCGAGTCCAGCGACGACGAGAACGCCGAGGCGGAGGACGCCGAGCGTCGGCTGCCCACCCTGGTCAAGGACCAGCCGTTGACCGCCGACGAGCTGGCCGCGCAGGGCCACCACACCCAGCCGCCGTCGCGCTACACCGAGGCGTCGCTGGTCAAGGCGCTTGAGGAACTGGGCATCGGCCGCCCGTCGACGTACGCGTCGATCATGCAGACGATCCAGGACCGGGGCTACGTCACCAAGCGCGGCCAGGCGATGATCCCGACGTTCCTGGCGTTCGCGGTGATCGGGCTGATGGAACGGCACTACCCGCGCCTGATCGACTACGACTTCACCGCCAGCATGGAAAACGAGCTGGACGAGATCGCCGGGGGCGACCACGCCGCCGTCGACTTCCTCACCGCGTTCTACTTCGGCAGCAGCAACGGCACCGGCGACCAGGCCATCGCCCACGCGGGCGGGTTGAAGAAGCTGGTCACCGAGAACCTCAGCGAGATCGACGCGCGCAGCGTCAACTCGATCCCGCTGCACACCGACGACGAGGGGCGCGAGGTCGTCGTCCGGGTCGGCCGGTTCGGGCCGTACCTGCAACGGGCCCTGCCCGGCGAGCAGCCGGCACCGAAGGCCGACGGCGAGGAAGGCGGTAGCCAGGGTGACCGGGCGCCGATCCCGGAGGGGCTGGCCCCCGACGAGCTGACCCCGGAGAAGGTGCACGAGCTGTTCCTCGGCGGCGGCGGCGAGCGCAAGCTCGGCGACGACCCGGCCACCGGGGAGCCGATCGTGCTCAAGTCCGGCCGGTTCGGCCCGTACGTCGCCAGCGGCGAGCGCAAGTCGTCGCTGCTGCGGACGCAGACCCCGGACTCGCTCACCCTCGACGAGGCGTTGAAGCTGCTCAGCCTGCCCCGGGTGATCGGGGTCGCCCCGGACGGCGCGGAGGTCGTCGCCAACAACGGCCGCTACGGCCCGTACGTCAAGCGCGGTGACGAGTTCCGCTCGCTGGACTCGGAAGACAAGATGTTCACCGTCACCCTCGACGAGGCGCTGGCCCTGCTGGCCGCCCCGAAGACCCGTCAGCGTCGGGCCGCCGCGCCCCCGCTGCGCGAGATGGGCGTCGACCCGCTGACCGAGAAGCCACTGGTGATCAAGGACGGCCGGTTCGGGCCGTACGTGACCGACGGGGAGTTCAACGCGTCGCTGCGGCGCGGGCAGACCCCGGAGGAGCTGACCATCGAGCAGGCGTCGGAGATGCTGGCCGAGAAGCGGGCGAAGGGCCCGGCCCCGAAGAAGGCGGCGAAGAAGGCCCCGGCCAAGAAGGCGACCGCCAAGAAGGCCACGGCGACGAAGGCCACCGCGGCGAAGAAGACCGCCGCCGCGAAGTCCACCGCCACCAAGCGGACCGCCACCGCCAAGACCGGCACCGCCGCCAAGGCGACCACGGCGAAGAAGGCCCCCGCCAAGAAGGCCGCCCCCCGCAAGGCCACCACCGCCGCCGAGTAACCCGTCCACCGGCCCCGCCGGCTCGATCCGGTGGATCTTGGAGGGGAATGGCCCCTCCGGGGGCCGATTCCCTCCAAGATCTACCCGTTGTCCACAGGGGCTGCGCGCGACGGGTGCGGGTGGGCAGTGTGCGGGGGTGACGGTTCGAAGGGGTACGGGGTCCGGTCCACGGGTACGGGCGGGTGCGGGGCTCCGGCGGGCGCTTCCCGCCGACGACGCGGACGAGTTGACCTGGCTGCGCTTCCGACAGGAGGACGTGATCAGCCTGGCCCAGGCATCCCGGTACCTGTCCCGCAAGGCGATCCGGCACCGGGTGGAGACGGGACGGTGGCGGCAGGTCCACCGGGCGGTGTTCGTGACGCACAACGGTCCCGTAGACGCCGGACAGTTCCGTTGGATCGCCGTGCTGGCCGCCGGGCCGCACGCCGTGCTGGGTGGCCTCAGCGCGGCCCAGGCCGGTGGTCTGCGCGGCTTCCGGGCCCGCCCGGTCGACCTGTTGCTCCCCGCGTCGTCCCGCCGCGACGTGCTGCCGCCGGGGGTACGCGTACACCGGACAAGCCTCCTGCCCCCGCAGGACGTGCTCGCCGTCGGGCAGCCTCCCCGTACCAGGCCGGCGCGGTCGGTCGTCGACGCGGCCCAGTGGGCGGCAGGTGACGACGAGGCGCGCGCCATCGTCGCGGCGGCCTTCCAGCAGCGCCTGGTGACGGGCGGGGAGGTACACGAGGTGCTGGCCCGGCTGCCGCGCCTGCGCCGCCGGGCACTGGTGACCGCGACCGTCACCGATGCCGCAGGCGGCTCCCACTCACTCGGTGAGTTGGACTTCCTCGACCTGACCCGCCGGGCCGGCCTGCCGGCTCCGACCCGGCAACAGGTCCGGTACGACCCGGCCGGCCGACGCCGCTACCTCGACGCGTACTTCGCCCCGTGGCGGGTGCACGTGGAGATAGACGGAGGGCAGCATCTCGACCCGGCCCACGCCTGGGCGGACATGCGACGGCAGAACTCTCTCTGGATCGAAGGAGACCGGGTGCTCCGCTTTCCGGCCTGGGCGTTGCGGGCCCGCCCCGACGAGGTCGTCGCCCAACTCCGTGCCGCCCTGCGCGCGGCCGGCTGGCCCGGCTGACCGGCCCTCCCCCGTGCGTCCCCCAGATATTGGAGGGAAAGTGCCCCCGCAGGGGCCGTTTCTCTCCAAGATCGTCGCGGGGCGGGTCAGGGGCCGAGGATGTGGTCGAGGTGGGGGTTGGTGAGGACCCGGCCGGGGTCGAGGCGGGCCCGCAGATCCTGGAAGTCGGCGAACCTCGGGTACGCGGTCGCCAGGGAGGCGGCGTCCCGGTAGTGCAGCTTGCCCCAGTGGGGTCGGCCGCCCAGCCCGGCAGCGACCTCCTCGAAGGCCCGGAAGTACGGCTCGTAGGGCATCCCGACGTACTGGTGGACGGCGAGGTAGGCGGAGTCGCGGCCGTAGCCGTGGGACAGCCAGATGTCGTCGGCGGCGGTGAACCGCACCTCGACGGGGAAGAGCACCTTGAACGGCAGCCGGTCGACGAGGCGGCGCAGTTCCGCCAGCGCCTGCGGCAGGGCGGCGCGCGGGATGCCGTACTCCATCTCCACGAAGCGGACCCGGCGCGGGGTGCAGAAGACCGTGTCGGAGCGGCCGGTGTAGGTGCGTTCGGTGAGCGCGCGGGCGGACACCGCGCTGATCGTGGGCACCAGCGTCGGTACGGCCCGACCCAGCCGGCAGGCCCCGGCGAAGACGGTGTTGGCCAGGAAGTCGTCGTCCAGCCAGCCCCGCCAGCGGGGCAGCGGCCGGTCGTCGGCGGGCACCCGGTCGTTGGTCTTGAGCTGCACCCGGTCGGTGTACGGGAACCAGTAGAACTCGACGTGGTCGTGCCGGCCGATGAGGCCGGACAGGTCGCCCAGCACCTCGTCGAGCGGGGCGGGGCGTTCGTGCGCGCGCAGGGTGAACGCGTCGACGCAGCGCAGGGTGACCTCGACGAGCACGCCGAGCGCCCCCAGGCCGACCCGGGCGGCGGCGAAGATGTCCGGGTGTTCCTCGGCCGAGCAGTGCAGCACCTCGCCGGTGCCGGTGACCAGGGTGAGCGCCTCGACGAAGGTGGACAGGCAGCCGTACGCGGCACCGGTGCCGTGGGTGCCGGTGGAGATCGCCCCGGCGATGGTCTGCGCGTCGATGTCGCCCAGGTTGGGCATGGCCAGGCCGTGCCCGGCGAGCAGCGCGTTGAGCGCCCGCAGGGTCGTCCCGGCGGGCACGGTGACCAGCCGGGCGTCCCGGTCGACCCGGACGCCGGTGTCGAGGGCGGACAATTCCATCCGCCGGCCGTCGGCCAGGGCGATGGGGGTGAACGAGTGACCGCTGCCGACCACCCTGATCCGCTCACCCGCGCCCGCCGCGTCCAGGACCGCCTCGGCTATGTCCTCGACGGTGGTAGGGCGCAGGATGGCGGTGGCGACGCTGCGTTGGTTGCCCGCCCAGTTGGACCAAGCGGTGGTGGTACCGGCCATCGGCGCTCCTCGACATGAACGTGAACTGACTTCATATCAGGAACGTTGTGCCTGGTAAATACCGCAATCGAGGCCCGCTCGTTGTACCGGTAGTCACGGCCTCGTGACATGTGGATATGTTCTTCCGTCGAAGGGGGGTGGCGTCGAGTGTCCACACCAGCCGCCACGACCGGGCCGCTGCGCCGCGTTCCGGTGCAGGGTCGAAGTGTCGCGCGCGTCCAACGGATGTTGGACGCCTGTGCCGAGCTCGTCGACGAGGTGGGGTACGAGGGGTTGACCACCACGTTGCTCGCCGAGCGCGCCGAGGTGGCGATCGGGTCGGTCTACCAGTTCTTCCCGGACAAGCGGGCGATCGTGCAGGCGTTGACGCTGCGCACGATGGAGTCCTACCTCCAGCGGCTCGACGAGCGCTTCGCCTCCGACGACCTGACCCACTGGTGGGACGGCGTCGACGCGGGCATCGACGAGTACATCTCGATGCACCGGACGGTCCCGGGCTTCCGGACCCTGCACTTCGGCGACGTCGTCGACCTGCACCTGCTCGACGAGCAGCGGGACAACAACGGGGTGATCGCCGACCAGTTGGCCCGGGTGCTCACCGAGCGGTTCGGCATGGCCGACGAGCCGCGCCTGCGGTTCTGCCTGGAGATCGCCGTCGAGGCCGCCGACGCCCTGATCAAGCTGGCGTTCCGCCGCAAGCAGGAGGGCGACGAGCGGGTCCTCGCCGAGGCCAAGGCGCTCATCCGGGAGTACCTGCACCGCCACGTCGAGGCCCCGGCCGAACCCGCCGCCCAGCCCTGACCGGCCGGCCGGGCCCACGAACCGCCCCGGAACCGGCCGCAGCCGGTTCAGTGCCGTCCGTGGGTGGCCCGGGAACCGGCCACGACGGGCGGGTCAGAGGAAGGCGTGGCCCTCGCCCCGGTAGGTGGGCACCGTGGCGACCACGGTGTCGCCGTCGACCAGGTGCAGATCGTTGACCCGCTCGCAGAGTTCGCCGGCCTTGGCGTGCCGGAACCACACCCGGTCGCCGATCCGCAGGGCGGCCGCGGCGGCACCGGTGAGCGGGGTCTGCACCTCGCCCGCGCCCTCGGTGCCGACCAGTTCCAGCCCGGCCGGCAGCCACGGCCGCGGCAGCCGGCTCGTCGCCGCCGGCCCGGAGGCGATCCAGCCGCCGCCGAGCACGGTGGCGATCTCCGGCGTCGGCCGGCGGACCACCGAGCAGGCGAAGAACGCCGCCGGGGTCGGCCGCCAGGCGCGGTAGGCGTCGAACAGCGTCGGGCCGTACAGCCCCGAGCCGGCGGTGACCTCGGTGACCGAGGGGTCGGCGCTGGTGGCGGCCACGCTGCCGGTGCCGCCGCCGTTGACGAACTCCAGGTCGGCGTGTTCGCGGACGGCGGCGACCGCCGCACCCCGTCGGGCCAGCAGTTCCCGGTACGACCCGCGCTGGGCGATCCGGATCGCGGCGCTGAGCGCGGCCTGTCCGGGCGGGGCGTCCCCGAGCCCGGCGATCTGTGCCTCGTACGACATCAGGCCGACCAGCCGGAAGCCGGCCCGGCGGGCGACGGCGGCGGCGAGCGCGCCGGCGGCCCGGGCGCTGTGCACCGGTGAGCGGCGCACCCCGACGTGCACCCGGCCGCGCAGGGGCCGCCAGGAGGCGTCGAGGTCGAGGCAGACCCGCAGTTCGGGGCGGTGGCCCGGGGCGCACACCGTGTCGATCAGGTCGAGCTGCTCGGTGCTGTCGATCATGAGGGTGACCGCCGCGGCGAGCTGGGGGTCGCCGGCCAGGGTGGCGAGCGCCCCCCGGTCGGCGGTGGGGTACGCCACCAGCGCGTCGCCGGTCGCGCCGGAGCGGACCAGCCAGTTCGCCTCGGCCAGGGTGAACGCCATCACGCCGGCCCAGCCGGCCTGGCCGAGCGCCCGGTCGAGCAGGTCGCGGGACCGGATCGACTTGCTGGCGGCGCGGACCGGCTTGCCGCTGCTGCGGGCGGCCAACGCGGCGGCGTTGGCGTCGAAGGCGGTGAGGTCCACCACGGCGTAGGGCGGGTCGAGGTGGGCGGTCGCCTTGTCGAGGCGTTCGCGCAGGGTGTCGCTGTCGATGGCCACGAATGCACGCTAACTGTCCGGACGGCAATGCGAAATACCCTCACGTCCTACCGGGCTGCGGTCGGTGGCATCCGCGGCCTAGGCTCGGCGAGCAGGAGAATGTCGCCGGTGGGGAGGCTCCCACCGGGTCTAGAGTGTTGCACCGGGACTGCCCAGTGTTGGGCCGGCGCGTGGAGGTACGGCCATCGAAAGCCAGCAGAACGGCGAGTCGTCCGGCGCGTCGTCGTCCGGGCCCGCCGCAGCCGCCGCCCAGACCGACCGGTCCGGCGCGGCGGCGATCCGGTCGGTGCTGCGCATCCGGCCGTTCCGGCGGCTCTGGATCGTGCTCGGTGCAGCCTCCTTCGGTGACTGGCTCGGCCTGCTCGCCACCTCCGTCTTCGCCGCCGCGCAGGTCTCCGGCAGCACCGCCCAGGGGGCCGCGTTCGGTGGCGTGATCGCGATCCGGCTGCTCCCGGCGCTGGTGCTGGGGCCGGTGGCCGGCGTGCTCGCCGACCGGTTCGACAGGCGCTGGACGATGGTCATCTGCGACCTGCTGCGGTTTCTGCTGTTCGCCTCGATCCCGCTGGTCGCGCTGCTCGGCGTCCGGGGCGGCGTGGTGGTCGGCTGGGCGGCGATCGCCACCTTCCTGATCGAGTCGATCACCCTGCTCTGGATTCCGGCCAAGGAGGCCGCGGTCCCCAACCTCATCCCGCGCGCCCGGCTGGAGACGGCCAACCAGCTCACCCTGATCACCACGTACGGCCTGACCCCGGTCGCCGCCGCGATCGGCCTGGCGGCGCTGGACGGCAGCGTGCGCGGGGTCACCGGCGGCGAGATGCCGAGCTGGGCCGAGCCCGCCCAGCTCGCCCTCTGGTTCAACGCCCTCTCCCGGCTGGCCACCGCGCTGGTGGTGGCCTTCGGCATCAAGGAGATCAGCCAGGCCCAGGCCCGGGAGCGGGGCGAGCGCGCCGAGCAGGGCATGTTCAGCCAGTTCACCGAGGGCTGGAAGTTCATCGGCCAGACCCCGCTGGTGCGGGGGCTGGTGCTGGGCATCTTCGGCGCGTTCGCCGGTGGCGGCATCGTGATCGGCACCGCCAAGTTCTTCGCCGCCTCGCTCGGGGCCGGTGACGCCGCGTTCTACATGCTGTTC
The DNA here is from genome assembly GCF_002210435.1 of Micromonospora wenchangensis. Taxonomy (GTDB): domain Bacteria; phylum Actinomycetota; class Actinomycetes; order Mycobacteriales; family Micromonosporaceae; genus Micromonospora; species Micromonospora wenchangensis. The sequence goes on from NZ_MZMV01000012.1 coordinate 55,340, forward strand.
GGCGCGATCTTCATCGGCCTGGCGGTCGGCATCGGGCTCGGCCCGATGATCGTGCGGGACATGTCCCGCCGCCGCTGGTTCGGCATGAGCATCGTGCTGGCCAGCGCCTCCGTGCTGGTGCTGGCCTTCGCCATCCACCTGTCGATGGCCATCCTCGGCGCGATCATGGTCGGCGCGGGCGCCGGCATGGCCTTCCTCGCCGGCACCACGCTGCTCGGCGGCGAGGTCGCCGACGAGGTACGCGGCCGGGTCTTCGCCGTGGTGCAGATCGGCACCCGACTGGTGCTGATCCTGGCGATCGCGCTGAGCAGCCTGCTGGTCGGGGTCGGCGGCTCGCGTCAGCTCACCATCGCCGACCTCGGCATCTCGGTCTCCTCCACCCGGCTGCTGCTGCTCGCCGCCGGCCTGGCCGGCATCTTCGCCGGGATCAGCGCGTTCGGTCAGATGGACGACAAGAAGGGCGTGCCGGTCCTGGCCGACCTGTGGGGCTCGATGCGCGGCCGGCCGCTGATGCCGGCCGAGCCGTTCGTCTCCAACGGTCTCTTCGTGGTCTTCGAGGGCGGTGAGGGGGCCGGCAAGTCCACCCAGCTGGAGAAGCTCGCCGCCCGCCTGCGCGAGCAGGGCCGGGACGTGGTGGTGACCCGGGAGCCGGGCGCCACGGTCGTGGGCGAGCGGATCCGGGCCCTGGTGCTGGAGGACTCCGGCGCGGACGCCCCGTCGCCGCGCGCCGAGGCGCTGCTGTACGCCGCCGACCGGGCCCACCACGTCGCCACCGTGGTCCGCCCCGCCCTGATCCGGGGCGCGGTGGTGGTCAGCGACCGTTACGTCGACTCGTCCCTGGCCTACCAGGGCGCGGGTCGTACGCTGCCGGTCGACGAGGTCTCCTGGCTCTCCTCCTGGGCCACCGGTGGGCTCAAGCCCGACCTGGTGGTGCTGCTCGACGTCGACCCGCGCACCGGCCTGTCCCGGGCCGCCGCCCGCAACCAGGGGGCCGACCGGCTGGAGGCCGAGTCCGTGGCGTTCCACGAGCGGGTCCGCTACGCCTTCCTCGACCTCGCGGCCAACGACCCGAAGCGTTACCTGGTGCTCGACGCGGCCCGGCCGGTCGACGAGATCGCCGGCCAGGTCGGCCGCCGGGTGCAGGAGCTTCTGGTGGACCCGGCCGGCATCGTGCACCCGCGCCCCGCGCACGGGCCGGACACCTCGGTCCAGCCCGAGTTATCCGACACGGAGCTGGTGGGGATGGAGCACCGGACCTGATGCCGGACGTCTTCGCCGATCTGGTCGGCCAGGACGACGCGGTCGACACCCTGCGCCGGGCCGCCGCGTCGGCCGCCGCCGTGCTGCGCGCCGCGCACCTCCCGGCACCCTCCGCCACCGCCGTCGACTCGGACGACGACCTGGCCGCCCTGGCCGAGGCCGACGAGGGTGCCGCCGACGGGGGGACCGCCACGGCCGTCGACCCGGGTGCCGGGATGACGCACGCCTGGATCTTCACCGGCCCGCCCGGTTCCGGTCGTTCGGTGGCCGCCCGCGCCTTCGCCGCCGCCCTCCAGTGCGTGCACGGCACCGGCTGCGGCACCTGCCCCGGCTGCCACACCACGCTCGCCGGCACGCACGCCGACGTCCGGCTGGTGGCCCCCGAGGGGCTCTCCATCGGCGTCGGCGAGATGCGCGCCCTGGTGCTGCGGGCGGCGAGCACCCCGTCCGGCGGACGCTGGCAGGTGGTGATCATCGAGGACGCCGACCGGCTCACCGAGGCGGCCGGCAACGCGCTGCTCAAGGCGGTCGAGGAGCCGCCACCGCGGACGGTCTTCCTGCTCTGCGCCCCGTCCACCCACCCGGAGGACGTGTCGGTGACGATCCGGTCGCGGTGTCGGGTCGTACCGCTGCGGCAGCCCTCGGCGGCGGCGGTCGCCGAGGTGCTGGCCGCGCGTGACGGCATCGCGCCCGACGTGGCGCAGTGGGCGGCCGCCGCCGCGCAGGGGCACGTGGGGCGGGCCCGGCGGCTGGCCCGCGACCCCGAGGCGCGTCAGCGCCGGGACGCGGTACTGGCGGTGCCGCGCCGGCTGACCGGGGTGGGCACCGCGCTGGACGCGGCGTCGGCGCTGATCGAGGCGGCCGAGGCGGAGGCGGCGGCCTCGGTCGCGGAGTCCGACGCGGCCGAGCGGGCCGCGTTGCAGACCGCGCTGGGCGCGGGCGGCACCGGCCGGGGCGCGGCGGGCGCGACGCGGGGCTCCGCCGGCCAGCTCAAGGACCTGGAGAAGCGGCAGAAGTCGCGGGCCACCCGGGCCCAGCGCGACGCCCTGGACCGGGCCCTGGTGGACCTGGCCGGCTTCTACCGGGACGCGCTCACCTCGGCGTTGCGCGCGCCGGTCGCACCGGTGCACACCGACACCGCCGCGCTGGCCGAGGCGGGCGGGCAGAAGTGGGCCCCGGAGGGTGCGCTGCGCCGGTTGGAGGCGGTGCTGGAGTGCCGGGCCGCGATCGAGGCGAACGTCAAACCCCGCATCGCCGTGGAGGCGATGATGCTCTCGCTCTGGCGCGGCTGACCCCCGATTCCCGCCCATCGACACGTGTTGACGGGGTGCGGTACGGTCCCGGTGGGCCGCGGTGATCGTGGTGGCACGCAGGGTGAGGTCTACCTGGGGGGAGATCGGATGCCGCGCGGCGAGATCGACGAGGCGTGGATCGAGGAGGCGGTGCGGCGGTACCGCCGGATCGAGTCCCTCCAGGCCGAGTTCGACCGGGCGGTGGAGACCGTCGAGGTGACCGTCCGTTCGCCCGACGGGCTGGTCGAGGTGGTGGTGACCGCCGGTGGGCGGATCACCGACGTGCGCTTCCTCGGGCCGCTGCACAACCGCCACCCCCGGGACGTGGCCGGCTCGGTGCAGGCCGCCGTCACGGCCGCCGCCGACGCCGCCCAGTGGGCCCGGGAGAAGCTGCACAACGAGACGTTCACCGCCTACCGTCCGCTCGCGGGGGCGTGAGATGGACCCACTGCGCGCCCTCGCCGACCGCCTCGACGAGGCGAGCGCCACCCTCACCGCGCTGTCCCGTACGGTCACCGCCACCGACCCGCCGCACCCGGCGTTCGGCGCGCACGCCGCCGGCCGTCCCGGCGAGGTCGGCCGGGCCCTGCACCGGCAGTGGACGACCGCGACCGACGGGCGGGCCCGCGAGGCGGGTGCCGCCGCCGCCCGGCTGGCCGCCGCCGCGTCGGCCGTCCGCAGCGCCGCCGACCGCTACACGTCCACGGACGAGGCGGCCCGCCGCCGGCTGGCCGGGGAGGCGTGATGGACCCGCTGGACCGGCTCGCCGAGCCCGGCCTGGACCTGCTCGCCCGGGTCGACACGCTGCTCGCCGCCGGTGCGCCCGAGGCGCATCCGGTCTGGCCGCTGCTGCGCCGGATGCAACTGCTGCCGGGGGAGGCCCTGCGCGCCTTCCTCGACCTGCATCCCGCGCCGCTGGCGACCGCCGGCCACGCCGTGCGCCGTCTCGTGCGGGGGTACGACGACGCGTGCGCCGCCCTCACCGACCCGGGCATCTGGTCGGGCCCGGCCGGTGCGTCCTACGACGAGGCCCGTACCGCCCTGCTGCGCCACCTGGACGAGGGCCCGGAGAGCCTGGTGGGCCGGCTGGAGTCCACCGCCGGTTACGCCGACGCGCTCGCCGACTGGGTGGAGGGCAGCCGGTTGGCGGTGGCCCGGGTGCTGGCCGAGGTGCTCGGCTCCACCGAGGCGGTCCGGGTCCGGGCGGCCGCCGGGGCGGGTGCCGGGCCCGCCGGGGCGGCTGCGGCGGCCGAGATCGCCACCCGGGTGCTCTCGGTGCTCGGGGTGGCCTACGACGGGGCGGAGACGTTGCTGCGTCAGTGGTCGCCCAGCCTCGCCGAGTCCACCTGGCGGCCGACCGGCGGGCCGTCGTACCACGGCGGCCCGGTGCGGATCGGCTGATGGACCGACCGCCCCGGCAGGGGGCCCGCCCGTCGCGCCCGGACCGGTTCCGTCGATCCGTCGTAGGCTGATGGCATGGGCATGCTCTGCGCGGTCAGCTTCAACCGGTACGGGCGGCTCTACTACCTCGACCCGGGGGAGTTCAGCCCGCAGGTCGGTGACCGGGTGCTCGTCCCCACCGACGACGGCCCCGAGGTGGCGGAGTGCGTCTGGGCGGCGCAGTGGGTCTCCGAGGAGACCGACGGCTTCCCGAAGCTGGCCGGGATGGCCGGCGACGACGACCTGCGCCGCGACGAACTGCTGCGGCGGCGCAAGGCCGAGGCGAAGGTGGCGGCGAAGCGGCTGATCCGGGAGCACGGCCTGCCGATGAAGGTGGTCGCGGTGGACCACGTCCTCGCCGCCGCCGAGGGTGCCGGGGACCGGACGACCGTCTACTTCACCGCCCCGCACCGGGTGGACTTCCGCTCGCTGGTCCGGGACCTGGGTGCGACCCTGCACTGCCGGGTGGAGCTGCGGCAGCTCTCCGCCCGGGACTCGGCGCGGGTGCAGGGTGGCATCGGTTCCTGTGGCCGGGACCTGTGCTGCGCCACCTTCCTCAACGACTTCGAGCCGGTGACCATCCGGATGGCCAAGGACCAGGACCTCCCGCTGAACCCGCTACGGATCTCGGGCGCCTGCGGCCGGCTGATGTGCTGCCTCAAGTACGAGCACCCGTTGTACGCCAGGTTCACCGAGTCCGCCCCGGCGATCGGCAGCCGGGTCAGCACGCCCGAGGGGGACGGTCGGGTGGTGGGCCACAGCGTCCCGAGGGACGCGGTGACCGTCCGCCTGGATGCCGACGGCTCGCGGTCGATGTGTTCCCGCGCGGATGTCTGTGGCTCCCGGAGCGCCTACGAGAGCCGTGAACCGACCGGCCCCGGAATTCCCACCCCCTGACCCTCCCGGGCGTCACTCACGACCCACCCACCCCCGCCCGTCCGGGTTGATCAAGAGGTTTGCGTCAATGTGGGCGCGGCACGTGACGCAAACCTCTTGATCAACATCGACGGGCGGGCGGGCGGGCGGCGGGTGGGGTGGGCTGTGGTGGGGGCGGTCAGGTGAGGGTTACCGGGGGTTCGGCGAGGCGGGGGGTCAGCGGGGTGCGGGGGGTCAGCCAGGAGGCGGTCGGGGACTGGTCGGGGTTGAGCTGCCAGTCGTGGCAGACCCGGTCGACGGCGATCGGATAGACGGTCAACGTGCCGTCCGGGTCGATGCGCATCCGCAGGAACGACTTCGAGTCCTCGATGCCCTGCCCGGCGAAGAGTTCGTTGACGTTGACCCCGAAGGCCCCCGCCACCAGCAGGTATCCGGCCACCAGTTGGGTGGCGACCAGCCCGATCACCGGACCGTAGACCACTGCGGCGGCGACCGCCGGCAGCGGCCACGGCCAGTGGTAGAACGGCAGGTGCAGCCAGGCCCAGGTGCCGGCGACCGCTAGTGCCACGTGCGCCAGGCCGTGGCCGATGCCGAGCAGCCAGTGCCGGACGTGCCGTTTCCCGCCCGCGCTGGGCGGCTTGGCGAAGAAGGCCGCGCCGAGCAGTGTCACCCCCAACATGATCACCAGCGGCACGCTGAACAGCCGCTGCTCGGTGCCGGTCCGGTTCGCCGCGACCCCGGCCATGGCGAGCATCAACAGCGTGTGCAGGGTGCCGAGCAGGGTCCCGAAACCCGGGTTGCGTCGGGGCAGCCGGTGGAAGATCCCCCAGCCGTAGCGCCGGGAGCGGGCCGCGTCCGGGAACCGGGCCACCAGGTCGTACGCGCGGGTGCGGCTGGCCCGGCGGGACAGGGTGTCCTTCGGCGGCACCTCGATCCGCTCGGGCAGGGTGTGCGTCGGATACAGGTACGCCCCGCCCCCGCCGCAGGTGATCAACTGCCGTTCCGGGCCGGCGTACCGGGCGTAGTGGTGCAGGTCGCCGGAGACCAGCAGCCGCACGTGCGCGCCGGTGGGCGCGATGATCGTCCGGACGAAGTAGTCGATCGAGTCGTACGCGGTGGGATGGTCGACGGACTTCACCCAGGTCGGCGCCGGCACCGCCAGGATCACCCGGGACTCCGGGCCGAGTCGGCGGGCGACCTCGTCGAAGTACGACAGTTGCGGGTCGTCCAGGTAGGACCCCGACTGGTCGTCCAGGCCGAGCAGCCACCACCCGGCCGGCAGTTCCACCGCGAAGTACGACCGGGACTGGCCGGTGCCCCAGCCGCCGAAGTTGCGGTCCCGGGAGCGGACGAACAGCCGCAGGAACGCGGTCAGCCCGTCGTACCAGTCATGGTTGCCGGGCACGGCGAACAGCATCGGCCGCTGCGGCGGGGCCACCGGCAGCGCCGCCTGGTACGGCCCCTTGCACCGGTCCTCGTACGCCTCGTAGGCCGCCGACGGGTAGACCTGGTCGCCGCCCATCACCAGGGTCTGCGCCCGGGGCAGCCGGTGCCCGTCCACGGTCAGCTCCGACTGGGCCAGCAGGTACGCCACCGAGTACGTGGCGTCGAAGCCGTCGCCCAGGTCGGCCACGTAGTCCAGCCAGAGCCCACCGTCCGGGCCGATCTGCGTGCCGATCCTGGCGTCGAGCGCGTTCTGCAGCTCCCGCTTGTCCAGGTACGCCCCGAACAGCATCGCCAGCAGGGTGCGGATGCCGGTGCTGATCAGCAGGATCGGTGCCAGCCAGGGGACCGGTTTGCGGGGCGTGAAACCCAGCTCCACCGGATCGGTGCCGCGTGGCCTGCGGACGGCCCGCTCACCGGGGGCGTGCTCGGCGTCCGGGTCGGTCTCGGGACCGTCGGGGGTGGCGGGGCGCTCGGGGGTGGCGGGGTCGTCGCTCACCCGGGCAGCCTAGCCGTCCCGCCCGACACGGATGTCCCTTGATGTCCGGGTCTTCCGGCGGGGAACCCCCTCGGTCCCGCCGGGGGTCGTACCGTACACTTGGCGGTCGTTGCCGCCTTAGCTCAGTCGGCTAGAGCGACGCACTCGTAATGCGTAGGTCGACGGTTCGATTCCGTCAGGCGGCTCGGGTAACCGAAAGGCCCCGTGACCAGGCGAAATGCCGGGGTTGCGGGGCCTTTGTGTTGCCGTCGACACCAGCGTGCCCGTTGCGGTGGATCCGACCCGGCCACGGCTGTAGCCGCCCGCCATCCGGGTCTCAGGAGCGCTTCTTCTTCGTCCAGACGACGTAGACGGCGCAGAGGATCAGCATGAGAACGGCGATGGTGGTCCATGCCCAGCGGGCGAAGGGCTCGTCGGCGACCAGAGCGCGGACGCCCGCCAGGACGGCAACCGCCAGCGGGCCCAGGCTGAACCACTCGGAGTGCTCGGAGTAGGTCAGATCCTTGATCGCCTGCCTCATGCGGCCAGTCTAGGTAGCGGTGGCCGGAGGGTGACTGCACGGGTGCCTGGTCCGCCGTTGCCCACACGTTCGAGAACTCCTGCTCAGGCTCGATTGCTCGGGAAGCGGCGGGCGGGCGTGGCCGAGGTGGTGTGCTCCGCCCCGCTCCCGGTCGGCGGAGATCCCCGGTACTCGGTACTACCGCCTACCGGTACTCGGTGCTACGGTATACCGGTACCCGGTGATACCGAATACCGGCTGGAGGGGGCTGCGGTGGAGGATCTGACAGAGATGCTGAAGGGCACGCTCGAAGGTTGCGTGCTCGAACTCATCAGCCGCGAGGAGACCTACGGGTACGCCATCACGCGCCGGCTCAACGAACTCGGCTTCACCGACGTCATCGACGGCACGGTGTACACCATCCTGCTGCGTCTGGAGCGCAACAGGCTCGTCCAGGTGGCGAAGCGGCCGTCCGAGGTGGGCCCGCCGCGCAAGTTCTACACGCTCAACGACGCCGGGCGCAGGGAGCTTGCGACGTTCTGGACGAAGTGGCAGTACGTCTCCTCACGGATCGACAAGCTCAGGGAGGATGGGGCATGAACTTCTGGGAGACCATCACGGGCAGTGATCTGACCCGGGAGTGGAAAGCGTTCGACGGTCGGGCGCGGGCGCTACCGGCCGATTATCGGGCCGCATGGAAACAGATCGTCGCTCATCTCTACCCGTACGGAAGCTTCACGGGTCGCAACCTGACCCCTCTCGCCGATGCCGCGCTCGGGCTGCTGGAGGAGGCGGCGGCCGACGGGCAGAGCATCGACGAGGTGCTCGGCGACGACGTCGCCGGCTTCGCGACGGCACTGGCCGGTGGAGCGGGAGCCGGCAACTACCGCGACCGGTGGCGGGAGCAGTTGAACCGGAACGTCGCACGCAAACTGGCCCGGCTGGGAGGCTGACGTGAGCATCAGGGACATCATCGAGGGCAAGAAGCAGTGGCGGGCGCACGCCGCCCGGGTCAAGGCCCTCCCGCCCGACTACCGGATCGTCTACCAGGAGATGCAGCGCTACCTGTTCAAGGTCGGGCCGACCGGTCTGCTCGACGGTGATCTGCTTCCGGGAATCGTCGACTTCTTCGAGGAGGGCGTCGCGGCCGGCAAGGGCGTCCTGGAGGTCACCGGCACCGACGTCGCGGCCTTCTGCGACGAACTGATCAAGGACTCGCGCACCTTCGCGGACCTTTACCAGGAGTCCCGCGACCGGTAACACCGAGATGGAGCGGACCGGCAACGCACGGCCGGAGCGCCGACCGGCCCCGGACCCGCATCCCCGCCGACTCCGGCCCGCGCATCGCCGACGACCTGGACGCGCTGCGCGAGATCGTCCCGGCCGAACTCCACACGCTGGTTCCCGACGCCGTGCCCGCACCGACGATCGAGGACCTCGACATCTGATCCACGCCTGACCAGCCACGGACGAGCCGCCGGCCCGTCCGTCGGTCACCCACGTACCCCCGTCACGGACGGCGTCGACGACGCCCGCCCGGTGATGACCCACGCTCACGTACAGGAGGCGGCACATGGCGACAGCCAGCCCGGCGATCCGGGTCAACGGACTGCGCAAGTCCTACCAGAAACGATCCGTGCTCAGGGGCGTCGACTTCGAGGTGGCGCGCGGCAGTATCTTCGCGCTGCTCGGCTCGAACGGCGCCGGCAAGACCACCGTCGTACGCATCCTGTCCACCCTGCTCAGACCGGACGCCGGTACGGCGAGCGTGCACGGCTTCGACGTCGGGTCCGAGCCGCTGCGGGTACGCGAATCGATCAGCCTGACCGGGCAGTTCGCCGCCGTCGACGAGATCCTGACCGGCCGGGAGAACCTGATCATGGTTGGCCGGCTGCGCCGGTTGGGCGACCCGCGCGGGACCGCGGACGACCTGCTCGACCGGTTCGGACTGGCCGACGCCGGCGGGCGTCGCGTCGGAAGCTACTCGGGGGGCATGCGCCGCCGGCTCGACATCGCGATGAGCCTCATCGGCGACCCTCCGGTCATCTTCCTCGACGAGCCGACCACCGGCCTCGATCCCGAGGGCCGGATCGAGGTGTGGCACGAGATCCGGAAGCTCGCCCGCGGCGGGACGACGGTGCTGCTGACCACGCAGTACCTGGAAGAGGCCGAGAAGCTCGCCGACCGGATCGCGATCCTGCACGAGGGCACGATCATCGTCTCCGGCACCCTGGCGGAGCTGCGAAAACTGCTGCCACCAGCCAGGGTCGAGCACGTCGAACAGCAGCCCACCCTCGAGGAAGTGTTCCTCTCCGTCGTCGGAAAGCAGGCCTGACCGTGACCAGACACGTCCTCGGTGACACCGCGGTGATGCTCGACCGCTCGATCAAGCACGTGACCCGCAGCCTCGACACCATCATCACCGTCACGATCATGCCGATCGCGTTCCTGCTGCTGTTCCGATTCGTGTTCGGTGGCGCGATCCAGGCCGACACCGACAACTACACCAACTACCTGATGCCCGGCATCCTGCTGATCGCGATCGCCAGCGGCATCTCGTACACGGGATTCCGGCTGTTCATGGACATGAAGAGCGGCATCTTCGAGCGGTTCCACTCGATGCCGATCGCCCGGTCGTCGGTGCTGTGGGGGCACGTGCTGACCTCGCTGGTGTCCAACGCGATCTCCGTGGCGGTCATCATCGGCGTCGGAGTGGTGATCGGCTTCCGCTCCTCCGCCGGGCTGCTGGCCTGGCTCGCCGTGGCGGGCGTGCTCACGTTGTTCACACTCGCGTTGACCTGGCTCGCGGTGATCCCCGGCCTGACCGCGTCCACCCCGGACGGGGCGTCCGCCTTCTCGTACCCGCTCGTCTTCCTGCCGTTCGTCAGTTCGGCGTTCGTCCCCACCGCGACGATGCCCGGCCCACTGCGGGCCTTCGCCGAGAACCAGCCGGTCACCGCGATCGTCGACGCCATCCGGGCACTGTTCGGGCAACAGCCGGTCGGCAACGACATCTGGCTCGCGCTCGCCTGGTGCTCGGCGATCCTCGTCGTCGCCTACGCGTTCGCGATGGCCGCCTACCGCCGCAGGATCGCCTGAACCCGGGTCCCGCCCGGTCGCACGCGTTCGACGGTCCGCCCCCGTCCGGCGGCCCGGTGGGAGAGCCCAGGTCACCCGACCTGGGCTCTCGTCCCGGTTGGGGTCACCGGGACGGGAGCCGCCGCCGAACCCCGGAGCCGGCGCAGCGTCGCCGACGACCCGCCCGGCGGGAGCGCCGCCCATCAGGCGGCCCGCAGGAGCGCCGGCCACCGGAGGCACGTTCCCGCCGTGGCTATCCTGGGCCCGTGCTGCCCCTGCCGCCCGGCGACTTCCGGGCCTACCTGTTCGACTGCGACGGCACCATCGTCGACTCCATGCCGGTGCACCACCTGGCCTGGCGGGCGGCGCTCGACGAGTGGGGCTGCGACCTGCCGGAGGACCTCTTCTACGCCTGGGGCGGCCGGCCGGTGGCCGACATCGTCGTCGACCTCAACGCGCGGCACGGGCTGGCGATGCCGGTCGACGTGGTGGCCCGTCGCCGGGAGGACGCCTACCAGAGCTTCCTGCCGCAGCTCACCGCCGTGCCGGGGGTGCTGGCGCACATCGAACGGGCACACCGGCAGGTGCCGTTCGCCGTGGTGTCCGGCAGCACCCGCGAGTCGGTGACCGCCTCGCTGACCGCGCTCGGCCTGCTCGACCGGTTCGACGTGCTGGTCTGCGCGGAGGACTACGCACGGGCCAAGCCGGACCCGGAGTGCTACCTGATGGCGGCCCGGCTGCTCGACGTACCGCCGGAGCGGTGCCTGGTGTTCGAGGACACCGACCTGGGGGTCGCGGCGGCGACGGCGGCGGGCATGGCCTCGGTCCGGGTCCCGCCACCCTGGCAACGCTGAACCCCGGCCGGGCGGGGGGCGCCCCGGTCGTCACCCCCGGTAGAGCTTCTCCGCGTACGTCGGGCCGTAGTAGTGCTCCAGGTCGGCCAGGCTCTCGGTCAGCGTCTCCACCTCCTTGGCCAGCCGGGCCCGCGACGGCAGCGCGTCCGGCTGCCAGGTCTCCGGCTGCCACAGCTCGGAGCGCATGAACGCCTTCCCGCAGTGGTAGAAGATCTGCTCGACGGCCACCTCGACGGCGAGCACCGGCCGGTGCCCCTTGACCAGCATGTCGTCGAAGTAGGGCGCGTCGCTCACCAGCTTCGCCCGGCCGTTGATCCGCAGGGTGTCCGTCCGGCCCGGGATCAGGAAGATCAGCCCGACGTGCGGGTTGTCGAGGATGTTGCGGTAGCCGTCGGCGCGCCGGTTGCCCGGCCGCTCCGGGATGGCGATCGTCCGGTCGTCGAGCACCAGCGCGAAGCCGGCCGGGTCGCCCTTGGGGGAGACGTCGCAGCTGCCGTCCACGCCGGCCGTGGCGACCAGGCAGAACGGCGAGGCGGCCAGCCACTGCCGGTCCCGTTCGTGCAGCACGGTGCGTTCCTTGGCCGCCGCCCGGGGCATCGGTGCCCCCAGCAGCGCGCGTAACTCCTCGTGCGAGGTGATCTCCGCCGTCACGTCCGCCTCCCCCGTCCGTTGGTCCCGGTGGCGGGCGGTGGCACACCGGCCGCCGTACGTCAGCCTAGGCGGGCGTGGCGAGCGGGTCCGCCCCGGACGGCGGGTACCGGCTCCGTCCGCCCGCGACGACGCAGTGGAGGGGCCGCCATGGAGAGCCGACTGAAGGTGCTCGGGCACCCGGTGCACCCGATGCTGGTGATGTTCCCGGTGGCGTTGCTGGTCACCGGCACCCTCTTCGACATCGTCGACACGGTCGGCGGGCCCGACTTCCTCGCCGAGGTGGCGTACTGGAACATCACCGTCGGCCTGGTCGGTGGCCTGCTGGCGGCGGGGGCCGGCGCGTTCGACCTGCTGGCCATCCCGGCCGGCACCCGGGCCAAGCGGGTGGCGCTCACCCACGCGGCGGCGAACGTCGCGGTGATCCTGCTCTTCGCCGCCGTCTGGGCGGTCCGGTTGAACGCCGACTCCCGGGCGGCCGGCGGCGCGCTGATCGCCATCGAGGTGGTCGGCCTGGCCATCCTCGGGGTCAGTGCCTGGCTCGGCGGGGAACTGGTCGACCGGCTGGGGGTGGGGGTCGACTCCGACGCCGGCCTGGACGCCCCCAGCTCGTTGCGGTCCGCCGCGGCCAGCCGGCCGGTGCGGGAGGTGCGGTGAGCGAGCAGTCGGGCCGGGGCTGGCGCGGCCGTCAGCAGGGTTGGGACCCGATGGGTGAACTCCAGGCGCTACGCGCCGAGCTGAGCCGGCTGGTCGGCGGCCGGGGCGCGTCGCCCGACGTCGAGCTGACCGAGGTCGCCGACGGCTGGCAGGTGGTCGTCCGGCTGCCCGGGGTGGCGCCGGAGGAGGTCGCCGTCGAACTGGACGACCGGGAACTCTGCGTCCGGGCCCGGTCCGAGGCCGAGGTCAACGCCGACCAGGGCATCCCCGGCGGGTTCGAGACCCGGGGCTTCGAATACCGGGTGGACCTGCCGTCCCGGGTAGACCCCGACGCCATCGACGCGGTGATGGACCACGGACTGCTCCGGGTGCACCTACCCCGGGCGGCACGGCCCGCGCCGCGCACCATCACCGTCGGCCGCACCGGCTACCCGCCCGGTCCCACCCGCACCGGTACGCCCACCGGCGTGGACCCGGCGGCGGACCGGGAACTGCACCATCCGGGTGCCGCCGTCGACCCCCTCGACCGGCCGTAGACCCCCGGTGACCAGCCCCGTCCTGGGGGGCCCGCTGGGGGAGCGGGTGCCCGACGTGACCCGGATCGCCGTGCTGCGGGCCAACGCGCTAGGCGACCTCATCTTCCTGCTGCCCGCCCTGGAGTCGCTGCGGGCGGCGTACCCGGCGGCGGAGATCGTGCTGTTCGGCGCGCCCTGGCACGCGGCGTTCTGGCGGGACCGGCCCGGCCCGGTCGACCGGGTGCTGGTCGTCCCGCCGGCCCCCGGCATCCGCGAGCCCGGCCCCGACGAGCCGCCCGGGTCGCTCGACGAGTTCCTGGCCGACGCCGCCCGGGAGGGCTACGACCTGGCGTTGCAGGTGCACGGCGGCGGGGCCAACTCGAATCCGGTGATGAGCCGGTTGGGGGCCCGGGTCACCGCCGGCCTGCGCGCCGAGGACGCCCCACCGCTGGACCGCTGGCTCCGCTACGTCTACTACCAGCCCGAGGTGACCCGCTACCTGGAGGTGGTGGGCCTGGTCGGGGCGGACGCGGTCACCGTCGTACCGACGCTCACGGTGACCGACGCGGACCGGGCGCAGGCGCGGGCGGTGCTGGGCGACCCGGAGCGGGCGCGGGTGGCGCTGCACCCGGGGGCGACCGACACCCGGCGGCGCTGGCCGGCGCGGCGGTTCGCCGAGGTGGCGCGGGCGCTGCACGACGACGGGTACGAGGTGCTGGTCACCGGCACCCCCGCCGAGCGGGCGGTGGTGGACGAGGTGGTCGCGGCGGCCGGGGTGCCGGTCCGTCCCCAGGTCGGCACGCTCAGCCTCGGCGGGCTGGCCGCCGCGTACGCCGGCTGTGCGCTGGTGGTCTCCAACGACACCGGCCCGCTGCACCTGGCCGGCGCGGTGGGGGCCCCGACGGTGGGCGTCTACTGGGTCGGCAACATGATCAACGGGGCGACACCGCTACGCGCCCGGCACCGCCCGATCGCCGCCTGGACGACGCGCTGCCCGGTCTGCGGGGTCGACTGCACGCCCGGGATCTATCCGCACCGGCCCGGCGACGGCAACTGCCCGCACCGGGACTCGTTCGTCGCCGACGTGCCGGTGGCCGAGGTGCTCGAAGCCGCCGCCGACCTGCTCCGCCCCGAACCGGGCAGCGCCGCCGGCTGACGGCCCGGCCGGGCGGTCACGCCGGTCCACGGACCCCGGCGGGTCGGTGGCCGGGACCGGCACGCTCAGGCCGGCTGCGGGGTGTCGGCGGCGACGACCTGCCACGCCTCGACGTCACGGTCGGTCACCGTGGTCGGCGACTCCAGGTGGTACGCGCCGCTGGGCAGCACACCCGCGCCGCCGTACCGGGCCAGCACCGCGAGCTGGGCGGCGACGTCCTCGCCCTGGTGGTTCGCCGGCACCCGCCGCCAGAACTCGAAGCCGCCCGCGTCGACCAGTGCCGCCCGGTCGTAGAGCACGCAACCGCCGATCCAGGAGACCTTGTACGCCCGCCACGCCCCCGCCGGCAGGCCCAGCTTCTGCTGGACGTGCAGCAGGTTCGCGGCCGGGTGGATGGCGGCCCGCTGCCACTGCGGGGTGTCGGGGCGGACCCGTTCCGGCACCACCGGCCCGTCCCACTCCTCGTAGTGCCGGTGCGTCTCCGGGCGGACGTCGTCGGCGTACGACAGGCCGTGCACGGCGTTGCCGACGAACCCGCAGCCCAGCTCCCCGATCGCGGTGACCAGCCGGTGCAGGGTGCCCGGTTCGAGCCAGACGTCGTCGTCGAGGCAGAGCACGTACCGGGCCACCGACCGGTCCAGCAGGTACGCCCGGTGTTCGGCCAGTCCGCGCCGGGGCAGCCGCCGGGTGAGCAGCACCGGGTGCCCCCGGTGGCGCAAGGCCCGGACCATGGTGGCCGCCGCCGGGTGCGCGTACGCCGGGTCGTGGTCGGACTGGTCGCTGACCACCACCCCGAAGTCGGGGACCTCGACCTGGGCGGCCAGCCCGGACAGGGTGACCGCCAGTTCGGCCGGCCGGTTGCGGGTGGGGATCAGCACGTCGAGCCGACGGGGTCGGCGGAACTCCCCGGCCGAGCCGAGGTCGAGCGGTCGGTTCACGTGGTCCTGCCCAGGTGTTCGGCGGTCGGGATCGGGGTGGCCGGGGTGGAAGCCGGGCCGGGTGCCGTCGGCGGACCGGCGGCGGGTCGTACCGGATCGGCCGGCGCGTCGGCGGTGGCCGGGGCGGCGTCGGCCTGGGCCCGGATCCGGTCGATGATCGCCGAGGTGGACCGGTCCGGCACGTAGCCGAGGGTGCGCACCTGACCGCCGAGCCGGCGCACCAGGGGCGCTTCCGGGACCATCTCCGGCGGGTAGTCGCCGCCCTTGACGTACACGTCGGGGCGCACCGCCTCGATCAGGTCGGCCGGCGAGTCCTCCTCGAAGACCACCACGTGGTCCACGCAGGACAGCGCGGCGAGCAGGGCGATTCGGTCCTCCACCGGGTTGACCGGCCGGTCGGCCCCCTTGAGCCGGCGGACGCTGGAGTCGGAGTTGACCGCCACCACCAGCAGGTCGCCGAGCGCGCGGGCCTGTTCCAGGTAGCGCACGTGCCCCGGGTGCAGCACGTCGAAGCAGCCGTTGGTGAACACCACGGACCGGCCGGACCGCCGGTGGTCGGCGACGATCGCGTCCAGCTCGCCGGTGCCGACCAGCGTCGGATGGGTGCCGCCGCCGGACGTGCCACCGAGCGCGCCGAGCAGGTCCTCCCGGCGGCACACGCAGGTGCCGGTGTCGGAGACGGTGATGGTGGCGGCGAGCTGGGCCAGTTGGGCGGCGGTCGGCAGCGGCGCCCCGGCGGCCAGCGCGAGGGTCATCGCCGCCAGGTACGCGTCGCCCGCTCCGACGGCGTGACTGGCCGGGACGGGGGTGCTGTGGCTGCGCCGGGGCGCGCCGTCCGGGCCGCCGACGATGGCGCCCTCGGTGTCCAGGGTCACCGCGACCACGTCCGCGCCGGTGTGCGCCCGCAACTCGGCCAGCCGCGCCTGCGCCAGCCCGGCCCGGTCGACCCCCTCGCCGACGGTGGCGTTGACGGTCACCCCGGCCCCGGTCACGCTCAGCCCGTCCCCGGTCATCGCGACCCGCCCCTCGCCCGGGGTCGGCTCCCCGGTCGGGCCGGTGGCCCGGCCGACGCCACCCGGGGCGGTGCCCACGACCAGCTCCGACGGCCCGTCCGCCGGATCGTTGGGCGGGTGGTCCAGGTGCAGGCCGGTGCCGCCGGTACGGGCCGGGGCGGGTGGCGCGCCGAAGCCGGCGGCGGCGCGGGCCAGCAGCCGGGTCGCCTCGGCGAAACTGGGGGTGACCACCGTCGGGTTCAGCCCCCGCCAGTCGGCGAGGTCGTGGGCGTCCAGGGCGACGGTGGCGTACCGGTGCCGGTGGGCGACCAGCCAGGCGCGTACCGGGGCGGGCAGCGCGCCGAGGCCGTAGTCGCAGACCACCAGCGTGGGCGCGAGCCCGCCGGCCACCGCCCGCAGTTCCTCGGTGGCGCAGCTCAGGGCGGTGAGCAGCCGCCCGACCCCGTCGTCGTCGAGCGGGTCGTCCGGGTCGCCGGAGTCCTCGCGGAGCAGGATCTGGTTGCCGGCGAGCATCCGGCGTTTCACCGGCGTCGGCCGGTGGGGTTCGCTGACCGTACGGTCCCAGACGCCGGCCCGGTCCAGGCAGTCGTGCAGCTCGTCGCCGGCCACGTCCGCGCCGACCGGGGCGACGAGCAGGGCCCGCCCGCCGAGGGTGGCGACGTTGACCGCGGTGTTCGCGGCCCCACCGGCGGCGGTGATCCGTCGGCGCAGGGTGAGGATCGGCGCGGGGGCCTCCCGGCACAGCCGCTCCGACTCGGCGAAGCGCCACTCGTCGAGCATGGCGTCGCCGACGACGAGGACGGCGCGTTCCCGCCAGCTCTCCACGACGGTGGCGAGCCGGCGCTGTTCCGCTGCTGCTCCTGCCATGCCCACCGGGGTCCCCCGCCCCGACCAGGCCAAACCCTCCGCCCTGGCCGGCGACCTGGGTCACGTTTCGCACCCCGCGCCCCGGGAACCGACAGAGGTATCCGGAGAGGGGAAAACCGACATGGCAGCCACGACATTGCAGGGCAAGCGGATCGCGTTCCTCGCCACCGACGGCGTGGAGGAGGTCGAGTACGTGCAGCCGCGTGAGGCGGTCGAGAAGGCGGGCGCGACCGCCGAGCTGGTGTCGCTCAAGCCTGGCAGCATCCAGGCCTTCAACCACCTCGACCAGGGCAAGACGTACGACGTGGCGGTGACGGCGGCCGACGCGGACGCCGACCGTTACGACGCGCTGGTGCTGCCCGGTGGGGTGGCCAACCCGGACTTCCTGCGTACCGACCCGGACGCGGTCCGGTTCGTGAAGGCGTTCTTCACCGCCGGGAAGCCGGTCGGGGTGATCTGTCACGGCCCGTGGACGCTGGTCGAGGCGGGTGTGGTGGCGGGCCGCCGGATCACCAGCTGGCCGAGCCTGCGTACCGACCTGACCAACGCCGGCGCGACCTGGGTCGACGAGCAGGTGGTGACCGACGGCAACCTGGTCAGCAGCCGTAAGCCCGACGACCTGCCGGCGTTCTGCGCCGCGATCGTCGACCGGTTCGCCGCCGGCGACTGAGCCGTCCCGCGACGGGCACGCGGGGTCCGCCCGCGTGCCCGTCGGTGGGTCCGGGGCAGGTTTCCCCGGCCCGCAGGCATGTTCGCGGGGGAGCGGGAAAGAAGGCGGGATGACCGCCCAGACCCACGGCCAGCCGGTGCTCCAGGCCCGCCAGCTCCGCCTGTTGATGTTCGGCCTGATGACCGGCATGCTGCTGGCCGCGCTCGACCAGACCATCGTCGGTACGGCGTTGCCCACCATCGTCGGCGAGTTGGGCGGGATCGACCACTACTCGTGGGTGGTGACCGCCTACCTGCTCGCCTCGACCGCCTCCACCCCGCTCTACGGCAAGATGGCCGACCTGTACGGCCGCCGCCCGGTCTTCCTCTTCTCGATCGGCACGTTCCTGCTCGGCTCGCTGCTGGCCGGCCTGTCGCAGGACATGACCCAGCTGATCGTCACCCGGGGGGTGCAGGGCATCGGTGCGGGTGGCCTGATGACGTTGGCGTTCACCATCATCTCGGACGTGGTGTCACCCCGGGAGCGTGGTCGCTACCAGGGGCTGTTCGGGGCGGTCTTCGGTGTCTCCTCGGTGGCCGGCCCGCTGGTCGGCGGCTACTTCGCCGAGACCAACTGGCGGTGGATCTTCTATCTGAACGTGCCGCTGGCGCTGCTGGCGATCGTGGTCTGCTACCACGTGCTGCGGTTGATCCCGTTCGAGCGGCGGGAGCACACCGTGGACTGGCTGGGCGCGGCGCTGCTGGTCGCCGGGGTGAGCGCGTTGCTGCTGGCGCTGAGCTGGGGCGGCAACTCGTACGCCTGGGGTTCGGCGACGATCGTCGGGCTGTTCGTGGCGGGCGCGGTGCTCGGGGTGGCGTTCGTGCTCCAGGAGGCCCGGGTCGGCGAGCCGATCCTGCCGCTGGGGCTGTTCCGCTCGGCGACGTTCGCGCTGGCCAACTCGGCGGGCTTCGTGCTCGGTCTGGTGATGTTCGGGTCGATCATCTTCATCCCGCTCTACCTCCAGATCGTCAAGGGCGCCTCGCCCACCCGCAGTGGTCTGCTGATGCTGCCGATGATGGCCGGCATCATCGTCACCTCGATCGTGACCGGTCGGGCGATGAGCCGGATCGGCAGGTACAAGTGGTTCCCGGTGGCCGGTTCGGTGGTGCTGGTCGCCGGCATGCTGCTGTTCACCCGGCTCCAGGTGGACAGCTCGCTCTGGGCGGCGTTCGGCTACATGGTGGTCATCGGCGTCGGGCTGGGCCTGTGCATGCAGTCGCTCATCCTCGGCGTGCAGAACGCGGTGGACGTACGGAACCTGGGCGCGGCGACCTCCTCGGCGACGTTCTTCCGGTCGCTGGGCGGCTCGTTCGGGGTGGCCATCCTGGGCGCGGTGCTCTCCTCCCGGCTCGCCGGTGGCCTGGCCGACCGGCTGCCCGGCGCGATCGCCCAGCTCCCGCCCGAGCAGCGGGCGGCGGTGGCGGGCAGCGGCACGAACATCTCGATCAACGACCCGGCGACGATCCTGGCCCTGCCCGGCCCGGTCCGGGCGGCCATCCAGGCGTCCTTCGTCGACGCGTTGCACCTGGTGTTCCTGACCACCGGCCTGATCGCGCTGCTCGCCGTGCTGGTCACCCTGGCCCTGCCGAACGACCAGCTCCGGGGTGCCGGCCCGCAGGGCGCGACCGGCGGCACCGACCCGCTCGGTGGTAGGGCTCCCGCCCCCGGCGGCAAGCCCCTGACCCGGGAGTCCAGGGAGGAAGCCGCCGCCGACCTCAACGCCAAGTCCCAAACCATGCTCTGACCGGCCCGGCCCGGCCCGGCCCGGCCCGCCCGGCCCTGCCCCGGTGATCAAGAGGTTTGCGTCAGCCTCCGCGCGATTTCTGACGCAAACCTCTTGATCACCGGAGGGAAAAGGGGCGAAAAGGGCGGCGGAGTCGGGTGGCGGCGGGAGGTGGGCACTCAGCGGGGAGGTCGGCCCGGGGTCGGGGGGCTACTTCAGGATGAGGCGGTTGGTCTGGGCGAAGACGTCGAGGTCGGCGAGGGTTTCCGGGACCGAGAGGGAGAGCGGGGCGGGGAACTCGTGCGGGTGCAGGAAGGCGGCGTCGGTCGTCTCGTCGGTGACCCGGGCCAGCTCGCCGTCCCACTCGTCGACCCGGAACGCGGTGGTGAAGATCTGGTAGGTGTGGCCGTACATGTTGGTGTGGGTGCGGTCCGGGCCGGTGTAGAGGGCGAAGGCGCTGACCCGCAGGGCGCGCAGGCCGGTCTCCTCGCGTACCTCCCGCACCGCGCAGTCGGCGATCGACTCGCCGAGTTCCATCGCGCCCGCCGGCAGCGCCCACTGGCCGTTGTCGGAGCGGCGGATCAGCAGCACCCGCCCGGCGTCGTCGCGCACCACGGCGCGGGCGCCGACGAACATCAGCGTCCGGTCACCGGCCAGGGCGCGTAGTTGTCCCACGTACGAGTCGGCCCAGGAGATACTCACCCGGACAATCTACGCAGCATCTCGGTAACGCTCGGACGTTCCGGGGGTTCCCAACGTGTGACCGGCGACACTAGCTTGTCACCCATGCGTAGCACGATGATGGACGCCCCGCTCCAGGTCGCCCGGATCCTCGAACACGGCGTCACCGTGCACGGCACGGCCGAGGTGGTCACCTGGACGGGTGCCGGGCCGCGCCGGATGTCGTACGCCGAGGTGGGGCGGACGGCGGCCCGGCTGGCCCACGCGCTGCGCGACGAGTGCGGGGTGACCGGCGACGAGCGGGTCGCCACCTTCATGTGGAACAACACCGAGCACCTGGTGGCGTACTTCGCCGTGCCGAGCATGGGCGCGGTGCTGCACACCCTGAACATCCGGCTCTTTCCCGACCAGGTCACCTACATCGCCAACCACGCGCAGGACCGGGTGGTGCTTGTCGACTCGACGCTCATCCCGCTGCTGGCCCGGGTGCTCGGCGAGCTGACCACGGTGCGGCACGTGGTGGTGGTCGGCGGGGGCGACCCCGGGCCGCTGCGGGCGGTCGCCGGTGACCTGGTCACCTTCCACCACTGGGACGACCTGCTGGCCGGCCGGCCCGAGCACTACGACTGGCCCGAGGTCGACGAGCGGGACGCCGCCGCGCTCTGCTACACCTCCGGCACCACCGGTCATCCCAAGGGCGTCGCCTACTCGCACCGGTCGATCTACCTGCACTCGTTGCAGGTGTGCCTGCCGGAGGGGTTCGGGCTCGGGCCGGGCGACCGGGAGTTGGCCATCGTGCCGATGTTCCACGCGATGTCCTGGGGGC
This sequence comes from Micromonospora wenchangensis, assembly GCF_002210435.1. Lineage (GTDB taxonomy): Bacteria > Actinomycetota > Actinomycetes > Mycobacteriales > Micromonosporaceae > Micromonospora > Micromonospora wenchangensis. The sequence goes on from NZ_MZMV01000012.1 coordinate 76,314, forward strand.
TGCCGTACGCGGCGTTCCTCTCCGGCGCGTCGCTGATCATGCCGGACCGGTTCCTCCAGGCCGAGCCGATCGCCGAGATGATCGCCGCCGAGCGGCCCACCCTGGCCGGCGCGGTGCCGACCATCTGGAACGACCTGCTGGCCCACCTGGACGCCCACGACGTGGACACCTCGTCGCTCAAGGAGGTGATCGTCGGCGGTTCGGCCTGCCCGCCCGCGCTGATGCACGCGTTCGCCGAGCGGCACGGCATCGAGGTGATCCACGCCTGGGGGATGACCGAGATGTCCCCGCTGGGGTCGGTGTCCCGGGCGCCGGCCGGGGTGACCGGCGACGACGCCTGGCGGTACCGGTACACGCAGGGGCGGGTGCCGGCCGGCGTGGCCGCCCGGATCGTCGGGCCGCTGGGCGAGCCGCTGCCCGCCGACGGGGCGTCCGTGGGCGAGTTGGAGGTACGCGGCCCGTGGGTGACCGCCCGGTACGTCGGCGACGACGCCCCCGACCCGGAGAAGTTCCGCGACGGCTGGCTGCGTACGGGTGACGTCGGCACGCTTTCGCCGGACGGGTTCATCACCCTCACCGACCGGGCCAAGGACGTGATCAAATCCGGTGGGGAGTGGATCTCCTCGGTGGAGCTGGAGAACGCGTTGATGGCCCACCCGGACGTGCAGGAGGCCTGTGTGGTGGGGGTGCCGGACCAGCGCTGGGGTGAGCGTCCACTGGCCACCGTGGTGGTCCGCGAGGGCGCGTCGACCAGTGTGGAGCAGCTCCGTGCGTTCCTGGCCGGTTCGGTGGCACACTGGCAGCTACCGGAACGCTGGGCGGTCATCGACGCGGTGCCCAGGACCAGCGTCGGCAAGTTCGACAAGAAGGTGGTGCGTTCGCGGTACGCCGCCGGCGACCTGGAGGTACGGGAGCTGGCGGGGCCGTAACACTTTTCGGCGCTTCGTCGCCGATAGGGGTAGGGACGTTACTCCTGAAACATCCCTCCCCACGGGGCGGCCCCGGCGTTCGCACCGCGCCGGGGCCGCCCTTCCTCGCGGGTGACCCGCCATGTCATTGTTGCGAGAATTACTCGCTTCTGTCCGGGTGATTGCGAAATGTCCTCGGAATTACTGCCCGGTGGTGTCGATCAGCACCTTCCCCACCACCGCGTCCTCCACCGCCCGGTGCGCGTCGGCGGCCTGCGCCAAGCCGAAGCGGTGCAGCGGCAGGCCGGCCTCCGCGCCCACCCGTACCGCCCCCTGGGCGACCGCCGCCGCCACGTCGGTCACCGCCTGCGCCTTGGCCGCCTTCGGCGCGGTGTAGACCAGCACGAACTGCCAGCGGGCGTTCGGGGCCATCAACGGCCGGATCGGCAGGGTCACCTCGCCGCCACCGTCGTCGGCGTAGACGCAGACCGCCCCACCGGGCCGCAGCACCTGCACGTCGGTGGCCGCGTTACGGGCGGCGGAGACCTCCACGATCGTGTGCACCCCGTCGGGCGAGAGCTTGCGGACCTCGTCGACCACGTCCTGCTCCCGGTAGTCGACCACGAAGGACGCCCCGGCCGCCGCCGCCAACTGCGCCTTCTCCGGGCTGCTCACCGTCGCGATGACACAGGCGTCGGCCCAGCGGGCCAACTGGATCGCCGCGTTGCCCACCGCACCCGCCCCACCCTGCACCAGCACCACGTGGTCGCTGAGCGCCCCGGCGTGCAGGGTGTCCGGCATGTACTCCCCGACGGTCAGGCAGCGGTGTGCGGTGAGGAACGGGATGCCCAGGCACGCCCCCAGATCGAAGGAGGCGTCCCCCAGCGGCACCACCTGCCGGACCGGCACCACCGTGTACTCGGCGGCCGTACCCCACGGGCGCTGCCAGGCGGCCTCCCAGATCCACACCCGTTCCCCGGTCAGACCCTGGTCGACCCCCGCGCCGACCGCCTCCACCACGCCCGCCCCGTCCTGCCCCGGGGTCTGCCAGCCGACCGGTAGCGGCTGCTGCCGGCGGCTCTTCCAGTCGGTCGGGTTCACCCCGGCCACCGCCAGCCGGACCAGCACCTCCCCCGGCCCCGGCTCGGGCACCGGCCGGTCGACCAGCCGGAGCACCGACGGGTCACCGGTGCGTTCGTACACGATCGTCTGCATGCCGTCTCCTCAGGCCGCCGGTTTGAGCACCACCTTCGAGTAGCCCGCCTCGCGGCGGTCGAAACGCTGGTACGCGTCCGGTGCCGCGTCCAACGGCAACTCCTTGCTCACCACGAAGCTCGGCGTGGCCCGCCCCGCCATGATCAGGTTTCGCAGGTACTCGTTGTAGGTCTTCACGTTGGCCTGCCCGGTGCCCATCCGCAGGCCCTTCTCGAACAGCTTGCCCACCTTGAACAGCAGCTCACCCCTGCCGGAGTGCTCGTCCGGCGCACCCGGGTCGTTGGCCAGGTAGAGGCCGACCACGCCGATCGCACCGGTCGCCCGGACCACCTCGACCAGGCTGTTCAGCACCGCCGCCGGCTGCTCCGCGCCACCGGCCCCGGTGGCCTGGTAGCCGACCGCGTCCACCCCGTGGTCGGTGCCCACCCCGTCGGTCCGGTCGAGGATCTGGGCGACCGGGTCGCCGGCCGAGAAGTCGATCGGGGTCGCCCCGATCGACTCGGCCAGCCGCAGCCGGTCCGGCACCCGGTCCACCAGGAACACCTCGGCGGCACCCATCAGGATCGCCGAGTACGCCGCCATCAGCCCGACCGGCCCGCCACCCATCACGGTGATGTTCTCGCCCGGCCGTAGCCCGGTCATCGCCACCCCGTGGTAGCCGGTGGGGAAGATGTCGGCGAGCATCGCGTAGTCGTTCTCGTGCTCGGTGCCGGGCGGCAGCTTCAGGCAGTTGAAGTCGGCGAACGGCACCCGCAGGTACTCCGCCTGCCCACCCCGGTACGGCCCCATCGCCACGTAGCCGTACGCACCACCGGCGAAGCCGGGGTTGACGGTGAGGCAGAAGCCGGTCTTCTGCTCCCGGCAGTTGCGGCAGTACCCGCACGCCACGTTGAACGGCATCGACACCCGGTCGCCGACCCTGATCCCGCGTACCCCGGTGCCGGCCTCGACCACCGTGCCCATGTTCTCGTGGCCGAAGACGATGCCCGGCTCGGCGAGCGTGCGCCCCTCGTACATGTGCAGGTCCGAGCCACAGATCGCGGTCGTGGTGATCTGCACGACGACGTCGTCGGGGTGCTCGATGCGCGGGTCCTCGACCTGCTCGACCGTCACCTCGTGCGGCCCCTGGTAAACCACAGCTCTCATGGGTCCGACGCTAGGCGGCCCGGCCGGGTCGCGGAGGCGGTTCAGCCGAGCCGGTCGACCACCTCAGGGGTGAGGTCGTGCACCGAGGAGAGCACCGTCGCGGCCAGGTCCGCCGCGTCCGGGTCCAGCGGGTACAACCCGTGCGGCACCGCGATCACCCGCATCCCGGCGGCGGCGGCCGAGCGGACCCCGTTGGAGGAGTCCTCCACGGCGGCACACCGGGCCGGGTCGACCCCGAGCCGCTCGGCGACGGCCAGGTAGACGTCGGGCGCGGGCTTGCCCCGGGCGGTCCGCTCGGTCGACAGGGTCACCCGGAACTCGGCGGTGAGGTCCGCGGCGGTCAGCGCCGCCGCGATCAGCCGGGTCGGCGAGGAACTGGCCAGCCCCAGCGGCCAGCGCGCGGCCAGCCGGCGCACCACCAGGTCGGCGTCGTCGATCAGCGGTACGCGCACCGCGTACCGCCGGGCCATCTCCTCGACCACGTCCACGGCGACCTGCTCGGCGCTGCGGTCGACGCCCAGCTCACCGCTGAGGTACTCGGCCCATTCGCCGGTGCTCATCCCCATCAGCCGGCGCTGGGTGTCGGGCTGCCAGGTGCCGCCCCGCGCCGCCACGTACGCCCGGCGCACCTCCTCCCAGACCGGCTCCGAGTCCACGATCACGCCGTCCAGGTCGAACACCACCGCATCCACCGTCACCCCGCCATCCTCCCCGACCCCGCCCGGCGGTCGGGTGGTGGCCCCGGCGGGATCAGTCCTCGTCGGCGGGACTGGGGCGGTTCGTGGCGATCCACGCCCGGACGGCCTTGCCCTCCCAGACGCGCCCCATCTTCAGGGTGACCAGGGGATCGGGGAAGCCCTTGCGGCCCACGATGATCGTGGCGCGCTGCTTGCTGATCCCGCCAAGCAGGTCGCGGATCTCATCCAGCCCGAGCAACTCCACGACCTGACGCTATGGTCTGGCGGACTTGCATTAGGGGGTAGCGGGCAAGGCAATCCCCTTGGGGGTTGCCTATGTACAACTCCGTGTGATGTGGTGGACCGATGACGAGCCACGGACCTGTTCTGCCTGTCTGGATGTGTGCCGGCTGTAATTCGCCCTGGCCGTGTCCCACCCGCCGCCGGGAACTGCTCGCGGAGTACGACCGCGCTCCTGCGTCCCTCGCCCTCTACATGGGCGCGCATCTGGTGTCCGCCACACACGACATGGGCTGGGCTCCGGCCGGCGCTCTCCACCGCAGATTCCTCGGTTGGCTGCCCAGGACCAACCAGTCGAACCGCCGATTGGTGATCAACCGAAGGCGATGGCCGGGTGGTGGGTCGTGATCAGACCCGACGTGCTGAGGCGGCGGGTGAGGGACCTGCGATGACCACACTCCGCGCGGGTGACCTGATCCAGGTGGGCCGGGCTGCCAGCGTGCAGTTCGTCAAGCCCATCCGGTGCCGGGTCATCCGGGTGCTGGACTGGATCACCTACGACGGGTGGTGCTGGCTCGACGTCTACCAACTGGACGACAGGGGCGACGCGGTGGCCCGACGGTCGATCTTCGTGCAGCCGGCGGGTCTGGTCGTCCACCGCCGGACCGTCCCCGTTCCGGTCGGGCAGCAGCGGCGGTCCGGCTCGACCGTGCGGCCCCGAACTCAGCGGTAGGCCGCGGCCTGGGTGCCGTAGAGGGTGGCGTAGACGCCGCCGAGGCGGATCAGCTCGTCGTGGGTGCCCACCTCGCGTACCCCGCCGTCGCCGATCACGATGATCAGGTCGGCGGTGCGGACCGTCGAGAAGCGGTGCGAAACGAACACCGTCACCCCGCCGCTGTCGGCGGCGACCCGGGCCGCCCCGTCGGCGTACCTGGCGAACAACCGGTGCTCGGCCTCGGCGTCCAGCGCCGACGCCGGCTCGTCCAGCACCATCAGCAGCGGGGCGTCGCGCATCATCGCCCGGCCGAGCGCCAACTGCTGCCACTGCCCGCCGGAGGCGTCCACCCCGCCGTCGGCGTGACTGCGCCCCAGCCGGGTGTCCAGCCCGTACGGCAGCTTGTCGGCGACCTCGCTGTGCGCGCGGGCCAGGCCGGTGCGGACCGCGTCGTCGTCGGTGGCCCGGGGCAGGTCCCCGATGCCGACCGCCAGCCGGGCGGTCAGCTCCGGCCGCGCGTAGTCCTGGAACGCGGCGGTGGTCCGCGCCCGCCAGGCGGCCAGGTCCAGGTGCCGCAGGTCGACCCCGTCGACCAGGATCGCGCCCCGGTCGGGCTCGTAGAACCGGTTGAGCAGCTTGACCAGCGTGGTCTTGCCCGCGCCGTTCTCGCCCACGACCGCCACGGTGCTGCCGGCGGGCAGCAGCAGGTCGACGTCGCGCAGCACCGGTTCCGCCGCGCCCGGGTAGGTGAAGGTGACCTGCCGCAACCGGATGCCCTCCAGCAGGCGCGCGGGCGGGAGCAGCGGCGTGGCGGGCGCGTCGGGCGCGACGACCGGCTGCGGCACCAGCTCACGCACCTCGTCCAGGCGTTGCAGGGACCGGCCGCTGCGCGCCAACTGCTGGGTGATCGTCACGGCGGCGGCGACCTGGTGGTTGAGCTGCGAGGCGAGCATGATCGCCAACACCACGTCGCCGACGTCCGCCCGACCGCGTACGGCGTCGCGGACGACCAGGACCAGGGCGGCGACGTAGCCGAGGGCGAACACGGCCTGCCCGGCGGCGCGCCACAGGCCGGCGGCCAGCTCACCGCGCCACAGCCGGGCGGTGGCGCGCTGCCAGTGCGTGGCGTAGCGCTGCTGGAGATGCCCCACCAGGCCCAGCAGGCGCAGCTCCTTGGCCGAGGCCGCGGTGGTGGTCAGCTCGAACAGGTGCCGGGCCTGCCGGGTGTCGACGACGCTGTCCGCACGGGCCCGGTCGGCGGCGGCCTCGGCCCGGCGACCGGCCAGCACCGGCAGCGCGGCCAGCAGCGGCAGCAGCACCAGCGCCGGATGGGTCAGGGTGAGTAGCACGGTGGTCAGCAGCAGGCCGACCGCCAGCGACCCGCCGGTCAGCAGCGCCTGGAGGCCCTCGCCGATGCGTTGCAGCTCGTCCTGGGCCAACGCCATCCGGTCGGCGTGCTCGGGCCGCTCGTGGTGGTCCAGGTACGGGGTGCCGTTGCTGATCTCGATGAGCTGCTCGTCGGTGCTGAGCACGTTCAGCTCGGACACCTCGAAGTACCCGATGTGGGCGAAGTGCGCGCAGGTCAGCGCCGCGATCGCGGCCACCGCGACGGCCAGCCCCGCCCAGGCCGCCGCCCCGGCCCGGCCGGCCGCCGCCGCGTTGGTGAGGTGCTTGAGCGCCACCGCGCTCGCCGGCACCGCCACCGCGTTGCCCACCATCAACGCCAGCGCCACGGCCATCTTGCGCCGGTCCTGCCGCCACGACAGCCGCAGCAGCCCGGTGATCGCCCGCAGCATCGCTCAGCCCACCCGCTGCGCCAGCGGACCGGCGCCCTCGTCGGTCCCCCGGTCGGCCCCGTCCTCGGCGAACCGCTCCGCCTGGAGGGTGAACATCGCCGCGTACCGGCCGCCCGCCGCCATCAGCTCGTCGTGGCTGCCCTGCTCGACGACCCGCCCCCCGTCGAGCAGGACGATCCGGTCGGCCAGCCGGACGCTGGACAACCGGTGCGAGATGAGCACCGTCGTGCGGCCCCGGGTCAGCTCGGCGAACCGGGCGAAGAACTCGGCCTCGGCCCGCACGTCCAGCGCCGCCGTGGGCTCGTCCAACACCAGCACGGTGCTCCCGTGGTAGAGCGCGAACAGGGCACGGGCGATGGCGATGCGCTGCCACTGCCCACCGGACAGGTCGACCCCGCCGTCGTACGCTCGCGACAGCAGCGTGTCCAAGCCGTCCGGCAGCGCGTCGAGGGTGTCGAGCAGCCCCGCCGCCTCCGCCGCGCGGCGGATCCCGGCCCGGTCGTCGAGATGCTCCACCGCGCCGAACCCGATGTTGGCCGCCACCGACAGCTCGTAACGGACGAAGTCCTGGAACACCACGGCGATCCGCCGCTGCCAGTCCCGGGCCGGCAGATCGGCGAGGTCGACGCCGTCGGCGCGCACCGCACCGGCATCCGGCGAGTAGAGCCGGGCCAGCAGTTTCACCAGGGTCGTCTTGCCCGCGCCGTTCACCCCGACCAGGGCCGTGCAGCGTCCGGCGGGGATGTGCAGGTCCAAGCCGTCGACCACCGGCGCGGTCGCGCCCGGGTAGCCGAAGCGCACCCCGGTGAAGTCGATGGCCGGGGCGGCGGTGGCGGGCGGCCCGGCGCGGCCCCGGTCGGCGGGTTCCGGATAGCGGGCCATAGCCTGCTCGAACGCGGTGATGGCGGTCTCGGCGTTCATGCCGTACTGGGTCTGGGTGTCGGAGTCCGGGTAGAACTCGCCCAGCCGGATCAGGGCCAGCACCGCCTGCAACACCAGCGCCAGCGCGGCCAGGTCGTACGCCCCGTCGGCGGCGCGGACCCCGGCCAGCGCCAGCACGGCCGCGACGCCGACCAACCCCACCGCCGTGTACACCAGGTAGGGCCGCAGGTAGATCCGGCGGCGCTCGGCCCACACGGGGGCCAGGGCCCGGCGGTAGACCTGCCGGTAGCGCTCGGTCAGCCAGCCGGTGAGCCCGAAGACCCGCAGCTCCTTGGCGGCGGCCGGGCCCATCGCCAGCCCCCGCAGGTAACGGCTCTCCCGGCGTAGGGCCGCCACGTCGCGGATGACCCGGGCGTAGCGGCGCAACCCGCCACGCTGGCCGTGCCGGAACAGCAGCACCACCGCCAGCATGACCGCCGCCGCCCACGGCCCCAGCACCACCGCCACCACCACCGTGAACCCGGCGACCTGGGTGTACGGCCCGACGAGGGCGATCAGCCCGGCGTACGCCGCGCCCGGGGTGCGGAACGCGAACCGCAGCTCGTGCCCGGCCTCGCCCAGCTCGTCCAGCACCGCCGGGTCCTCCAGCGGGGTGATCTCCCGGGTCGACAGCGACGCCTGGATGAGCCGCCGGTACATGTGCCCGTCGACGCGGCGGCTGAGCTGCTCGGCGACGGCCTTCTGCGCCGCCTCCGCGAGTTGCGCCGCGATCAGCGCCGCCCCGGCGACGGCCAGCGGCCACCACACCCCGGCCGGTCGGGCGGTGCCGTGCAGCACCGGGCCGATCCGGCCGACGGTGGTGCTGACGGCGATCGCGAAGACCACCGGCAGCACCCCCCGGGACACGCTGAGTGCCAGCGCGACGGCACTCCAACCGGCTCCGGCGGCGGGCCACTGCCGGGCGATGCGCAGCCGGGCGGCGGCGGCCTCACGCCACTGCCCGAGGCCGGAGGGGGAGGCGGTCATCGCGGTCAGCCGAAGATCTCGTCCCGCAGGGGCGCGGGCAGGTCCAGCTCCTGCGCGCAGGACCGCACCGACACCTGGTAGGACTCCACCACCTCGGGGCTGTCGGCCACGGCCAGCTCCGCGTCGGTCAGCACCGTCACCGACCGGGGCCGGAAGCGGTACTCGTCGGCGTTGCCGTGCAGACCGGGTACGACGTAGGGCTCCGGCTCCACCGGGTTGTGGATCTTCGACTGGTCGGAGTTGAGGTCGCCGGCCGCACCCCACCCGGTGAGCATCTCCGGCCGGTACAGGTGGCCGATGCCGAGGCGGTCGAACAACCGGGACACCGTCTCCTGTGGGGCGCGACTGCACTCGTACGGGAAGTGCGTCACCGCCAGCCCCTCGGCGGCGGCCCAGGCGCGCATCCGCGCGTAGTTGAGCGTGCTGAGCACGAAGTTCTCCACCACCCGCTGCCGCCCGATCTTGCCCTCCCACTTGGCCATCCACGAGTCGAGCGAGGCACGCGGCTGCCGGTCCAGCACCAGCAGGCGCAGCCGGTCGACCGGCCAGCCGGCCTCGACCAGGCAGCGGGCCGGGTTGAACAGCGCCTCGAACGGCACGTAAGGCCCGGCCATCTCCTTGGCGAACAACACCGGCTCGCCGTCGGGCAGCTTCCACGGCGAACCCTCGCCACCGGTCAGCGCGAACCGGCCGATGGTCTTGACCGGCTGGTAGTAGGCCGCCGCCCGCGCCATGCCGAACAGGTTGGTCACGGCGGTCGAGCCGACCCGGCAGCGTCCCCAGCCGAGCACCAGCAGCGGGTAGTCGGCCGGGCCCCTGCCGGCGAACCCGTCGCGCAGGGTACCCACGATCTGGGCGGTGACCTCGTCGACGGTGGTGGTGACGACCTGGTAGCGGCCGTCGGGCGGGAGCGCGACGCTGGTGAGCGCGTCGTCGTCGGCGGCGGCCAGCCGGTGCAGCAGCGGATAGGGGTCGGTCATCGGGACTCCCGGTGGTCGGAGGGGCGGGTGCTGCCGAGGTCGAGCAGCGCGGCGACGTCCCGCAGGGCCACCGGGCGCAGCGCGGCCTCGCACAGTAGCGTCTCGACGCCCCGCAGCGCCCGCTCGCAGACGGGGCCGGGCACCCGCCGGGTGTCGGCCAGCAACTGCAGCGCGCAGCCACCGGCCAGGTGGGGCATGGCCAGGAAGAAGGTCATGTCGTGCCGGGCCACGGCGGTGACCTGCCGCACGGTGGTCCGCGCCGCCAGGGCGGTCAGCGTGGCCCGGTCGGGCGGTTCCGCCGGGACGTCGAAGTCGCGGCCCAGCCGGGCGTCGTTGAAGTACACCGACAGGTCGGCCTGCGCGCCCTCGGCCGCGATCAGCTCGTCCAGGGCGTCGGGCGGGTAGGTGGCGTGGAAGTAGGACTCCGTCGAGTCGCGGTAGCAGCGCCGCACGGCGTCGTCGACGTCACCGTCGCCGATCTCGAAGACCAGCAGCGCGTTCTGGGCGATACCGGTGACCAGTTGCCGCTGGCGGGGGGTGTTCCGGTTGCCGGCGATCAGCTTCACCACGGCCCGGTCCCGGCCGGTCAACGCCGCCTGGACCAGCAGCGCGGCGGTCAGCACCACGGTGGACGACGACGCCCCCGTCCGCTCGGCCAGCGCGCCGGCCGCCGCGGCCACGGCGGTGGACTCCATCCGCCAGGTGACGACCGGCAACCCACCGGCGTCCTGTTCCGGCCCGTCGAAGATCCGCTGCGGCACCAGGGGCAGCCGCTCCCGCCAGTACGCCAGGGACCGGTCGGCCCGACGCTGCCCGGCCGGTGACGCCTCGTAGCCGGCCTGGTCCAGCGGCTGCCAACCCGGTGCGGGCAGGGTCCGTTCGCCCTCGATCAGGGTGCGCAGCTCCGCCAGCAGCAGCTCCAGCGACCAGCCGTCCAGCGACACGTGCGAGGCGGCCACCGCCACGGCCTCGACCTGGCCGTCGACGCGCAGCAACGCCCACCGGACCGGCCAGTCCCGGTCCAGCCGGAACGCGGTGCCGGCCAGTTCGGCGGCGGCGGCGTCCGCCGCCTCCGGCAGTTCGGCGGCGGTGGTGTCCCGCACCAGCGGCGCGTACGACCCGTCGGCGACCAGGTGCTGTCGGGGCCCGTCGGCGTCCTCGGTCATCAGGGTGCGCAGCACCTGGTGCCGCAGCACCAGCTCCGACCAGGCCGTGGTGACCCGCTCGGTGGTGACCGGGGCGGCCAACCGCAGCACCCGCCGGATGTTGAAGTCCCGGCTGGCCTCGCCGAACCACTGCATCGGCCGGTACATGGCCGTCTGTCCCCAGGTCAGCGGCGCGGAACCGGTGGACGCCCCGGAGAACCGGGCCTGCACCGCCGCGTCCCCGACCGCCGGCCGGCCGGTGTCCGCACGCGGGGACCGGTCCGGCTGCTCCCCGGCGGGTTTCGCCGCGACCACGGGGGCCGGCAGTTGGTGGTCGGGCATCCCGGCGGCCAGGGCACGCACCGTGCGCCTGTCGAACAGGTCGGCGATGCCCACCGGCAGGCCCAGCTCCTCGTCCAGCCGGGTGACGACCTCGACCACCTGCATGGAGTCGCCGCCGAGTTCGAAGAAGTCGTCGTCGACACCGAGCCGGTCCACCCGCAGCACCGCGCCGACCACCCCGGCCACCGCCGTCTCCAGGTCACCTGCGGGCGCGACGTACGCGGTGCTCAGCGCGGGCCGCACCGTCGGCGTGGTGGGCAGCCGGCGGGTGTCGACCTTGCCGTTCGGGGTGAGCGGGTACTGCGCCACGTACAGGAACCGGCTCGGGACGGACGCCTCCGGCAGCAGACCGGCGGCGTGGGCGCGTAGCTGCGCCTCGGTCGGCCGGGGCTCGTCCTCGGACCGCAGGTAGGCGACCAGGTGCAGGTCGTGGCCGTCGGGTTCGGCGATCACCACCGCCTCGGCGACGCCGGGGCAGCGGCGCAACGCGTCCTCGACGGCGGGCGGTTCGACGCGCTGGCCCCGGATCTTCACCTGCCGGTCGGCGCGGCCGAGCACGTCCAGCACCCCGTCCGGGCCGAGTCGGCCCAGGTCACCGGTGCGCAGCAGCCGCCTCCCGTCGCCGCCGGGGTGCGGGATCCACCGCTGGGCGGTCAGCACCGGCTGGCCGTGGTAGCCCCGGCCGATCACCGCCCCGCCCAGGCAGATCTCGCCGGTCTGCCCCGGCGGTGCGGGCCGGCCCTGCTCGTCGAGGATGTGCACCTCGGCGTTGGGGATGGGGGCACCGACCGGCAGCCGCCGCCCGACCGTACGGTCCGCGCCGATCCAGTACCAGGTCGCGCCGACGGTCTCGCTCATGCCGTAGTGGTTGCCGAAGCCCGACTTGGGGCTGCCGCTGATCCACGCGTCGAACTCGGGGGTCAGGTACAGCGGCTCGCTGCCGATCATCACCTGGCGGGCGACGTCGTCGACGCCACCGAGGGCGGTCATCGCCCGCACGTGCGACGGGGTGAGCTTCAGGAACCCGCACGGGGCGGCGGCGGTCAACGCGATCAGGTCGTCGAACGCGACAGGTTCGGGCGCGACCTCCAGCTCCCAGTCCGCGACCAGCGCCGTGAACAGCGTCATCACCGACCCGACGAAGTACAGCGGGGCGTGCAGCACCGCCCGCTCCCCGGGTTGGAACGCGAACTCCCCGGCGCACCAGTGCACGTAGTTGACGAGCTGCCGGTGGGTGCCGAGCACCCCCTTGGGGGCGCCGCTGGTGCCGGAGGTGTACATGATGAACGCCAGGTTCTCGATCCGGCAGCCGCCGTCACCGTCGTCGCCGACCGGCTCCGGCAGGTCGGTCACGTCGAGCACGGTCGACGGGTAGCCGGCGGCCACGAGGCCCCGGTGCTCCGGCCCGGTCAGCAGGACCGGATCGCCCGCGTCGGCCAGGATCCGGGCCCGCCGGTCCGCCGGGTCGTGCACCGACAGCGGCAGGTACGCCGACCCGGCCGCCAGCACCGCGAGGATCGCCACCACCGCGTCCACCGAGCGGGGGAGCAGCACCGCGACTGGGGTCTCCGGCCCGGCGCCGTGACCCCGCAGCACCCGGGCGGCGTGCCGGACCCGGTCCCGCAGCTCCCCGGCGGTGACCGCGACCCCGGCGCAGCGCACCGCGACGCGCCCCGGATCGGCCGCCAGCGCCCGGTCGACGAGGACGTGCAGCGGGGTGTCCCCGAACGGGCGGCGGGGGCCGACGGCGACCGACGACGCGGCGTCCACCGTGGCCGGTGCCGGGCGGACGGCGGGGCCGGCGGCGGCACCCCCGGTGGTACGCAGCGACGCCGGCCGCAGGTCGGTCCAGTGTGCCGCGACGTGCTCCAGGCACTCCTCGACGGGCCCGGTGAACACCGTCGTCCAGCCGCCCGGCAGCGGCCGGTCCGCCGGCCACAGGGAGTACTGGTCCTCGCCGTTGACGACGACCTGCTGTGGTTCGACGCTCACGCGAGCCCTCCGACCGCCTGCGGTGCCACGTCGAGCCGCTCGACGGGCTCCCGCCAGGCTTCCTTGGTGTACCAGTCGCCGCCGAACGCGGTGATCGCCGGGGCCCAGCCGTCGTGCGCGTCGGCGTAGCCGGCGATCTCGCGCCAGAACACGTCCACCAGCGCCGAGTACCGGCAGGCGGTCCGCAGGTCGGCCAGGGTGAACGGCGGCCCGTCCATGCGGACCAGCCGGATGTCGAACGCCCCCCGGTACTGCCGGCCACCGACCGTGAACGGCTGCTTCCACATCGCGGCCCCGGGGGCCCGCAGGGTGTAGCGGACGCGGGAGGTGCTGTGCCCACCGTGGCGCAGGTCGCCCCACTCGGCGATGTCGGGCACCAGCGGCGGGAAGAAGTAGTGCCGCTGCCGGGGCACCTCGACCCGGTCGAAGTTGCCGGGCACGAAGTGCCAGCGGTTGTACATCATCCGCTGCGCGACCTGCCACAGGATGTCGGTGACGGCGGGTGCGGGCAGGTCGGCGGCCATCTGAGGGCTGGGCAGCACGCAGCAGAAGAAGTCCGGCTTCTTCAGCCCCGCCACCTCCTCGTCGTACCGCCCGGCGGGGCCGTCGAGGCGGGACAGGTCGCGGATGCCGCTGGACATGCCGTAGTCGGCGTGACTGTCGACGACCGCGCCCAGGACGATGCCCTCCAGGATGCCGGTCAGCTCGCGCTCGTCGCCGCCCGCGTGCACGTTGCGCAGGGCGGCGGTGGTGGCGCGGCGCACCCAGGAGGCGGCGTCCTCGCCGTCGGCCGGCTCGGGCCGGACGCCGGTGGACGTCCGCAGGGTCGGCGGCAGCTCGACCTGACTGCGCTGCTCCTCGTCCCAGGGCAGCAGGTACTCGTCCTTGGCGTAGGTCAGCCCGTTGATCCGCCGGTAGCGGATGTGACCGCTGCCGTCGACGAGTTCGACCAGCTCACCGGCGAGGGTGGCCAACTCGGCCAGGGTCGCGGTGCTCAGCTCCCCGGTGGGCTTCCCGTCGAGCGCGCGCAGGTACGTCGCGCAGCGGGTGGTCAACACCTTCCGGAGGCTGACCGCGCTGAGCTGGCGGCCGTTGAACTCCTCGAACCGGACCGCCCGGCCGGTGCGGAACAGCAACTGGATGGACGCGACGAAGAGCCGTTCCTCCGGGCTCCAGTCGGCCGGTGCACGGTCCCGCAACGCGGGCAGCACGCCGTCGCGGATGAGGGTGCTGGAGCCGGAGTCGGAGCGGGAGAACACCCGACGCTCGACGAAGATCAGGACGGTCTCGACCCGTTCGACCCAGTCGATGACCTCCTCCAGCCGTTCCGGCAGGCTGCCGTCGGCGTGCCAGTGGTGCAGCATCTGGTCGAGTTCGCGGCGCTGGTGCTCCTCCTCGACCTGGGCCGGCAGCCACTCCTCGTCGATCATCTCGACCATCCATCCGGGCAGGGCGAGTTCGGCCACCACCTCCTCGGTCGGCAGGTCGCCGCGCGCCGGTTCGTGGATGGTCAGCTTGCCCAGCGCCGAGTGGGCCAGCACGAACCGGGCGGTGGCGTCGGTGCCCGGCGCGGTCAGCCGGAGTTGCTGCCGGCCGAGCAGGTGCCGGACGATCGCCTGCTCACGCAGGGTCAGGCCGTCGAGGGCGGACCGGAAGGGCACCTTGCCGGCCATGGTGAGCAGTCGCAGCACGGCCGTCTGGGCGCTGCCGCCGAACAGCTCGACGGGGTCACGCACGTCGCGCAGTTCCTGGCTCCACTGGTCGAATTTCGTACGTCGCACGGTCCCGCCTTTCTCGACCAGGGCAGGCTGCGGCGTTCGCACGATGAGGCTCGTACGACGACGGCCACCGCCGTGCGGTGACGACAGGGCATGCAACGGCCGGCAGCCGACCTGGAGGGTGGAAGGCTCCCGTGGCAATGCCACGGCGAGAAGGAGACGACACTCCACCCCGGTGTGGGAGCGCTCCCGATCAGGAAGTCTTGCGGACGATGAAACATGTGTCAACAACGTGTGTCGAACACCGACGACCTGCTAGGACGTGTCTGCCCGGTACGACACCGATGGTCCGACTCGGGCGACGGGCCGCGGTGGTCAGGAGGAGAGCGCGGGGAGCCCGATCGGACTGTCCGTGGGAATGACCGTGTGGCAGGCGCGGGCGACCGGCACCAGCAGCTCACGGAGCCGTTCCGTGCCGTCCGGGCCGAGCGCCAGCCAGGGTCGGGCGGCGGCCCGGTCGGTCGCGTCCTCAACGGCCCGCAGACCGGCGTCGCCCACCTCGGTGGGGGCGCCCCCGTCGGTCAGCCACCCCCGGTCGACCAGCCGGGCCCTCGCCTGCGCCCACTCGTCCCCGGTCCAGCCCCGGCCGAGCAGGTGCTCCTCCGGCCGGTCCTGGGCGACCCGGAACGCCAACGTCTCGACCGGGTCGAGACCGGCGGCCACCAGGGCCGCCACGTGCCCGTCGCCGCGGTGCTCGCGCAGCGTGGTGGCCGCCTGCCAGAGCCGGGCCAGCGGGTAGTCGCCGCGCGGCAGGGCGGCGTTCGCCGCGCCGAGCACCCGGCCGGCGGTGTCCGCCCCGACCGCCGCGACCTCCAGCAGTTCGGCCGCCTCGGCCAGGTGCGCCTCGGGAAGTTCGTAGGTGAGTTCGGCGAGCGCCTGCACGGCCCCGGTGAGCCGGGCGCGCAACGCCTCCTCGGGGGCGGCGAGCTGCCACACCGCCGGCAGCGCCCGGCCCACCATCGGCGGGGCGAAGGTGAAGAAGACGGCGGTCACCGGGGCGGCGTCGACCGCCCCCAGCGGGGCGGCCCGGCCCGCGAAGTAACCCCGCCAGTAGCCGCGCAGCCCGATCGCCTCGGTGGCGGCGCGGGCCCGGGGATGGAAGTAGGTGATCGCGTGCACGGGTTCGACGTGCGTCCACATCGACCGGGCGGTCCGCCCGGGGTCGTCCAGCGGCGGCACGCGCACCTCCGGGTCGGTGGGGGTCACCGTGACGCGGACCGGCCGCCCACGGTGACCCCGAACCTACTGCCGGTAGGTGCCGGCCGGAAGACCCGTGTGGTCTACTGCACCGCCAGCACGTCGACGATGAACCGCAGCGGGCCGGCGGGCGCGCCGGGACGCTGCGGCTTGTCGCCGTACGCCAGGTCGGCGGGGATGTCGAGCTGGACCCGGCTGCCCACGGTCTGACCCTGCATGCCCTGGTCCCAACCGGGGATGACGTTGCCCTGGCCGAGGCCGAAGGTGAACGGCTCGGACCGCTTCCAGGAGGCGTCGAACTCCTCACCGGTCTTGTACGACACACCCACGTAGTTCACGGTGATCTGCTGGCCGGCCTGGGCGGCCGGGCCGGTGCCCCGGATCAGCGGGGTGGCCTTGAGCCCGGTCAGCTCGCCCTCGCCCTTGGTGGCCTGCGGCTTGGTGCACAGCGCCTGGTCGGCCCCGTCGGGCAGCTTGGGGAAGTCACCCGCGCAGCCGGCCGGAGCCGCCGCCGGCTTCGGGTCGTCCTTCTCGCCGTTGCGGACCACCACGAACACCCCGACGATCACCGCGATGACGGCCACGCCGGCGACGGCGCCCAGCCACGCCTGCCGGCGCTTGCGCTTCTCGGCGGCCTTCTGGGCCGCCAACTGGGCGGCGAGTCGCCGCTGTGCCTTCGTCTCCGGGGCCTGACCCTGGCCCGCCGAACGGTTCTCCGTACGCTCGCTCACGTCCTCGACTCCCTGCTGATGTGGGTGGCCGGCCCGGCGACCCGGTTCCGTGGCCAGCGCACACGGTACCCGGATCGATGCCGAGGGTGGGCCGTCGCCCGCCCGTCGTGTCCGGTGAACGGACCGGGCCTGCCGGTTCGTGCCCGTCTTTCCGGGTGGCGGGGGCCGTCCGGCGGTAGGTTCTCGACCATGGCGATCCTCACCGACGAAGACAAGGCCCTGCTCACCGAACCGCAACTCGCCCACGTGGCGACCATCGAGGCGGACGGCACCCCGCACGTCACCCCGGTCTGGGTGGACGTCGACGGCGAGCACATCCTGTTCAACACCGCCAAGGGGCGGCAGAAGTACCACAACATCGCCCGCAACCCGGTGGTCGCGGTCTCCGTGGTCGACCGGGCCGACGACTTCCGCACCCTCTGGGTGAAGGGCACCGCCGAGTTCGTCACCGAGGGCGCCGACGCGCACATCGACCGGCTGGCGAAGAAGTACCTCGGGCAGGACACCTACCCGTTCCGGCGGCCCGACGAGGAGCGGGTGATCGTCCGGATCACCCCCACCGAGAAGCTCGGCCGGGGCTGACCGACGCACGACCCCGGCGGGACGGCCCACCGTCGCGCCGGGGGACGGGGCGCGGGTCGCCGCTCAGGCGCTGCGCCGCGGGGCGGCCTTCTTCTCGGCGGTCTTCTTCGCCGGGGTCCTGGTGGCCTTCTTCTCCGTGGTCTTCTTCGCGGCGGTCTTCTTCGCCGGCTCCGCCTTCTTGGCCGGCTCCGTCTGCTTCGCCGTGGTCTTCTTCGCGGTGGCCCTGCCGGCGGTGGTCTTCTTCGCCGTCTGCTTGGCCGACCGGGCCGACGAGATCGGCGTCGGCTCGCCGGCACCGCCGGAGGGCGCCTCGCCCCTGGCCACCCGGGCCCGCTCCACTGACGCCTTCAGCGCCGCCATCAGGTCCACCGCGGCGGCCGGCGCGGCCTCCTCCTCCGCCGGCTGGACCACCTCACGGCCCTCCACCTTGGCGTCGATGACCTCCTGCAACGCCGCCCGGTAGTCGTCGGTGAAGGCGTCCGGCTGGAACTCCCCGGCCATCGAGTCGATCAGGGAGGCGGCCATCGCCAACTCCGGCGGGCGGACCTTCAGGTCCTCGTCGAGGAAACCGAAGTCGGGGGTACGCACCTCGTCGGGCCAGAGCATCGTGTTGAGCAGCAGCACCCCGTCGCGGACCCGCAGAGTGGCCAACTGTTCCCGCTGGCGCAGCGCCACCTTGACGATCGCCACCCGCTCCGAGTCGGCCAGCGCGTCGCGCAGCAGCACGTACGGCTTGGTGGCGGTCCCCTCCGGCTCCAGGAAGTACGCCTTGTTGTAGAGGATCGGGTCGACCTGCTCGGCGGGCACGAACTCCAGCACGTCGATCGCCCGGGAACTGGTCAGCGGCAGGTCGGCGAAGTCGGCGTCGGTGAGGATCACCATCTCGCCGCCACCCAGGTCGTAGCCCTTGGCGATGTCGTCGTAGCTGACCTCCTCGCCGCAGACCGAGCAGGTGCGCTTGTAGCGGATCCGGCCGCCGTCGTCGCGGTGCACCTGGTGGAACCGGATGTCCTTCTCCTCGGTGGCCGAGTAGAGCTTCACCCCGATCGAGACCAGCCCGAACGACACGGCTCCCTTCCAGATCGCCCGCATCCCGATGCTCCTCTCACCGCCCTGACCAGGATCGCAAACGATCGAAGCCCCCGCACGTGCTTCCGTACGCAACTACAGTCGGACAGGTGCCCGGCGCGCCGTTGAAGCCGATGCTCGCGACGACCGGGCCGCTCCCGGTGGGTGCCGGCTGGGCGTACGAGTTCAAGTGGGACGGGGTGCGCGCGCTCGCCGACCTGACCGGTGGCCACCCGCACCTGTTCGCCCGCTCCGGCGTGGAGATCACCGCCGCGTACCCGGAGCTGGTGACGCTGGCCGAGCAGGTCGACGACGCGCTGCTCGACGGTGAGGTGGTCCTGTTCGACCCGGCCGGGCAGCCCTCGTTCACCGCCCTCGCCGAGCGGATGCACGTCCGGGACCGGGCGAAGGCGGCCCGGCTGGCGGCGACCCTCCCGGTCACGTACATGATCTTCGACCTGTTGCGGTGGCGGGGTGAGGACCTCACCGGGTGGCCGTACCACGAGCGGCGGGCGGCGCTCGACGGCCTGGGGCTCGGCGCGGCCCGGTGGACGGTGCCCCCCTGCTTCAGCGACGGCGCGGCGACCTACCAGGCGGCCGGGGAACACGGCTTGGAGGGGGTGCTGGCCAAGCGGGCCGACTCGGTCTACCGGCCCGGGGTGCGCTCACCCGACTGGGTGAAGGTCAAGCTGGAGGTGACCGGGGACTTCGTGGTCGGCGGCTGGCGGCCCGGGGCCCGGAAGAT
The DNA here is from genome assembly GCF_002210435.1 of Micromonospora wenchangensis. GTDB lineage: Bacteria > Actinomycetota > Actinomycetes > Mycobacteriales > Micromonosporaceae > Micromonospora > Micromonospora wenchangensis. Next base: position 95,479 of record NZ_MZMV01000012.1, read on the forward strand.
CGGCGGCCTGCTGGTCGGGGTGCCCGGCCCGGACGGGCGGCTCACCTACCGGGGGCGGGTCGGCGGCGGGATCGGCGCGGCCCTGGAGCGGGAGTTGCTGCGCGAACTCGAACCGCTCCGTTCCGACGGGTCGCCGTTCGCCGGGGACGTGCCGCGCGAGGACGCCCGGGGCGCGATCTGGGTGACCCCCCGGATCGTGGTGGAGGTCAGGTACGGCCAGCGCACCCCGGACGGGCGGCTGCGCTTCCCCCGGGTGCTGCGGCTACGCCCCGACAAGCCACCAGGGGAGGTGGAGGATGCCTGAGCGGGTGAAGGTGGAGGTCGACGGCCGGGCGCTGGAGCTGTCCAACCTGGACAAGGTGCTCTACCCGGAGGCGGGGTTCACCAAGGGCGAGGTGATCGACTACTACACCCGGATCGCCCCGGTGCTGCTGCCGCACCTGGCCGACCGGGCGCTGACCCGGATCAGGTTCCCCAACGGCGTCACCGGCGGCTCGTTCTTCGAGAAGAACGCCCCCGCCGCCACCCCCGCCTGGGTACGCACCGAGACGCTGCCCGTGCCCGGGTCGAGCCGGGGACGGGAGACCATCGACTACGTGGTCGCCGACGACCTGCCCACCCTGGTCTGGCTGGCCAACCTCGCCGCCCTCGAACTGCACACCCCGCAGTGGCGGATCGGCACCCACCCGGACCTGATGGTCGTCGACCTCGATCCCGGCCCACCGGCGGGGTTGCCGCAGTGCTGCCAGGTGGCGCTCCTGCTGCGCGACCGCCTCGCCCGCGACGGGGTGGCGGCGTACCCGAAGACCTCCGGCAAGAAGGGCATGCAGCTCTGCTGCCCGGTCAGCGCCACCCAGGACGCCGAGGTCGTCTCCGGCTACGCCAGGCGGGTCGCCCAGGAACTGGAACGGGAACACCCGAAGCTGGTCGTGTCGAAGATGGCGAAGAACCTGCGGCCGGGGAAGGTCTTCATCGACTGGAGCCAGAACAACGCGGCGAAGACGACTGTCGCGCCGTACTCGCTGCGGGCGCAGCCGGTGCCGGCGGTGTCCACGCCGCTGACCTGGGACGAGGTCGAGGCGGGGGCGGCGGGGAAACGGCCTTCGGCGAAGCCGTACACCGCCGGGGAGGTGCTGCGGCGGGTGGAGAAGTCCGGCGACCTGCTCGCCCCGCTGCTCGACGGCGGCCCGGCGCTGCCGACGGCGTGAGCTGTGCGACGGCCCGGCCGACCCACAGCTGTGGCGGGTCGGCCGGGCCGTCGACTCAGCGCTGTCCGAAGACCTTCCGGTACGTGCCGAGGCGCAGCAGCACGGTCTCGCCGGTGGCGTCCAGCACGCCGTCGTTGTCGGTGATCGCGTACACCTGGCCGTCACCGCCGACGGTCAGCCCCTCCAGCTTCTCCTGGGTCCAGCCGTTGGTGGCCCGCAGCGCCGGCAGCACGTCGACGGCGAGGGTCTTGGGCAGCACGGTCAGCGGGCCGGCGGCGGCCGGACCGGTCGGCAGCGGCACCGTGTAGATCCGCTTGACGGTGGCGGCCGGACCGTTGAGCTTGTCCCGTTCGATCACGGCGAGCCGGTCACCGACCACGGTGATCTCGGAGAGCCCCATCCAGTCCCCGGGGACGGTGGTGCCCTCCAGCCGGTAGCCGAACCAGCTCCAACTGTCGGCGGTCACGTCGTACCTGCCGATCCGGACGACGCCGGCCGGGTCGGTGGCCACCTCCCGCTGGAGCACCGCCCAGACGATCTCCCGGCCGTGTCGGTCGGTGCTCGCGGTGACCCCCTCGAAGCCCTGCTTGCCCAGCCCGGCGGCGATGTCCGCCGGCAGTGGCACGGTCTGCTCGGTACGCCCGTCCCCGTTCAGCCGGACCAGCCTGTTCTCGCTGCCCTTCGCCCCCTCGACGGCCAGCCAGAAGCCGCCCTGTGGCCGGGCGAAGACCCCCTCCGCGTCGTACCCGACAGGGGTGCCGGCGGCGTCGGTCACGGTGGTCGCGTCGGTGATCACGGCAGGCGAGCGTCGGGTGTCGACGGTCAGGATCCGGGTCGGGGTGTACGCGGCGTCGGTGACGGTGTAGAGCTGCTGTGGCTGGCCCGGCACGGCGGACAGCGCGCCGAGCGCCCCCCAGCCGATCGGCGCGCCCGCGGCGTCGTCGGCCGAGACGATGCTCGGGAAGCCCGGGGTCTGCTCACCGAGCCGGTAGAGCGACACCGAGGCGCGGACACCCACCGAGGCGTCGTCGGTCTCGCTGGAGACTGCGAGCAGGTCCCGGGAGGGGATGGGGAGCAGCCCCTCCGGGCCGTTGGTGGCGGGCAGCACCTGGCGCAGCACCGGGGCGGTGGGCCGGGTGAGGTCGTAGACGGCGACGAAGTTGCTCCGCTCCGACCCGACGAACGCGTACCGCACGCCGTGGTACTCGGCGACGGCCACGCCCTCCGGCTCGGTGCCCTTCTTGGCGGCCCGGTCGTTGTTGTGCAGCCCGTAGCGGACGGCCAGCCGTTCGAACGTGTTGCCGGCGTCCCAGACCACCTGGCCGGTCCGGCTGTCGAAGACCGACCAGCCCCGGGTGCCGCCCCGCCAGTCGCCCTCGTTGGCGGTGGCCAGGTAACGGTCGTTGATCCAGGCGACCGCGTCCGGCTCGCGGGGGACGTCGGTGATCGACCCGGTCAGGTCGGTCCGGCCGTCCTTGACCGTGTCGATGCCGCTGACCGAGGCGGTGCCGGCGCTGAACGCCCGGGTGATCCGGCCGGTGGGCAGGTCGATCAGGACGACGCCGTTGTTTTCCTGGAGGGTGACCGCGAGCTGGTTGCGCTCGTTGATCGAGACGTACTCGGGTTCCGGGTCGGTGGGCTCGGTGATCCCGGCGGCGGCCAGCACCGGCAACGCCCGGCCGTCGGGCGCGGTCAATGCGACGGTACGCAGCTTCCACCGCTGCGGCGTCGTCTTCCCGTCGAGGTCGATGAGCTGGACAAAACCGGCGGGTGCCTGTGGCAGGTCACCCTTCTTGTGACCGGGTGGGGTGGCGTCCTCGTCCCGCTCGTTCTCGATGGCGATCGCCGCGTACCGCTCGTCGTGGCTGATCGCGATGGAATCGGGCTGCCCGCCGAGGTCGATGCTGCGCACCCGCTGCCGGGTGGCCAGCTCGATCACGTCGAGGCGGCCGGAGGGGGCGGTGTAGCTGGCGCTGGTGTTCACCACGACCAGCACGTACCGGCCGACGACCGCCACCGAGGTCGGCTCGTCCTCGGCGTCGCCGAGCTGCGCCAGGGAGAGGGTGCCGAGACCGCGCGGCTGGTCCGCCCGGCCGATGTCGAGGAAGCCGATCCGCCGGGCCGCCGCATCGGTGTAGACCAGGGTACGGCCGTTCGGGCTGACCGCGGAGATCTCGGCGACCGTGGCGGTGGCCGGGTCCTCACCGGCCGGCCGGTTCTGGAACACCGGGTAGGTGGCGGTGCGGTCGAAGTTGAGCTTCCGGTCCGGGTATCCCCGGCTGGCCGCCGTACTGCCCGGGGCGGGGTGGTCCGGGGCGGCGACCGCACTGCCCGGGGCGGTCAGGGTGGCCAGCGCCAGGCCGGCCACCACCGTTGAGGCGAACACTCTTCTCGCTGTCACTGCTCCTCCGAACGTTTCGATTCGGACGGAGGCTGGCAGGCGTGACCGAGCGCAGGTCGACCAGCGGGTTAACGGCCGGCGACGGGCCGGCGGTGAGCTGGCTCGCCGGCCTCGTCGTTTCGGCCGAACTTCCCTGGTCGAAACGGTGTCCGGGCAGGGCCGACCCGGTCACCGGTCGGTGATGACGCCGTTCGCGTCGATGCCGTGGTCCCGCCAGTAGACGTCCCACTCGTCGTCGACGTGCTGCGGGACCTTGCCCTGCGGGTACCGGACGTACGGCGCGGTCGGCTCCTGGCCGTCGGGGAAGCAGGCGCTGCCGCCCTGTCCACCCACCGCGATCGCCGGGTACTCGCCATCGCTGCAGATGCTCTCCCGGTAGCCGCAGCCGCTGGTCAACAGCAGGCCGCCCAGGCCCACCCCGGCAAGAACGATCATGATCCGCGTACGCATGGGTCGAGTCTCGTGGCGACGGGCGGCGCTGTCATGCGCACGCGTACTCAACTCTTCCCGGCTCGGTAGGGTGGGGCGTTCCGTCCGGACAGGAGGACCGATGGTTGCCCACCTCGCCGTCACCACGTCGACCGACCTGCCTGAGCAGGCAGAACAGCCACTGCTGACCTACTGCGACGACGCAACCGGGGAGCGGACGGAGCTGACCGCGAAGCAGCTCGGTGACTGGGCGGCGCGCACCGCCGGTCTGCTGCGCGACGGGTGCGGGCTGGGGCCGGGCAGCCGGGTCGCGGTGCTGCTGCCGCCGCACTGGCGTACCGCTGCGGTGTTGCTCGGGGCCTGGTCGGTGGGGATGGCGGTGTCGTTCCGGCCGCGCGCCACCGCCGGGTTGCCGGTCCTCGAACCGGGTGGCGAACGGCCGTACGACGCGGTCTTCGTCACCCCGGAACGCCTGGACGACTGGCTGGAGGACGTGCCGGACGGGGTGCACCGTTACCTCGTCGGCACCGCCCCCGGGCCGCTGACCGACGTGCCGGTGGGCTGGCTCGACTGGTCCGCCGAGGTGCTGCGGCACACCGACACCCCGCCCGACTACGCCGCCGTGCACCCGGCCGCCCCGGCGACCCCCGACGGCACGAGCTACGGTGCCTGGGGACGCCTCGCCAGGGAGATCGCCGACCAGCTCGGCCTGCGCCCCGGCGACCGGCTGCTGGTCAACGCCGCCGAACACGAGCAGCCGGTGAAGTGGCTGTTGGCCCCGCTGGCGGTCGGCGCGTCCGTGGTCATCTGCGCCAACCTCGACCCCGCCACCCTGCCCACCCGGATCGCCACCGAACGAACCACCCACACCCTCTGACCCACCCCGCCCCGCGCCCGCCTCGCCCCGCGCCCGCCTCGCCCCGTTGGGGGTGCGTGCGGTGATCAAGAGGTTTGCGTCAGTCTTGATCTTCAAGTTGACGCAAACCTCTTGATCACCGGGCTGGTGGTGGGGGTGGGGGTGTGTGTCGGTCAGGGGTCAGCAGGTGGTGTTGGTGGCGGGGACCCAGCCGTCCAGGGACGGGTCCTCCGCGCCGTGGCCGTAGATCCAGGTGTCGTTGTCCTCGGACCAGCCCTGACCGTGCCAGCGGAAGCCGCGACCGGCGGTCAGGGTGCGTAGCACCTGGCCGTGCGGTGCCGTGCGGAGCCAGGTGTTCTGCGTCAGGTTGCAGACGAAGCCGGGTGCGTCGCTGGCCGAGGCCGGCGTGGCGGCCACGACGGTGCCCGGGGCGACGACGAGCGCGATCGCCAGGGCGTGCAGAAGTCGGCGTTTCACTCGGAATCCCTTCGACGTGTCGGTGTCACTATCCACTATGGACACCGTACCGGCCGGGGGGCGTGGTTGCCGGGCGGGCGCGGCGTCTGGCGGCGGGACCGTCCACTGAGTCGTCGACGTCATCAGCTCGAAAGGACGCGCACCGACCATCCACACCCCCCGCCCGGGAACACCGGCCAGGCGGGGGGAGCAGCGGGGCCCGAGCCGGGTCAGTCGACCGTGGGCAGCTTCGGGCCGAGGACGTCGTCGGCGTCGACGATCGTGTACGCGTACCCCTGCTCGGCGAGGAAGCGCTGCCGGTGGGCCGCGTACTCGGTGTCGATGGTGTCCCGGGAGACCACCGTGTAGAAGTGCGCCTGCCGACCGTCGGCCTTCGGGCGGAGCACCCGGCCCAACCGCTGCGCCTCCTCCTGCCGGGAGCCGAACGTGCCGGACACCTGGATCGCCACCGCCGCCTCGGGCAGGTCGATGGAGAAGTTGCCGACCTTCGAGATGACCAGCGTGCGCAGCTCACCCGAGCGGAACGCGTCGAACAGCCGCTCGCGCTCCTTGTTGGTGGTGGAACCCTGGATGATCGGCGCGTCCAGGTACTCCCCGAGCTGGTGCAACTGATCGATGTACGCCCCGATCACCAGCACCTGGTCGTCGGGGTGCCGGCCGACCAGCGCCTTCACCACCGGCAGCTTCGTCCGGGCGGTCGCCGCCATCCGGTACCGCTCCTCAGCCTCCGCCGTCGCGTACGACATCCGCTCCGCGTCGGTCAGGGTGACCCGGACCTCGGTGCACTCGGCCGGGGCGATCCAGCCCTGCGACTCGATGTCCTTCCACGGCGCGTCGTACCGCTTGGGGCCGATCAGGCTGAACACGTCACCCTCCCGGCCGTCCTCGCGGACCAGGGTGGCGGTCAGGCCCAGCCGGCGGCGGGCCTGGAGGTCCGCGGTGAACCGGAAGATCGGCGCGGGCAGCAGGTGCACCTCGTCGTAGACGACCAGACCCCAGTCGCGGGCACCGAACAGGTCCAGGTGGGTGAACGCGCCACCGCGCCGCGAGGTGAGCACCTGGTACGTGGCGATGGTGACCGGACGGATCTCCTTGCGCTCGCCCGAGTACTCCCCGATCTCGTCCTCGGTGAGCGAGGTGCGGGCGATCAGCTCCCGCTTCCACTGCCGGCCCGCGACCGTGTTGGTGACCAGGATCAGCGTGGTCGCCTTCGCCTCGGCCATCGCCGCCGCGCCGACCATGGTCTTCCCCGCCCCGCAGGGCAGCACCACCACCCCGGACCCGCCGGCCCAGAACGCCTCCGCCGCCTCCCGCTGGTACGACCGCAGCGTCCACGGTTTGCCGCCGTCCTTGCCGGCCTCGGTCAGCTCGATCGGGTGCGCCTCACCGTCGACGTACCCGGCCAGGTCCTCCGCCGGCCAGCCCAGCTTGAGCAGCGCCTGCTTCAGCCGGCCCCGCTCCGACGGGTGCACCCGGATCGTGTCGTCGTCGATCTTGTCACCGAGCATCCCGGCGAGCTTCTTGCTCTTGGCGACCTCGATCAGCACCATCCGGTCCAGCCCCCGCAGCACCAGGCCGTGCGCCGGGTCGTTGGCGAGCTGGAGCCGGCCGTACCGGTCCATCGTGTCGGCCACGTCCACCAGCAGGGCGTGCGGCACCGGGTAGCGGGAGAACTTGAGCAGCGCGTCGACCACGGCCTCGGCGTCGTGCCCGGCGGCGCGGGCGTTCCACAACCCCAGCGGGGTGAGCCGGTAGGTGTGCACGTGCTCCGGGGAACGCTCCAGCTCGGCGAAGGGCGCGATCGCCATCCGACAGGACTGGGCGTCCGGGTGGTCGATCTCCAGCAGCAGCGTCTTGTCGGACTGCACGATCAGTGGTCCACCGCTCACGCCAGGTCCCCCTCCTCGGCCGGATTCCCCGACCGGCCGCGAAATCCCGCCGCAGGTCGACCATCCAGTGTTGCACGGGGGTGGGAGACTGCCAGAAAATCTTCGCAATGGGTGCAACGTTTCCCGGGGGACACACGTCTACCAGTGGGACGACCGATCCGGGGAGGCACACGATGCAGGTCCGCCACAGAGCCCGGGTCGTCGCCCTGGCCATGGTCATGCTGGTCGGCGCCGGTGGGTGTGCGTCCGTGCCGCAGGCCGACCCGGGTGGCACCGGAGGAGGGCTCGCCCCGGTCGGCAGTGCGGAACAGGTAACGGGGGCGGGTGCCTCCTCCCTGCCCGACCAGCTGACCGGGTCCGACACGAAGCCCCGGCACCGGGAGAAGCCGCAGCCGAAGGTCCGCGCCACCAAGACCCCGAAGGCGTCGACCGGGCGTCGCCCGCGCGTCCCGCAGAAGTCCAACCAGACCCGCTGCCAGCTGGGCGAGCACCAGCGTGAGGTGGAGACGTACCTGGCCCGGCTGGGCGGGTTCGGCACGGTCACCGTGGACGGCCGGCAGACCGACGCCGACTGCGCCGCGATCAAGAAGTTCCAGCAGCGGTACGACATCCGTCCCGCCGAGGGTCGGGCCGGCCCGTTGACGTTCGACGTGGCGAAGCGACTGGCCACCACCGACGTCAAGCGCTGCTCCGCAGGCTCCGGCACCACCTTCTGCGTCGACCTGACCCGGCAGACCACCTGGGTGATGCGCGACGGCAAGGTGGTCGCCAAGCCCACCGTCACCCGGACCGGGATGGCCGGGTACGCCACCCCCGCCGGCACGTACAAGGTGAACCTGCGCAACCTGAAGGAGTGGTCCAACCCGTACGAGGTGTGGCTGCCCTACTGGCAGCGCTTCAACGGCGGGATCGGCTTCCACGAGACCACCACCTACCTGCACAACGCGGGCATCGGCTCGCACGGCTGCGTCAACCTGCTGCACGCCGACGCGGTGCGCTGGTGGGAGCTGGGCAAGGTCGGCTCCCGGGTGGTCCTGGTCGGTCGCCGCCCCGGCACCTGAGCCCTCCGTCCACCCTGCCCGTCTCGCCTCCGGCCCCTCGGTAGTTCTCCATAGGGGCCGGATCGGGGGTATTTCCCCCTGTCCGTCCTGGCGACCGGGTGCCACCCTGGAAGCCGGGGGCCGGACGGGGTGGGAGGGCTGGGATGACCGTCGACCACGAGATGATCGCCGAGGACGCGGCGAACGGCGAGCAGGTGACACCGACCGACGAGGTGTCCACGGCCACCATGGTCGGATACGCCGTCGCCGGGATCGCCGTCGTCGGCTGGTTCCTCTTCGGGTGGCTGGTGCAACGGCAGGGCTTCATCGACTCGGTCGGTGAGGCCGCCGGCACCAGCTTCGCCCTGCTGCTCATCGTCTCCGTCATCGGCACCGTCCGTCGCAGCCGCCGTTGAGCGGCAGCGGCGGACGGCACCGCCGGGGCGGTCAGTTCTCCCGGACGGCCGCGGTGATCCGGTGCAGGGCGAAGGTGTGCAGCATCTCGGTCCGCTCGTCCTCGGCACGCAGGTAGCCGGCACCGATCGACACCGGCCGCAGCAGCCGGGACAGCGTCGCCCCGTGGGCGTCGACGTAGCCGACCCAGACCAGCGCCTTGTCCCGGACCGCCTGCTGGAGCACCGCCAGGGCCTCGGCGTGACCGTGTGCGGGCATCGGGCCGGCCGCCGCGCGGGCCGCACCGCCCCGGACCACCGCCGGGGCCCGCCGGGCCGCCCGCGCCGCCGCCTCGCCCCGCCGGATCTGCTCCACCACACCCAACAGCCGGGGCAGCGCCAACCGGGGCGTGGCCAGCGGGTCCACCGCCCGACCGGTCAGCGGCACCCGGGCCGGTGCCCGCCGTACCCGGGGCCGGGCCAGCACCGTCGTGCCGCTGGCGTCCTCCGGCACCGGGGAGTACCCGGCGTCCCGCAGCGCGGTCAACATCCGCCCCACCTGGTACGGCGTGCACAGCACCGTCGGGGCCAGCCGGCGGAACGCCAACGGCGTCAGCCGCCGGTCGGCCAGCACCTCCGCGAGCAGCGCCTCGTCGTCACTGCGCACGTACCCGCCGGCGGAGCCGACCCGCAGCCCGCCGTGCTGACGGGCCACGTCGTCCACCAGGTAGGTCAACCCCTGCGGGATCGGGGTACGCGACCGCCGCCGGAACAGGTCGTGCAGGTCGTCGGCCGTGTAACCGGAATCCAGGGCCCGCCGGACGCTGGCCGTGGTGACCCGGTGCACGCTGGCCCCACCCGCCGACTCCGGTTCGGTCACCGTCTCCAGTTCGGCGGCGAGCGTCGGGTCGGGTGGGCCGGGCACCACCACACTCAGGTCGGCCTGCACCAGGAAGTGGTCGACCGGTGCGGGAAGCAGGGCGTCCAGCGCCCGTACCGTGCCCGACGGGTCACCGCTGTCGACGTCGGAACGCAACCCCAGCGGGTCGTCCCCACCCCGCTCGTCGGTGTCCGTCACGTCGGCGAGCAGCAGCCGCCCGTACGAGGTGAGCGCGCCGAGGCCGGTCACCCCCAGCCGGGCCGCCTCGGTCAGCACCTCCCGGTGCGCGGCCTCCCGCCCCCGGCTGCGCCGGGGGGCCCGCCAGTCGAGCAGCGCCAGCACCTCCTCGGCGGTGGGTGAAGTGGCAGGTTCCAGTTCGGCCAGCACCCCGAGCACCGCCCGGCGGGCGGCCGGCGCACCGGCCCGCTCCGCCTCGGCGGAGAGCACACTGATCGGCCGGTCCCGGTCGTCGCGCTGCCCCACCAGGCCGGCCTGCCGGCTCATCGTCAACCACGCGCGGGCCAACTGCTCCCAGCGGTGGGCCAGCGACACCGCCCGCCACACCTCGTACGCCCCGGTGGGCAGCACCTGCTGTTCGCCGCCGTACCGGCTGGCGGCGGCGGGGAGGTCCAGCTCACCGAGGAGACCTGCCGCGTACGCCACCTCGACCAGCAGTGCTGTCGTCGGCTCGTCCAGGGCCACCGTGCGGGCCAGCCGACGCAGGTCGCGTACCCCGATCCCGCCGGAGCGCAGCACCGGTGCCGGCTCGGCGGTCAACGCCTCCAGCAGCGCCTCGGTGTGCCGTACCACCTCCATGGTCTGCCCGACCCCGGCGGAGTCGACGGCCTTGGGTTCCCGGGGCGGCGCGGCGACCGGCGGCGGGTCGATCCGCAGCGGTCCGAGCGGGCCGGTGTCCCGGCGCAGCAGCAGCCCCACCTCGCGGGGCAGCTCGACCGTCCCGGCGGAGACCGCCACCAGCAGCCGGGCCTCGACCAGCCAGCGCACCGGCGACCCGGTCGGGGCGCCACCGTTGGTCGGGTCGGGCGGCACGTCGCCCTCCGCGCCGAGCGCCGGTGCCTGCAACGATCCGGGCGGCACGCTGCCGACCGGTGGACCGGCGGCGAGCCGGTCCAGGACCGCCCGCGCCGACGGGGGCGCGGCGAGCAGCGTCCGGCGCAGTTTCGCGGCGTCCGCGCAGAGCGCCGCCGCCCGCAGGTCCAGCTCCTCCGCCGGCCGACCCAGCCCCGCCGGGTACGGGGCCAGCTCGTCCACGCTGCCGGTGACCCGCAGCGCCTGCTCCGGGCCGTACAGCAGGAACCGGGCGCGGAGCCGGTCGACCGCGCCGCGGACCGTGGCCGGGGCGGGTGGGCGCGGCCCGGCGGCGGCCAGGGCGAGGACCGCCTCGGTGGAGGTGGTGCCGTCCGACGGGTCGCGGGTGAGCCGGGCGGCGTCGAGGATCTGGAGGGTGAACTGGTCCAGCCCGTCGAGCGCGCGGGCGACCGACACCCGCGACTCGGCCCGCAGGGCGAGCGCGGAGACGTCGGCCGGCACCGGCACGACGAGGTCGGGCCGCAGTTGGAGCAGCGCGGCGAGCGCCTCGTCGGGCAGCGCGCGCAGCTGGTCGGCGAGTGAGGTGGTCATCGTCGTTCCACGCTAGCCCGCTGCCGCCCGATCGCGCCGCCCGGACGTCCGGCTCGGGCGACCTGTCCGGGTACCTTCGCAGAATGTCCGCGCTGATGGTCGGGTTCGACCTCGACATGACCCTGATCGACTCCCGCCCCGGCATCGCCGCCGCCTACCGGGCGCTCACCGCCCGTACGGGTGTGCCGGTCGACGCCGAGCTGGCCGTCTCCCGGCTCGGCCCACCGCTGCGCACCGAACTCGCCCACTGGTTCCCGGCCGAGCAGGTCGAGGAGGCGGTGACGCTCTACCGGGAGCTGTACCCCGCGTACGCGATCACCCCGTCGGTGCCGATGCCCGGGGCCCGGGAGGCGGTCGACGCGGTGCACGCGCACGGCGGCCGGGTGATGGTCGTCACCTCCAAGATCGGCCGGCTGGCCCGGCTGCACCTGGACCACCTCGGGCTGGCGGTCGACGAGTTGGCCGGCGACCTCTTCGCCGAGCAGAAGGCGACCTCGTTGCGGGAGCACGGTGCCGCGCTCTACGTCGGTGACCACGTGGCGGACATGGTGGCGGCCGGCGCTGCCGGCATCCCGGGCGTGGGCGTGGCGACCGGCCCCTGCCCGGCGGAGGACCTGCGCGCGGCCGGGGCGCAGGTGGTGCTCGACGACCTCACCGGATTCCCGGCGGCGCTCGACCGGATCATCGGGCTAGCCTTGGAGCAGTAGTCGTATCGAGTGAAGCAGGGGTCTCCAAGGTGCCGACGGGGCGAGTGAAGTGGTATGACGCGGCCAAGGGATACGGGTTCGTCACCAGCGACGAGGGTGGCGACGTGTTCCTGCCGAAGGGCGCGCTGCCCGCGGGCGTCACCGACCTCAAGGGTGGGCAACGGGTCGACTTCAGCGTGGTGGACAGCCGGCGCGGCGCCCAGGCGATGGGGGTCAAGCTGCTGGACGCGCCGCCGTCCATGGCCGAGCTGCGCCGTCGGCCGGCCGAGGAGCTGCACGGCCTGGTCGAGGACATGATCAAGGTGCTGGAGGCGAAGGTCCAGCCGGATCTGCGCCGGGGCCGGTTTCCCGACAAGAAGACCGCGCAGAAGATCGCTCAGCTGGTCCACGCGGTGGCCCGCGAGCTGGAGGTCTGAGGCACCAGCCCGGCGTCGGCGGCCCGGCCCAGCAGCGCCTCCACGGCGGCGAACCCCGCGTCCCCCAGGTCGGCGGTGAATTCGTTGACATAGAGGTCGATATGCCGGTCCACCACGTCGGGCTCCATCTCCTGCGCGTGCGCGAGCACGTACTCCCGGCTGGCCGACGGGTCGGCCCACGCCTGGCGTACCGACTCGCGGACCCAGCCGGTGGCGGCCACCGGGTCCACCGCGCCCTTGCGGGCCAGGATCGCCCCGAGCGGGATGGGCAGGCCGGTGTCGGCCTCCCACCACTCGCCCAGGTCCACCAGCGCGGTCAGCCCGTGCCGGTGGTAGGTGAAACGGGCCTCGTGGATCACCAGCCCGGCGTCGTACCGGCCGGCCGCGACGCCCGGCATGATCTCGTGGAACGGCACGATCTCGATCCGGGCCGGCGGCTGTCCGGCCGACCAGAGCCGGAACAGCAGGTACGCCGTGGTCCGGTCACCGGGCACCGCCACCGTGGCTCCGCTCAGGTCGGCCCGGTCGGCCCCCGCACGGGTGAGCACGAGGGGGCCGCAGCCACGGCCGAGCGCACCGCCGCAGGGCAGCAGGTGGTAGTCGTCGAGCAGCCAGGGGAGCGCGGCGTAGCTGACCTTCACCAGGTCGAAGGCGCCCCGTTCGGCGGCCGTGTTGGTGACGTCGACGTCGGCGAAGGTCACCTCGACCGGCGGCGCGCCCGGCACCCGGCCGTGCACCAGCGCGTCGAAGACGAAGGTGTCGTTGGGGCAGGGCGAGATCGCCAGGGAGAGCGCCACGTCCCCACCGTAACCCCCTCCCGACCTTCCTCCTGCCCAGCCCCGCCCCGATGTGACCCCGCCCCCGCCGACGACATTCGTCCCGTCCGCGGTCCTCTGCCGGCCGGTCCTCTGCCGGCCCGTCCGCCGTGGATCGGGCCGCTGACCGCACGTTCCGGCCGTCCCACCGGGGGTCGGTCGGGTCCGGATTCGGGCGGACCCGGGCGGGGCGAGGAGTCCTCCTGCGCGTCCTTTCGATCTGACGACGTCAGCGATTCAGGAACGGCTCCGGCCGCCAGGCATCTACCCCGCCGGGTGGTTGGCTGCCCGGTGGTGCGGTGGTGCGGTGGCCCGGTGGTGCGGATGATTCGGTGAGGTCATCAGCTCGAAAGGACGCGACCCCGACACCTTGTCCCCAGCTCCAGCGGGTTTCCACAGGGTTATCCACAGCCGGGGGTGGGGCTGTTGAAACCGCGCCGAGGCGGCGGGAGCATGGCGGGGTGACGACGGAGGATGCCCCGCTGGCCGACCTGGGCCGGACGGTTCGGGCGCTGCGCCGGGAGGCCGACCTGAGCCAGCGGGAGCTGGCCCGGTGCTCAGGGGTGCCCCAGGCGACCATCGCCCGGATCGAGTCCGGCAGGGCGACCGACCCACGGTTCCACACGGTCGAGCGACTGGTGCGGGCGGTCGGCGGGACCCTGACGGTCGCACTGCCGGTCGGGCCGGCTTCCGCAGCGGCCCCGCCCGCGATCCCGACCACCGCTGCGATTACCGCATCGGCCGCCGAGGTGACCTGCGCGCTTCCGCCGGTCCCGCACGACGACCTGCGGGACACCGCCGGGCGGCGCTACCCGGCCCACCTCGACGTCTGGCCGGTGCGGGAGCCGAAGGACTGGCCGGGTGCCTGGTGGGCGGACTGGTACAACCTGCCACCCGCGCTGTGGCCGCTGCGGTTGCCGCCGGCGGCGTACGAACGGAATCGGGGTCACCGGGACCGGCGGCGGGCGGCGGAGCGGGTACGTCGGGACGCCAGGGTCCGGTGGGTGGAGGGCGACGGGCGGCCGGCGACGGCCTGGCGGTTCGTGGCCGAACTGCCCGACGGCACCCTCCTGGGGGAACTGCGCGCCCACGAGCGTGCCCCGCACCTGGTCTACGGTGACGACTACGGGGACCGGCCGCGCGAACTCGTGCTCGACGGAGTGCTGGTCGCGGTCGGGCACCGCCGGATCGGCACCGGTGAGCGGCTGGTGGCGGCCATGGCGGCGGATGGACGACACGGGCATCGGCCTGGTCCGCACTGTGGTCGAGGACCACATCGCCATCCGCTTCCTGGCTGCCTGCGGGTTCCGGGTCGCGCCCGGACGTCCCCTCGCCATGACCCTGGAACGCCCGGCCGGTCCCGCGCCCCGCCCGGCATGACCGCCCGGCATGAAACCCGGCCGTCAACCCGCGGTGCCCCGCCGGCACGGGGCCGGTGGGTACCGCTCAGGACAGCGCGCTGGCCGCCTCGGTCAGGGCGGTGAACGCCTCCCGCATCCGCCAGCCGTCGCGGTCCCGGGGGCCGACCGGGTTCGAGACGGTACGCAGCTCGGCGAAGGGGATGCCGGCCTGCGCGGCGGCGACCGCCACCGCGTACCCCTCCATGGCCTCGGCCACCGCGTCGGGGTGCCGGTCGGCCAGGGTGGTGGTGCTCGCGGCCGTGCCGGTGACCGTGCTTACCGTCAGCACCGTCCCGACGACCGCCTGCGGGAGGGCGGCGCGCAGCGCGCCCAGCAGCGCCGGGTCTACGTCGATGGTGGGGCCGCCACCGAGCAGTTCCGGGGGCATGCCCAGTTCGTCGACGGGGATGAAGCCCGTCGGGGACTCGGCACCGAGGTCCGCGGCGACGCTGCGGGAGGCGAGCACCGTGGCGCCGACCGGGGCGCGGCCGGCGAAACCGCCGGCGATCCCGGCGCTGACCACCGCACGGTACGGGCGGCCGGCGGCCTCGGCCAGGGCCAGCATCCGGGCCGTGGTGGCACCGGCGACGGCCGGGCCCACGCCGACCGCCCGGACGGTCACCGTCGGATCGGTCAGCCCCGCCCGGACGGCCTCCGCCTCGGCCGGTACGGCGGTCAGCACCAGCAGGCCCGTCACGACACCGGCCCCGGCGACTGCCGTCGCTGGTCGTCGTCGGCACCGCTGCCGCTGCCCGTCACGGCCGAGGACGGCCGGTAGATGTGGTAGCCCGGCGGGGCCAGCCCGTCACCGGAACGGCCGGAGCCACCCGCCCCGCTCGGTGCCGGTGAGGTGGGTGCGGCGCGGGCCGCCGCCTCGGCCGCGGCGTCGTCCGCGCTGTCGGCAAGCTGATCGGTGGTCAGGTCGGCGCGGTCGCCACCCGGTCGGTCGGCGGCGTCCCCGCCGGCTCGGGCCGCCGGGTCGTCGGTGACGCCACGGGCGCGGCGGGCGCGGCGGGCCTCGTCGTCGGCGGCGTCGGCCTGGTCCTGCGCGGCCAGTTCCTCGTCGGTGAGCGGCCGGCCGAGCAGCCGCTGGGCGCGCAGCCGACCGGCCACGACGACCCCCCGGACGGCAGCGAGGACCCCCACCCCGGCGGCCACCGCGATGCCGATCCGACCCTCGAACGGGACGAGACCGAGCCCACCCCCGGCGACGAAGGCGAGCATCAGGACGGTCTCCGAGTGGGCGAAGGAGCTGGCCCGCAGCCGTTCGGGAATCCGCTCCTGGATCGAGGCGTCGACGGCGAGCTTGGCGATCCCGCTGGACAGGGCGGCGACCAGGCAGAACAACGCCACCATCGGCAGCGAGAACTTCAACACGGTCAGGATGCCCACCCCGGCCACGATGATCATCGTGCTGGACTGGATGGCCGCCGGCCGGTGGATGCGCAGCCGGGTACCGACCGCGGTGGCCAGGAAACCGCCCACCGCCAGCGCCCCGCCGATCAGGCCCAGCGCCGCCTGGTCGTTGAGTTCCCGGCCGAACAGGTCGTTGGTCAGGTCCCCCTTCTTCAGCGCGAACGCCAGGAAGAGCAGGAGGAAGCCGTAGAGCGCGCGGAGCCCCGCCGCCCCGATCAGGGTGGCGATCACCAGCCGGCCCGCCGGTCGTCCCCGGCCCAGTGGACGGTCGCCCTTGCGGCGCAGCGCCCGCAGCGGTCGGGGCACCCGCTCGGGCGGCTCGGAGTCCGCCCGGGGTGGCAGCCGCAGCGCGATCACCATGCCGACCAGGAAGATGACCGAGGCGACCCGCAGCGGCCACTGCGGCCCGAACCAGAACGCCGCCAGCCCCAGCGGGGCCACTAGCGCCCCGGCCACCGTGCCGTAGACGCTGGCCCGCGCCCCCACCTGGGACAACCCGAGCCCCTCCGGCAGCAACCGGGGTACGGCGGCGGACCGGGCCACCCCGTACGCCCGGGAGAGCGCCAGCACGCCGAACGCGGCCGGGTAGAGCCCGAGGCTGCCGAGGTAGTCGGAGATCAGCCAGGCGAGGAAGGCCCGGCCGAGCATGGTGGTGGCGAGCGCGTACCGGCGGCCGTGCCGGAAGTGGTCGAGCAGCGGGCCGACCACGGGGGCCAGCATCGCGAACGGCACCATCGTGACCAGCAGGTAGAGCGCGACCTTGCTGCGGGCCTCACCGAGCGGGACGTCGAAGAAGATGGTCCCGGCCAGCCCGATGGCGATCAACGTGTCCCCGGCGCAGGAGACGGCGTGCAGGTCGAACAGGCGGACCATGCCGGCCTCGCCGCCGGCCCCCCGCGCGCGGGCCGAGCCGGCGCGGCGGGTCACCCAGCGTCCGCCGTTGACCGAGCCGCGGAGCAGCAGGCGGGTGGCGCGGATGCCGGTGCCGACGGTCCGTCCCAGGACGGACGACCCGGAGCGGGAGAACAGCGGCATGTGCACCATCCTTGCCCATCTGCTCCGGGTACGCCGCACCACGGGGAAGACTCACTCGGGGAGTGCCTGTCGGCGCGCGGCGCGCATGGGGAACAATGGTCGGGTGACCAGGCCCGCTCCCGCCCGTGCCGCCCGCCTCGACCAGGTCTGCGCCGCCGCCGTCGAGGTGGCCCGCGACGCCATCACCGAGGTGGAGCCCTCCGACATCGGCGACCACCTGCGGGCCGTCGCCGAGGGCGACCGGGTCGTCACCCACTACTTCGAGTGTCTGCTCGGTGGCTACCGGGGCTGGCGTTGGGCGGTGACGGTCACCCGGGTGCCGCGCAGTCGGCAGGTCACCGTCTGTGAGACGGTGCTGCTGCCCGGCTCCGACGCGCTGCTCGCGCCGGGCTGGCTGCCCTGGCAGGAACGCCTCCAGCCGGGTGACCTCGGCCCCGGTGACCTGCTGCCCACCCCGTCGGACGACGACCGGCTCGCCCCCGGCTACCTGCTCTCCGACGACCCGGCCGTCGAGGAGACCTCCTGGGAGTTGGGCCTGGGTCGCCCCCGGGTGCTGTCCCGGGAGGGGCGGGCCGAGGCGGCCCAACGCTGGTACGACGGTGACCACGGCCCGTCGGCGCCGATCTCCACCGCCGCCCCCGCGTCGGCCCGCTGCGGCACCTGCGGCTTCTACCTGCCGCTGGCCGGTGCGCTCCGGCAGGCGTTCGGGGCCTGCGGCAACTTCTACGCCCCCGACGACGGTCGGGTGGTCAGCGCCGACCACGGCTGTGGCGCGCACTCGGAGACCCTGGTGGAGACCCCGGAGCCGGTGGTCGACGAGCTTCCGACGGTGTACGACGACAGCGCGGTCGAGTCGATGACGGTGGACGGCGCGTCCACGGCCGACGAGCCCGCGCCGGTGGAGTCGGCCGAACCCGCCTGACCACCGACCGCTCAGCCCCGGCGGGCGGATTCCCGACGGCGGCGACGGTGGGCGTCGTGCCGCATCATCGTGGCCAGACCGGGAAAGCCCCACAGGAATCCGGCCAGGCAGGTCCAGAGCCAGTCCTGGTGGCCGTGTTCGGTGAGCCACCCACGGAAGAAGACCAGCAGGAGGAGCCCGGCCACCGCCCAGGCGATCAGCCCGGCGACGGCGAACGGGACCATCGGCGGGTCGAGTGGTTCGGGTCGGGGTGGTTGCTCCTGCGGCACGGGCAGAAGCGTACCGCGAAGTACTTTCCCGGCCCGCCGCTGATCTGGGACGATGCGCGCGACAACGGTAGATCATTTGCGAGGACCTGATGGCCATTGCGCCGCCGGACAACGGCATTCCCTCTGATCCCGCTCAACCCCGGAACGGTTTCGACCGGTTCTTCGAGGTCTCCGCCCGTGGCTCGACGATGAGCCGCGAGGTACGGGGTGGCCTGGCGACCTTCTTCACGATGGCGTACATCGTGGTACTGAATCCGTTGATCCTGGGCGGGGCCGTCGACGGTGACGACCAGAAGCTCTCGATCCCCGCGTTGGCCGCCGCGACCGCGCTGGTGGCGGGCCTGATGACGATCCTGATGGGGGTCGTCGGGCGGTTCCCGATGGCGCTGGCCGCCGGTCTGGGGGTGAACGCGCTCGTCGCGTTCGAGATCGCCCCGCAGATGACCTGGGCGGACGCGATGGGGCTGGTGGTGATCGAGGGTGTGCTCATCGCGATCCTCGTGCTCACCGGCCTGCGTACGGCGGTGTTCCGCTCGGTCCCGACGCAGCTCAAGACCGCGATCGGGGTCGGCATCGGGTTGTTCCTGACCATCATCGGGTTGGTCGACGCCGGTTTCGTCAGGCGGGTGCCGGACGCGGCGAACAGCACCGTGCCGGTGGGCCTCGGCATCAACGGCAAGATCGTCAGTTGGCCGATGCTGGTCTTCGTGGTGGGCCTGCTGGTGACGTTGGTGCTGGTGGTACGCCGGGTGCGCGGCGCGATCCTGATCGGCATCCTGGCCTCGACCGTGCTGGCGATCATCGTGGAGGCGGTCGCCAAGGTGGGCCCGTCCTTCGTCGACGGCAAGCCCAACCCGCACGGCTGGTCGCTGAACGTGCCGAAGCTGCCCGAGCGGCTCGTCGACATTCCCGACCTGTCGCTGCTGGGCAACTTCAACGTGCTGGGCTCGTGGAGCCGGGCCGGCTGGCTGATCCCGCTGATGTTCGTCTTCACCCTGTTGATCACGGACTTCTTCGACACGATGGGCACGATGGTCGCGATCGGCCAGGAGGGGGACATGCTCGACGAGCAGGGCACCCCGCCCCGGGCGAAGGAGATCCTGCTGGTCGACTCGATCGCCGCGGCGGCGGGTGGCGCGGCGAGCGTCTCCAGCAACACGTCGTACATCGAGAGCGCGTCGGGGGTCGCGGAGGGTGCCCGGACCGGGGTGGCCAACCTGGTCACCGGCGCCCTGTTCCTGCTGGCGATGTTCCTGTCGCCGCTGTCCACGGTGGTGCCGTTCGAGGCGGCCTCGACGGCGCTGGTGGTGGTCGGGTTCCTGATGATGACCGCGGTGCGGACGATCGACTGGACCGACTACGAGATCGCCATCCCGGCGTTCCTCACCATCACCCTGATGCCGTTCACCTACTCGATCTCCAACGGCATCGGCGCGGGCATCATCAGCTACGTGGTGCTCAAGCTGGCCAGGGGGAAGGCGCGGCAGGTCCATCCGCTGCTCTACGCGGTGGCGGTGCTGTTCGTGCTCTACTTCCTGCGTGGGCCGATCGAGTCCGCGTTGATGTGACCCCACCCGTCGGCCTGCGGGCCGGGCGACCCGTCGGGATGCCCGGCCCGGGGCGGCGGCATTCCCCCTCGTGAGCATGGTCATATGGCATGTCATTAGCCAGGCTCATTAGTTAGGCTAACGACTGTGACGGAGCGGACGGTGACGGCGAACCGCGTGCCACCGGCGCAGCTGGCACCCCAGCTGCGAGATGCGATCACCCGACTCAACCGGCGGGTCCGGCAGGCCCGCCCGGTCGGCGACCTGACGGTCACCCAGCTCTCCGCGCTCACCAGCCTCCGGCTGGCGGGCGCGCTGACGCCCCGGGAACTGGCCGACGTCGAACGGGTCCAGCCACCGACGATGACCAAGATCGTCGCGAAGCTGGAGGAGCGCGGCCTGGTGCAGCGCACCCCCCACCCGACCGACGGCCGGCAGGTCATCCTGGCGGCCACCGAGGGAGGCCGGGCCGTGCTCGACCAGTTCGAGCGGGCCCGTAACGAGTGGCTGGCCAGCCGGCTGGCCGCGCTCACGGAGGACGAACGCGACACGCTACGGCGGGCCGCCGACATCCTCCAGCAGCTCGCCCGCGCCTGACGCCCCACCGGGTCCGCGCCGTCCGCCGTCGATGACGCGTACCCGGCCCGAGGAGGCGCACCAAGAGTGCAGGCGAAGCTGAGCACGATGTTCCAGTCCCTACGAGTCCGCAACTACCGACTCTTCGCCACCGGACAGCTGGTCAAACTGATCGGCGTCTGGATGATGTTCATCGCCCAGGACTGGCTCGTCCTTGAGCTTTCGGACAATTCCGCCACCGCGCTCGGCGTGGTCACCGCCCTCCAGTTCACCCCGGTGCTACTGCTCACCCTGCTCTCCGGCCGGCTCGCCGACCGGTACGACAAGCGGATGCTGCTCTTCGTCGCCAACGCCTTCTGGACGGTGCTGGCGCTGGGGATGAGCCTGCTGGTGCTCACCGGCCTGGTCGAGCTGTGGCACGTCTTCGCGTTCGCCGCCCTGCTCGGCATCGCCAACGCGGTGGAGACCCCGGTCCGGCAGGCGTTCGTCAGCGAACTCGTCGGTACCACCCTGCTGCCCAACGCGCTCTCGCTCAACGCGGCGGTGTTCAACTCGGCCCGGATCATCGGCCCCGCCGTCGCTGGCCTGGCCATCGCCGCGTTCGACGTCGGCCCGGTCTTCCTGTTCACCGCCGTCAGCTCCGTCGCGCCGCTGGCCAACGTGGTCCGGATGCGGCCGGCTGAGTTGTACCGCAAGGAACTCCCACCGCTCGGCGAGCGGGACTCGGCCAAGATCATCGACGGGCTGCGCTACGTCCGCAGCCGCCCCGACCTGCTGCTGCCGATGGTGGTCATGTCGGTGATCGGGATGTCGCTGTTCAACTTCCAGCTCACCCTCGCCGCGCTGGCCAAGACGGTCTTCCACACCGGGGCCGCGTCGTTCGGCCTGTTCAGCACCGCGCTGGCGGTCGGCGCGCTGGTCGGGGCGCTCGCCGGCACCGGCCGGCGCAGCCGCCCCTCGGTCTGGCTGGTGCTCGGCGCGGCCGTCGGCTGCGCGGTCTTCGGCACCCTGGTCGGCCTCGCCCCGGCGTACTGGCTGGTGGTGACCCTGCTCCTGCCGACCGGTTTCTTCATGGTCTTCTTCGCCCAGGCGGCCAACCAGCGGGTACAGCTCGGCACCGACGCCGCCTTCCGGGGCCGCGTGATGGCGCTGTGGGTGCTGGTGTTCCTGGGTACCAACCCGGTCGGCGCGCCGATCATCGGCTGGGTCGCCGAGACCTTCGGCGCCGGGGCGAGCATCTGGATGGGTGGGCTCATCTCCCTGGCCACCGCCCTGCTCGCGCTCACCTGGCAGCTCCGCCGCTCCGGTGCCCGGCTGCGTTTCCGGGTGCTGCCCATGCCCCGCTTCTACGTGGTGTCCCGCACCGGGCTGCTCACCCCCAGCGGGCGGTGAGCGGTGCCGTACGCCCCGGGGCGGCCACGGACAGCGTTCAGATAGCAACAAAGCGCTGGCGCGCGGCCCCGCCGGGCCTTAGCGTCGAGGTGTGGCAGGCGAAAGCGCACTGACGCTGATACTGGCTATCCTCGCCGTGGCCTGCCTGCCGGCGGCGTTCGCCCTGGTCTTCTGCTACGACGAGATCCTCGACCGGGTGGCCTGCGGCTGGGCCGAGTGGCGGGAACGCCGCCGGGAACGCCGCACCATCGCCCGGCTCGACCGGGCCCTCGCCGCCGACCCGGTCACCGGCGACCTCGACCTGACCGAACTGGACCGGGCCGACCGCCGCCCCCTCGAACTCCTCGCCGCCGACCTGCGCCGACTCGGCCGGCACCGGCTCGCCGCGGGCGGCCGCTCGGTGGTCTGGCACAGCTCGGTCATCGAGGCGTACGACGACCGGCTCCGCGCGGCCTGCCGGGCACTGGGGATCCCCGAGCACCTGGCCGAGTTGACCGGGGTCGACCGGGAGATCGAACGGGTCCGGGTCGAGGGGCTGCTCGCCGGGGCGGGGTTGGGGCTGCCGGCCACCCGCGCCGACCGTCGCCCCCGTGACCGGCGGGCGTGAGACTTTTCGTCGCGGTCTACCCGCCACCGTCCGCCGTCGCCGACCTCACCGCCCGGACGGCCCGGCTGCGGGTGGGCGCGGCCACCGCCGCCGGCCTCGACGTACGCCTGGCACAGCCGGCACACCTGCACGTCACGCTGGCCTTCCTCGGCGAGGTGACACCCGGTCGACTGCCCGGGGTGGAGGGTGCCCTCGCGGCGGCCGCCCGGACCGCCCGTGCCGGCTGGACGCATCCGCCCCGGCTGCGGCTGGGCGGCGGGGGCTGCTTCGGGCAGGGACGCTCCACGGTGCTCTGGGTGGACGTGCTGGGGGAGGTTCCGGCGCTGCGTACCCTGGCCGGGCTGATCCGCGCCGAACTGGACCGGGCCGGCCTGCCCTACGACGGGAAACCGTTGCGCCCGCACCTCACGCTGGCCCGTCCCGGGGACCGGCTCACCCCGGCCGAGGTGGAGGCCGACCGGCTCGCCCTCGACGCCCACCTCGGCCCGCCGTGGCCGGCCACCGACCTGGTGCTGGTCCACAGCCGCCCCGGCCCGCACCACACCGCCCTGGCCACCTGGCCCCTGTGACCGCGCCGCCTGGACGCGCGCCCCGACGCGTTGCCCCGGCGCAACGGGGGCGACACAGCGGTGTCCGAGCGCTCGGACACCGCCACATCGCCCCCGTTGAGTTGATCACCCCGGCGGGTGGGTCACCAGGCCCAGGCTTCCGGGCCGGGGCCGCCGTTGCCGACCGGCGGGAACAACTCGTCGAGCCGCTGCTCCGTCGCCTCGTCGATCTGCACCGACAGCGCCCCCAGGGTGTTGTCGAGCTGCGCCACCGTACGCGGGCCGATGATCGGGGCGGTCACCCCGGGCCGGGAGAGCAACCAGGCCAACGCCACGTCGGCCGGGTCCTGACCCAGCTCCGCGCAGAACTTCTCGTACGCCTCGATGGCCGGCCGGTGCGCGGCGAGCCCGTCGGCGGCCCGACCGGCCGTGCCCCGCGCGGCCCCGCCCTCGGCCATCTTGCGCAGCACCCCGGAGAGCAGCCCGCCGTGCAGCGGCGACCACGGGATGACCCCCAGCCCGTAGTGCTGCGCGGCGGGGATCACCTCCAGCTCGACGTGCCGGGTGAGCAGGTTGTAGATGGACTGCTCGGCGACCAGACCGAGGAAGTTGCGCTTCCCGGCGGCGGCCTGGGCCTGCGCGATGTGCCAACCGGCGAAGTTGGACGACCCGACGTAGATCACCTTGCCCTGCGCGACCAGGGTCTCCATCGCCTGCCAGATCTCCTCCCACGGGGTGCTGCGGGAGACGTGGTGCATCTGGTAGAGATCGATCACGTCGGTCTGGAGCCGGCGCAGCGAGTCCTCACAGGCCCGGACGATGTGCCTGGCGCTCAGGCCCTGGTCGTTGGGCCACTCGCCCATCTTGCCGTAGACCTTCGTGGCCAGGACGACCTTGTCCCGCCGGCCCCCGCCCTGGGCGAACCAGCGGCCGATGATCTGCTCGGTGATCCCCTCACCGGTCTGCCAGCCGTACACGTTGGCGGTGTCGAAGAAGTTGATGCCGTGTTCGAGCGCCCGGTCCATGATGGCGAAGCTGTCCGGCTCGGACGTCTGCGGCCCGAAGTTCATCGTGCCGAGGCAGAGCCGGCTCACCGACAGGCCGGTGCGTCCCAGATTCGTGTACTCCATGACTCCACCCTGTCACGCGCGGCGGAACGCCGCCGTGCACTGCCAGGGTGGAGCCCCGGGTCAGGAGGACTCGCGGGCCGCCGGGCCACTGCCGAACAGGACGTCGTCCCAGCTCGGGAGGCGCTTACGCGGCTTGCCCGAGGCGTCCGTGGACTCGCCGCCGGCAGCCGCCGTCGCGCCGGTGCGACGCGGCCGGAGCACCGCGAGCGACGGCACGGCCGGGACCTCCTTCGGCGCGTCCGAGTCGTCGTCGAAGGCCGAACCCTGCCCACCGCCGAGCAGTGCGGCGGCGCCACCGCCGACGGCCCGCTGACGGGGGGCGTCGGCACCGGCCAGCGCGGCCGGGGAACGCGGGTCGAGACCCCGTCCCGAGGTGCCGCCGAGCGGACGGTCCAGCGAGGCGAGCAGCGCGTCCCGGCCGGCCCGGATCGGGTCCCGGCCCGGTCGGGCCTGCTCGCTGGCGGCCGGCAGGCCGTGCCCGCCCCGGCTCGGCTCGCCGCGCGACGGGCCGGGCAGCGCGTGACCGCCCCGCTCCGGTGCCGGCTCCTGACCCAGGATCGGCGTGGGACGCTCGGCGCAGAGGTACTGCGCCATGTCGTCGTGCGGGGTGACGTTCTGCCGGAGCTTGTCGAGATCCCAGACGGCCTGCGCGGTCGCCTTGCCCGACGGCCAGGTCGCGATGATCCGCCAGGTGCCGTCGTCGCGCCGGAACGCGTCCCAGGAGATCTTCTCGGTGTCGATGCCGTGCTGGGCCAGCCGGCCGTTGACCACCTCGGCCAGCGGGGTGGCCTTCTCGGCGCCCTTGAGCCGGGTGCGCCGGGCGTGCTGGGCGAGCATGGCCCGCTCCTGGAGCACCGGGCCGGCGTAGCGCAGCACCCGGTCGACGGGGACACCGGCGATCCGGGCCACGTCCTCGGCGGACTCGCCGGAGCGGATGCGGGCCTGGATGTCCCGGGGGGACAGCGACGGGGTCGGATCGGCCCCGACCGGGACGACGGCGAGCGGCGGCGTGCCGGGCTCGGCGTGCAGCACGGTCGCGATGCGTTCGTCGATGGGGAGGGCGAGCAGGCGCCCGACCTCGTCGGCGAGCACCAGCGCCTGGCCGTCCTCGGAGAGGGCGACGAAGCGTACTGGGCGCATGGCGTAGCCTCCGTCCCGCTTCGCTGGCCGTCACGCCACGAGCCGGCCACCCGGGCGTCCTCGCACCACCGTACGCCCATCTGCCCACAGGTGGGGGAGGTGAATCCGCATGTCGCGACTGAGCTGCGGCAATGATCACAGTGGGTGGCCGCAGCAGCCGCTGCGACCACCCACTGTGACGGGTGTGATCAGAGCCGCTCGACCACGTAGTCGATGGCGGCGGTGAGCGCCTCCACGTCGGACGGCTCCACCGCCGGGAAGAGCGCGACCCGCAGCTGGTTGCGGCCGAGCTTGCGGTACGGCTCGGTGTCGACGATCCCGTTGGCCCGCAGCACCTTGGCGATCGCGGCGGCGTCGACCCCGTCGGCGAAGTCGACGGTGGCGACCACGTTGGAGCGCAGCGTCGGATCGGTGACGAACGGGGTGGCGAACGCGGACCGCTCGGCCCAGCCGTAGACGAT
Organism: Micromonospora wenchangensis; assembly: GCF_002210435.1. Lineage (GTDB taxonomy): Bacteria > Actinomycetota > Actinomycetes > Mycobacteriales > Micromonosporaceae > Micromonospora > Micromonospora wenchangensis. The sequence goes on from NZ_MZMV01000012.1 coordinate 121,073, forward strand.
CCCGGCGCTCTCGGCGGTGCGCTTGGCCGCCCAGCTCAGGCCGCCCTGCGAGTTCATCCAGTCGGTCTGCTCGGCGGCCAGGAAGATGGTCGCCAGCGCCGGGGTGTTGTACGTCTGCTCCAGCCGCGAGTTGTCGATCGCGGTGACCAGGTCGAGGAAGGCCGGGATGTAGCGGCCGGAGCCCTTGATCTCGGCGGCCCGCTCCAGCGCGGCCGGCGACATCAGGGCCAGCCAGAGGCCGCCGTCGGAGCCGAAGCACTTCTGCGGGGCGAAGTAGTAGACGTCGGTCTCGCCGACGTTGACGTCCAGACCGCCGGCCCCGGAGGTGGCGTCGACCAGCAGCAGCGAGCCCGGGTCGGCGTCGGCGACCCGGCCGATGGGCACCGCGACACCGGTGGAGGTCTCGTTGTGCGGGGTGGCGTAGACGTCCACCCCGGCCTCGGCGACCAGGCTCGGGGCGCTGCCCGGCTCGGACTTGCGGACGGTCGGCTCGCCGAGGAACGGCGCGTCCTTGACCGATTTCGCGAACTTCGCGCCGAACTCGCCGAAGCTGGCGAACTGGGCCCGGTCGCGGACCAGCCCGAAGGTGGCGACCTCCCAGAAGGCGGTGGTGCCACCGTTGCCGAGGACCACCTCGTAGCCCTCGGGGAGGGAGAAGAACTCGGCCAGGCCCCGGCGGAGCCGGGCGACCTCGGCCCGGACGGTCTGCTGCCGGTGCGAGGTGCCCAGGAAGCTGGTCGCCACGTCGGCGAGCGCGGACACCGCCGCCGGACGGACCTTGGACGGCCCGCAGCCGAACCGCCCGTCGGCGGGCTTGATGTCGTCGGGAATCCGGATGGTCGGTGCGTCAGCCACGGTTTTCTCGATCCTTCCGCATGGGCGAGGGCGGGCCCTTCAACGGGCGCGGAGCCGCGGTGGACGCGCGCTGAACGCACGCCGAGGCCGGGTCCGGGCCTGGTCCGGCGACACTGCCGGCCTTCATCCTCGCACCCGTGGCGGCCCGGATGCCGGCTGGTCCCAGGCCCGGGGCTGAGGCGTCGGACACACCGGGGGCGGGTGGCCGGCCACGCGCAGGGGGCGTCGACCGGCCGGTCGACGCCCCCTGCGGAGCAGGTGTGCTCAGACGCCGTGCGGGATGGCGTCCCAGCCCTCGACCTGCTGCGGCTTGCGGGTGCCGGGCCCGACGTAGCGGGCCGACGGCCGGACGAGCCGCTGGAGCTTCTTCTGCTCCAGGATGTGCGCCGACCAGCCGCCCATCCGGGCACAGGTGAACATCGAGGTGAACATGTGCGCCGGCACCTCGGCGAAGTCGAGCACCACGGCCGACCAGAACTCGACGTTGGTGGCGAGGACCCGGTCCGGGCGGCGGGCCTGGAGCTCGGCCAAGGCGGCCTTCTCCAGCGCCTCGGCCACCTCGAAGCGCGGTGCGCCCAACTCCCGCGCGGTGCGCCGGAGCACCCGGGCACGCGGGTCCTCGGCCCGGTAGACGCGGTGGCCGAAGCCCATCAGCCGCTCACCCCGGTCGAGGACGCCCTTGACGTACCCCTCGGCGTCGCCGCTGCGCTCGACGGCCTCCAGCATGGTGAGCACCCGCGACGGCGCGCCGCCGTGCAGCGGGCCGGAGAGCGCGCCGATGCCCGAGGAGATGCAGGCCGCCGCGTCGGCCCCGGTGGAGGCGACGATCCGGGCGGTGAAGGTGGAGGCGTTCAGGCCGTGCTCGGCGGCCGAGATGAAGTACGCGTCGACGGCCTTGACGTGCCGGGGGTCCGGTTCGCCGCGCCAGCGCTTCATGAACCGCTCGACGATGGTCTCCGCCTTGTCGATCTCCTTCTGCGGCACCGCCGGCAGGCCCAGCCCGCGGGCGGACTGGGCGACGAAGGACAGCGCGGTGACCGAGACCCGGGCCAGGTCGGCGCGGGCCTGGGAGTCGGAGATGTCGAGCAGTTGACTGAGCCCCCAGTACGGGGCGAGCATGGCGACCGCGGACTGCACGTCGACGCGGATGTCGCCGGAGTGCACCGGCACCGGGAACGGCTCGGCGGGCGGCAGGCCGGGGCCGAAACGACCGTCGACCAGCAGGGCCCAGACGTTGCCGAAGGAGACCTGGCCGATCAGATCCTCGATGTCCACGCCCCGGTAGCGCAGCGCGCCACCCTCGCGGTCCGGTTCGGCGATCTCGGTCTCGAAGGCCACGACGCCTTCGAGGCCCGGTTTGAAGTCGGCCATGTCGTCTCCTGGCTTCTGGCTCGGTGCGCCCGTTACGGGCTTGGTCCGGCCCGGTACCTACGGCGACCCTCAGGGATGTCTTCTCGTCATCTTGCCTGGTGAGTAACCAAGCGCGCGACCCGCTGCGACTGTGCTGCACGCGACATCCCCGCCGCTGGACGCCGGGGTGCGCTCCGTGAGACTGATCGGTGGGCTGACGGCGTCGCCGGGACGCGGGACGGCCGGCGTGAGGAGGACGACGTGACGGGCGACACACCCGCCCTGGCGGCCATGCGGCACGAGTACGCCGCCGACCTGGGGCTTTCCGAGACGGACCTGGCGGCCGACTGGCCCACCCAGTTCGGCCGCTGGCTCGCCGACGCGGTCGCCGCCGGCCTGCCCGAGCCGAACGCGATGGTCCTCGGCACCGCCGACGCCGCCGGCCGGCCCAGCGGCCGGACCGTGCTGCTCAAGGAGTACGACCCGCAGGGGTTCGTCTTCTTCACCAACCACGGCTCGCGCAAGGGCACCGAACTGGCCGACAACCCGTGGGCCAGCCTGGTCTTCCCCTGGTTCCCGATGCAGCGGCAGGTGGTGGTGACCGGCCGGGTGGCGCACGTCGGGCGGGGTGAGACCGAGGCGTACTTCGCGTCCCGGCCACGCGGCTCCCAGCTCGGGGCCTGGGCGAGCACCCAGTCGGCGGTGGTGCCGGACCGGGCCGCGCTGGAGGAGGCGTACCGGGAGGTGGCGGAGCGGTTCCCGGCCGGCACGCCGGTCCCGGCGCCCCCGCACTGGGGCGGGTTCCGGGTCCACCCGCAGACGGTGGAGTTCTGGCAGGGGCGGGCCGGGCGGCTGCACGACCGGCTGCGGTTCCGCCGTGCCGAGGGGGACGACTGGGTCGTCGAGCGGCTGGCCCCGTGACCGCCGTCGAACCGGCCCGGACGGGTCGGGCCCGTCGGCTGGCCATCGACCTGCGTCCGCTGCGGGTCCCCGCGTTCCGCCGGATGTGGCTGGGCAACACGGTGGCGATGTTCGGGTTCCAGTTCACCGCGGTCGCCGTGCCGGTGGAGATGTACGCGCTGACCCGGGACTCGTTCTGGGTCGGGCTGCTCGGGGTGGCCGGTTTCCTGCCGCTGCTGGTCTTCGGGCTGTGGGGCGGGGCGGTGGCCGACGCCCGGGACCGGCGGCGGGTGCTGCTGGTCGGCTCGGCGCTGCTCTGGGTGTCGGTGCTCGGCCTGCTCGGCCACGCGCTGTCCGGCCTCGGCAGCCCGGTGCTGCTGCTGGCCCTGGTGACGGTGCACTCGATCGCGTTCGCGATCAGCTCGCCGGCCCGCTCGGCGATCCTGCCCCGGCTGCTCCCGCCCGAGCTGGTCCCGGCGGGCAGCACCCTGAACTACACCACCTTCACCGCCGCGGCGGTGGCCGGCCCGCTCGCCGCCGGCCTGGTCTTCGCCGGGTTCGGCACCGACGCCGGGCTGCCGGTCGCCTACGCGGCCGACGCCCTGCTGTTCACCGCGCTGGTGGTGGCGACGGTACGGCTGCCCGCGATGCCCCCGGCCCCACCGGCACAGGGGGAGGTGCGCCGGGGTGGCCTGGCCGGCATCCTCGACGGGTTCCGCTACCTGGCCACCACGCCGGTGCTGCTCTCCTCGTTCGCCATCGACCTGATCGCGATGATCCTGGCCATGCCGCGGGCGCTCTTCCCGGAGGTGGCGCAGGAACGGTTCGGCGGCGGGGCGGCGGTGGGGTGGCTCTACAGCGCCATCGCGATCGGCGCGATGCTGGGCGGGCTGACCTCCGGCTGGATCGGCCGGCTGCGGCGGCAGGGGCTCGCCCTGGTGGTGGCGGTGGTGGGCTGGGGGCTGGCGATCGCGGCGGCCGGGCTGGCCCGGCAGCTCTGGCTGGTGGTGCTGCTGCTCGCGGTGGCCGGGGCGGCCGACCTGGTCAGCGCGGTGCTGCGGCAGTCGATGCTGCTGGTCTACGCGCCGGACCGGATGCGCGGCCGGCTCCAGGGGGTGAACACGGTGGTGGTGGCCGGCGGGCCCCGGCTGGGCGACCTGCGGGCCGGGGCGATGGCCGCCGGGTTCGGTGGTTCGGTCGCCTGGGTGGCCGGCGGGCTGCTCTCGGCCGGGCTGGCGGTGCTGCTGGTGGTGGGCTTCCCGGCCCTGCTGCGGTACCGGGCGGGCACGGTGGCGCAGGAGCGCGGCTGAACCTCCGTGCCCGGTGGGACGGGTGCGCCGGGTCCGGCGGGCGGCCCGGGGCACGGACTAAGGTCACGGCATGGACAACGCCGCGCACCGCCCGCCCTCGGGGACACAGTGGACCATCGCCGCCGACGGCCACGAGGCCGTCATCGTCGAGGTCGGCGGTGGGGTACGCACCTACCGGCGGGACGGCGTCGACTACCTCGACGGGTACGCCGAGGACGAGATCAGCCCCGGCAGCGCCGGGCACGTGCTGGCGCCCTGGCCGAACCGGATCAGGGACGGGCAGTACTCCTTCGGCGGCCGGTCGTTGCAGCTCGACGTGACCGAGCCGGCCCGGGGGGTCGCCCTGCACGGTCTGGTCAACTGGGTGCGCTGGCAGTCGATCGAGGAGTCGGCCGACGCGGTGACCCTCGGCTACGACCTGCCGCCCACCCCCGGTTACCCGTGGCCGCTGCGGCTGCGGAGCCGGTGGAGCGTGGGGGCGGACGGGTTGCGCGGCGTGCACGAGGTGACCAACACCGGGTCGGAGGTCGCGCCGTTCGGCTTCTCCGTCCACCCGTACCTGCGGCTGGCCGGGGTGGCGGTGGACGACCTGACGATGCGGCTGCCGGCCCGCAGCCGGCTCCAGGTCGACGCCCGGCTGCTGCCGATCGGGGCGACCCCGGTGGCCGGCACCGAGTACGACTGGACCACCGCCCGGCCGATCGGCGACGCGCAGCTCGACCTGTGCTTCGGGGACGTGATCCGGGACGACGACGGCGGTTCGTCGGTGACCCTGACCGCCCCGGACGACGCGGACGGGGTGCGGCTCTGGGCCGACCACCAGTTCGGCTGGTGGCAGGTCTTCACCGGTGACGCGTTGACCGGCGAGCGGCACCGCCGGTCGGTGGCGGTGGAGCCGATGACCTGCCCGCCGGACGCGTTCCGGTCCGGTCGGGACGTGATCACGCTGGCCCCGGGGGAGACCTGGCGGGGTGCCTGGGGCATCCGGCCCGGGGTCTGAGCGTGGAGTTCGGCGAGGTGGTCCGGCGTCGCCGGATGGTGCGCAACTACGACCCGGACCGTCCGGTCCCGCCGGAGGTGGTGCGGCGGCTGCTGGACCATGCGGTCCGGGCGCCGTCGGCCGGCTTCGCCCAGGGCTGGGGTTTCCTGGTGCTGGAGGAGCAGGCGGACCGGGACCGGTTCTGGGCGGCGGCCACGCCCGGCGGTGGTGGGCGGGACCGGTGGCTGGCCGGGATGCGCCGGGCCCCGCTGATCGTGGTGCCGCACGCCAACCGCTCGGCCTACCTGGAGCGGTACGCCGAGCCGGACAAGGGCTGGGCGGACCGTTCGGAGGACCGCTGGCCGGTGCCCTACTGGTACGTCGACACCGGCTTCGCCGCGCTGCTGATGCTGCTCACCGCCGTGGACGAGGGGCTGGGGGCGTGTTTCTTCGGCATCCCGCCGGACCGGCTGGCGGCGTACCGGGAGGCGTTCGGGGTGCCGGAGGAGTACCACCCGATCGGCGCTGTGACGGTAGGTTACCGGGCGGTCGACCACCGGTCACCGTCGTTGCGGCGGGGGCGTCGGCCGGTGGACGAGGTGGTCCGGCGCGGCCGGTGGAGTTGATGCCGGTTCGTACCCTGCGCGGTGGGTACCGGGGCGACGGAAACCGACAACGGGGAGCAGAACGTGGTGTGGCGGGGGCGGATAGGCTGGCACCGTGATCGGTGCCGCACGGTGCGGCAGCTCGGCGTGACCCGGCACCACGCCGAGGGTCGGCCCGACCACGGGGAGGGGAGCGTGCCGTGATCTTCAAGGCGGTCCGGGACGGGCGTCCCTATCCGGAGCACAACCTGACGTTGAAGCAGTGGTCGGAGATCCCACCCCGCCCGTTGCGGCTGGATCAGCTCATCACCACCAAGCGCGAGTTGGCGCTGGACAAGCTCCTCGCCGAGGACTCCACCTTCTACGGCGACCTGTTCCCGCACGTGGTGCAGTGGAACGGTGGCCTCTACCTGGAGGACGGCCTGCACCGGGCGTTGCGTGCGGCGTTGCAGCAGCGCAACCAGATCCACGCCCGGGTGCTGGTCTACAACGGCCAGCCCGAGTGACGCCCGCCTGAGCAGTCGTTAAGGTGGCGGCCATGGGCACCCCGCTGGACCTGCTGGACGTGGACGCCTCGCTGAGCGAGGAGGAACGTCAGATCCGGGCCGTCGTCCGCCGGCTCGTCGACGACCGGGTCCGCCCGCACGTCGCCGGCTGGTACGAGGACGGCGACGTCCCGGCCCGGGAACTGGCCCGCGAGTTCGGCCGCCTCGGCCTGCTCGGCATGCACCTGACCGGGTACGGCTGCGCCGGCGCATCGGCGGTCGCGTACGGGCTGGCCTGCCTGGAGCTGGAGGCCGGCGACTCCGGCGTCCGCTCCCTGGTGTCGGTGCAGGGTTCCCTGGCCATGTACGCCATCTGGCGCTTCGGCGGCGAGGAGCACAAGCAGCGCTGGCTGCCCGCGATGGCGGCCGGCGAGGCGATCGGCTGTTTCGGGTTGACCGAGCCCGACCACGGTTCCGACCCGGCCTCGATGACCACCCGGGCCCGGCGCGACGGCGACGACTGGGTCCTCGACGGCGCGAAGATGTGGATCACCAATGCGCCGGTCGCCGACGTCGGGGTGGTCTGGGCACGTACCGACGAGGGGGTACGGGGTTTCCTCGTACCGATGGACACCCCCGGGGTGACGGCGCGCGAGATCCGCCGCAAGATGTCGCTGCGGGCCTCCGTGACCGGGGAGATCGCCCTCGACGGGGTGCGGCTGCCGGCGGACGCCCTGCTGCCCGGCGCGGTCGGGCTCAAGGCACCGCTGAGCTGCCTGACCGAGGCCCGTCAGGGCATCGTCTGGGGGGCGCTCGGCGCGGCCCGGGACTGCCTGGAGACGGCGCTGTCCTACGCCGGCACCCGGACCCAGTTCGGTCGCCCGTTGGCCGGCTTCCAGCTTACCCAGGCCAAGCTCGCCGACATGGCGGTGGAGTGGAACAAGGGCCTGCTGCTCGCCCTGCACCTGGGTCGGCTGGCCGACGCGGGCACGCTGCGGCCGGACCAGGTCAGCGTGGGCAAGCTGAACAACGTACGGGAGGCGCTGGCCATCGCCAGGCAGTGCCGGACGATCCTCGGCGCGAACGGGGTCTCCGGCGAGTACCCGGTGATGCGGCACGCCAACAACCTGGAGAGCGTGCTCACCTACGAGGGCACCTCCGAGATCCACCAACTGGTCGTCGGGCAGCGGCTCACCGGGTTGTCCGCCTTCGGCTGACCACCGCCCGTCACCCGTTCGGGTCGCTCGCCGCGCGCGCGTCGTACGGTGGCCGTACCGTCATCGACAGAGGCACGTGTCTGACGAGGACGGTGAGGGCGATGGCCCGCGACGGTGAAACCCCCCAGAGTGAGTTCCCCGGCTACCCGACCGCCGACACACTGCGCACCCGGTCGGGCGACCCGGTCGACCCCGACACCCCGCCGGCCGACCCGCCCCGCTCGGGCGGCGGCCCGGCCCGGGGGCTGCTCTGGGTGCTCGGCGCGGCGGCGTTGGTCGTGGTGGTGCTGCTCGGCACGCAGGTGACCGGGATCTTCCCGGAGTTCCGCAACCCGTTCGCCAAGGAACAGACCGACCGCAGCCAGCCGCCGCTGCTCAAGTCGATCCAGGATCTGAGCCGCTACGTGGCGGCCGAGGGCAACTTCCAGGTCGTGGTCGACCTCCAGAACGACCGCGACAACGTGCCGGAGTTCCTGCTCAACCAGCGGACGCTGTTCGTCGGGGCGGGCAGCGTCGAGGCGTACGTCGACTTCGGCAAGATCGGCGAGGGGGCGGTGGTGCCGTCCGCCGACGGCAAGTCCGTCGAGATCAAGCTGCCCGCGCCGCAGCTCGGCGAGACCAACCTCGACATGGACAAGAGCTACGTCTTCGCCGAGGAGCGCGGCCTGTTCAACCGGATCGGTGACCTGGTCAAGGGCGACCCCAACCGGCAGCAGCAGGTCTACCGGATGGCCGAGGAGCGGATCACCACGGCGGCCCGGGACAGCGGCCTGGCCAAGCGTGCCGAGGAGAACACCCGCAAGATGCTGGAGGGCCTGCTCCGCTCGCTCGGCTACGAGAAGATCACCATCACCTACACGGCCCCCTGACCCGAAGCGCCACCGCCACGCGGCCCCGGTGCCGCGTGGCGGTGGCGCTGTCCAGGGTCCGACGGCGGTCTTGGTGATCAAGAGGTTGGCGTCATTGTCGATCTTCAAATTGACGCAAACCTCTTGATCACCGGGGGCAACCCGGCCGGGGCGCAACCCCGCCGGGCGCAACCCGGGCGGGGGCAGCCCCGCCGGGGGTGGTCAGTAGCTGGTGGTGGCGTAGCGGTCCTCGTTGGGCATCAGGATCCACAGCACCAGGTAGACGATCACCTGCGTGCCCGGCAGCAGCAGCGACAGCAGGAACAGCAGCCGGACCAGGGTGGCCGAGGTGTTGAACCGGCGGGCCAGGCCGGCACAGACACCGGCGAGCATGCGCCCCTCGCGGGGCCGGACCAGTTTGCGACTCATCGTCGTACTCCCACTCTGCGGCGATCCGCCGCGCTGCATTCCACGGTAGGAAGGGGCGGCCACCGTGCCCTCCGTCCCGAGGGTGATCCGGTGACCCCGTACCCGTAGGTGGTTACCCGAGTCGACCCCGGCCGACGCCTCCCGGCAGCGACGACGGGGTGCGGACGACGGGGTGCGGTGGGCCGGGCGGGTAGGCTCGCCGGTCGACACCGCCCCCACCCCGGGCGGGATCAGCAGGTCACCGGAGATCCCGGCGGCCACGGACCCGGCCGGACCCGGCACCACCCGGGCGACGGCGAGGAAGCGCAGCGATGATCAGTGTCTTCGACCTCTTCAGTGTCGGCATCGGCCCCTCCAGCTCGCACACCGTGGGCCCGATGCGGGCCGGGCGGACCTTCGTCGCCGGGCTGAAGGCCGACGGGCTGCTGCACACCGTGACCCGGGTCCGGGCCGAGCTGTTCGGCTCCCTGGGCGCGACCGGCCACGGCCACGGCAGCGACCGGGCGGTGCTGCTCGGCCTGGCCGGCGAGAGCCCGGAGACGGTGGACACCGACAGCGTCGGCCCCCGGGTCGCCGAGATCCGCGCCCGGGGCCGGCTCGCCCTGCTCGGCACCCAGGAGATCGGCTTCGAGCCGGACCGGGACCTGGTGCTGCACCGCCGCCGGTCGTTGCCGTACCACCCGAACGGGATGGTCTTCTCGGCCTGGGACGCGGCGGGGGCGCAGGTCCGTGAACGGACGTACTACTCGGTCGGTGGCGGGTTCGTGGTGGACGAGGCGGCGGCCGGGGCGGACCGGATCACCGTGGACACCACCACCGTGCCGCACCCCTTCTCCACCGGCGCCGAACTGCTCGACGTCACCGCCGGCACCGGCCTGTCGATCAGCGGGGTGATGCTCGCCAACGAGCTGTCCTGGCGCAGTGAGCCGGACGTGCGGGCGGGGCTGCTGGACATCTGGCGGGTGATGCGGGAGTGCGTGGCCCGGGGTGGCGAGCGGGACGGCGTACTGCCGGGCGGGTTGCGGGTCCGGCGGCGCGCCGCCGAGCTGCGCCGCAGCCTGGAGGCCGACGCGGGCGCGGCCGACCCGTTGCGCGCGATGGACTGGGTGACCCTGTTCGCGCTCGCGGTCAACGAGGAGAACGCCGCCGGCGGCCGGGTGGTGACCGCCCCGACGAACGGCGCGGCCGGGATCATCCCGGCGGTGCTGCACTACTACACCCGGTTCGTGCCGGACGCCTCCGACGAGGGGGTGGTGCGGTTCCTGCTGGCCGCCGGGGCGATCGGGGTGCTGTTCAAGGAGAACGCCTCCATCTCCGGGGCCGAGGTGGGCTGCCAGGGCGAGGTCGGGTCGGCGTGCTCGATGGCCGCCGCCGGGCTGGCCGAGGCGCTGGGCGGCACCCCCGAGCAGGTGGAGAACGCCGCCGAGATCGGCATGGAGCACAACCTGGGGTTGACCTGCGACCCGGTCGGGGGGCTGGTGCAGATCCCCTGCATCGAGCGCAACGCGGTGGCTAGCATCAAGGCGATCACGGCGGCCCGGCTCGCGCTGCGCGGCGACGGGGTGCACCACGTCTCGCTCGACAAGGTCATCAAGACCATGCGCGAGACCGGGGCGGACATGAAGGTCAAGTACAAGGAGACGGCACGCGGCGGCCTGGCCGTCAACGTGATCGAGTGCTGAGGGGCGTTCGTTCACCGACTGCTAACCTGTCGTCCGTTGTTGTCAGGCGGGAGGCGACGGTGACCGCAGGCGTCACGGCGTTGTGGTCGCACCGCAACTCACTGCGCATCCTGGTCAGACGCGATCTCGCGGTGAAGTACCAGCAGTCCGTGCTCGGTTACCTCTGGTCGCTGATCGAGCCGCTGGGAATGGGCGCGATCTACTTCTTCGTCTTCGGGGTGCTCTACTCCGGGCCGACCAACCGGCACCTCGGCGAGGCCGCCGGGTCGTACCCGCTGTTCCTGATCACCGGCATCTTCGCCTGGATGTGGACGAGTTCGGCGCTGAGCGAGGCGACCAACGCGCTGACCGGGCAGTCCCGCCTGATCACCACGATGAACGTGCCCCGGCAGGTCTTCCCGATCGGCCGGGTCACCGGCCGGTTCGCCGAGTACGTCGCCGGCCTGCCGATCCTGCTGGCCGTCGCCGTCGTCTACGCCGCCAACGGCCGGATCACGCTGGGCTGGTCGCTGCTGAGCCTGCCGCTGGCCGTCGCCGTGCAGGGCACCCTGCTGGTCGGGCTGGCCCTGCTGCTGTCGGCGGTGAACGTGCTGATGCGCGACGTGGAGCGGTTCATGCGGCTGGTCATCCGGGTGCTGTTCTACGCCACCCCGATCATCTACCCGTTGAGCCTGGTCCGGGAGTCGGGCATGCCGGGTTGGGTGAAGGTGGCGTACGAGCTGAACCCGCTGGTCGGCATCTTCCAGCTCCAGCACGCCATCTGGTACCCGGACGAGTTCCCCGACGCCCGGCTGCTGACCACCACGATCGCCGGGAGCCTGCTGGTGCTGGCCGCCGGCTGGTGGGCGTTCCGCCGGCTCGAACCGGCCGTGCTGAAGGAACTGTAGGTGCCGCCGATCATCGAGGCACAGGGGCTCGGCATCCGGTTCGTCCGCAACCGGCGTCGGCAGCTACGGCTGCGGGAACTGTTCATCCACCGGGGCGGCCGGGCCGCCACCGGCCAGTTCTGGCCGCTGCGGGACGTCTCGTTCACCGTCGCGCCGGGCGACACGCTCGGCGTGATCGGGCGCAACGGCACCGGCAAGAGCACCCTGCTGCGGCTGATCGCCGGGGTGCTCATCCCCGACGAGGGGCGGATCACCGTCTCCGGCGACGTCGCGCCGCTGCTGGAACTCTCCGCCGGCTTCTCCAACGACCTGACCGGCCGGGAGAACCTCTACCTGGTCGGCGGGCTGCACGGACTCTCCACGGGCTACCTGCGGCGGCACTTCGACGACATCGTCGGGTTCGCCGGTGAGCAGGTGGAACGGGCCATCGACACCTCGGTGCGGCACTACTCGTCGGGGATGAAGGTGCGGCTCGGGTTCGCGATCATCTCGCACCTGCCGCACCCGATCCTGCTGATGGACGAGGTGACCGCGGTGGGCGACGCGGAGTTCCGCCAGAAGTGTTACTCGACGATCGACCGACTGCTCGCGGAGGGGCGCACCTTGGTGCTGGTGTCACACAACGAGAAGGACCTGACCCGGTTCTGCCGTCGGGGGCTCTACCTCGACGGGGGGCGGCTGACCGTGGACGGGACGGTCGCCGAGGCGCTCGACGCGTACCACGCCGCGGTGCCGCGATGACCGTGGCGATCGTGCTCGCCGCCGGTGCGCCGGCCGCGGGGCTGCCCACCGGCACGGGCGAACCGCTTGCCGACCGGCTCACCGGGCAGTTGCGCCGGGCCGGGGCGGACCGGGTGCACACCGTCACCGACCTGCCCGCGCTGGCCGCCCTGGTGGACACCGTCACCGGCCCGGTCCTGGTCACCGGGGGCGACCTGGTCGCGCACACGGCCGTACTGCGGCACCTGGCCACCAGCCCGGTCGGTCCGACGGTGGCCCTGGTGCTCACCGACCCGCCGGCCGCCGACGCGACGCTGGTCCGCGAGGAGCGCGGGCAGGTGGTCGACGCCGGCCCGGAGCTGCCCGACGCCACCGGCGTCTTCGGCGGCGCGCTGCGGGTCGGCGCGGACGACCTGCCGGCGCTGGCCGCCGCCGCCCGCTCGGCGGCCGTCGCCCCGGCGGCCGGTGCCGCGGTGGACCGGCTGTTCGCCGCGCTGGCCGACCTCGGCACCCTGACCTTCGCCCACCGGGTACGCCTGCTCGTGGCGCACCGGGTGGCCGATCCGGCCGGGCTGGCCGCCGCCGAGGCGGCCCTGGCCGGGGTGGACGAGGACCGGGCGCAGCTGCGGCTGTCGGTGAAGGAACGGGACGACTTCTTCACCACCTACTTCGTCAGCACCTGGTCGCCGTACGTGACGAAGGTGTGTGCCCGGCTGGGCCTGACGCCGACCGGGGTCACCATGATCTCGGTGCTGTTCGCGGTGGTCGCGGCGGTGCTCTTCGGTGCCGGCGGGCGGCCCGCCCTGGTGGCCGGCGCGGTCCTGCTCTACCTGGGGTTCGTGCTGGACTGCGTGGACGGGCAGTTGGCCCGCTACACCAGGCACTTCAGCGCCTGGGGCGGCTGGCTGGACACGATGGCCGACCGGGCCAAGGAGTACCTGGTCTACGCCGGGCTGGGCTACGGCGCGACGCACGCCGGGTTCCGCTACGGCTGGGCGCTGGCCGTCGCCGCGATGACCCTGCAGACCGTCAGGCACATGACCGACGCCTGGTACGGGGTGCTGCACGACGAGGCGGCCCGGCGTCCCCGCCCGGCCGGCCCGGCCGCCGGGGGGATCGGCGGCAAGCTGAACGCCGCCTCGACCCGGGTGCAGGCGGACACCGGCTCGGTGTCGTACTGGCTGAAGCGGACGGTGGTCTTCCCGATCGGCGAGCGGTGGGCGTTGATCGCGGTCACCGCCGCGCTGTTCGGGCCGCTGGTCAGCCTGGTCTCGGTGCTGGTGTGGGGGGTGCTGGCGTTCGGTTACACGGGCGCGTTGCGGACCCTGCGGGCGCGCTGGATGTGGGTGCCGGTGCTGGACACCGTCGACGCGACGTTGCACCGCGACGACGGGCCGGTGGCGGCCCGGCTGCCGGTGGTCCGGCCGATGGGCCCGTTGACGCTGGCGGTGCTCGGGGCGCTCGGGCCGGCGGTGCTGCTGGTGGTGGGGCTGTTCCGGTCGGCCGGTGACGGCGATCCGGGTGGTCTGCGCTGGTGGCTGCCGGTGGCGCTGGTGGTGCTGCTGGTGGCCGGGCTGGGCGCGGGGGCGGCGCACAACGGGCCGCTGGACTGGCTGGTGCCGGCGGCGCTGCGGGCCGGCGAGTACCTGTTCGCCGCCGTGGTCGGGGTGGTCGGCGGGGTGCCGCCGTGGCTGGTCTTCGGGTACGTCTTCGTGCTGACCGTGCACCACTACGACCTGACCGCCCGGTTGGAGAAGCGGCAGGCGGCCCCGCCGTTGCACGCCTGGACGCTGGGCTGGGAGGGCCGTTCGGTGCTGCTGGCGGTGGCGGCGATCGCCGGATTTGCCGCCCCTGCCATGGCTACAATCGGTACGTACCTTCTGATGGTTTTCGTGGCGAGTGTCGTGCTGGCCTGGGTCGTCCTGCCAGCCCGCGCGGGCCGGGCGGCGGCCGTACCCGTGCGGGGTGCCTCGCCGGGCTGACGACGGGGGCGGGGCGGATGACGCTGATCAGCTTCGTCGTACCGGCCTTCCGGGTGCAGGGCTACCTGCGCGAGTGCCTGGACTCGCTGCTCGGCCAGCCGTACCGGGACATCGAGGTGATCGGGGTCGACGACGCCTCCCCGGACGCCTGCGGCGACATCCTCGACGAGTACGCCGCCCGTGACCCCCGGGTCCACCCGGTACGCCTGCCACGCAACGTCGGGCTCGGTCCGGCCCGCAACGCCGGGCTGGACCGGGCCACCGGCGAGTACGTCTGGTTCCTCGACGGCGACGACCGGCTCGCCCCCGACTGCCTGCCCGAGGTCGCCGACCGGCTCACCGCCACCCGCCCGGACGTGCTGCTGGTCGACCACGTCCGGGTGCACTGGGACGAGCACGCCACCCGCAGCGCACTGCCGGAGGTCTTCCCCGATCCGCCAGGCGCGGCGACGTTCCGGCTGGCGGAGCGCCCCGAGACGCTGCGCCTGCTGCACACCGCCTGGAACCGGGTGGTCCGCCGGGAGTTCCTGACCGGCCTCGGGCTGCGCTTCGCCCCCGGCTGGTACGAGGACGTCGCGTTCAGCTACCCGGTGCTGCTGGCCGCCGGGCGGATCGGCGTGCTCGACCGGGTCTGCGTGCACTACCGCCAGCGTCGGGCCGGCGCGATCACCCGGACCCTCGACGACCGGCACTTCGAGGTCTTCGAGCAGTGGCACCGGGTGTTCGCCTTTCTCGACGGTCGGCCCGACCTGGCCGGCCTGCGCCCGGTGGTGTTCGAGCGGATGATCTGGCACTACCTGACCGTGCTCGGCAACGGCGACCGGATCGCCCCCGCGCTGCGGCAGGCGTTCTTCCGGCGGATCACCGCCGACCACAGGCGCTTCCGCCCGCCCGGCGGCTACCCGGTGCCGGACGGCGGGGACGGGCTCAAGCACCGGCTGGTCGCCGCCGGCCGGTGGCACACCTTCAGCGCGTTGCGCGCCGCCAGCCAGGCCCGGGAGACCGCCCGGGTGACCGGCCGGCGGGTCCGGCCGGTGGCCCGGCGCACCGCCCGGCTGGCCCGGGACGCGTTGCTGCACGAGTACTACCGGGCCGAACTGCGCCGGCCGATCGACCCGACGCTCGCCGTCTACGCCGCCTACTGGTACCGCGGCTACGCCTGCAACCCGGCGGCGGTGCACGCCGCCGCCCGCCGGCTCGCCCCGCAGGTCCGGGGGGTGTGGATCGTCCGCCGGGACCGGGTCGACACCCTCCCGCCCGGCACCGAGTACGTCGTCGCCGGCACCCGCGACGCCCAGCGGGCGCTGGCGCGGGCCCGCTGGCTGGTCAACAACGTCAACTTCCCGGACTTCGTGCGCAAGCGTCCCGGCCAGGTGCACGTGCAGACCCACCACGGCACCCCGGTCAAGGTGATGGGTCTGGACCAGCAGCGGTACCCGCTCGGCGCGGTCGGGATGGACTTCGCCGGGTTGCTGCGGCGGGTGGACCGCTGGGACTACAGCATCACCTCCAACGCGTTCTCCACCCAGATGTGGGACCGCGCCTACCCGGCGGACTACGTCCGGCTGGAGGTGGGCTATCCGCGCAACGACCGGCTGGTCACGGCCACCGCCGAGGAGGTGCGCGCGGTCCGGGCCGGGCTCGGGATCGCCCCGGACGAGCGGGTGGTGCTCTACGCGCCGACCCACCGCGAGCACCTGCCCGGCTACCGGCCGCCGTTCGACCCGTACCGGCTGCTGGACGTGCTCGGGCCGGCGGGCCGGTTGCTGGTGCGCAGCCACTACTTCCACGACCGGGAGGGCCGGGTCCGGCGGCGGGCCGGGGGGCGGGTGGTCGACGTCAGCGACGTCGGCACCGTCGAGGACCTCTACCTGGCCGCCGACGTGCTGGTCACCGACTACTCGTCGGCGATGTTCGACTACGCGGTGCTGGACCGGCCGATCGTGATCTACGCGCCG
Source organism: Micromonospora wenchangensis (assembly GCF_002210435.1). Taxonomy (GTDB): domain Bacteria; phylum Actinomycetota; class Actinomycetes; order Mycobacteriales; family Micromonosporaceae; genus Micromonospora; species Micromonospora wenchangensis. The sequence goes on from NZ_MZMV01000012.1 coordinate 137,280, forward strand.
GACCACGACGCCTACCGGTTGGCCCGGGGGGTCTACTTCGACGTGACCGCCGAGCCGCCGGGCGCGGTCGCGCTGACCTTCGAGGAGCTGCGGGAGGTGTTCCGCTCCGGCGCGGTGACCGGGGCGTCGGCCGAGCGGGCCCGGCGGGCGTTCCGGGAGCGGTTCTGCGGCTGGGACGACGGGCACGCGGCGGAACGGGTGGTCCGGCGGGTGTTCCTCGGCGAATCAGGGTGAGGATCCGGGCGGATCGCCGTACTGGGCCGTAATAGGGCTGTCATCAGCCGAACATGGCACGTTTACCCGATGTGCTAACCCGATGATGCTCGTCACAGTCAACCCCGGGGTTCGGCCAAGCTGGGGGAGGAGACGGTGACCACCGTCGCGCTGAAGGACGTCACAAAGGTATTCCCGGACGGGACAATTGCCGTCGACAACGTCAGTCTCGACGTCGTCGACGGTGAGTTCATGGTCCTGCTGGGCCCGTCCGGTTGCGGGAAGTCGACCGTGTTGCGGATGATCGCGGGGCTGGCCGAGCCGACCTCCGGCGCGGTGATGCTCGACGGTGAGGTCGCCAACGACCTGCCGCCGCGCGACCGGAAGATCGCCATGGTGTTCCAGGACTTCGCGCTCTATCCGCACATGTCCGTCGGTGACAACATCGGCTTCCCGCTCAAGCTGTCCGGGGTCGAGCCGGTGCCCCGGGGTGAGCGGGTCCAGGACGTGGCCAGCGCGCTCGGCATCGGCGACGTGCTCGGCCGCAAACCGAGCCAGCTCTCCGGCGGCCAGCGGCAGCGGGTCGCGATGGGGCGGGCGATCGTCCGCCGGCCGGGGCTGTTCCTGATGGACGAGCCGCTGTCCAACCTGGACAGCGGGCTGCGCGCCGAGCTGCGCGCCGAGATCTCCGCGCTGACCCGCGAGCTGGGCGTCACCACCATCTACGTCACCCACGACCAGGCCGAGGCGCTGACCATGGCCGACCGGGTGGCCATCATGCGCAAGGGCGTGCTCCAGGACGTCGGCACCCCCACCCAGGTGTACGGCCGGCCGGCGACCCTCTACGTCGCGGCGTTCCTCGGCAGCCCCCGGATGAACCTGCTGGAGGCGTCGGTCTACGTCCACCTCGACCGGTACGTCACGCTGACCCTCGGTGACCAGGCGCTCTACCTGCCGTGGGACGACATCCGCAGCCGGGCGGTGGCGCACTACCACGGCGAGCGGATCGTGGTCGGGATGCGGGCCGAGGCGCTCACCCCGGTCGCCCCGGACACCCCCGGCGACGTCCTCCAGGGCCGGGTGCGTTACCTGGAGCACCACGGGCACGAGTCGCTGGCCTTCCTCGACATCGGCGCCACCGCCATCATGGTCGACGAGATGAGCGCCCCCGCCGACGACGCGGTCCCCGGCCAGCGCGGGCTGCGCCGGTTCGGCCAGGTCATGTCCCGCCTCACCGGACGGGCCGGCGAACCGGAGGAGCCCAACCCGACGCCCGGCGGTAACCGCGGCAGTGTGCTCAACGACCCCGGCCGGCACCACCGCCGCCCGGCCGAACTGGCGGTCCGGCTGGCCCCGTACCCGGCGATCTCGGCGGGGCACCCGATGGCGGTCGCGGTCCGGATGGACGCCCTGCACTTCTTCGACGAACGCGGCGACCGGATCGACGTCGGCTGGCGCTGACCCGTCCGGTGGTGGGTGCCGTCGCACGCACGCACGGTCGGCGGGGCGGGACCGGCTCGGTGCCCGGTTCCGTCGGGCCGGGGCCTGCCGGACGGAACCGGCCCGTGCCGTCAATCGGTTGTCGACTATTCGGTAATCGATTGCCTACTCTCGGTGTCTGTGTGAGGTTCGAGGGAACCCCTCCACGCAGAACGGAGCTGTCATGCGCGTGATCCACAAGATTCTCGCGGCCACCGCCGTCACCGGCGCGACCGCGGTGACCCTGCTGGCCGGTGCGGCCCCCGCGTCCGCCGTCGCCAACGGGGTCGGCTACTACTCGGGTTACGGGTCGGGCTCCTCGTCCACGTTCGCCGTCTGGTCGGCGGAGAACGACGCCAAGTGGAAGGCCCAGTTGGGCGGCTTCAACCCCATCATCGACTGCCACACCATCTTCAGCACCAGCACGAAGATCAGCGACTACTACTACACCGCCAGCGTGCAGTTCTACTGCTACAACGCCAGCTGACGCCACCTCTCCCGAGCGCGGCGGGGTGCGCCGGCCGGTCGGCCGGCCCTCCGCCCCGGGTGGCCTTCCCGCGCCGCACGCCGGAGCGCGGCCCGGTGGCCTTGTCCATAAAGTTACCGACTAGTAACGTCGGGGCATGTTCATCGACTCGCGCCAGGTGGCGGCCGAGGTCCTCCGGGCCGTGCCGTTCGCCCGCACACTCGCGCTCGACATCGTCGAGGTCGCGCCCGAGGCCGAGGGCGGGGTAAGGGCGGTCGTCCGGCTGCCCGACTCGCCGGCCACCCACAACCACGTCGGCGGCCCACACGCCGGCGCCATGTTCACCCTCGGCGAGACCGCCTCCGGCGCGGTGGTGATGGCCGCGTTCGGGCAGGTGCTCGACCGTGCGGTGCCGCTCGCGGTCCGGGCCGACATCGCGTACCGGCGGGTGGCGATGGGCGAGGTGCGGGCCACCGCACGGCTCGGCCGTCCCCCGGCCGAGGTGCTCGCCGAGCTGGACGCCGGCCAGCGCCCCGAGTTCCCGGTGGCGGTGGAGATCGGCACCGGCGACGGCACCGTCACCGCCACCATGACCGTCCTGTGGACGCTGCGCCCCGACCGCTGACCCGCGTGGCGGGGGTTTGCCCGGGTGGGGCGGTGGATAGATTCGTAGCGTGCTGGGCCTACCTGCTCATGTGACCGCCTGCCTCTTCGACCTCGACGGCGTGCTGACCCAGACCGCCAAGGTGCACAACGCCGCCTGGAAACAGACCTTCGACGACCTGCTGCGCCGGCACGCCGAGGCCAGCGGCGAACCGTTCCGGCCGTTCGACCCCGGCCCGGACTACCACCGCTACGTCGACGGGAAACCGCGCGCCGACGGGGTGCGTTCCTTCCTCGCCTCCCGGGGCATCACCCTGCCCGAGGGAAGCCCCGACGACCCGCCCGGCGCGGAGACCGTCAACGGGGTCGGCAACCGCAAGAACGTCGTCCTGCTCGACCGGATCCACCACGACGGCGTCGAGGCGTACCCCGGGTCGGTGGCCTACCTGAAGGCGGCCGAGCGGGCCGGGCTGCGCCGCGCGGTCGTCTCGGCCAGCGCCAACTGCCGCGACGTGGTCGCCGCCGCCGGCCTGGAACCGCTGCTGGAGGTACGCGTCGACGGGCTGGTCGCCCGCGCCGAGGGGCTGCGCGGCAAACCGCACCCCGACACCTTTCTCGCCGCCGCCGAACTGCTCGGGGTGGCCCCCGCCGACGCCGCCGTGTTCGAGGACGCGCTGGCCGGGGTGGCCGCCGGCCGGGCCGGCGGCTTCGGCCACGTGATCGGCGTGGACCGGGCCGGCCAGGCCGACGAGCTGCGCGCCCACGGCGCCGACGTGGTGGTCACCGACCTCGCCGAGCTGCTGGGCGGGCCGGCCGCATGATCCGGGAACGCGCCTACCCGGTCGAGCCGTGGCACATCCGGGAGACCCGCCTCGACATGGACGTGCTGGCCCAGTCCGAGTCGGTGTTCGCGCTCTCCAACGGCCACATCGGGCTGCGCGGCAACCTCGACGAGGGCGAACCGCACGGCCTGCCCGGCACCTACCTCAACTCGTTCTACGAGCTGCGTCCGCTGCCGTACGCGGAGGCCGGGTTCGGGTTCCCCGAGTCGGGGCAGACCATCGTCAACGTCACCAACGGCAAGCTGATCCGGCTGCTCGTCGACGACGAACCGCTCGACCTGCGCTACGGCGAGCTGCTCAGCCACGAACGGGTCCTCGACCTGCGGGCCGGCACCCTGCACCGGGAGATGCACTGGCGCTCGCCCGCCGGCCGGGAGGTGAAGGTCCGCAGCACCCGGCTGGTCTCCTTCACCCAACGGTCGGTCGCCGCGATCCACTACGAGGTGGAGGCGGTCAGCGGCCCGCTGCGGCTGATCCTCCAGTCCGAGCTGGTCGCCAACGAGAACCTGCCGGCGCAGAGCCGCGACCCCCGGGTCGCCGCCGTGCTGGAGTCGCCGTTGCAGGCCGAGGAGGAGCTGACCACCGACGACGGCGGGCTGCTCATCCACCGCACCAAGGTCAGCGGGCTGCGGGTGGCCGCCGGCATGGGCCACGACGTGGACGCCCCGGGCCGGACCACCCTCGAATCCGAGGGGTACGAGGACTGGGTCCGGACCACCATCGGCTGCGTGCTCCAGCCCGGCGAGACGATACGGGTGGTCAAGTACCTCGCGTACGGCTGGTCCAGCCGACGCTCGCTGCCCGCGCTGCGTGACCAGGTCGGCGCGGCGCTCGCCGCCGCCCGGCTGACCGGCTGGGACGGGCTGCACCGGGAGCAGCGCGAATACCTCGACGGGTTCTGGGACGCCGCCGACGTCCGGGTCGAGGGGGACCCGGAGGTGCAGCAGGCCGTCCGGTTCGGACTGTTCCACGTGCTCCAGGCCGGGGCGCGGGCCGAACGCCGGCCGATCTCCGCCAAGGGGCTGACCGGTCCCGGCTACGACGGGCACGCGTTCTGGGACACCGAGATGTTCGTGCTGCCGGTGTTGACGTACACCCAGCCGGGCGCGGTCCGCGACGCCCTGTACTGGCGGCACGCCACCCTGGAGCAGGCCCGGGAGCGGGCCCGGATGTTGAACCTGGCCGGCGCGGCGTTCCCGTGGCGCACGATCGAGGGGCCGGAGTCGTCGGCGTACTGGCCGGCCGGCACCGCCGCCTTCCACATCGCCGCCGACATCGCCGACGCGTTGCGCCGCTACGTCCTGGTCACCGGCGACGAGCAGCTCGAACGGGACATCGGCCTGGAACTGCTGGTGGAGACGGCCCGGCTGTGGCGTTCGCTGGGCCACCACGACCGGTACGGCCGGTTCCACATCGACGGGGTGACCGGCCCCGACGAGTACACCGCCGTCAAGAACGACAACATCTACACCAACCTGATGGCGCAGCGGAACCTGCTCACCGCCGCCGACTGCGCGATGCGCCTGCGCGACGAGGCCCTCGACCTCGGGGTGTCCGAGGAGGAGGCGGCCGAGTGGCGGGACGCCGCCACCGCCATGCACATCCCGTACGACGAGGATCTCGACGTGCACGAGCAGGTGGAGGGATTCACCCGGCTCCAGGAGTGGGACTTCGCGCACACCCCGACCGAGAAGTACCCGCTGCTGCTGCACTACCCGTACTTCGACCTGTACCGCAAGCAGGTGGTCAAGCAGGCCGACCTGGTGCTGGCCATGCACTGGCGGGGGGACGCCTTCACCGAACCGCAGAAGCTGCGCAACTTCCTCTACTACGAGCGGCGTACCGTGCGGGACTCGTCCCTGTCGGCGTGCACCCAGGCGGTGCTCGCGGCCGAGGTGGGCCACCCCGAGCTGGCGCACAGCTACCTGCGGGAAGCCGCGCTGATGGACCTGCACGACCTCAACGAGAACACCCGCGACGGCGTGCACATGGCGTCGCTGGCGGGGGCCTGGATCGCGTTGGTGGCCGGGTTCGGCGGGCTGCGCGACCACGACGGCGAGCTGTCGTTCGCCCCCCGGCTGTCCAGCCGGTTGAGCCGGTTGGAGTTCTCGTTGCAGTGGCGGGGGATGCGGCTGCGGGTGGACGTCCGGCCGCACCAGACGACGTACTCGCTGCGTAACGGGGGTCCGGACACGGTGGTGGAGCTGCGGCACCACGGCGAGACCGTCCGGGTGACCTCCGCCGCCCCGGTGACCGTGCCGGTGCCGCAGCGCCACGGGAACGGCCCGGCACCGGAACAGCCGCCCGGCCGGGCCCCGCTGCTGCGCCTGCCCGAGTCCCCCGGCTGACCCCGCCGCAGGGTCGTCGTCGCGGCCGCGACGACGACCCTGCGCCCGTAACTGATCGGCGGGTCAGAACTGGGGGCCGTTGGAGGGACGGCCGCCGGCGTCGCGCGGGGCGACCGCCCGAGGGTCCTCGGGGGTACGCGCCTGCGCCGCCTCGTCCGCCCAGTCGGGCTCGTGCCCGGTGTCCGGTTCGGGGCGGTCCTGCTCGATGGTCCGGGTCTGCTGACGTGCCTTCCGCTTGGCCATGGCGAACCTCGTGATCCGTGCGGGGCGCGGCTGCGCCGGTGTCCCGCGCGTGTTCCCGCCGGAAACCCCCGCAAACCGGTGCCGGGCGGGGCCGGTCAGGTGTCGAGGTGGCGGGCGAAGGCGAGGCGCAGGTGGTTCTTCGGGCGGGCGCCGACGATCGAGCCGGCCACCTGCCCGCCGACGAACACCAGCATGGTGGGCAGCGACATCACCCCGTACGCCCGGGTGGTGGCGGGGTTCGCGTCGGTGTCCAGGGCGACCACCCGCAGCCGGTCGCCGAACTCCCCGGCCAGCTCGGCGAGGTGCCGGGAGGTGCCCACGCAGGGCGGGCACCAGTCCGCCCAGAAGTCGACCACCACCGGCCGGTCGGCGGCCAGCACCGTGTCGGCGAAGGTGGCGTCGGTGACCGCGGTCAACCGGTGCGCTGCCGTGTCCTGAGGCATGTTTCCTCCCGTTGTGCGATGGCCTGGGTGAGCTGGTCGTGCAGCCGGCGGCGGACCGTGCCGAGCCGGTCGAGGTAGGCGTCCACCTCGGCCAGCTTGCGGCGCAGCACCGCCACCGAGTCGGGGCAGACGTCCCCGGAGGCGTGACCGGCCCGCAGGCAGGCCACGAAGGGCCGGATGTCGTCGAGGCCGAAGCCGACCGCCAGCAGCGCCCGGATCTCGTGCACCACCCGCAGTTCGGCCTCGTCGTACACCCGGTAGCCGTTGGCCGAGCGGCGCGGCCGGACCAACCCGTGTGTCTCGTAGTACCGCAGCGTGCGGGTGCTCGTGCCGGCCCGCTGCGCCAGTTCGCCGATCAGCATCCCGACCTCCCCGGCGGCGTCTCCCGGCGTCACGCTAGACCTTGTCGCCGGTGTCAAGGCAACGGGTGAGAGCGGCCCCCGGGCGGGTAACCGCCACCGGCCGGCGAGCGGGAAGGGGCAACCACCATGGGGGTACGCGCCGAGGCGACGGTGTCGCTGGGGGAGGTCAGGCTGCCGGCGGACGTCGACGGGCCGGACGACGCGACGGGGGTGGTGCTCTTCGCCCACGGCAGCGGCAGCTCCCGACACAGCCCGCGCAACGTGGCGGTGGCCCGGGTGCTCCAGCGTCGCCGGTTGGTGACCGTGCTGGTGGACCTGCTCACCGCCGAGGAGGACGCGGTCGACGCCCGGACCGCGCAGTGGCGCTTCGACATCGACCTGCTGGCCGACCGGCTCACCGGCACCCTCGACTGGCTCGCCGCCGAGCCCACGCTGGGCCGGCTGCCGGTCGGCCTGTTCGGGGCGAGCACCGGGGCCGCCGCCGCCCTGGTGGCCGCCGCCGCCCGCCCGCAGCGGGTCGCCGCCGTGGTGTCCCGGGGCGGCCGGCCGGATCTGGCCGGCCCCGCCCTGTCCGGGGTACGCGCTCCGACGCTGCTGCTGGTGGGCGGCCTCGACGATCAGGTGATCACGATGAACGAGCAGGCCGCCGAGGTGCTCGCCGCCCCGCGCGAACTGCGCGTGGTGCCCGGTGCGGGTCACCTCTTCGAGGAGCCCGGCACGCTCGACCAGGTGGCCGACGCCGCCGCCGACTGGTTCACCCACCACCTCCCGGTCCCGGCCTGACCGTCCCGGCAGGGCGATGCGCACGGGGGGCGATCTTGCGGTATCCGAGCGCTCGGATACCGCAACATCGCCCCCCGTGCGACGATCTTGGCGGACGGACGGACGACGGGTCAGGCCGGGGTGGCGGGGCGTTCGTCGCGGCGGTGGTGGGGGCGGTCGGCCGGTGGTGCCGAGGCGACCTGCTCCCGGTGCCGCTGGACGGTGTCGACCACCCGGTAGGCGACCGCCGCGATCGGCACCGACACGAAGGCCCCGGCGATGCCGGCGATCAGCGTGCCCGCCGTGACCACCACCAGGATCACCGCCGGGTGCAACTGCACCTGCCGCTTCATGATCAACGGTTCCAGCAGGTTGCCCTCGACCTGCTGGACGGCGATCACCGCAGCCAGCACCAGCAGCGCCGTGGTCGGCCCGTTCGCGGCCAACGCCACCAGGACGGCGACCGCTCCGGCCACCGTCGCCCCGATGATCGGCACGAACCCGCCGAGGAAGGTGATCAGGGCCAGCGGCAGCGCCAACGGCACCCCGAGCAGCACCAGCGCCAGCCCGATCCCGATCGCGTCGATGGCCGCGATGATCATCGTGCCCCGGCTGTACGAGCCGAGGGTGCGCCAGCCGACCCGGCCCGCCTCGGCGGCCACCGTACGGTTCGGCCCGGTCATCCGGCGCAGCACCCAGTGCCACATCGACCGGCCGTCCTTGAGCAGGAAGAACAGCAGCACCAGGGCGAGCAGGGTGGAACCGAGCGCCTCGGCCGCCGTACGGGCCCCGCCGACCGGGTCGGGGGTGCTGCCGCCCAGCCCGTCGCGGACCTGCCCGATCAGCTTGTCGAGTTGGGTGTCACTGACGGGCAGGGTCTCGGTGACGAAGTCCCGGGAGCGTTGCAGCCCCTCGTCGAGCTGCTGGCTCAGCTCGCCGAACTGGGCGGCCGTCAGGTTCCACACCAGCACCCCCACGCCGACCAGCACCCCGAGCAGCAGCAGGACGCTCAGCAGCGCGGCGGGCGCGGCCGGTACCCGCAGCCGGCGCAGGGCCAACAGCACCGGGTCGAGCAGCGCGGTGAGGAAGAAGGTGACCGCCACCGCGATCGCCAGCGGCGCGAGCAGCACCGCCACCCGGCCCAGCAGGTAGCAGCCGAACACCACGACCACCAGGCAGGCGCTCCACACCACCGCCGTACGGACCAGCCAGGGCAGCGCCGCCCAGGCCTGCCGTGGGCTGGGGCGGGCGCCCGCAGCCGTCACCTCGGGCGTACGCCCGGCACCGTCCTCGGCCACGTCGGTTCCTCCTCGGTCTCGGCGGGGTCGATACCCGACCGGGTCGACCGTGACACCCGGTGGCTCAACGCCGTGCCGGCCACCGGGTTCCGTTCAGGACGGTCGTTGCCGGACGGTGCCGCCCGCAGGACGACGCCCCGGCCCGCCCGCTGCCGCCGCCCCGGGGCGCGCTGCGGCGTTTGCGGTCGGGCGGGCGGGGAACGCAGCAGGTCGAGGATGAGGAGGGACACGATGAGCGACTTCATGAACAAGGCCAAGGACTTCGCGGACAAGCACGACAAGCAGGTCGACCAGGGCCTGGACAAGGCCGGCGACTACGCCGACAAGCGGACCGGCGGCAGGTACGACGAGCAGATCGACAAGGGTGTCGACGCGGCGCAGGCGCGCACCGGTGAGGGCGACCAGGGTCGCTGAGCCGTTCCGACTGCCGGGTCACCCGAACGGGGTGGCCCGGCATCGTCGTGTCAAGGTCTGGTCACCTCTGGTAAGGATCGAGGACTCTCGCTACTATCCGCAGTCATGACATGACTCACCGTCGGGTCGTGTGGGTGGACCGGCCCGCGACTGCGCAGGCCGTCGACGAGAGGGAGCATCCCCGGTGACCGAGACGACGACGCACACCACGAGCGCCCGGCCGTATCCGTTCAGCGAGCCGTACCGGCTCGACATTGACCCCCTCTTCGCCGGGCTGCGCCGCGACGAGCCGCTGGTCCGGGTGCAACTCCCGTTCGGGGAGCCGGCCTGGCTCGCCACCCGGCACGCCGACGTGCGCACCGTGCTGGGTGATCCCCGGTTCAGTCGGGCCGCCGCCGTCGGCCGGGACGAGCCACGCAGCTTCCCCCACCAGTGGGACGTCGGCATCATCGGGATGGACCCGCCCGAGCACAGCCGGTTGCGCCGGTTGGTGGCCAAGGCGTTCACCGCCCGGCGGGTCGAGGAACTGCGCCCGCGTACCCGGGAACTGGCCGACGAACTGGTGACCGGGATGATCGCCGCCGGGTCGCCGGCCGACCTGGTCGCCCACGTCGCCACCCCGCTGCCGATCCGGGTCATCTGCGACCTGCTCGGGGTGCCGGTCGCCGACCAGGACCGGTTCCACACCTGGTCCGAGGCGATCGTGTCGACCACCTCGCTGCGGCCGGAGGTCGCGCGGAGCTACATCGACCAACTGCTGTCGTACATGGCGGGGCTGATCGCCCAGCGGCGGGTGACCCCCACCGACGACCTGATCGGGGCGATGGTCCGGGCCCGCGACGAGAACGCCGACCGGCTCACCGAGAACGAGGTGGTGCACCTGGCGGCGGGGCTGCTGGCTGCCGGCCACGAGACCACCGTGACCCAGATTCCCAACCTGGTCTACGTCCTGCTCACCGAACCGGACGTCTGGCAACGGCTGGTCGACGAGCCGTCGCTGGTGCCGTCCGCCGTGGAGGAACTGCTGCGTTTCATCCCGCTCGGTGCCAGCGCCGTGTTCGCCAGGTACGCCCTGGAGGACGTCGAGCTCGGCGGGGTGCTGGTCCGCGCCGGTGAGCCGGTGTTGGCCTCCATTCCCTCGGCCAACCGGGACGAGACCGTCTTCCCCGACGCCGACCGCCTCGACCTCGACCGGGAGACGAACCCGCACCTCGCCTTCGGGCACGGCCCGCACCACTGCATCGGGGCCCAACTGGCCCGGATGGAATTCCAGGTGGTCCTGGAGACGCTGCTGAACCGCACCCCGGGCCTGCGGCTGGCGGAGCCTCCGGCGGCCCTGACCTGGAAGAGGGGCCTGTTGGTCCGGGGCCTGACGGCGTTGCCCGTGAGCTGGTAGCGAAAGGATGGGGCAGATGGGGGAGAGCGGCTGGCGGGTGCACGTGGATCCGACCCGGTGCATCGGGGCGGGGATCTGCGCGAGCTACGCCCCGGCCCACTTCGTCCTGGTGGACGGGTTGTCCCGGCCGGTGACCGAACGGATCGAACCGGCGGACGCGGTGCTGGACGCCGCCGAGTCCTGCCCGATGGAGGCGATCGTGGTGTCCGACGCGGGGGACGGCAGCCGGGTCGCCCCGGAACCGTGACCGGACGCGGTGGTCACCTCCGGCGGGTTACCCGGAGGTGACCACCGTCGACGGTCAGTCCTGCCCGTCGTGCAGCTCGGCCCGGGTGGTCGGCCGTCCGCTCAGCGTGTCCCGGATCCGGTCGACCAACCCGGTGCCGGGGTTGAGTAGCCGGTTCGCCGGTGGGTGGTCCGGTGCGCCGGGATGGGGGCGGGTCGGCAGGTGCCCCTTCGCCGCCCGCACCCGGTCGGCCAGCTCCACCAGCTCCTCGTGGGCGACCGCCGCCCGCAGCCGGGGGAACAGCTCCGACTCCTCCTCCCGTACGTGGTGCCGGATGGTCTTCGCCAGGTGGCTGATCAACGGCTCGAAGCGGGCGTCGGACGGGTCCAGCGGCTCCAGTTCCTTCAGCGTCCGCTCGGCGGCGGCGTGTTCGGCGATCTCGTGTTCGGCGAGCTGGTCGCCGTCGGGCAGGGCCCGCCGGGCGGTCGGGTAGACGTACATCTCCTCGGCCACCGCGTGCCGGACCAGCTCGGCGATCAGCACGTCGGCCAGCCGGCGGCGGTGTTCGGCGGTGCCCTGCGGGTTCTCCAGCTCCACGAAGATCGCCTCGATCTCGTGGTGGTCGGCGGTCAGGACGTCCACCACGTCCTGAGCCGTGGTGGCCTGTAGGTCGCTCATCTCGGTGCCCCTTACCGGTTGCGGACGGATCGGCTCCTGGCGGGGCCTGTACCCACCGCCGGCCCCGCGAACCCACCACCGTCGATGAGCTGCCACCGGTCGACCCGCCCGCCGGTCGGCGGCGGTGAGCGATCCGTCCGGCGCGCGCCGGCCGGCCCGTCGCGCCGGTTCGTCCTATTCGGACGCGGGCGGCGGGAGGGAGCCGAGCAGGCGGGTCACCCCGATCTCGATGACCACCCGCTCCGGGTTCGGGCGCGGCGGGCGGTAGCGCTCGGCGTACCGGCGTTCGGCCTCGGCGACGGCGGCGGCGTCGGTCCGCAGCACCGCCCGGCCCTCGATGGTCAGCCACCAGCGGCCGTCGAGGTGACAGGCCGACACCGGGACCCCCGCCGCACCGGCGGCGGCGACGTACCGGGCCTTGGCCGAACCGGCGGACGTGATCACCCGGGCCAGCCCGGCCGCCGGATCGTAGGTCAACCCGACCGGTACGACGTGCGGCGTGCCGTCGGGCCGCAGGGTGGTCAGCGTGGCCAGGTGCCGCTCACGGCAGAACGTGAGGACCCGCTCGTCGTACGGGTCCAACCGATGCCTGCCGGCCATGTCCGTCCCCCGTCCCAGGACCGGCGTGGGCCCGGCCCGGCCCCGATCATGACACGATCTGGCGGGACTGGCCCGGACCGGGCGGGACACCCGTCCGGCCGGGTTGACCGGGCAGGCCGCGACCGGCGGCCCGGCGTCGGTGGGCCAAGCGGGTCAGGTAGATCAACACGCCGGCCAGCACGCCCATGTCGTCCAGGTAGATCGGGTCGGGCAGGAGGTCGACCGGGCAGATCGTGTAGATCAGCGCGCCGTAGAACGCCACGTTGCCGCTCACGCCGAGCGTGCCGAGCAGCCGTCGGGTGCGCACCACCCGTACCGCCAGCAGGACCGCGCCGACCAGTGTCGCCAGCGCCAGGATCGCACCGACCACGACGAGCGCCCACATCTCCCGGGACATGCCCGCAACGCTAGTCCAGCGCCGCCCGCCGCGCCGCCGCCCGGGGCGCGGCGCGCCGCCGGTGTGCGCGGCCCGGCGTCGGCGACGCCGTCGTCGTGGGGTGGGTCAGTGGGTCAGTAGGCGGCGACGGCGGCCCGGCCGCGCGCCACGACCGGGTTCTCCCGGGTGTTGTCCGTCGACGGGCGGGGTGCCTCCGGCATCGGCAGCACCGACTCGGCCCGCTCCGGGCGGCGCTCCCGCGCGGCGAACGCCTCGTCGCGCAGGCTGCGGGCCGCCGCGCCGGCCAGGTCGGCGGCCCGCCAGGCCGCCTGCTCCCGGGCGACCGCCGCCCGGTGCCGGGCCGCCAGGTGGTCCCGGGTCGCGCGGCGCAACACGAGTTCCTGCTCCACCGGGTGCCGGCGCGGGTCCCAGCCGGCCCGGTGGGCGAGGACGTCGGCGAGTTGATCGTCCGACAGTTCACCCCGCCGGTGCGCCTCCTCGGCGGCCCGGTGCAGCCAGCGTTCCCGGTCGGCGTACTCGGCGGGGGTCTGGCCGGTGTGCGGCAGGGGCATCACCGCGGCGGCGGCGAGCCGGCGCAGGTGCGCCTCGGCCGCCTCCAGGGCCGTCCAGGCGGACTCGACCTCGTCCTGTGTGGCGAGCCACTCGGCCCGCAGCCGGCTCGCGGTGGTGCCGGCCCGGTCGGCCGCCACGGCGACCTCCTCGGCGTACCGGGTGTGCTCCCGGTCCTGTTCGGTCCGTTCCGGGTCGTCGGGCAGGGCGGCGTCGCGGAACCGGCCGGCCACCGCCAGCCGGAGCCGGCCGGGCCGGACCACCAGGGCCGCGACGGCGACGGCGGCGAGGGCGAGCAGGATCAGCCAGATCGCGGCGGCGGCGGGGACATCGGGCAGGACGGCGGAGAAGACGGTCTGCATCACCAACACCTCACGGTGGACAACG